>CAYLMA010000013.1:3522-86343 GCA_964384915.1 uncultured Sulfuricella sp. | reverse complement strand
ATCCGCGTCGTGGACGGGCCGGCCCAGATCAGCCGCGAAAAGGCCAAGCGCCGCATCGTGGTGGGGGTGAACGTGAAGGACCGCGACCTCGGCGGTTTCGTGGCCGAACTGCAACAGGCGGTGGACAGCAAGATCAAGCTGCCGGAAGGCTATTACCTGGAGTGGGGCGGCCAGTTCCAGAACATGGAACGCGCCATGGGCCACCTGAAGATTATCGTACCGGTGACCATCGCGGCGATCTTCTTCCTGCTGTTCCTGCTGTTCGGTTCGCTGCGCTATGCCTCGCTGATCATCCTGGTATTGCCGTTTGCCTCGATCGGCGGCGTGGTGGCCCTGTTCGTCACCGGCGAATACCTGTCGGTGCCGGCCTCGGTGGGCTTCATCGCCCTGTGGGGGATCGCGGTCCTGAACGGCGTGGTGCTGGTATCCTATATCCGCAGCCTGCGCGACGAAGGCATGGGCCAGGCCGAGGCCGTGATACAGGGCTGCAAGCAGCGCTTCCGCCCGGTGCTGATGACCGCCACGGTGGCGATGCTGGGCCTGATCCCCATGCTCTTCGCCAGCGGGCCGGGGTCCGAGGTGCAGCGGCCATTGGCGATCGTGGTGATCGGCGGGCTGATCACCTCCACCCTGCTCACGCTGGTGGTGTTGCCGACGCTGTATAAATGGTTTGAAGAAAAGCCTGTAGAGGCTTAACGATCATGACGGATCATGCCATGATCGTTTCCCTCACCCCTTACCCTCTCCCGCCTGCGGGCGAGGGGGTCGAAGTGCTGCTACGCGGCCTTTTATCCAATGGAGAACACCCATGAAAGAAATTAAAGCCATCGTACGGCCCGCACGCCTGCACAAAATCCGCGACGCCTTCCGCACTCTGCCCGGCTTTCCCGGCATGAGCGTCTGCCCTGTGGAAGGGAGCAGCGCCCACGCGGGGGTGGAGCGGCATGACACGCTGAAGGGGGAGTTGACCGAATTCACGAAGAAAGTGCGCATTGAAATCGTCGCACCCGACGAGCTGGTTTCGGATATCCTGCGCATCATTCACCACAACGCCCATACCGGCCAGACCGGGGATGGCGTGTTGTGGGTCACGGAGGTGGCGGAGTTTCTTCACCTGTGCAAGCCCGAGGCATGACCTGATGCGGAAAAACTGTCACGGAAAACACTCATTGAATTGGATTATGTAAATGAATAACGCGATCTCCATCGGCGAACCCTGGATGTGGGGGGCCTTCATCGCTTTCGTGCTGGTCATGCTGGTGCTGGACCTGTTCGTGTTCGGCGGCCGGCAGGCGCACAAGGTGAGCGTCAAGGAGGCGGCCGCCTGGTCGCTGGTGTGGGTGAGCCTGGCGCTGCTGTTCAATGCCGGCCTATGGTGGCACTTGAGCGGCACGGCCGGGCAGGAGATCGCCGACCAGAAGGCGCTGGAATTCCTCACCGGCTATCTGATCGAGAAGTCGCTGTCGGTGGACAATGTGTTCATCTTCCTGCTGATCTTCTCGTCCTTCCACGTCGCCCCCGAATACCAGCGCCGCGTGCTGATCTACGGCGTGCTGGGCGCCATCGTCCTACGCGCCGTCATGATCCTGGCCGGCGCCTGGGTGGTGCGGGAGTTCAACTGGGTGCTTTATATCTTCGGTTTCTTCCTGATCGTCACCGGCATACGCATGCTGGTCATGGCGGAGAAGACACCCGACCTGAACCAGAACCCGGTGCTGAAATTCGCACGGCGCCACCTGCGCATCTCCGAGGACCATCACGGCGAGAAATTCAGCGTGATGAAGGACGGCGTGCGCTACTTCACGCCGCTGTTCCTGGTGCTGATCCTGATCGAGGCTTCCGACCTGGTGTTCGCGGTGGATTCCATCCCGGCCATTTTCGCCATCACCACCGACCCCTTCATCGTCTTCACCTCCAACATCTTCGCCATCATGGGTTTGCGGGCGCTGTATTTCCTGCTCGCCGACGTGGCGGACCGCTTCCACCTGCTGAAATACGGCCTGGCCATGGTGCTCACCTTCATCGGCGCCAAGATGCTGATCGCGCCCTGGTACCACGTGCCGGTGGCGGCCTCGCTGGCCATCGTCGCCGTGCTGATCGGGTCTAGCGTGATCGCCAGCCTGATCGCCACGCGCAACAAGGCTGCACACTGAAACCTCAAATTTGAATGGAATGACGCCATGATCACCCGCCTTTTCGCCCTCGTTCTTTTTGCGCTCTCACTCAGTGCCTGCGCCGAACCGCCCTACACCAACGTCGATAACGGCAAGTTGAAGGAGCTGATTGCCCAAGGCGTGCCCCTGTACGACGTCCGCAGGGCGGAGGAATGGAGCCAGACCGGCGTGGTGGAAGGCAGCCGCAAGCTGACCTTTGTTGACGCAGCGGGCCGGATGAATCCGGAATTCCTCTCGCGCTTCACTTCCGAGGTGGGCAAGGACCAGCCGGCCGTCCTGATTTGCCGCACCGGCAACCGCACCGACTCCCTGGCGCGGGAACTTGCGCAGATGGGCTATAGCAAGATTTACAACGTGCGCGACGGCATCACCCGCTGGATCGGCGAAGGCAATCCCGTCGCACGCCACTGACCTGACAAGCCATAAGGAGATACCAAGATGAACCAAGATACGCAGCGCGCCATTCTCGCCATCGCCCTCTACGCCGCCTTTGCCGACGGTGACAAGCACGAGCGCGAGCGCGATGAAATCCGCCGCATCGCCGAATCCCTCGGCACGGATGGGGCCACGCCTGATCTTGCCCGCATCTACCAGGACGTGCTGCTCAAGCGGCTCAGCCTGGCCGCCGCAGCCGCTGCGCTGCATGACGCAGGCGAGCGCCAGCTGGCGTATGAAATGGCGGTGTGCGTATGCAATGCCGACGGCCGCCAGAGCGAGGCGGAACAGCGCTTCCTGAACGAGCTGAAAGCCCTGCTCAAGCTCGATACCGTCCAGACCGAGATCGTCGAGGGCGAGGCCGACACCATCGCCGAACTGAGCGAGGCCGCCGTCACCGCCGTCCCGCCCGGCCCGGTGGTGGCGGCGCAGCCCAGGGTGGCGGAGGCCGAGCTGGACAAGTCCATACTCAATTACGCCCTGCTCAACGGCGCGCTGGAACTGCTGCCGCAATCCTGGGCATCGATGGCCATCATCCCGCTGCAGATCAAGATGGTCTATGGCATCGGCCAGGCCCACGGGGTCGAGCTCGACCAGGGGCACATCAAGGAATTCATTGCCGCCGCCGGGGTCGGCCTGACCTCGCAGTATCTCGAACAGTTCGGGCGCAAACTGCTGGGCGGGCTGCTCGGCAAGGCCGCGGGCAAGACCTTCGGCAAGGCCGGCAGCGCCGCCACCGGCATGGCCTTTTCCTTCGCCACCACCTACGCCCTGGGGCAGGCCGCCAAGCGCTATTATGCCGGCGGGCGGGTGATGAGCACGGCAGTGCTGCGCGACACTTTCCAGAACCTGCTGGAGCCGGCCAAGCAGATGCAGGCGCAATACCTGCCGCAGATCCGCCAGCAGGCCGAGACGCTCGACATGGGGAAGGTGCTGTCCATGGTGCGCGGCGCCTGAGCGAACGATGCCAAGCCGCCTGCGGCGCTTGTCCCCCAAAACGCTCAAGGCCGACCTGTCGGCAGGGCTGACCACGGCGCTGGTCGCGATTCCAGACGGCATCGCCTCGGCCATACTGGCTGGGCTCAACCCGATTCACGGCCTCTACGCGCTCATGATCGGCACGCCGATCGCGGCCATGCTGGCGAGTTCGCACTTCATGTACGTGGCCAACACGGGCGCGCTGGCGGTGGCCACCGGCAGCGCGCTGGGCGAATTCAGCGGCGAGGCCAAGGTGCAGGCGCTGATCGTGCTGGTGGTGCTGGTCGGCCTCATCCAACTTTTTCTTGGCTTGCTGCGCCTGGGCGGCCTGGTGCGCTTCGTGGCGAATGCCGTGCTGATCGGTTTCATGACCGGCATCGCGGTGCGTATCATCATGAGCCAGCTCGGGGAACTGAACGGCTATCATGCCGAAGGCGGCAACGCCGTCATGCGCACGCTCGATTGGATCGCCCACCTGCACCACTCCGATCCCTGGAGCAGCGCCGTCGGGCTGGGGACGCTGGCGCTGATCGTGCTGCTCAACCGCACCCGCGTGGCGCAGTTGGCGATGGCCATCGCCCTGGTCGTGGCCACGCTCGTCGTGGGGCTGGCCGGCCTCGACAGCGTGGCCACGCTGAACGACACCGCCCTGATCCCAAGTGGTTTTCCCGCGCTGGCGCTGCCGCAGTGGAGCCTGGTGGCGGCGGTGTTTCCGGCTGCCGCCGCGCTGGCGATCATCGGCCTGGTGCAGGGGGCGGGCGTGAGCAAGACCATACCCAATCCCGACGGCGGCTATCCCGATATCTCGCGTGATTTTTCCGCCAAGGGCGCGGCCAATATCGCGTCCGGCCTGTTTCAGGGCATGCCGATCGGCGGGGCGATGTCGGAAACCGCTGTCAGCATGAAGGCCGGCGCGCGTTCGCGCTGGGCCGGTATCTTTTCCGGCGGCTTCATCATCCTGGCGGTGTTGCTGCTGGCGGACGGGGTCGGCTATCTCGCCATGCCCGCGATTGCCGCCTTGCTGGTCATGGCCGGGATCGAGGCGATCAAGCCGGAGCGCATCAATGATGTCTGGCATTCCGGCTGGGAGCCGCGCGCCATCATGCTGTCCACCTTCGTCGCCACGCTGCTGCTGCCGGTGCAGGAAGCGGTGTTCCTGGGGGTTGCGCTGTCGATGCTGCATTATCTGTACGCCTCTTCGGTGGACGTGCGCATGGTCGGCATGGCGCCGCTTCCCAACGGCTCATTCGCCGAGCACCCGGCGCCAATGCGCCTGCAACCTGGGCAGACCGTGGTGCTGGCGGCGTATGGCAGCCTGTATTTCGCCGCCGCCGCCACGCTGGAGAAGAAATTGCCCGCCGCGGCGCCGGGGGCCTGCGCCATCCTGCGCCTGCGCGGCGTGCAGCGCGCGGGCAGCACCCTGGTGACGGTGATCGAGCAATACGCGCGCGTGCTCCAGCGTGGCGGCGCGACCCTCATGCTGGCCGAGGTCAGCCCGCCACTCCATGCCCAGCTGGTGAAAACAGGCACGGTCGAAATCTGCGGCAGCGACCGGGTGTTCATCGAAGAGGACGATGTATTCGCCGCGACCCGCCGCGCGTTGCAGGCGGCGGGGGCTGTTCCGCCCATCACGAGGAAGGCGGAGACATGAGCAGCACCATCGTCTTCCCCGAGCCGGCCGGGCTCATGGATCTGCCGATGCGCCCGAAGGCGTCTGATGGCGAGGGCCCTGAATGAGCTTCGAGCCCGTGATCCGATGGGATGCCGGCATCCTGGCGATGTTCCACAGTTGGCGCAACCCGTATCTCGATAGCTTTTTTGCCGCTGTGACCTGGTTCGGCTCGATCTGGCTTCTGGCGCCTCTGAGCCTTGTGGCAGCCATCGCCATCTGGCGCGGTGAGCGAGGCCCCATTGCCCCGCGCCGAGCGCTATATCTCCCCGCAGCCCTGGTCAGTGCGAGCCTCATGGCTTTCGCCCTGAAGGCCTTTTTCGATCAGCCCCGGCCGGGCATTTTCGAGCCCTTGGCCGTGTTGCCGGCAGATGCTTCCTTTCCCAGCGCGCATGCCGCCCAGGTCACGGCGTTTGCTCTGGCGGCCTGGTTTCTTCTGCCGCGATCGAAGCGTGCCTTTTACGCACCGTTGCTGCTCGCCCTTGTGGCGGCCGTGGCGTTTTCCAGGCTCTACCTTCAGGTACACTGGCCAAGCGACGTCATCATCGGCGTCGCGCTGGGCATGCTCTGCGCGCTGGCTGCACGCTGCGCTCTTTTCCCCCGGTGCGCCTCGTGAGGAACAAATTTCTCGGCACCGGCGAGCCCGGCTACCACCCGCTGCACAAGATACGCACTGTGCTCTCCGGCTTGCGCTATGCGGTGTTCTACGATTTCAGCGTCGCCTACAAGCTGGTGTTGTCCTTCGTCGTGCTGGCGATCGCCTTCGGGCTGCGGGAGTGGGTGGATTTCATGCTGGTCATGCTGGTCACGGGACTGGTGCTCGTGGCGGAACTGCTCAATAGTGCCATCGAGGCCTTGTGCGATTTCGTCGAACAACGCCATAACGAAAAGATTAAAATCATCAAGGACATCGCCGCGGCAGCGGTAGGTATCGCGATCCTGCTTTGGGCTGTGGTTCTGGCCGTGGAAACATGGCGGCTGACGGCCCGAGTCTGGCCATGACTCATTTCGCCTGGGAACGGAATTCATGGATATGAAGGTTCGCGCTATTTTTCTTGATCGCACTGCCATCGATGTTGATCCTGATGGCGGTGCTGTACTACCTGGCGAGAACGATCCGCCTGCCCGCCGGGCTGAAACTCGCCGAATAATTCCGGAGTCCGACCATGTACCCTGAACTGCAGAAATCCATCCTTGCCGGCATGGCTTTTTCCTACGCCCTGCGGCAGGTTGCCAAGCGGTATTACGCCGGCGGGCGGGTGATGAGCACGGCGCTGCTGCGCGACACCTTCCAGAACCTGCTGGAGCCGACCAAGCAGATGCTGGCGCAATGTCTGCCCCAGATCCGGAAGCAGGCCGAGACGCTGGACGTGGGCCGCTTCATGACCATGGTGCGCGGAGCGTAACGGCCATGCGCTTATTTTCCCCTCTCTACCGGCGCGCGATGGCCTGGTCGCGGCATCGGCATGCGCCCTGGTACCTGGGGGCGCTGAGTTTCGTGGAATCGTCCTTCTTCCCGGTGCCGCCGGATGTGATGCTCGCGCCCATGAGCCTCGCCAATCCAGCCCGGGCCTGGCGCCTGGCTCTCTTGACCACGCTGGCGTCGGTGGCCGGCGGCCTGTTCGGCTATGCCATCGGCTATTTCGCCTTTGACGCCATCGAGCCCTGGCTGCGCGAAACCAAATACTGGGCAAGCTATCAGGTGGCGGTGGAGTGGTTCGGAGAGTGGGGCTTCTGGGCGATCTTCGTCGCCGGTTTCTCGCCCATTCCCTACAAGGTCTTCACCATCGCCGCCGGCGCCCTGTCGATGGCCTTGCTGCCTTTCACCCTGGCCTCGCTGATCGGGCGCGGCGCGCGCTTCTTTCTGGTTGCCGGGCTGATGGCCTGGGGCGGGCCGCGCATGGAGGCGGCGCTGCACCGCTACATCGACCGCCTGGGCTGGGCGACCGTGGCCCTGGTGGTGGCAGGCGTATTGATTTACCGGGGATGAAACTGACACTGACCGTTGATACAGGAGAATGACCCGGATGCCCGCAGCCTCGCCCATCAGCCGCCGTGTTGCACCCTGGCTGGCCCTGACCGGCCTCGCGCTGCTCGCTTTTCTGGTGATGGTGCCGTTTTTCGTGCCGCTGGCCTGGGCGGGGGTGCTGGCCTACGCCTCCTGGCCGGTGGCCGAGCGAATCCGGGCCAAGTGCGGCGGACGCGATGCCCTGGCCGCCAGCCTGACGACCCTGCTGGCAGGGCTTGCCCTGTTTGCGCCGCTGTTGTGGCTGGCTTGGCTGGCGCAACAGGAAGTGGGCGGCATCTACCCGGCCTTGCAGTCCTTCGCGGCCGCCCCGCCGCCGCTGCCCGACTGGTTGCACGGCCTGCCCTGGCTGGGTGATTGGCTGGCACAGCAGCGGGCGCAACTGCTGGCCGATCCGGAAGGCATGATTGTTGCAGGCAAGGCCTGGCTGGCGGCCCATGCCGGCGAGGCGGCGGCCTTTGCCGGCGGGGTTGGCAAGAACCTGGCCAAACTGGTGCTGGTGCTGCTGATCCTGTTTTTTTTCTACCGGGATGGCGCGCGCATCGTGCTTGAGCTGCGCCATGTCATGGCACGCTTCCTCGGTGCGCGCGCGCATGGCTACTTTGCGGCGGCTGCCGCCACCACCCGTGCCGTGGTCTACGGGGTCCTGCTCACCGCCCTGGTGCAGGGAATCTTTGCAGGGCTGGGATACTGGGCAGCGGGGCTGGGATCGCCGGTCACGCTCGGGGTGCTCACCGCCCTGTTCGCCCTGGTCCCCTTCGGCACGCCGCTGGCCTGGGGAGGGGCGGGCGCCTGGCTATTGTTCCAGGGCGAGGTCGGGGCAGCCATCGGAGTGTGGATCTGGGGCGCGGCGGTGGTGAGCCAGATCGACAACGTTTTGCGCCCCCTTTTCATCAGTAGCGTCAGCGCCGTTCCCTTCCTCCTGGTGCTGTTCGGCGTGCTTGGCGGCATCCTCGCCTTCGGTCTGGTCGGGCTGTTTGCCGGCCCCATCGTGCTGGCGGTGGTCTGGGCAGTGTGGCGCGAATGGGCGGCGCACCTGGATGATGAGACAGAAGATGGCTCGTAATTCAGACGGGGGGAGCCGATGGCGGCTCCCGGACCACAATTGAAAACCGGTGCGCTGCCGGGTTGAACGGGAAAGGGTACGCAAAATGTTCTCCATCCATGGCGTCACTGGGCAGACTTTCCACGGTTCCCTGGAGCAGCTGATCCAGGTGCCGGGGGTGATCCGCGCCCGCCACGCGCGCGGCCTCGCCCGCGAGGGCGAGGAACCGGGCGCCGCCATACCCCAGGCCGCCCGGCGCACGGATCAGGACGGCGCAAATTATGAAGCCGCCGCCCGTGCCTATCTGAAGATGCGGCAACGGGAGACCGAACGCGGCCCGCTTTATCATGCCTACCAGATCATGAACCGGGAGGTGACCGCGGTGCGGGCGGAGGCGCAGATCGAGGAGGCCTGGAGCATCCTCGTGGCAGGACGCATACGGCAGGCCCCGGTGCTTGATCGGGCGCATCGCCTGGTGGGCATCGTTTCCGAGCGCGACCTGCTCACCGTGCTCAACGTGGAAGGCGGCGCGGTGCGCGACGTCCTGGCCTGTACCGTGGCCGAGGTGATGGCCACCCCCGTGGTGAGCGCCGACCCCGTGGCCGATATCCGCCGCGTCGCCCGCGTGCTGCTGGATACCGGCTTCACCGGCGTGCCGGTGGTGAACGAAAGAGGGGAAATGGTGGGCTTCATATCGCGTGGCGACATCCTGCGCGCGGTCATCGCCGACCCGCCACTGAGCTTGTGGGTGTGACGGATCTGGGCGGGAGAAAATACTTTTCGATCTGTGGTGTTCTCCTGAAAAGCGATGCGTTTAACCACGAATATTAAGGAGCCTCACATTGGACTGTGAGCCCCTGTTTAAGGCCTTAAATACACCGGCTAAAGTTGGTGGTTTGCAGCGTACAATGGGAAATACAATTCACATCCCTTGCTTGGCAGAGCTTGTTGCCGATTGAAATTCGGCGAGTTAGCATACGGCATTCATGGGTCAATGTGTCCAAGCACCAAATCCATGCAACCATCATGTCGCATCAGCTTCCGATTAATCGAAAATTCATTACCTTGTTATAAACAGGCCAGCCATGCGAAGCCACATTGCCCAGATTGCGAAAACGAATCGAGTGTTCCATTTTGGCGTTATGGCGCTCTTTGCTTTGCTCATTGGCTTTTCTGGCAGCATCAGTGCGGCATCCAAGAATGAGCAGGCATCCAAGTACTATGAAAATGCGTTGGTGCGTTATGAAAAGAAAGACTTTGCTGGCGCCATTATTCAACTAAAGAATGCTCTGCAGCAGGACCCAAACATGCTGGCGGCACACGTTTTGCTGGGCCGCTCCTTCCTCGAAAAAGGCCAGCCCAACAGCGCCGAGGTGGAATTCGATAAATCCCTGGCATTAGGCGTTGACCGCGCCGAGATCGCGATTGCACGCGCCCAAGCCTACGCCTATCAGGGAAAATACCGCCGCTTGCTGGATGCTGTTGCCCTGGATGGCCTGACGCCGATTGTCCTTCAGGGTGTCTTGTCCATCCGGGCCAATGCGCAAATGGAACTCGGCGACCTTAAAGCCGCGAGGCAGACCCTTGAACAGGCTTATGCCATCACTGGCACCAGGCCGCCTCACCTGATCCTGATCGACGCGAATTTGTCATTTCGCGAAGGCAAGCCGCAAGTTGCCCGGAGCCAGATCGACAAGGCCATCAGCCTCGATCCGAAAAGCGCTCCCTACTGGAATTTCCGCGCCCAGATTTCGCATAGTGAAAACAATTTCAAAGCCGCGCTCTCCGATTACGATAAGGCGCTGGCCCTCGACCCGAAATATCTCACAGCACGCCTGGCTCGTGTTTCGCTGTTGATGGATATGGCACAGGACAAGAAAGCGGAAGTGGATTTGCAGTACCTGCAGCGCGAATTTCCCGAGGATCCGCGGGGCCTTTATCTGGGGGCGCTATTATCCGATAGGCGGCATGACAGTGCGGCTGCCAAAAAAGCTTTGCATGACCTCGCCAAAGTGCTTGACCCAATATCCCCAGAGGTCTTGGACCAGTCTTCTCAGCTGCTTCTGCTGGGCGGCCTGGCCCACTTCAGCCTGGGCCATATGGAACAGGCCGCCAGCTATCTGAAGCGGTTGTTGGTGCTGGCCCCCGGGCACATTGCCGCACGCAAGTTGCTGGGCACGTTGCGGCTCAAGGAAGGCAATGCTAATGCGGCTATTGAAGTGCTGGCGCCTGTTGTGAGCGCTACCCCCGATGACGCAAATGCGCTTTCATTGCTGGCTAGCGCCTATGTGGCGCAGAAGGATTTTCGCAAGGCCAGCGCGCTGCTTGAACGCGCCGCGCAGGTTACAGGTGGCGCGCCGCAGTTTGAAAGCTCACTTGGCTTCAGCCTGCTGGGCGGCGGGCAAGTAAACCAGGGCTTGGAGCATCTGACCAAGGCTTTCCTGAAGGACCCTGGACAACTCCAGGTAGGGGCTGCGCTTGCCGTACTGCATATCAAACGCGGACAGCCGCGCCAAGCCGTCCAAGTCGCGGAGGCAATGACGCGGCTGGAACCCGATAGCCCCCTGGCGCTTAATCTCCTCGGCGTGGCCCGTGTTGCCGCCAATGACCGGGCTGGGGGGCGCGCAGCTTACGATAAAGCCGTGACTGCGGACCTTCGTTTCATTCCGGCCCGGCTCAATCTGGCCAAGCTGGATCTGTTGGAAGGCAAGTTTGATGCGGCGCGAGAAAGACTTGACCTGATCCTCAAGGAACAACCCAACAACGCGCAGGCAATGTCAGAACTTGCCAAAGTGGAAGAAAATCTTGGCCGACTGGATGCGGCGATCCTGCTGCTGCAAAAAATTCACGCATTGGAACCGAAGAATACAAGCGCGGGCTTGCATCTGGCGGAAATTTACCTGCGCCAAGGCGAGGCTGAGAAAGCGTTGACCCTTGCCAAGGATCTTGAAAGCGCGAACAGCGCGGACTTGGAGGTTCTCGCTATTGAGGGGCGCGCCTACTTGGCCGTGGGAAATCCTGGGCTGGCGCGGGTGATTTTCAAACGCATGACTCCGATAGCTGGGTTTGACAGTGCGTGGCAGCACCGTATCGCCCAACTGCAGCTTGGCGCAGGCGATCAGAATGCCGCCCAATACAATCTGGACAAAGCCCTCTCCGGCAATCCCGAATACCTGCCAGCCTTGGCGTTGCGCACCGAACTTGAGATCAAAGCGGGCAAGCTGTCCGAGGCCGAGGCGCGAGCCCGTCAGATTGTGAAGCGTTACCCGAAACATGCTGAGGGTTACCGTTTATTGGGCAATGTTGCCGTGGCCCACGGGCGGCTCGATGAGGCAATGACCCACTTCCGTACGGCGCTGGACAAGGAGCCCGGAACCGACGCGGCAATCCGGCTGTATCAGGCCGGTATTCTGGCTGGCCACCAAGCCCGCGCGAGCGAGATCATGACCGGCTGGCTCGAGGTGCACCCGAACGACGATGCGGCCAGGTTGGCGTTTGCTGAAGGCCATTTGCGTAGCGGCAATCTTGTGGCCGCGCGCGCGGTGTATGAATCCATATTGAAGCGCCGCGGAGAAACTGTCGGGATTCTTAACAACCTTGCCGGTATTTTATTGCAGCAAGGAGAAGCTGCGGCGCTGGACTATGCGGAAAGGGCTTATCGCCTCGCCCCTTCGGATGCCGCGGTTGCGGACACGCTGGGCTGGGTGCTGGTAAGTCAGGGCCAAGCCGAGAAGGGGCTGCGTTATCTGCGTGAAGCCAAGTTACGCAATTCGTCCAATGCCGAGGTCCGCTATCACCTCGCTGCCGCGCTGGAACGGCTGGGGCGCCCCGCCGAGGCGAGGCAAGAATTGGATCAGGCGCTTACAGGCAGCGCCAGCTTTCCAGGCATCGAGGATGCCAGAAAACTTCATCAGCGCCTTTTGTCCCCGGCGATTCGATAATCGTTTTTGCGGCTGTCGAAATTCCTTACACCAGTGCCCTGAGATTATTGCTGCTTTAGCTGGAAATGTTTGTAACTATATGAATGCAAATGAATCGAATTGAAATGGTATGAAACTTGCTGTGTTTCGGTTGAGGTCTGAAGAAAGTTTCACATAAAGTTAGGCCAGAAGGAGAGCACCATGAAACCAAATACACTTATTACGGCAGTTCTTGCTTTGGCCGGGCTTGTGTTGGCTTTGCCGGTTCAGGCCGCGACTACCTATTCATATTCGTGGGATCTTGCCTCGAGCGGAATCCAAACTGGCGCCGGCACCTATGGAAATACACGGACTTACGCCGGAACCGGAACTCCGTCTCCAGCACCCGCGAATAACGTAACTGCCAGCGCTTGGTCCGACACTACTTCCGGCACATCCACCGCGGCGGCTACTGCATCCAACAGCCAGCTAAACAGTGCTTACCTGGGGTATTACACAGGGGGGCTGGGCGTATCGAACCAGCGTGAAGGAATTGGAGTTTCGGCGCCTAACCACGCCATGGACAATATATCGAATTATGACAGTATTGAGTTTAAATTCGGCAGCGCCACCAATCTCAGCAAAGTGGCGATTGGCTACCCATCGGCCACTTCTTCTTATGATTCCGATATTAGCGTTTTGGCTTGGACAGGTGCAGGCAGCCCTACATTGCTTGGAAACAAATATAGCTCTCTGGTGGGGGATGGTTGGTCAGTTATCGGCAACTATGCCAATGTGGCAAAGCTGGCAAACCAGACGATCAATCTTTCCACTGGCGTGTCGTCCAGTTACTGGATAGTAGCCGCCTACAACAGCGTTTTTGGTGCTACCTGCATTGACGCGGTGACTGGCGGGCCTGCCGCCTGTTCATCCACGGCTACTCCGGAGTACGTTAAGGTGAAAATGCTGGCGGGTTCCACTACCACCACGCCTCCCCCTGGCGTGCCTGAGCCGGCCACGCTGCTTCTGTTTGGCGCCGGTCTGCTGGGCCTGGTCAGGATGCGCCGGCAGTAAGCCCTGGCTGGTTTGCTGAAGACTTGAAGTTGGTTAAAAATGGAGTCCCTGCGAGGACTCCATTTTTATTTGCGCGCTACTGAATAATCCTTTTCTTGAAATGAAAGACAGTTGCTAAAAAAGCAGTTAACCGCAAAGGAGGGTTGGTCCGGTGATCTGTTCGCCGTTGCGACAGAGATGGAAAATGATTCGCACGGGTGGCCATATTTGTTTGTTCCGGATGGCCGCAATGGTCTTCCGGTGGTTTATGAAGTCTCTACCGCGAGCGGGAAGCCGCCTTCCTTGATAATGAATTCCAGGAAAACGCTTGCGGTCAGGCCCAGCTTTTTGCCGCCCAGGTGCACTGCGTGCCACATCTTGTGCAGGGGGAGCCCTTCGACGTCAAGAATGGCGATGCGTTTGGTTTCCAGTTCCAGATCCAGGCTTCCCAGCGACAGGATGGATATTCCCAGGTCAGCCATGATGGCCTGCTTGATGGCTTCGCCGGAGCCCAGTTCCATGTAGGTCTGCACCTTGATTTTTTTCGCCGAAAACAGCCGCTCGGTGAAGCTGCGCGTGCCCGATCCGGGTTCGCGCAACAAGAACCGTTCATTGGCGAAGCGCTCGAGTTGAATGTTTTTTTCCCCCACGAAGGGGTGGTCCGGATGGGCGGCCATGACCAGGATGTTTTCCATGAACGGACGCACCACCAGGTCAACATTGTCGGGCATTTGGCCCATGACCACGAAATCGTCCTGGTTGGACAGAAGCCGTTCGGTGACGCGTGCGCGATTGGTGACGGTGAGTTGTGGCTGAACGTCCGGGTGCTCCCGCAGGAAGCGTCCCAGAAGATGCGGCATGAAAAATTTGGCCGAACTGACCGTCCCCACCTTGAGCGGTCCGGCCACCTTTCCCTTCATGTCCACCAGTGTGGCGGAAAGGGTATTGAGCCGGGTTAATACATCCAGAGCGGCGGTGTAGACCTCGTCGCCGGCACGGGTGAGCAGGAGTTTCTTGCCGGCTTGCTCAATCAGCGGCTGGTCCATGTTTTCTTCCAGGCGCTTGACCTGGATATGGACGGCCGGTTGGGAAAGGTGAAGTTCCTCCGCTGCGCGGGTGTAGCTGCGTTGCCGTGCTACTGCTTCGAAGAGGCGTAGCTGCTGTAGGGTCCAGTGGTGAATCATTTACTTTTAACTATGCTATGAATATGTAACATTAAGTTTTGTTTATTGAAAATCTTTGCTAAAGTCCGATTCATGCAATGCACCGATGGTTGCGTATGCATGGGAGGCGGGCCTGACCTGCACGCCAACCTTCATGACTGTCACTCTATCATTAAGGAGTTGAATTATGGCAAAAACCTACCAAGCGGGTGTCAAGGATTACCGGCATACCTACTGGGCACCGGATTACGTTCCTCTGGATTCTGACATCCTCGCTTGCTTCAAGATCACGCCGCAGCCGGGTGTGGACCGCGAGGAGGCAGCCGCTGCTGTGGCCGCTGAGTCTTCGACTGGTACCTGGACTACGGTCTGGACCGATCTCTTGACCGATATGGATTACTACAAGGGCCGTGCTTATTCTATCGAAGACGTACCTGGCGACGACACTTGTTTTTATGCATTCATTGCTTACCCGATCGACCTGTTCGAAGAAGGTTCGGTGGTGAACGTGTTCACCTCTCTGGTGGGCAACGTGTTCGGCTTCAAGGCCGTGCGCGCACTGCGCCTGGAAGACGTGCGCTTCCCGCTTGCTTACGTCAAGACCTGTAACGGGCCGCCCCATGGCATCCAGGTCGAGCGCGACAAGATGAACAAGTATGGCCGTCCGATGCTGGGTTGCACCATCAAGCCCAAGCTGGGTCTGTCCGCCAAGAACTACGGACGTGCGGTATACGAGTGCCTGCGCGGCGGTCTCGATTTCACCAAGGACGACGAGAACGTCAACTCCCAGCCGTTCATGCGCTGGCGTGACCGCTTCCTGTTCGTTCAGGATGCAATCGAAACAGCCCAGAATGAAACCGGCGAGCGCAAGGGTCACTACCTCAACGTGACTGCTCCGTCACCTGAAGAGATGTACGAGCGCGCCGAATTCGCCAAGGAAATCGGTTCCCCGATCATCATGCACGACTTCCTGACCGGCGGTTTCACTGCCAACACAGGTCTGGCGCGCTGGTGCCGCAAGAACGGCGTGTTGTTGCATATCCACCGCGCCATGCACGCTGTGCTCGACCGCAACCCGCACCACGGTATCCACTTCCGCGTCCTGACCAAGGCCCTGCGCCTGTCAGGCGGCGACCACCTGCACTCCGGTACCGTGGTGGGTAAGCTGGAAGGTGACCGCGAAGCGACCCTGGGCTGGATCGACCTGATGCGCGAGTCGTTCATTCCTGAGAACCGTTCACGCGGCATTTTCTTCGATCAGGACTGGGGCTCCATGCCGGGCGTGATGCCGGTTGCATCCGGTGGTATTCACGTATGGCACATGCCGGCGCTGGTCAGTATCTTCGGCGACGACTCCGTTCTGCAGTTCGGCGGCGGCACCCTGGGTCACCCATGGGGCAACGCAGCCGGTGCGGCGGCCAACCGTGTTGCGCTGGAAGCCTGTGTCGAAGCGCGTAATCGCGGTGTCGCAGTGGAGAAGGAAGGTAAAGCCATTCTCTCCAAGGCTGCCGAAAGCAGCCCAGAACTGAAGATCGCCATGGAAACCTGGAAAGAGATCAAGTTCGAGTTCGATACGGTTGACAAACTTGACGTGCAGAACCGCTAACCCTCTCCACGACTTCGCCCTTCGCAAGAGCGAAGGGCGGCTTTGAAAAAAGGAAACCATCATGGCTGAAATGCAGGATTTTAAATCCACACCAAAGTACGAAACTTTTTCCTATCTGCCTGAATTCAACGCAGAGCGGACCCGGGCTCAGATCACCCACATCGTCAACCAGGGTTGGAACCCGGCAATCGAGCATGTCGAGCCGAACCGTGCTTTCAATTACTACTGGTACATGTGGAAGCTGCCGATGTTCGGCGAGCAGTCGGTCGATCGCATCCTGGCCGAGATCGAGGCTTGCCACCGCGAGCATCCCAATAACCACGTGCGCCTGATCGGCTACGACAACTATGCCCAGAGTCAGGGCATGTCGTTTGTCGTGCATCGCGGTCGTTGATTTTGATTCATCTGTAGTGCGGCCGCCGGCCATGGCCGGCGGTTTTTAAACCCCTTATTCGAATATGGGAGATCGGTTATGTCTGAGTCCAGGGCAACACCGGCTATGAGTGGCAAAGAAGTTGCGCTGGCAAGGCGCCGCGCAATATCGCAAAACGGTGGCAGTGCCATACCGAAAAAGAACGGCGCAGTTGCAGCGCGCGTCAAGCCGACTCCGGCCGCGATAGCCAGTACCACTCCGGCCGCAACAGTCAATGTTCTTCCGGCCGCGACAGTCAGTTCCGTTTCTGCCGGCAGCGCAGTCAGTGGCCGTGATTTCTCGCGTGCCCGCCGCGCCATGTTGGCGTCAGGTGGCAAGAATGGCGTGGGCTCCAGTAACGCGTCGAAAGTTTCCGCGCCTGTGGCTGCTGTTGCACCTGCGTCCACATACGCATCTTCAGTAAATACTGAAAAAACCAGTCTTGAAAGCATTGCTCACGCTTCGGATACATCCGAGGCCGAGGCGACACTTGACAGCATTTGTGCTGTCGTAGAACAACAGCCATCCGAAACCCTGAGCGGCGCGGAGACAAGCGTGCGTGATTTGTGCCGCATGCGTCGTCAGGCCCTCTCGACGCAAGGCAAAAACGCGATGCCCCGCAGGCCCGGTAGCGGTGTTTCAGCTACGGCGCGCCGCAATGGCAACGGTTCAGCGATGGTCCAGGGCCGCGATGCGGCTCGCCAGCGCCGTGCGGAGCTGTGCCAGAACGGGCGCGGCAAGGCCCCTGTCAGCCGGCCGAGCGGGCGTCGGCGTCCAGATGCCGGCGCGCCGCCCAAGGTTGAAGCTACCACTACTCTGTCCGGCCAGTCCGTAACGGGTACCCGGGTGGAGCGTGCATCCAAGGTGACGGGTAACGAACCAGGCACCTGCCGCACCATTACCGGTACTGAATACATCAGCGCCGAGCAATTCGAAAGCTTCTGCGAAACGCGCCCCGCGCCTGCTGCCGCCAAGGTCGGCATGAGTGCGACCAGCCGTGGCCAGTGGGTTTCAGGCACTGAAGTGGGCCGCTCGGCCAAGGTGACCGGTGACGAACCCGGCAGCTGCCGTCCGGTCACGGGTACGGAATACCTGGGCAGCGAGCAGTTCGGTGAATTTTGCCAGGGCAAGGGTTTGCTGACTCACCCTGAAAAAGTGAGCATCGGCATTACCGAACGCCGTGGCACCGTCATCAGCGGCGTTGACGAGACACGTAGCAGCCGCACTACCGGCACGGAAGCTGGCGCGACACGCACGATCACCGGCTCGCAGTATGCCGACGCGGGTGTGGCGCGGCTGACCATCAACGGCCCGAGCAAGGTTGCGCTCACGCATACCTTTGCCGGCCGTCCGGTATCCGGCACTGAAGTCGGCCGTTCGGTGAAGGTCACCGGAGACGAAGCGGGCTCTTGCCGCGCTGTTTCCGGAACGGAGTATTTGTCCAACGAACAGTTCCAGTCAATCTGCCAGAGCCGGCCTGAGCCGGCGCCTGCCAAGGTCGGCGAGGATTCGAGCCAGGGCGGCCAGCGCATTACCGGCAACCTGGTGGATCGCACCCAGAAGGTGACTGGCAACGAGCCTGGCTCCTGCAAGCGCGTGACGGGTTCGCAGTATGGACAGCCCAGCCTGTGCGGCGGCGGCGTGGAAAAGGTCGGGGTGATGCATACCCTGGCTGGACGCGCTCTGACCGGAAGCCGGATTGACCGCAGCCCAAAGTTAACCGGTGACGAGCACGGTGGGTGCCAGCCCGTCACCGGGACCGAGTATTATGGTCAGGAGCAGTACCAAGCGTACTGCTCAGGCACCCCGGCGCCTGCCGCCGTCAAGGTGGGTATCAGCCAGAGTGGACATGGGCTTCCCGTGTCCGGCACGATGCTGGGACGCTCCGGCAAAGTGACCGGCAACGAGCCGGGCAGCAGCCTGCCGATCAGCGGCACGCCGTATGCCGGTCAGGAACAGATGGCCGGGGCCTGCGGCTGTGGTTGCGGATGTGACGGGAGCAAGCCCAAGGCGGCAATGGAATTCGCCCGGCCGATGGCGGCAAGAAGGCAGGCTCGCTATCTGGCGTCTGCCGATCAGCCTATGCCTCATCCCCAGCGCATGGCGCTGCCCGAGTCGCCGCGTCCGGAAGACTTCAGCATCGTCTCGCCGGCACGCTCCGTGCAGGGCGAGCGCGAACGTATCACAGGCAATGCCTACGGTGCTGCCGGGCGTATCACTGGCCCGGTGAACATGGGTTCCGGCCTGGTATCGGGTACGCCTGAGTTCCGCTATCGCGACGATGCGGCGATCTATCAGCCGGCAGTAGCGCAGGTGGCTGAAGTGGCTGTCGCTCCACGCATTACCGGCGAAGGCCGTGCTGACGGAATGCGCATCACTGGCGACGACTGGGCACGCAGTGGCCGCGTTACCGGTACCGAGGGACATTGGGCGCAAGGCCGTAACCCAACCATGCGTGGCGAGGGACGGCAAACTCAGTGGGCTCAGAATGCCTGGGCCAACAAGGAACGCGAGCGTCCTGAAGCGCCTCCTCCCGCCAAGGTTACCGGCAGTAGCGGTAACGGCGGCAAGGGCGCGATGGTGACCGTCTCCGGCGGTGCGCGTGGCTAAGGGAGCATGAAGCGATGAATACACGCAATGCTTATGCTCTGCGCGCCCGCTCGGCCGGCAATGGCCGCCGTCCAGGCGCGAGCACGGCACCTACCGGCTTGGCCATGCAGATGGCTGGGCAGCAGGGGCTTCAGTCCTGCGCACGGATGCCGGTGCAAGGCAGCCGGCATCCGCTGGCTGACCTGAGGGCGAATGCCCGCCTGGCGTGCTGCGAGGAGTCGGCCAAGGGGCGCTTCGAGGCCATCGTGCCGACCCTGAAGGCGATTGCCGGCATGCAGCACGACGCGGGTTTCATCGAGCGTGCACAGTCCCTGGCCCTGGAATGTCTCGGCCATCGTTTGCCGCAAGGTATTCTTGACGATGCCTGGGTATCCGGTCTCGATTTGAAGGCCCTGTATGCTTATTGTGCATTCGTTGCGCAGAATGACTTGTCGACCAAGTTCGCCAAGGATTTGAGCGATCAAGTGGAATCCGTGCAGGATGTCAGCAATTTCTTCCTCGATTGCGGCTTCCATGCAGTAGACATCAGCCCCTGCGCGGATGGACGCCTCAAGGGCTTGATGCGCTACATCCTGCGTTTGCCGCTGACTTCCCTGGCCCGGCGCAAGGCCTATGCCGGTGCGCTGTTCGATGTGGAGACCGATGTGCGCCACTGGGTGTCAACTGAGTTGCGCCGCTACCGCGAGGGCGTACCGACCACGGCGGATGCGAATTCGCGTTATCTCAAGGTGGCGGTCTACCATACCAGTTCATCCGATCCCTGCCATGAGGGCTGCGCTGCTCACGGCAGCAACGAACACGTGGCGATCGACGCCGCCCTTGAACGCCTGATGCAGTTCCGCCAGGCGATTGAAAACTCGTTCTGCTGCGGCGCCAGCACCGATATCCTGCTGATCGGCGTGGACACGGACACCGACTCAATCAAGGTGCATGTGCCGGATGCCAATGGCGACCTTTCGGCCCACCGCTTTGTGGACAATGCCCGGCTTTATGCCGACACCCTGAACCTCTCCGCCGATGAGGCTCGTCTTGCGGTGTATGAGGCGATCCGTAGCGCGAGCCATGCCAGCGTCTGGGGCCAAGGGCAGGGGGAGCCGCACGAAGGCATGCGCCGCATGATTGCAAACCTGCTGATCAACAACTTGTCGCAGATCGAATATGTGGTCGATCTGTACGGCGGACGCTATCCGGACATCGGCCATGCCGAGCGCTACATCAGCGTCGGCGACGGCTTCGAGGAAATGCAGATACGCAACCTGGCCTATTACGCCCATCTGCACACCCTGGAAGAAGGCGTGGCCGATATGGACGTGGGCGTCAAGATATTCAAAGGCCTCAATGTGAAGCATGGCCTTCCCGTGCCGGTCGTCATCCGTTACCGCTACGACGCCAGTGTTCCAGGCTCGCGCGAACGCTCCATGGACAAGGCGCGGCGGGTGCGCGATGCGATCGAGTCGCGTTATGCGCAACTTCATGCACAGGGGATGCTGGTCTGCCACCTCACGGTTCAGGATGTGCCAATTGGCAGCCCCATCGAGGAGGTGGATAAATGAAAATCATGCAAGTGGAAAAGACGCTGGTGTCTTCCAACCGCATCGCCGATCTCGGTCACCGGCCCCTGCTGGTGGTGCGCGAGAAAGCGGGCGGGGCGCGCCAGGTGGCGGTCGATGCGATTGGCTGCATTCCAGGCGACTGGGTGATTTGCGTCGGTTCATCGGCGGCGCGTGAGGCGGCCGGCAGCAAGGAATTTCCGTCGGATCTGACCATCGTCGGCATCATCGACCACTGGAAGTCAGAGTGATATGGAAATCATGCGCGTGGAATCTGATCTGGTGGCAACTCAGCGCGCGCCAGGGCTGAAGAACATGTCCTTGCGCGTCCTCGTGGATGCGAAGGGCGCACTGAGCGTGGCCTGTGATCCGGTGGGTGTGCCGCCGGGCAAGTGGGTCTTCACCGTGAGCGGTTCTGCCGCCCGGTACGCCGCAGGGGATGTCAAGGTGCTTACGGACCTGACCATCGCCGGCATTATCGACCACTGGGATGCAGAAGACACCCAGGCTGAAAAGTAGCAAGTGGCAATTTTTAACGCAGGTTTATTAACTCAAAAGGAGTTCTGAATATGGCAAACGTACATGGAATTGCATTGGGCATGATTGAAACCCGCGGCTTGGTGCCGGCGATTGAAGCGGCCGATGCCATGACCAAAGCGGCGGAAGTTCGCCTGGTAGGCCGTGAATTCGTCGGTGGCGGTTATGTCACCGTGATGGTGCGCGGCGAGACCGGCGCGGTGAATGCGGCGGTTCGCGCCGGGGCCGATGCCTGCGAGCGTGTTGGCGACGGTCTGGTGGCAGCGCACATCATCGCGCGTGTCCACAGCGAAGTGGAAGGCATCCTGCCTGGCGGTTCCGCAAAGTAAGAAAGTTTTAAATTCATCCTATCAACTGAATTAAGCAAGGAGTACTAAAAATGGCAAGTGTAACTGGAATTGCATTGGGCATGATCGAAACCCGTGGTTTGGTACCGGCGATTGAAGCGGCTGATGCCATGACCAAGGCGGCGGAAGTACGCCTGATTGGACGTGAGTTCGTTGGCGGCGGTTATGTCACCGTGATGGTGCGCGGCGAGACAGGTGCTGTGAACGCAGCAGTCCGCGCCGGTTCCGATGCGTGCGAGCGTGTGGGTGACGGGCTTGTTGCTGCTCACATTATTGCCCGCGTGCACTCTGAAGTGGAAAACATTCTGCCCAAGGCTGTTGAAGCCTAAAGCGTAATAAATCGGTGACGGCGGCTATTCGTCGCGCCATGAATCTTGATAAGCAAGGAGAAAGAAATGAGTGAAATTACCGGAATTGCATTGGGCATGATCGAGACGCGTGGTTTGGTGCCTGCGATTGAAGCAGCCGATGCCATGACCAAGGCGGCGGAAGTTCGTCTGGTTGGACGTGAGTTCGTTGGTGGCGGTTATGTCACCGTGATGGTGCGCGGTGAAACCGGCGCGGTGAACGCAGCAGTGCGCGCCGGTGCAGATGCTTGTGAGCGTGTAGGCGACGGACTGGTCGCAGCGCACATCATCGCCCGCGTTCATTCTGAAGTTGAAGGCATCCTGTCCAAGTAATCGGATGCTTGATCCGTGGTGCGCGGCGTGGCGCTGGACACCAATCAACAAATGACATTGCAAGGAGTATGAAAATGGCAGCTATCTCAGGTATCGCCTTGGGAATGATTGAAACACGTGGCTTGGTGCCGGCTATCGAGGCCGCCGACGCCATGACCAAGGCAGCGGAAGTGCGCCTGGTGGGCCGTGAATTCGTTGGCGGCGGTTATGTGGCCGTGATGGTGCGCGGCGAGACCGGCGCAGTCAATGCTGCGGTGCGCGCTGGGGCGGATGCTTGTGAACGCGTGGGCGACGGACTGGTTGCGGCACACATCATTGCCCGCGTCCATTCTGAAGTTGAGAACGTGCTGCCGGCAACACCTCAAGGCTCTGGCGGCGGTCGTGACAGCGAGGTCGCGAAGCGCAGCTAAAGGAGGGTGTGATGCTAGCGAATCCGCGTCTGGCCGGTTTTCTGACGGATGCACTGACTCACGAGATGAGCGTGGTGCAGCAATACCTCACTCAGGCTCATCTATGCGAGTTGTGGGGATGGGGCGAAAAAGCGGTTTATTTCCGCAAGGAAGCCAATGAGGAACTGGGGCATGCCGGCATGATCATCCGCCACATGTTGACGCTGGGCCTGGCTCCCAATGCAACCCGCCTCAAGGCGGTGCGGCCGGGCCGGAGCCTGCGCGAGATGCTGGTGCTGGACGGGCAACTGGAACTGGAAGCCGTGCACCTCTATGACGAAGCCATGCGCCTGGCCGAGCGTCTACGCGACCCGGCTTCCAGCCAACTCTTTGGTGAGCTGCTGGCGGATGAACAAGGCCACTACGAAGAGATCCAGCGCATGTTGAACGAGTTGACGGAGAAGGAGAAGTCAAATGTCTGAGCAAGCCCCCAAGGATTGGAAGGTGCAGAAGAAACCGGCTTTGATCCAGCGCCGTTACGATTTTTCCGCCTATGCCGAGACGCGCATGTTTCTCGATCTCCTGACGCAGCTTTCAGAGACTAGCGGTTATTTTCCGGATCTGAACTTTGGAAAAACCCACGTCAACGTAAGCGTTGCGCCGCAGGACGGTGAGCTTGGCCCTGTCCAGTATGCCTTCGCCGTGCAGGTGGATGCGCTCGCAGAAAGCCTTTCTGCTCAGCCGGCAGGCTGAAGGAACAAGACGATGGCTGGCCGTCTCATTGCCTTGGCCAACCTCAAGGGCGGCTGCGGAAAATCCACGCTGGCACTGAATCTGGCAGCCGGGCTGGCGCGGCTAGACAGCGTCGGGCTGGTGGATGTCGACCCCCAGGGCGCACTGTGTCACTGGGCAGCATGGGCCAGCGGCGATGGTTTGCCCGAGGTGCTGGCCGGAGGCGAATCTCCGCATGAGACGGTGGCCCGCGCCGCCCGGATGCATCATCGGGTGGTAGTGGATTGCCCGCCATCACTGGATATGGCCATCACCTTCCGGATATTGCATCAGGTTGACACGGTGTTGATTCCGGTGCTGCCATCGCCCCTTGACTTGTGGGCCTGTGCGGAGACGGTAGAAGCGGTGCGGCAGGCGCGGGAGAGCAACCCCGGTCTCAAGGCCTGGCTGCTGGTCAACCAGGCGGAGCCATCCAGTGCCCTCTCGCGCGCCATGTCCGAGGCGCTGTCCAGACTGGATGTGCCAGCCCTTAAGTGTGTAGTGCGTCGCCGGGCTGCTTTCCGGACGGCGGCGGTGGAAGGGGTGAGCGTCTATCAAATGGGTGCCCGTGGCCGCGACGCGGTGCGGGAAATCGATCAGGTGATTGAAGAGGTATTGAAACCATGAGCAAACTAGAAGACAAGTTGACTGCCAGCATCAAACCAGCAAACCAGCGCAAGGCGCCTGCTACCAAGACGAGCCCCATGGCTAAGCCAGAGCCAACTGAACCCGAGGTTGCCCTGGTTTCCAAGCCTGAGCCCGATGCAAAAAAAACGCCCACGGCCGCTTCGAAGCCCAAGACTGCCGGCAGTGATGCGCATTACATCCAGCCTGCAAAACGTGTCTGGCCGGATTAAGCAGATTTTCCCGGAGCACACTTATGTCGATCCAATTGGCCGATTACCAGGACGTCCTCGACGAGCTGGGCGAACATGCCGGGGAGGTGCTGGAAGCCACCTGGCATGATGCCGCCCGGGTATTCAGTTCGCGTGGACTGGAAGCTTATATTCGCGGAGCTGCCGGCCTGAAGGCGCTCGGGCGTGGCACAGACCTGGTGGTCTCGTTCATCGAGGCTGCGCCCCAGGTTGCCAAGGAAATCGGCGAACAGGCCGTGCCGGAACTGCTCTCGACAGCGATCAAGATGTATTCCAAAACCAGCGCCGGCGTGCTTGTCCTGCTGTTTTCGACAGCGCCGACGGCGGCCGCGCGCCTGGGCGAACTGGAGCTGTTCAAGGGATATCTCGGCCTGCTCGACAACCTGCTGGCGCAGGCGCCGCGCGCAATCCGGCCAATGCTGGAGCGGCTCGACGTGCTGCTTGCCCACCTTACCCTGGGCGGCCTCCGGCGCTGGGCGATGTGGGGGGCGTCGGCGCATCGCACCGATTTCGCCGCGCAGACGCTGTACTTCGGCCTGGAGAGCGATGATGCCCTGGCGGTGATGAAGAAGGAACAGCGCGGCGTGTTGTTCGTCGACGTGCAGCGCCGCCTGATCATGTACTTGCGCGCATTGTGGGGCCGCGACTTTTTCCTGCGCCCCACCTCGGGTGATTACGAGAGCCGTGAAGGCTATCAGCCCTATATTGAACATTATTTCATCCACCTGCCGGACGCGTACGACGACTATGCGCCGGAAGGTGGAGAGGTGGTGCACGGCCTTGAGGTCTACCGTGCCGCCGCCGCGCACGCCGCTGCACATATGGCGCATTCCCGCCTCGACCCGGAGGCCGAGCATACCGACATGCTGCAGCGCGCGTTGATCAATGTGGTCGAGGATGCCCGTGTCGAAGCGCTTGCCGTGCGCAGGTTCCCCGGCCTGAAGCAGCTCTGGCTCAGCCTGTTGCCGGCTGACCCCGCGCAGGACGCCAGCCTCGGCCCGATCCTGGACCGCATCGCCCGTGCCTTGCTCGACGAAAACAATTACGACGCGCATCCACTGGTTTCCATGGCGCGCGACGCTTTTGCCGCTGCATCGTCGCGGCTTGCCGATCCGGGCCTGGCACGCGAGATCGGTTTGGCCCTGGCCGAACAGGCCCGTGTGCTGGCAATCCCGTTCAGTGCGCGTAGCGACCGGCCTTCCAATCCCTATCGCGACGACAATCGCCATCTCTGGGAAGCGCCCGAGGATGCCGGCGATACGGTTCTGTTGCCCGGACAGACGGCGCAGGTGCGCAAGTACGTCAGCCTGATGGAGATGATCAACGGCCTTGATGTCGAGACCGCCGGCGACGATGCCCAGGAAATCTGGGTGCTGGAAACCGAACTGTACGATGACGATGGCACCACCTTCAACGAAAAAGAAGGCAAGGCGCCGATTTCCTCGCCCATCCATTACCATGAGTGGGACTACCAGACACAGCTCGAGCGACCGAACTGGGCAACGCTGCTGGAAAAGCGCCCGAAGTCCGGCGATCCCGCCGTGATAGACGCCGTGGTGGAAAAGCACAAGCCGCTGGTGCGCAGGCTCAAATTCCTGATCGAAGCATTGCAGCCGCAGGGCGTGGTGCGCCAGCGCAAGGTGGAGGACGGCGACGAGATCGACCTGAATGCGGCGATCCGCGCCCTGGTCGATATCCGCATGGGCGTGCAGCCGGATACGCGCATCGGCATCCGCACCCGTTTGCAGATCCGCGACCTGTCGGTGGTGCTCTTGATCGACCTGTCCGAATCCACCAACGACAAGGTCCGGGATGCCGATGGCGAGGCCACCGTGCTCTCCCTGGCGCGCGAGGCCACGGCCTTGTTGGCCGACGCCATGGGCAAGATCGGCGATCCGTTCGCGATCCATGGTTTCGATTCCAACGGGCGCCACGACGTCGAGTACTACCGTTTCAAGGACTTCGACGCGCCTTACGACGACAAGGTCAAGGCGCGCCTGGCGGCGATGACCGGCCAGCTTTCCACGCGCATGGGCACCGCCTTGCGCCATGCCGGCGCGCATCTTAACCGGCGCCCAAGCCACAAGAAGCTGATCCTGGTGCTGACCGACGGCGAACCGGCGGACAACGACGTGCGCGACCCGCAATACCTGCGCTACGACACCAAGAAAGCGGTGGAGGAGCTCGCCCGCAACGGCATACACACTTTCTGCGTGAGCCTTGACCCTTACGCCGACGAATACGTGTCGCGCATCTTCGGCGTGAAAAACTACATGGTGCTCGACCACGTGGCGCGCCTGCCTGAGAAGCTCCCGGCCCTGTACATGGGGCTGACGCGATGATGCGTGGCGGAGAGTGTCCGCGCTTGCCCGCTACCCAGCCGGGGCGGCGCGAGCACGCTTGCAGGTCGCGTTTAAGCAACGCTCCCTGGGGACGCCTGGCCATTGGCGACGAGCCGGCAATGTTCGCACTGCTGATGTTCTTCGCCCTGGCGCTGTTCCCGATCTTCGATGGCCTGTGGCCCGTGTTCGCGCTGACCCTGGCGGGGGCCTTCCGCATCTGGTTGCGGTGCCAGGGCGCCTGGCCTGAGGCTTGCCTCCAAGCCTCATGCCGACAAAATCGAATTTTTATCTGAACGAAAGACAATGCAGAAACCATGATTTCCTCACCCAAAAGCCTGCTGCACCGGTTGCTGCCACTCCTGAGCTGGTTCCCCATGAACGGGCTCCAGATTCGCGCCGATCTCCTGGCCGGCATTACCGTGGCGCTGGTGCTGATCCCGCAATCCATGGCCTATGCCCAGCTCGCCGGCATGCCGGCCTATTACGGCCTGTATGCGGCTTTTCTGCCGGTCCTGGTGGGCGCGCTGTGGGGCTCGTCCAAGCAGTTGGCCACCGGCCCGGTGGCCGTCGTCGCCCTGCTGACCGCGTCCGCGCTGGCTTCGCTGGCTCAGCCCGGTTCCGAGAGCTATATCGCCCTGGCTGTCCTGCTTGCCTTCCTGGTCGGCGTGATCCAGCTTTCGCTCGGGATTTTCCGCCTCGGCGCCATCGTCAATCTTCTTTCCCATCCGGTCATCATCGGTTTCACCAACGCCGCCGCCATCGTCATCGGGCTGTCGCAGTTGAACAAGCTGCTCGGCGTGCCGATGGCGCGCAGCGACAGCTTCCTGACTGACATCGCCGGCGTGCTGCGGCAGGTCGGAGACACCCACTGGCCGACCCTGCTCATGGGCTTGTCCGCGCTGGCCCTCATGTTGCTGATGAAGCGGTTTCTGCCCAAGTGGCCCAACGTGCTGGTCGCCGTGGTACTGACCACCGTGGTGAGCTGGCAGATCGGCTACGAAAGCGAGCTCAAGCTGGCGCCGGAGACCCTCCAGGACGAGAAGGTGCGCAACCAGGTCGGCGAATACCGGGATAACCTTTCCCTCATCGGCGCGATGGATGCCGCGCTGGCCGAGCAGCGCGCCCGCCTTGCCGAAGCGCGCGGCAAGCAAAAGGCCGCCGAGATTGCCACCCTGGAGTATGAGCTGGAGATCGCCGATCTCGAACGCGGCAGGATCATGCAGGAAAACAAGACGCGCTTCCAGACCCTGCGCCGGCAACTATTCGTGGTGCAGGAAACAGAGGGTAAAACGGTCCTGTTGCCGGCGGCGGCCGCGCCGGATGAAAGCAAGCGCTGGCGCCTCAAGAAGATCGACGGCAAGGGCCTGCATCTGAGCAGCGGCGGGGAAGTGGTGGGCTCCGTGCCGCCCGGCCTGCCCAGCCTGTCCATGCCGCGCCTGGACTGGAACGGCATCGTCAGCCTGATTTCCGCGGCCCTGGTGATCTCGATGGTGGGCTTCATGGAGGCCATCTCCATCTCCAAGGCCATGGCTGCCAAAACCCGTGCGCGCATCGATCCCAACCAGGAGTTGATAGGGCAGGGGCTTGCCAATATCGCCGGCAGCTTCACGCAATCATTCCCAGTCAGCGGCTCGTTCTCGCGCTCGGCGGTGAATCTCAATGCAGGCGCCATGACCGGCCTGTCTTCGGTGCTCTCCGGGCTGTTGGTGCTGGTCACCCTGCTGTTCCTGACCGGCCTGCTCTATCACCTGCCGCAGGCAGTGCTGGCCGCGGTGATCATGCTGGCGGTGACCGGGCTGATCAACTTCAAGGCGCTTTGGCATGCCTGGCAGACCCATGGCCATGACGGCATCGCGGCGCTGATCACTTTCGTCGCCACGCTGGCCTTCGCGCCCCATCTCGATATCGGTATCATGTTCGGCGCCGCGGCCGCCATCTCCCTGTTCTTGCTGCGCCGCATGCGGCCGCGCGCCGAGATCCTCGGCCAGCATCCGGACGGCGTGCTCGCCGGCATGGACACGCATGGCCTGCAGCCCATCAGCGAGCAGTTCGTGCCGATGCGCTTCGATGGCGCGCTGACCTTCGTCAACGTCAACTACTTCGAGGACATGGTGCTGGAGGCGCTGGCGCGCTTTCCCAAAGCCAAGGCCTTCCTGGTGATCGGCAGCAGCATCAACGAGATCGACGTTTCCGGCGAGGAAAAGATCCGCGCCCTTGCCGTGAGCCTGGAGCAGGTTGGCGTCAAGCTTTATCTGAGCGGCCTCAAGAAACAGGTGCTGGACGTGATGGAGCGCGCTTATCTCTCGGATGTGATCCCTCCCGAGCAGATTTTCAAATCCAAGGAACAGGCGCTGCAGTTCCTGACAGAACGCTATGGCAGGACAGCGTGATGCACTCGATCACCCCTCAAGGAGATAATAGTTATGGCATTTGAACCGGTCGTGCTGTTCTTCCTGCTGGGCGCGGTAGCCGGCCTGCTGCGCTCGGACCTCAAGATTCCTTCGAGTATTTACGATGCGCTCTCGATCTTCCTGCTGCTGGCCATCGGCCTCAAGGGTGGCGTCAAGCTCGCCGAGTACCCGCTCGGCGAGATGGTGATTCCCGGCATTGCGATCATCCTTGCCGGCGCCCTGATTCCCCTGCTTGCCTTTCCCGTGCTGCGTTATCTCGGCCGCATGAGCCGGCCCGACTCCGCTTCCATCGCCGCGCACTATGGTTCGGTCAGCGTGGTGACCTTTTCCGTGGGGGTGACCTTCCTTGGCCAGAAAATGGAATCCTTCGAAGGCTATATGATTGTTTTCCTGGTGTTTCTGGAAATGCCTGCCCTGATCATCGGTGCGTTACTGGCGCGCTACGGACAGGGCGAAGTGCGCTGGGGCAAGATGCTGCACGAGGTATTTTTCGGCAAGAGCATCTTCCTGCTCGCCGGCGGCCTGCTCATCGGCTATATCGCCGGACCCGAGGGCATCAAGCCGCTGGATCTGCTGTTCTTCGACCTGTTCAAGGGCGTGTTGGCGCTGTTCCTGCTGGAAATGGGCCTGGTGGCGGCTTCGCGCATGGCCGACCTGCGCACCTATGGCCCCATCCTGGTCGGCTTCGCCATTGTCATGCCGATGTTCTCGGCAGCGCTGGGAACCTTACTGGGCTGGATGCTTGGCCTGTCGGTGGGCGGCACCCTGCTGCTTTCCACCCTCTACGCCAGCGCCTCCTATATCGCCGCGCCAGCCGCCATGCGCATTGCCGTGCCGGAGGCTAACCCGGCGCTGTCCATCGGCGCCTCGCTCGGCGTCACCTTTCCCTTTAACATCTTCATCGGCATCCCGATCTATTATTGGATGGCGACATTAGTAAGTACAACCGGAGCCTGAACATCATGCCCGCAAAATCCATGATCCTGCTCACCATCATCAGTGAGGCCATGCTGGAAGACATCCTGGTGGATGAAATCATGCAGCTTGGCGCCAAGGGCTATACCGTCACCGACGCCCGTGGCCGCGGTACGCACGGCGTACGTCGCGGCAACTGGACTGCGGGCGGAAACGTCCGTATCGATGTGGTGGGAGATGCTGAACTGTGCGCGCGCATCGTCGCCCGTCTGAAAGAAGTCTACGAACGGGATTACGGCCTGCTGATGTACACCAGCCCCATCGAGTTGCAGAACTGACTTGTAACCTAATCACTAAATCGAGGAAAGCCCATGAGCATCATCGACCAATACTATGTTGAGAAACAACCCTACTATCGCTCCGTTGCCGACGAAGTGGACCTCTTCGAGGCAGCCTACTCGGTGCGCATGCCCATGATGCTGAAAGGTCCGACGGGATGCGGCAAAACGCGTTTCGTCGAATATATGGCCTGGAGGCTAAAGCGGCCACTCATCACCGTGGCCTGCAACGAGGACATGACCGCTTCCGACCTGGTCGGCCGCTTCCTGCTCTCCGCCCAGGGCACCGAGTGGCAGGACGGGCCGCTGGCCATTGCCGCCCGCCATGGCGCCATCTGCTATCTGGACGAGGTGGTGGAGGCGCGCCAGGATACCACCGTGGTGATCCACCCGCTGACCGACAACCGGCGCGTTCTGCCCTTGGAAAAGAAAGGTGAGCTGGTCCATGCGCACCCTGACTTCCAGATCGTGATTTCATACAACCCTGGTTACCAGAGCCTGATGAAAGACCTCAAGCAGTCCACCAAGCAGCGTTTCGGCGGCCTGGATTTCTCCTATCCAGAGCATGACATCGAGAGCGAAATCGTCGCCCATGAGACTGGCGTCAACACTGAAGTTGCCGGCAAGCTGGTGTCCATCGCCGAACGTTCGCGCAACCTCAAGGGGCACGGGCTGGATGAAGGCCTGTCCACCCGCATGCTGATTTACGCGGGCTCCCTGATTGCCAAGGGCGTCGCGCCCCTGTCAGCCTGCCGCGTCGCGCTGGTGCGCCCGATCACCGACGATCCGGATATGCGCGACGCGCTGGATGCTGCGGTCGGCACTTTCTTTTCATGAGCTCCGGGCAGCGGGGCGGCCATCCTTCCCCACTGCTCCCAGCCTTGTAACGTAGGGGAAGTCCATGCCACTTGTTAACATGAAAGACCTGCTAACCCATGCCTACCGGAATGGCTATGCGGTGGGGGCCTTCGAACTGGCCAGCCTGGATTTCCTGCAAGCCATCATGGCGGCAGCGGAATCGGCGCGCGCCCCGGTGATTCTGAGCATTTCTGAATCCAACTTTGCGCATTCCGACTTCGATCTGATCATGCCGGCAGTGGAGGCCGCGGCTTTGCGGGCAAAAGTGCCGGTAGCCATCCAGCTCTATCAGGGCGCCAACCTGGACTCCGCCATCCGCGCCATCCGCCTGGGCTGCAACGGTGTCATGGTGGACGCTTCCCGCGAGCCGCTGTTCGACAACATCAGCCGTACCCGCGCCGTGGTTGACATGGCCCACGCCTGCGGCGTGGCGGTGGAAGGCGAGCTGGGCAATGTGCCTAGCCTGGAGGGCGCAAGTGCCGAACGCAATCCCGGTGCGGTGAGCTATACCACCGTGGCCGAGGCCAAGGGCTACGTGGAGCGCACCGGCGTGGATTTCCTGGCAGTATCCGTTGGCACCATGAATGGACGCATGAAGGAAAAACCCAAGCTGGAATGGGCGCGGCTCAAGGAGATCAACGCCGTCCTCGGCATTCCCCTGGTCATCCACGGCGGTAGTGGTTTGAGCGACGACCAGTATCGCAAACTCATCACCCTGGGCGTCGCCAAGATCAACTACAGCACGGCCCTGAACGACGTGGCCGGCGAACGTATCCGGGGCAACGCCAAACAGGACCGGAATGGCGGCTATACGGCACTGTTGTCCGGGATGCGTGAAGCCCTTACTGCGGAAATCGAGCACTGCCTGCGCATCTGGGGATCGGCCGGGCGCGCCGCCGAAGTGTCGGCCCAGTGCAGGCCCTGGCTCAACGTCGAACAAGTGGTGGTCTACAACGCGCCCAGGCTCGATGAGGACCAGTTGCGTGCCATGATGCTTGAGGGGCAGCGTCAACTGGCCACGATTCCAGGCGTGCGCGCGGTTCAGGTTGGCAGCGTCGCGGACAAGAGCGACCGTTACCGGCATTGCTGGCTGATCCGTTTGGCTTCTTCGGCGGTGATCGAGAGCTACAAGAAGCACCCCGCGCATGTCGCGTTCGCAGCCCGCCATTTTCACCCGGTGGCGGCCGACCGTATTGCGGCCGACTACTGCGTGGCCGGATTCGATCATGCCGCCGCCGTGCTCCCCCTCTCGGCTGCACCCGTAGCCACCGGCATGCCGGCGAACGTGCAATCCAGACAGTAGTAATCACCTGTCCCGAGAATGTGGAACTTGTGAGAATGAAGCTCGAAACCTCCCATTGATCGCCCAAATGTGCTGCCAACCTGGTTTTTCGGAATGATATCGCCCCGAGCCACCCTCGGCCTGCTCGGCGACGGCCGGCAATATGTGATCGAAATCGCGCCTGGACCCCACAATTCAGGGCACTACACTAGTGGCCATTCCACAAACTCCATGCTTGTTGAACTGGATTTCTACCATGAATGAGATTGAAAACGCTGCTGAATGCCTGCGCAAAGGCAAGCTGGTGGCTTTCCCTACCGAGACCGTTTATGGCCTGGGGGCCGATGCCCGCAATGAGGCGGCGGTGCGGCGCGTGTTTGCCGTCAAGGGGCGCCCGGCTGATCATCCATTGATCGTGCATTTGGCGGAGGCCGGCCAGGCGGGCGAATGGGCGGCCGATATTCCGCAAGCGGCGCGCTGCCTGATGGAGCGCTTCTGGCCCGGGCCGCTCACGCTGGTGCTGCCGGCGCGTGGCGACGTGCCGCGCGTGATTACCGGCGGACAGGACAGCGTGGCGCTGCGTGCGCCCAACCATCCCGTGGCACTGTCTCTGCTGCGTGCCTTTGGCGGCGGCCTTGCCGCACCATCGGCGAACCGTTTCGGGGCCGTGAGCCCCACCGAAGCAGTGCATGTGCACGCCACCCTCGGCGATCAGATTGACTTGGTGCTGGACGGAGGCCCTTGCCACTACGGGTTGGAATCCACCATCGTTTCCCTGCTGGGCGAACGCCCGCGTGTGTTGCGTCCCGGCGCGCTGCCGCTGTCCGCCCTGCGCGCAGCCTTGGGCGAGGACGGCATCGAGTACGGCGGCCAGCACGTGTCGTCGCCGCGTGTGCCAGGCGCCCTGGCCGCGCATTACGCACCCGCCACTGCGCTGGAGATTCACGCTATCGAAAGCCTGTCCGCCCGTGCCGCGGCACTGGCGGCCCGAGGATTGCTGGTGGCGGTGCTGCTGCGCCGCGGCACCGGGATGCAAGGCCAAACGGCGTTGCCGATGCTGCCCCGGTTTTTCCTGCCGGCCCAGCCGGAAGACTACGCCCGCAGCCTCTATGCCCGCCTGCGCGAACTTGACTGTTTTTCATTCGACTGTGTGCTGGTAGAAGCGCCACCGGACGAGGATGCATGGTGGGCGGTCAATGACCGGCTGGCGCGCGCAGCCGCGGGTCATGCGCGGAAGTTGGAGGCATGAGCAAATTGGTGCCGGCGGGCCCTGTTGCGCCGGTTTCCGGGCTGTATGCCGCTCGGCGCATCGCCTTGCTTACCCAGCACGGCAAGGAGCGAGTGATTGCGCCGGTACTGGACGCCGCCCTGGGGTGCCGGGTCGAACGGGTGAGCGGTTTCGATACCGACACCCTGGGCACCTTCACCCGTGACATTCCCCGCGACGGCACCCAACTTGATGCGGCGCGCCGCAAGGCGCGTATCGGCATGGAACTGTCCGGCCTGCCGCTCGGGCTGGCAAGCGAAGGCGCCTTTGGCCCGGACCCGATGACCGGCCTGTTTCCCTGGAACGTCGAGCTGCTGATCTTCATCGACGATGAGCGCGGCATCGAGGTGACGGGCATGGCACAACAAGCGGCGCGGATATCCCATCTGCTCACGGGTGAATGGGAGAAGGCCGAGCAATTCGCCCACCAGGCCGGATTTCCCGAACACCATATGGTGTTGCGCCCGCAAGGCCGGGACGGCCCCCGGATCGAAAAAGGCCTCGACAATTGGGTGGCGCTGGAAGCCGCCTTCCAGCGGGCGCGAAGCCAGGCGGAAAATGGTTTGGTGTTTCTGGAAAACGATGTGCGCGCCCATGCCCATCCCACGCGCATGGGGGTTATCCGCCTGGCCGCCGAAGACCTCGCGGCCAGGCTGAATTCACCCTGTCCGGCCTGCGGTGCGCCGGGTTTCTGGATCGTGGAGCGCGTGGCTGGCCTGCCCTGCGGCGATTGCGGTATGCCTACGCGGGAGATTCTTGCCCTCGTATACGGCTGCCGCGCATGCGGCCACCGGGATAGGCGTGGGCAAACCGGGGTGGAGCATGCCGACCCGGGCCGCTGCGGCTACTGCAACCCCTGAAGCCGGGTGCGGTGTTCCTGCCTGGTGAATCGGGCGGCGCGCAAGGTGCTCAGCCCATGTCCTCCAGCGGCCCGGGTTTGGCAATGCCGTAACCTTGCGCATAGTCCACGCCGATGGCCTTGAGTTTCGCCAGGATTTCCTGGTTCTCGACAAACTCGGCGATGGTCTTGATGCCCAGCACATGCCCGATGTTGTTGATCGATTCGACCATGGCGCAGTCGATCGGGTCTTCGATCATGTCGCTGACGAAGCTGCCGTCTATCTTCAGGTAATCCACCGGCAGGTTTTTCAGGTAGGAGAAGGAGGACATGCCGCTGCCGAAATCGTCGAGCGAGAAGCTGCAGCCGAGCAATTTGATGGTCTTGATGAAGCTGCTTGCCCTGGTGAGGTTTGAAATCGCGGCGGTTTCGGTGATTTCGAAGCAGATTTTCTGCGCATGCACGCCGGATTTCTTGATCTGCTCGACGAGGAATGCAAGGAAGCGGTCATCGTTGACAGATTGGCCGGAAAGATTGATGGCGCAGGTCACAGGCCGGTCGGCATGGGCGAGCAGCCATCTGAAAGTGTTTTTTACCACCCAGCGGTCGATTTCCACCATCATGTTGTAGCGCTCTGCGGCGGGGATGAAGGCGCCGGGTGGAACCAGCTGCTGGTTCTCGTCCAGCATGCGCAGCAGGATTTCGAAGTGCCGGCCTTGTGCCTGCGCATTTTCCTGCACCGGAACGATGGGCTGATAATACAGGCGGAAGCGGTCTTCCTCGAATGCCTTGGTGATGTGCGCTACCCAGTTCATTTCGCCGTGACGCTGGGCCATCTCCTTGTCGTCCGGGGAATACACCTGCACGCGGTTGCGCCCATTGTCCTTGGCCGCATAGCAGGCGGTATCGGCAACGGAAAGCACGGCTGCCGAGTTGCCGCTGGTTTCATTGATTTCCACCAGGCCGATGCTGACGCCGATGGTGAAGGTTTTGTCCAGCCAGTTGAAGCGGAAAATGCGCACCTCATCCAGCAGGCCGTTTGCCAGGCGTAGCGCCTGGTCCAGCGGGCAGTTTTCCAGCAGGATGGCGAACTCGTCGCCGCCAAGCCGTGCAAAGATATCGTTGGTGCGAACCTTTTGGCGCATGTGCGCGGTGAGTTGGCGCAGCAGCTCGTCGCCCGCGCTGTGGCCGCAAGTGTCGTTGATCACCTTGAACTGGTCGAGGTCCAGGTAGAGCAGTGCGTGTTGGCGTTTTTCATTCGTTGCGCTATCGAGCAGGTTTGCCAATTGGTGCTCGAATTCGCTCCGGTTGATCAGGCCGGTGAGGGCGTCATGTCTGGCCTGGTAGGAAAGCTGGTGAGCCAGCTTGCGCTTGTCGCTGACGTCGTGGAATACCAGCACGACACCGTGGATGTTTCCATCACGGTCGCGGATCGGCGCGGCGGAATCCTCGATAGCGTATTCGGTTCCATTGCGCGAGATCAGCGCAGTGTGGTTGGCCAGCCCGACGATGATCCCTTCCCGCAGCACCTTGTCCACCGGGTTTTCCACTATTTCGCGGGAATACTCATTGATGATGTTGAATACTTGCATTAGCGGCAGGCCACGCGCTTCCTCTGTCGTCCAGCCGGTCAGTTGTTCCGCGACCGGGTTGAGGTAGACGACCCGTTCATGGTTGTCGGTGGTGATGACTGCGTCGCCGATGGAGCGCAGGGTGACCAGAGCCAGTTCTTTCTCGCGGTACACGTCGGTGATGAGGGACTGGATGTTGTCCGCCATTGCATTGAAAGAAGCGATTACGCTTTGCATCTCCGGGCTGCCCTGGATCTGGATGCGGGCTGCAAATTCGCCTGTGCCAAGCTGGCGAGCGCCCTCGTTCAGCGCATCCAGCGGCCTCAGCCCGTTTCTGATGATCAGCAGAATGCCGATGAAATCCAGCCCCAGCACCAGCACCAGGATCAGCAGATGGTTGCGGAAGTTATCCCAGGTGCGGTTGATGGCCGATATGGGCGTTGTCTTGATGCTGAGCGTGCCGTAGAGCGTTCCGCCCACGTTCATATCGGTGCTGGCTTCCTCGCCGCGCAGGCCGGTAAAGCTTGCGAACCAGCGGGGTGTGGTGAGCGGGGGGAGGGTCAGGGTATCGGCCTGTATCACGGTGTCCTTGCTGCTGACAAAACGTAGCTGTGTTATGTCGTCATGCTTGGCTTGTGCCTCCAGCATTTGTTCCAGGGTGGCGTAGTCGCCGAGCACCACCAGTTCATCCAGCGCCGGAACCATATACCTCAACGCGCTGCTTGCCTGCGCGGCCAGCCTGGCCTGATGCCAGACGGTATCGGATTTGATGGAGCTGTACAGCATGAGCACCGCTGCAAACAGCAGGGCGATCCCGGCGCTGATGCCAAGACGGGAGATAAAGGACAGGCGCGCCCATAGGCGGGCGGGTAAAGGGATTCCCATGCGTGTGCAGTCTCCGGACCGGTAGTATTGTTATTGTGGCCAGCGATAAGGGTTGATGTCGATCGGCTGGCTGCGGTTGGCAAGAATATTGCCTAATAGACGCGCACTTGCAGGCGCCATCGTTAAACCATAACGGAAATGCCCGCTGTTGATATATAAATTGTCGACTTGCGGATGCCTGCCGATCGCCGGGATGTTGTCCGGTGAACCAGGGCGCAGGCCGGACCACTGCCGCACCAGTTCTGCTTCTTTCAGTTGCGGCAGGATTTCAGTGGCCCGCTCGATGAAAAGCGCCCTGGCTTCCGGAGTGGTGCTTTTGTCAAAACCGACATCCTCGCGCGTGCTGCCCACGAGAATATGTCCGTCGTGCCTGGGCACCAGATAGATGCCGTTCTGGCGGATCACGCAGCCGAGCAGGCCGGGGTCTGCCCTGAATAGCTGGATTTGCCCGCGGATGGGCTTGATTTTTAGTTGCAGCGCCAGGTCGCCGAGCATGGTGCTGCTCCATGCGCCCGCAGTGACGACATAGTTCTTCGCTGTGAGCTTGCCGCACTTGCTTTGCAAGCTGGCCACGCGGCCATTTTGCACCTCAAAACCGCTCACCTCGTCCTGCTCCACGATGCGCACGCCCTGTCTCTCCGCAGCGCCCCGCAGCGCTTTCAGCAAGCGCGGATTACGCGCCTGAGCGACTTCCGGCAGCCATACCGCTTCACTGTCCAGCCCGGCGTTCGGCACGATATCGCGCACCGAAACCTGTTCCATCCGCACGCCATAGCGCTGGCACCATTGCTGCGCCTTTGCGGCGTCGTATTTAGGATCGTTGTGCCGCATGACCAGCATGCCGTCCACATGGTACTCGGGGTCGAAGCCCGATTCGGACCTGATTCTCTCCACCCACTCGGGATAAAGTGCGAGGCTCCACTGGGTCAGGGCGTTAACCTGGTCGCCATATTCCCAGGGCGGCAAAACCGACAGGATGCCGCTGCCCGCCCACGACGATTCGTTCCCCGCATCGCCGCGTTCGACAACCGTAACGCTGGCGCCCTGAAGCGCAAGCTCGTATGCCGTGGAAAGGCCGATCACCCCCGCGCCGATGATGATGTAGTCAGGATGCATGCAGGATTCTCCTCTTTTGAATTAGATGCCAGTATTAAAAGCCGCTATCCCTGACCAATGTGGTTTTGTAATACTGGATGTAGTTGCGGTAATCCTTGTCTTCCGCCACTGTAAAACCCAAAGGCGGCTGCTGTTTGATGACTGCTGCGCTTGTTTCAAGCACTTTCAATCCTTCGGGATCCTTGGCCATCTGGAGGAGGGCAGCTCGCACCGCAGCCATTTCTTTTTTTGGAACGCGTGGATGGGCGGATACCGGCAAATTAAAGTAGTCCTCGGAGCTCCACAATACGCGATACTTGAAATTCTCGCGCTGGGCATATTTTTCCATGACCTTGGAATTGACGCCCGCCGCTATGACCTGTCCGGCCTGCAGTTGCCCCATGATGCCTTCCTGGTTGCCGGCAAAAACCGCTGTGACCTTCACCCCCGCAAGCAGCAGCGCATTCATCGGCACGGCATAGCCGACAAAGGCGGCGGTAGAAGGGAAGCCCACTTCCTTGCCATCCAGGTCTTTGAGTGCGTTGATGGTTGAATTTTCCGGTACCACGATCTGGCCCTGGATGGAGGGCTCAATTGGGCGCGCAATGACTTTGTAGCCTGCGGGCATGTTTGACGGGGTGAAGATCGTGTTGGAATAAACGTAGTCGAATTCGCCACGCCCGATCATGGCGGATGTCTCGGGGGCTGACTTGCCCATCTTCAGTTCCAGCTGAACCCCGGTTTTCTGGCTGACATATCTGAGGATCGGGTTCCAGTATTGCGCGGTAAGTACCGCGCTGCGCTGGTTGAGCACGCCAAAAGAGCGGGTACTGCCTGCCGCCAGGCTCGTTCCCGTCATGCAAAACAGCGTTAGCGCAGTGGCCATTCCAATTATTGTTTTCTTCATGGCGCCTCCCTGACCAAAGGAATAAATATGGGAAGCTGTCTTGATAAGGCCGTAGTCGGCGTGTGGATTATCAAGGTGCTTCCCAGAAGCTGTTTCCGCGCAAATCCTATCATAAAAGACCATGCCAATAGTATGGTGTTTTGCCGCAAGCAGGAAAAATCAGGATTATGTCCCACATCCCAATGGGTTTCTGCGCTGACAATCTTGATCCAAACAATAACGGCACCACATGGTACCGTTATTGTTCGATTTGGTGGGCGGCGGGAATCGAATCCGCGTCATTAAATGCCTTATCAGTGCTCGATATAAGCCATAAAGTTTACGGTGCGATTTCTATAAATACCCCCAGCAATACCCCCAGATTGTCCGGCTCTAACCGGATGTTCATGGACTCAAACCGCGAACAGCACCGATAACTGCCCTGTGGGGTGGGCGGCGTCGCGCGGGCGGATGACGATTTCGACATCGCGGTCGAGCTGCGTCATGAAATGCAGCAGCCGCTCGGAGGAGAAGCGGTTGAGCTTGTAGTGCTTGAGCTCCGAGACATGGGGCTGGGGGATGCCGAACAGGGCCGCCGCTGCGGCTTGCGTCAGGCGCTTGTCCTTGATGATCTCATTCACGCGCATGGCGAGCTGCACGCGCAGCTTGCGTTCCGCCGCATCGGTGTAGCCCAGATCGCGGAATACGTTGCCGGTGCCCGCGTCCACCGTTTCAGTTGTCTTTGCCATAGTGCGCCTCATAGTCCGCTTGCGCCGTTTTCAGCCGCTCATGTATCAAATCCACATCGTTCTTGGCCGTGCGTATGCCGGACGGCGATTTCTTCTGAAAACAGTGCAGCACATAAACCGCTTTCGCAAACCGCACCGTGTAGGCCACGCGGTAAGTCGCCGCGATGATCCTCGACAATCTCGAACACGCCCGGCCTTTCACCCTTCCAGGGCTTGGCCGATGGCGGTATGCCGCCCAACCGCACCACGCCCAGCGCATAACCGAAGCCGTCCACCGCTTCGCCGGGAAAGGCCGGCAAGTCTTTCTTGGCTGACCCGATCCAATGGAGCGGCTTTTCCTGGGAGACAAAGGGTTTCACTGAGATGATTATATACCACTTACGGTATATTTTTGGATGTCGTGAGCAGTCCTTGACCCGTTAGCGATGCCGCACGGGTGAGCGGTCAGCGGCAGTTATAAACAAATTCTTTACTGCTGTTTCAGGAACAGTTCAAGCAAGCTGTTACGCCTTGCCTTCCTTCGCTTTTTTCGGTCGCGTGGCGGCCTTGCGCCTGACGGGTGGCGTGGCTGCATCGGCATTTTCCAGCGCCGCGGTGCCGGGTTGTGGCAGATAGTTCTCTTTGCTCACCACCGGCTTGCCGCTCTTGGCTTCCAGCGCCTTGCGCGCATTGCCTGCAATGGCGCCGCCTTCCTTGGCTGCCGTGCGGTTGTCGGCAAACCCACGGGCATCCTTGCGCCGGGCGATTTCCGTGGTGCCCGCCTCGCCCAGCATGGTGAAGATCAGCTCCAGATCGGTCATGTGGTCGCGCAGGTTGTTGCCGGTTTTCACCTTGTCCAGACCCTTGAGGCGGCTATGCGCGCCGGGCGTTACGCCGAAGGTGGCGCGGGCGATTTCGGCGGTGAGGATGGAATATTCCTTGCCCTCCTGTACGCCGCGCGTTTTCCATTCGTCGGTCAACTCGCCGCGCACAGCAATCGAGCGCAACCGTTTCTCGATCCATGCCTGCGGGTAGTCCTTGGCCTGATACAGCTCGCGGGCGCGGGTGCTGGCGAGTTCCGGGTTTTCGATTTCCTTCACCCGCTCGTAACCCACCTGCGCCAGCCAGCGCTTGAAGGGTTCCGCGCGAGGCGAAGGGATGGATTGGATGATCCGGAACAGGGTTTCCGTATTGGCACAATCGGTTTCCCGCTGTTTGCCATCGGGCGCAATAAGCTTCAACCGTACGATTTTTTCGTACGGTTGCCCGGAACCTGCCTCCAGAGCCAGTTTCCGCTTGAGATCAGACCAGTAACGCTTGGGGATGGCTGTTTCGGAAAGAACGCCCACCACGTCGATGACCGAGAACCACCATTCTTCATTGTGCCAGGTGCGGCGGATCGCGGTTTCCTGAAAAACGGCGATGTGGTTCTCTGGTTCAGTTGTTTGAGCTATCTTGCTCATGCGCTCCCCCTTCTTATTCTTCCTGCGCTGCCACCATCCAGATTCGTTTCAACGGCAATTCCGCTTTCAAGTCTTCGTCGAGGTGGTCGTAGTGGGCGAAGAATTGCTTCAGCAGAATCTTGAATCTTCAGTTCTCAATCTACCAACTCGGTCAGCGAGCTAACCACCTTGAAGCACACCTGTTCGAAGTTCTTGAAATGCCGTTTGCCGCATTCGATACGCAAGTCCTCAATGGGGCGCAGCAGGTCGAGTTGCACATGGTCGCCGTTGCCGGTTTTCTTTGTTTCGGCCACGAAGTACAGCACTTGGTCGTTTTTGTAGGCGACTGCCCAATCGGGGTTATATGGCCCAACGGGCGTTTCGATCTGAAACCAGCGCGGGAGCTTGATGTAAAACAGCACGTCGTCGTTGTCCTCGCAGGCTTGGGCGAATAACCGTTCTGGGCTGGAATTCGAGTCGATGACAATGTGCGAGAACAGCGTTTTTTCTGGGTACTGCAACGTGTTTTCAGGCGGGAAGACATTAGACGCGAACACCTCCATGAGGTCATCTTGCTCGAAGCGCCGCATCTCGTAAAATGCTCCATCAAGCTTTATGTACTTGACACCGCTTTCCTCCGAACCATCACCGTAGACCAGAAACTCGCGCTTCACGGCATTGATCAGCTCGGCCACCTGATCCACGAACGCTTGGGGATTGTTCACCGCGTCACCCAGCCGCCCGGAATCGAGCAGGATGCGCGCCACGGTGGACTTCGCCAGCCCCGTCTTGCCCTGTACCTGGCCGACAAAATCCGGCATTACGTACTTGGCTTCCACCGTCTGTGTCCGGTAGCCCGTCTGGGTGCCCGCCACTCCTGATGCGCCGATAGCAATGTCGGCGCGCGTTAACGCCACCTTGGGCCGCTCGATGGCCGGCATTTTGCTCTTGATTCGGCTGGCCGCCTTGGTGATCAGGTCGCCCGTGTTGTATTCAACGTGGTAGCGTGTGCGTGCGCGAATCTTTTCCCATAAATCCAAAAATCGGTTGTCGGTGTCGTAGCCCTTGCGCAGGCGCACCGTCACCTTGTCGCGCTCGTTCTGCACCATCTCGCGCTTGAATCTCACCCCGGCCTCGACCATCTCGGTCTGCAACTGATTGGCAAAGTCCTCGTAGCTCTCGTTCGCAATCACAGTCAGGCGGTTTATGCCTCGGTCCTGAACTCGCACAAACTCATCGCCAACGCTTTTCACGCACAGGCGCAGGCCACGGCCAATCTCCTGCCGTTTCTTGATTTCCGAGCTGGATTCAGTCAGCGTGCAAATCTGGAATACGTTCGGGTTGTCCCAGCCTTCGCGCAGCGCGGAATGGCTGAAGATGAAGGCCAGCGGCTCGGCGAGGCCCAGCAGCCGTTCCTTGTCGCGCATGATCAGCTCGAAGGTGCTGGCTTCGGCGTCGGCATTGGTCTTGCCGGTGACGGTATCAAAGGGCGTCACCGCCCGCTTGTCCTGCGAGAAGTAGCCATTGTGGACCTTCGCGCCCTCGTGCGGCATCAGCCCGGAAAAATCAGCCTTCGCCCGATACTGTTCGTAGATTTCCTCGAACCACTCGGCAAACTTACCTTTGCCAGCGGCACCTTCCTCGTCATAAACGCGGTAGTTTGCCACCCGGTCGATGAAGAATACCGACAGCACTTTAATGCCCATCGGGTGCAGTTTTTGCGCCTTTTCAAAGTGGCGTCGAATCGTGGCCTCGATTTGCAAACGCAGGATCGCGTCGGTCAATGCACCGTGCGGGCTGCCCTTACGCACCCGGACATCATTGGCAAAAGTCACAAAGCCTTCACCCGCATCAATTTCGTTGACGATAAAGCCGTCCCGGTAAATCTCGCGCTGGTTCGACAAAATATAGAGGTCGTCGCCGTTCTTCACCGTCACGCTTTTCTTTGCCGGGCCTTGTGCCTGATTTACCCAGATCGACAGCCTGGCCTTCACGGAACGCGCCGCCGTTCTGAACTCTTCCACCTCGACGAAGGCCTGGTTCGCGTCCTTCAGTTCAATCACCGAATCCACGCCGATCTGTTTTACCAGCCCCAGCTCGTAGGCTCGCACCGGGTCTAGCGAATAAATCAGGTTATAGGTGTTGCGATGCGTGGCCGAATAGCGCAGCGTGCACATGGGGGCCAGCCGGGCGATGGCTTGTTTGCGATTATCGGTTTCCAGGTTCTGCGGCTCGTCCAGGATCACGACAGGGTGAGCTGCCTGGATGAACTCGATGGGCTTCATGCCCGTCTCGCGCACCTGATTGATGACGTTACCCTTGCTCTTTTTCTTTGCCTTCCCCGCGTCGTCGTCCGCCTCGGTTGAATCCTTCGCAAAGGCGTCGATGTTGATCACCAGGATCTGGATCGCATCCGACAGGGTGAAGTTGCGTAGCTGGTTCACCTTCGCCGAGTCGTACACCGTGAACTCCACGCGCTCGTAGTCGTACAGCGTCTGGAAATGTTCCCTGGTGATTTGCAGGCTCTTGAGTACGCCCTCGCGGATGGCGACCGAAGGCACCACGATCACGAATTTCTTGAAGCCGTAGGTTTTGGAAAGCTCATGTACCGTGCGCAGATACACATAGGTCTTGCCGGTGCCGGTTTCCATTTCCACGGTGAAGTTGGGGAACGTGCCGACCGGCGAGCCGTCGTCCAGCTTCATTTGCTCCAGCGCGCCCGATGGCGCTATGCCGTGGTTTTTCTGTACCGCCTGTAGGTTTTCCAGCCACTGTTCGTCGGTAATCACGCGCTGGTTCGCCACGCCGGTTTCGGAGAGTTTCAGGCTCGACAGCCCCTCATCGGCCATCGGTACGGCATTCTGCGAGGCATCCGGCTGGCCTTCGAACAGCGCCGCCACGGCGCGGATGGCTTCGAGCTGGAAGTCCTGGTTGGCGTCAAATTGCAGCTTCATCGTGCGCGCAACCGCTCCAACAATTCCGGCAGAGCCGTCTGCACCGTGTCCCAAACCACTTCGAGGTTGATGTCGAAATAACCATGAGCGATGCGATTGCGCATCCCGCGCATACTGCGCCACGGCACTTCCGGGTGCCGGTCGGCGAACTCGGCGTGCTGATCCATGATCTTGGTGGCGGCTTCTCCGATGACGATGAGGCTCATGATGACAGCCTGCTGGGTACGCTTGTCTGCCAGGAAATCTTCCTTGCTCAAACCCTCAACGAAACTGCATGCATCCGCAGCCGCCTGCTGCAGATGATCAAGATAGTCGGCAAGGCGGTTTTCGTTCATACCGGCTGCGCCTCCGCCAACACCTGCTGGCGAAATTTCGGTGGCAGGTCGCCCGGCGTCAGCACATCGACCCGCACGCACAGCAGTGCTTCCAGTTCGACTTGCAGGCCGCCAAGATCAAACAATGTCGTGCCGGGGAGGGCGTCTACCAACAGATCGAGATCGCTGCCGTCCTGGTCGGCACCATGCAGCACCGAGCCAAAAATGCGCGGGTTTGCCGTGTGAAAACGGCTTGCTGCCTCGCGCACAGCAGCACGTTTCAGATCAAGTGCAACAGAGGGTTTCATCGGCTTCTCCCATCACAAACAAGTGAACTTGATGCCCGCGTCGTGGCATTGCAAGTCGAGGTTGGTCTTCAGCGTGTCGGAGTCGTGGAACACCCCGTCGATGGCGATGATCTCGCGCGGCTTCAGCTCCACCAGCGGCTGGATCATGGCGTCGGTGAACGACTCCAGCACGAACAGCATCTTGCGCTGGTGGATGGCGAATACCTTGCCACCGGCCACGTCCAGCGTTTCCACCGGCGTGGTCAGCTCCTGACCGAACTTCAATAGCAGCTCGTAAAGCATGTGCTCCACTTGCGCGCCTTCCTTCTCGGACTTGGCGAACATCTCGATTTGCTCGGCCAGTTGCTCGGGGGTATCGATACCGTCGCCGCGCCATTGCTTGAAATTGGAGGGGGTGAGGAGGAAGGATTTAAAGCCAAGGTCTTCGCTTGGCATGGAGACCAAATCGGCTTGCTCCTTGATATTCTCGATTACCTTGGTTATTCGTTCACGCCCGATGTCCGCAATGGTTTTGAGCTTTTCACTTGCGCCTTCAATCGGCTCCGGTAGCTGCACCACTATGCAGCGGCGGCGCCCACTGTCCTCAATGTTCTGTTCCATTACAGCTTGAAGCGTAGTTGCGGAGCCGCCAAAAAAATCCACTACCAAGTCACCGTTCTCGCTATCCGTTCCAAGCTTGAGCATTTGCCGGATCAAGCGGGTCGGTTTGGGCGTCTCGAATACCGCATCGGAATTGGGAAAATCCACCAGCGCGACAAGCTCTTTTTTCGCTTCCTGGGTATGACCGACTTCGTCGTAAGTCCAGAGCGTTTGGGGAACGCGGCCTTGTTTGACCTCGGAAAGGAAACGCTTGATGGCCGGAACATTGTTGCCGTTCTTGCCCCACCAGATACGATTATCGCTATTCAACGCCTGGAGCTTGTTCTTCGAGACGCGCCAGTAAGTACCTGACGGTGGGCCATCGATTACCCTCCCCGATGGGCAGGTGATCGGATAAGTCCCTTCGCCGTAGTAATTTCGAGCGGACAAGTCACCTGGCTTCCAGGGGCCGCGTGGATCGTCATCGGGATTGTCGTAACGCGCTTCCATTTCATCGGTACGCGGCAGCAAGGCTGGTCGCCAATCCTCCGCGTGACGTGAATATACGAGGACGTAATCGTGATCCTCGGAAAAATGCTTGGCGGAGTTCTTCGGCGAGTAGACCTTCTGCCAGATAACCGTGGCGACAAAGTTTTCCCCACCGAACACCTCATTCATCAGGCACCGCAGGTTATGCACCTCGTTGTCGTCGCAGGACACGAAGATCACCCCGTCCTCGCGCAGCAGATTGCGGGCGATGTACAGGCGCGGCAACATCATCGACAGCCAGTTGCTGTGATAATGGCCGTTTTCCTTGCTGTTCTTGCGGAAGAAGCCTTCGCGCATCAGCGTGCCGTCGTCGGCCAGGTCGTTGATGCGGCGCAGGTAGTCTTCCTTGCTTTCCTGGAAGCGGTCGGGGTAGATGAAACTGTCCGAGCCGGTGTTATAGGGTGGGTCGATGTAGATCAGCTTGACCTTGCCGAAGTAGGCCTTCTGCAAGACCTTCAGCACTTCCAGATTTTCGCCCTCGATGAACACATGCTGCGCCTCGTCGAAGTTCACCGACAAGTCGCGTTGCGGTCGCAGCGTGGCGGTGGACGGCGTTTGCAGCACCTTGTAAGCGTTGGCCTTGCCAGCCCAGGTGAGCGCGTAACGCTCAAAGCCTTCGATGACGGCCTCTTCCCCCAAGGCGCGCTTGAGCGCGGCCATGTCGAGCTTGCCTTCCGAGAAGGCGTCGGGCACGAGAGCGGCCAGCTGCGCGCGACGATCATCGGCGGGGTTGGGTGTATGGGCGATGCTGCTGACGCTATGGTTCTGTTCAGTCATGTTAAGTCCTGGTTCTTGCTCGGCAGGTGTGCATTGATATTCTTCAATTGCTTGACCTGATTACTGACCTGCGGTGGGTTTCAGGTTGTGCAGATTGGTGGTATCTGCAGCGGCCATGGTTTCCCTCAAGCTGTCTGATAATGCGAATGTGCTGTAATGTACCGTAATGTTCTGCATAATCCAAACAATCGATTCCACCATCTAAGGAGCGAACGCATGGCCCGGTACTACTCCACCAAGGACATCTTCCGGCAAACGCGGAATGCACCTAAATATTGGGGTCGGGTTGAGTTTCTCCTGCACCACAAACAGCAACGGCACCTCTTGGGTGCCGTTGCTGTTCGATTTTGGTGGAGGCGGCGGGAATCGAACCCGCGTCCGCAAGCCCTCTACAGGCAGTTCTACATACTTAGTCCGATTGTTTGGTTTTAACCCTTGTCACGCCAACCGGACAGGCTGGACTCGGGCGAGTTACCTTTTCTTTAGCACCGGTTCAAGTAACCCGGACCGGCGCGATCCCATGTGAATGACTCTGCTGCCGGTTTCCCGGCACGGCCCATGAGAGAACCGTTGCAGAGGCTAAGCCTTAAGCGGCTACAGCGAAGTTTTCGTCGTTTGCGACTAGTTTTTTCCAGTAGATTAACGAGGGAACTGGTCCTCGGTATGCCCTACGCTGCTTTGCAACCCACGTCGAAACCGGGTCGCCCCCATGCTTTACATTGACTGAGCCGGATGGACAAAGTTCAACATGAGCTTGAAGTTTATCACAACGGCCGTTCGAGAAAGCGCAATAGTTCCGCCGGATGCCCGATGAAGTCTTGTGCGCCCCATTGCTCGGGACGGTCGTCCGCGCCGAGATAGCCGTAGCGCGCGACGATGGGGAGCATGCCGGCGGCGATGGCTGCTTCCACGTCGCGCTCGGCATCGCCTACGTAGGCGCATTGCTCTGGCGCCACGGCGATTTCACGGCTGGCGCGCAAGAGCGGCTCGGGGTGCGGTTTGGGGTGGGCGCAGGTGTCGCCGCTGATGATGCTGGATGCGCGTTTACTCAGGCCCAGCGCCGCCATGAGCGGGTCGGTGAAGCGCGCGGGCTTGTTGGTGACGACGCCCCAGGCGATGCCTTTGTGTTCGAGCGCATCCAGGGTTTCGGCCATGCCCTCGAACAGGCGGGTGAGGCGGCACAGATTGGCGGTGTAGAGCTCCAGGTATTCCGCCCTCATGCTGGGGAATTGCTCGTCCTCAGGATTCAGGCCGAAGCCGGCAGCGAGCAGGCCGACGGTGCCGTGGGAGGCGTAGGGCCGGATGTGTTCGTGCGGGAGCGGCGCCAGGCCATGCCTCTGGCGCTGTTCGTTGAGCGCGAATCCCAGGTCCAGCGCCGTGTCGGCGAGCGTGCCGTCGAGGTCGAACAGGACTGCCTTGATCATGTCTCCTGCTACTCCGCTTCGCGGCGGCAGGCCATCAGGTAGTTGATGCTCGTGTCTTCACCGAGCGAGTACACCTTGGATAGCGGGTTGTAGCTCATGCCGGTGATTTGCTCAACCGTCAGGCCGGCTGTGCGGCAGTGCCGCGCCAGTTCGGAGGGCTTGATGAATTTGGAGTAGTCGTGGGTGCCGCGCGGCAGCATGTTGAGCAGGTATTCGGCGCCGATCACCGCGAACAGGTAGGACTTGAGGTTGCGGTTGAGGGTGGAAAAGAACACGTGGCCGCCGGGCCTGACCAGTTGGGTGCAGGCTTTGACGACGCTCAAGGGGTCAGGGACGTGCTCCAGCATTTCCATGCAGGTGATCACGTCATAACCACTGGGGGATTGCTGCGCCAGTTCTTCCACGGCGATCAGGCGGTAATCCACGTTCTGGCCGCTTTCCAGCAGGTGAAGCTTGGCCACTTTGAGCGCTTTTTCGCCCAGGTCGATGCCGGTTACCTTGGCGCCACGCGCCGCCATGCTTTCCGAGAGGATGCCGCCGCCACAGCCTACATCCAGCACCTGTTTGCCCGCCAGCCCTGCAAGGCTGTCGATGTATTCCAGGCGCAAGGGGTTGATGTCATGCAGGGGCTTGAATTCGCTGTTGGGGTCCCACCAGCGGTGAGCGAGCTGGCTGAATTTGTCGAGTTCGTGGTGATCTGCGTTTTGAGTTGCGTATGAGTTACTCATGTTTCTTACCTATTCTTTCCTGCCAAAGTATGGCCTGTGCGGACAGTTGCTGCAGCGAGAGTGTGAGCAGATTGCCGTTCTCCAGCACGGGGGCGCCATTGACCCATACATGGGTGACATGCTCGCGGCCGGCCGCGTATATCAAATGCGAAATCACATCATAACATGGCATGGTTTCCAGATTGCTGAGTCTGATTGCGCTCATGTCGGCGGCCTTGCCGGGTTCCAGTGAGCCGATCCGGTGGTCCAGCCCGAGGGCGCGGGCGCCGTTGATGGTCGCCATCTGCAGTGCGTCGAAAGCGGGCAGGCGATCAGCCTCGCCACTAATGCCCTTGGCGAGCAAGGCCGCCAGCCGCATTTCCTGGAACATGTCGAGGCGGTTGTTGCTGGCGGCGCCATCGGTTCCGATGCCAACGTTGACGCCCTGTTCCATCATGCCATGGATGGGGGCGATGCCGCTCGCCAGCTTGAGGTTGGAAGTGGGGCAGTGGACGACATGGCAACCCTGGCGGGCAAGCGTTGCCATTTCGTGCTGCGTTAAATGCACGGCATGTACAGCAATCAGGTTGGGAACCAGCAAGCCCAGATTCTGCATGCGTTGCAGCGGCCTGAGCTGATACTGTTTCAGGCTCTGCTGGATTTCATCCTCTGTTTCGTGGAGATGGATGTGGATCGGCAAATCCAGTTGGTCGGCATAGGTCAGCACCTTGCCCAATGTCTTGTCACTGACGGTATAGGGCGCATGCGGGGCGAGAGAGAAAGAAAGCAGTGGCTCAGCCGAGAACTGGTCGCGAATGGACAGGCCCTTGTGCAGGTAGGTGTTCGCATCGCTGGCATAAGGCGTGGGGAAATCCAGTGTAATCAAGCCAATGGTGGCTCTCATTCCGGATTTGAGCACGGCTTCGGCCGCCGCGTCCGGAAAGAAATACATGTCGTTGAAGCAGGTGATGCCGCCGCGCAGCATTTCCGCGCAGGCCAGAAGGGTTCCGTCATGCACGAATTGCTTCGAGACATGGCGGCTTTCAGACGGCCAGATATACTGTTGCAGCCATTCCATCAGCGGCAGATCATCGGCCAGGCCGCGCATCAGGTTCATCGCCGCATGGGTGTGAAGATTGATCAATCCGGGAATAAGGGCATGCTCTCCCAAGTTGACCACGCGGCCGGCAGAAAAATGTGCGTGGGCTTCGGGTGTGGGCAGGATGGCGGCAATGCTCCCCGCGCTGATTACTACGCTGTGGTGGTGCAGTACCTGGTGGGCCGGTCTGACAGGAACCACCCAGCGCGCATCAATAATGGTATCGGCTTGTCGCATCTTGAAATCTGGTCAAGAAAAAAGCCCCGCGCAGGCGGGGCTTTTTGTGAGAACTCAACCCTTGATTACTTCTGGGTCGGCTTCTGTACTTTGACTTCAACCATCACGCGGCGGTTGGGTTGCAGGCACTCAACCAGTTTCTTGTTTTTGCCGCTTTCCTTGCCCTTGACGTCGCTGCAGGCAACGACCGGCTCAGCTTCACCCTTGGCTGCGGTTTCGATGCGGCCGGCTTCAACGCCCTGGCTGACCAGGTAGTCCTTGACCGCAGCAGCGCGGCGCTCGGACAGTTTCTGGTTGTAGCCTTCCTTGCCGATGCGATCGGCATGGCCGGTGACCAGAACTACTTCAACTTGCGGATACTGCTTCATTTTGCCGACCACTTCGTCGTTCAGCTTCTGCTTGCCATCAGCGCGAACCACGGACTTGTCGAAATCAAACAGGGTTTCGGCTTGCAGTGTGATTTTGTCGAAGGCTGGTTTTTCCGGGCCGGCAGCCGCTGCTGCCGCAGCCGGAACCGCTGCTGCAGCTTTTGGTTCTTTCTTGGTCAAGTCTGGATCGCATTCTGCAATAGCCATTGCCGGGGTCCAGTAACCGGTTCTCCAGCACTCTTTGAAGTTGTTTTTAACCACGTTGCCACGGGTGTCAATCAGGTAGCCTTCTTTTTCCACCGAGTGAGCAAAGGCGGCACCAGAAAAGGCCACGCTCATAACCAGAGCCAGCGTGATTTTGGCAATTCGGGTGTTTTTCATATTGTTCTCCAAAAAAATTTTACGACATTATTTGTAATATATAGATCGAATATAACTTATATATTTGGTATTAGGACATAAGCGGCAAAATAATTCAAGTTCATAGGCGCTTAGTGCTTTTGAAACAGGGTGAAAAGTTCTTTGTTATCACCCTGGCGGCGTCCCTGCCAGATCTGCTTCCATCCCGGACCGGGATGCTCTTGTAAATCCGCGTTGCTCTGAATCAATTTCAACTCGCAGTGGTTGTCATCAATTTCATCGCGCAGTGTGATGATGCCGGCAAAATAATGCAGCAGGGCGCGCTGAGGCTCGCCCAGTTGTTTGCTGCCGATGCAGTTGTAGTGAGCGGGTAGATTGCCTTGCATTGAAATGATCATGGCGCGATAGCTCTTGTCTGCGTCGAGCCATGGCAGCCAGATGGTGGCGAGCAGTCCCCAGACCAGGGTAATGCCCAGAGCGGAATTGACAACCCCACGCAGAGCGCTACGTTTTATGCGCGCGACTACAACGAGCCATACGGCGCTAAGTGCCATGGCCGGAAGCAGTGCCAAGCCATTGAAATGCGCGACGTAGCCAGGCTGGCGCTTGTCGAACCAGTGCGCAACCTCGGCCGGGTGGCCGGTCAGGGTGGCATACCATCCGAGCCACAATAAACCGGCGATCAGGCTGAAAGTCATTACGCTGAACCAATCGAGTGAATTTGCCGCGCCCCTGCGCAAGGAGTTGACCGCCGCCGTGGCTAAAACCGCCAGTGGCGGCAGCAGCGGCAGTGCATACACATCGCGCGCCGTGACAGCAGTGCTCAGGACCACCAGAATCACCAGGAAGCCGGTGAGCGGCAAGGCAATGGCGGGGATGAGGCCATCTTTCCAGTTGTGACGCCACAAGGTCCAGAGCGCCAGGGGCAGAGCGGGCCAGGCAAACCACGGCAGGATGGTGAAGTAATAAGCGGGTTCGTGGCTGGCGAGGAGCGGCGTCGCGCCGGTCAGGCGTCCCAGGTTGTTGATCCACAGCCATTCCGTGAATAGCTCGGGTGCGCGCTGATACAGCAGGATCGGCCAGATGGTGAGCCAGGGCAGGGCGGCGATGAGTGCAATAATCAGGCACATGGCATAGCGGCGGGTGCGCCAGGCGCTGGACAGGAGGGGCAGCAGCAGGGCGGTGATGGCGATGACGCCGGGTTCGAACAGGCCTTTGGACATGAAGCCGATGCCCATGCCGCTGCCGATAATGATGCCCGCGATGACCGGAATGCGTGGCGCCAGGGCCAGGCCATAAAGAGCGATCGCTACACCTGCCAGCAAGGCTGTGTCGGTGATAAGTTGATGGGTGCGCACCACCAGGCCCAAGCAGGCAATCATGATCAGGGCGGTGATGCGGCCATAGCCTTTGCCCCATAGCTCGCGTCCGGTCAGGCCGGTGAAAACGAGCGCCAAGCCCATGTAAAGCCCGCTTGCCAAGCGGGCGCCGTCATGCAGCGGCAGCCAGCCGGAAAACAGTTGGGCAAGTGCGGCGGCGGTTAGGTAATAGAGCGGCGGTTTTTCCATGAAGGGTTCGCCGGCCAGCATGGGAATGACCCAGTCACCGCCTTGCAGAATCGAATAGACGAGCCCGAAGCTGTAAGCCTCGTCAGGCTTCCATGGATCGTGGCCCACCAGTCCAAGCAGGGTCCAGAGTACGCAAAGCGTGACAACCCAGCCCAGATGGATATGGGGTGGTTGACGGAAATTCTCGAAGAAAGGCATGTGTAAGATGTACCCAACAAAAAAGAAAGGCAGCCTGGGCTGCCTTTCAATGCTGAGTCTGATGCGAACTTATTTTATGCCGTACTTTTGGCGGAATTTCTCAACGCGACCGGCGGTGTCAATGGTTTTCTGCTTGCCGGTATAGAAAGGGTGACATTGCGAGCACACTTCAACGTTCAGGTCTTTAGCCATGGTGGAGCGGGTTTTAAAAGTAAAGCCACAGCTGCAGTTCACGTTGATTTCGTTGTAGTTCGGGTGAGTTTCCGGTTTCATGATTCAAATCCTTGCCTGTTGCTCGGGTTGCTGGGCATTTGAGTGCCGCGAAAAATGGCGCAATTATCCATGATGCCAGTTGGATTTGCAAGATATTTGTGGGGCAAAAAGCAGGGAACGGAGAGCGGCTCAGATCAGGTTCTTTCGCACCAGTTCGCTTTTGAGATAAGCGTAATAAATGGGCGCCGCTACCACGCCCATGATGCCGAAAGCTGCTTCCATGGCCAGCATGGCGAGCAGCAGTTCCCAGGCTTGGGAACGAATCTGGGTGCCGATAATGCGGGCATTGAGGAAATATTCCAGCTTGTGGATCACAATCAGGAATAGCAGAGAGGCTACCGCGACTTGTAGTGAGTGACCCAGACTGACGATGACGATGACGGAGTTGGAAATCAGGTTGCCGACCACAGGCAGCAAGCCGGCAAGGAAAGTGATGATGATCAGGGTCTTGACCAGGGGCAGGTTGATGCCGAACAGGGGCAGCACCACGACCAGATAGATTGCGGTGAAAAGGGCGTTCAGCGCGGCGATCCTGACCTGGGCAAAGACGATGCGGCGGAAAGCGTCGCCGAGCAGCCTGACACGCTCTGCCAGTGCGCCAGAAAGGGGGCCGTAGCGGTGTTGCGCCGTCACTTCGCGCAGCGAGATCATGGCGCCGATGATCAAGCCGATCAGAACGTGAACCAGGGTACGGCCCATTTCCTTGCCGGCGGTCTGCACTTCGCTGGCGTGGGTGCGCAGCAGTTCCACCGCGGCGGCCTGGATTCCCTCGGCGCTGGTGGGAAGTTTTTCCACCAGCCAGTCAGGCAGCATGACGCGGGAGCCTTCGATGATGGCCGCCATTTTCTGCATCAGCGCGGGAAGCTTGCTGGTATCGCTATGGAAGAAGGCCATCAGGCCGATTGTGGCAAGCGTGATCAGAGTTGCCATCAGGCTGGCCAGAAGTACCACTGCGACGATCTTGGCCGGCCGCCCGCCAAAGCGGCGCAGGTTGATGCGCGCGGCGAGCAGGTGGACCAGTTCGTACATCAGCAGTCCCGCCAGCAGTGCCGGCAACAGGTGCGAGTAGACGATGAAAACGAGTAATGTGGCCGCGATCAGCCAGGTGGCGATTTCGACGTGGCCAGGGTTGAACTCTTTAACCTGCACGATGGCTTTCCTCGTTGGTTGCAGTGCTGATTTGTTCAAGCACGCTTTGTGGCGTCAATTTCATCAGGCAGTCGAGATGGCCGAGCGGGCATTCGCGCTTGAAACAGGGGCTGCACTCCAGGTTCAGGCTGAGGATGTGCGCCTTGTGTGACAGCGGTGGGGTAAAGCCGGGGCTGCTGGAACCGTAGAGCGCGACAAGCGGCTTGCCGAGCGCTGCTGCGACATGCATCAGGCCGGAGTCGTTGCTGACGATCACGCTGGCCGAGGCGAGCAGGTCTGCCGCTTCGTTGAGGCTGGTCTTGCCGCACAGGTCGAGGCAGGCGCCCATGCTCAAGCGAGCCGCCTCGGCGCCGGCTTCGGCATCCTTGGCTGAGCCTATTAGCCATACCTGGTAGCCCTCATGGCGCAGCAATTTTCCCAGTTCGGCGAAATGCGCTGCCGGCCAGCGTTTTGCCGGGCCATATTCAGCTCCGACGCACAGCGCGGCGATTCGAGGCTCGGGATTCAGGCCGAGTTTGGCCAGGGTGGCGAGGCGCTGCTGCTCGTCTATGGCCAATTCGGGCTGGGGGATCGGGTCAGGCAGGAGGCTGCCGGGGCGCTCGGCCAGCGCCACGAAGCGTTCCACCATCCGCGGCAATTTATCCTTGTCCAGCTTGCGCGCATCGTTGAGCAGCCCCCAGCGCATTTCGCCCAGATAGCCGGTGCGCCTGGGTATCCCGGCGAAAAACGGCACCAGGGCGGATTTCAGCGAGTTGGGCAGCACGATGGCCTGGTCGTAATGCCGCTGCCGCAGCGCTTTTCCCAACTGGTAGCGGGCTGCCAGCTTGAATTCGCCATGCCCGAAGGGGTTGGCAATGGCTTCATGCACTTCCACCATGCGTGCCAGCAAGGGCAGCGTCCAGGCAGGCGCCAGCACGTCCAGCTGCACATCGGGGTGAAGCTGGTGCAGGCGCATGAACAGCGGCTGCGCCATGACCATGTCGCCCACCCAGGAGGGGGCGACGATCAGTATCTTGTAAGGGTGCGGGGCCATGAGGCCGCAGTTTAACCCAAGTATGTGAAATTTCTATGCGTGCCGGTGTACTGCCACCGGAATCTGTTTCCGCCCGAATTGGCCGGCCAGGGCAAAGTGTTCATAGCGTCCAGCAATGGCCGTGTTGCAATGCGGGCAATGGCCGTCATCGGTGAGGTGGTAGGCGTTGATCTGGTACCAGTCGCGTTCGATCAGCGCCGCCTGGCATTTCGGGCAGTAGGTGGTGTCGCCCGCCGGGTCGTGCACGTTGCCGGTATAGACATAGTGCAGCCCCTGATCCATGGCGATTTTGCGTGCCCGGCTGAGGGTGGCGCCCGGTGTGGATGGAATGTCCATCATCTTGTAATCGGGGTGGAAGGCAGAGAAATGCAGGGGCACTTCCGGCCCCAGTTCCTTCGCGACCCACTGTGAAAGCGCGGTGATTTCCTGGTCCGTGTCGTTCTGGCCGGGGATGAGCAGGGTGGTGATTTCCAGCCAGCACTGGGTTTCGTGGTGGATGTAGGCCAGCGTGTCCAGCACCGGCTGCAGATGGCCGGAACACAGGCTGTGGTAGAAGTTGTCGGTGAAGCCTTTGAGGTCCACGTTGGCGGCATCCATCTTGGCGTAAAACTCGCGCCGAGCCTCTGCGTGCATGTAGCCCGCGGTCACGGCGACGGTCTGGATGCCGCGCGCATGGCAGGCATCGGCGGCGTCCATGGCGTATTCGGCGAAAATCACCGGGTCGTTGTAAGTGAAGGCCACGCTCTTGCAGCCGTGATGCTCGGCGGTGCGGGCGATTTCCTCCGGCGTGGCCTGGTCCATCAGGCGGTCCATGTCGCGCGCCTTGCTGATGTCCCAGTTCTGGCAGAACTTGCAGGCCAGGTTGCAGCCCGCGGTGCCGAATGAAAACACGCTGCTGCCGGGGTAGAAGTGGTTGAGCGGTTTTTTCTCGATCGGGTCGATGCAGAAGCCCGAGGAGCGCCCGTAGGTGGTGAGCACCATCTTGCCGCCGATATTCTGGCGCACGAAGCACAGGCCGCGCTGGCCCTCGTGCAGCTTGCAGTCGCGCGGACACAGGTCGCACTGGATGGTTTTTTCATCGAGCGTGTGCCACCAGCGGCCGGGGTGGCTGGATTCGGGATGGTTCGATGCATCGGTTTTCATGTGGATTCCTTCCATTTGTTCACGGTATAGCGGAACAGCTTGACGTCCTTGTCCCAGAAGACGGGCGACAGCCCCGCCTTGTGCTTGAGGTGGGCCATGAACTCGGCGGGTTGCGGCAGCTGCTCCCACACCTGGGGTAAAAAGGTGGAACGGTAAAATTCATATTCGAACACGATGCCGTCCACGTTCGGCCGCAATTGCCCCAGCGCGTCCTGCTCGCCGCTGAAATGGATGGGGGAAAGCGGTGAGAGCAGCGACACTTCAACCCGCGTCATGTCCAGCTCATCCGCGCTCAGCGGCGTGAAGCGCGGGTCGCGCAAGGCAGCGGCCAGGGCGTTGGCCTTGACGTCGGCCAGCAGCGGGCGGTGCGCCTCCAGGCTGCCGATGCAGCCGCGCAATTCACCGTGCTGGGTGAGGGTGACGAAGGTCGCGCCCGGCTCCTGCAGCCAGGGGGCGGATTCGTCCGCCTGCATGGGCTTGCCTAGCGCGCTGGAGATCGCCGCGCGGGCGATGGTCAATAGGGTTAGGCCCTTTTCAGCCACTGCCCCTTCTCCTTTACCCTCGGGTGGTTTGGCCGGGGGCTCAGGGGGAAGCTTGGGATGAGGGTTGGGGGGATTAGTGGCAAGGGGGGGCGGCATGGCCATGGTTCTCGAAAAAAGCAAAGGCCCCATAACCTACCACGCGGCTGCGGTCCCCTGAAGTGTCGCCCGAGTTGCGCAAGTCCAGCAGGCGCGGATTGAGGTGATGGCGCCGCGCGGCGAGCAACAGGCCGTTGACCGGGGTGCCGCCGCATGCCTGTTCGTGGCTGACGGGTGCGTCCAGTGCCAGGATAGCTTGCGCCGTTGCGTGGTCCACGCTCTTGGCCGCCTCATAGGGCAGGTAGTGGGACAGATCTGAACTGATGACAATCAGGGTTTCCGGGCCGCCCCACAGTTGTTCCAGCACTTCCGCCACTTCCTGCGGGGTGGCGTCGCCCACGGCCAGCGGCACCAGGCTGAAATCGTCCAGCACCATTTGCAGGAAGGGCAGTTGCACTTCCAGGGAGTGTTCCCAGGCGTGGACAGGGAAGCTTTCCACGATCTGCGGCAGGCCTGCGACCTGGGCCATGGCCTGCCTATCCAGTGGAATGATGCCCAGCGGCGTTTCAAAACTGTCCACGCCGGGCAGCGCCAGCCCGCGCACCGGCACGCGGTGAACCGGGCCGAGCAGCACCACGCGTTTGATTGTGCCGCGCAGCGGGATGAGACGGGCATAGGCGCTGGCGGCGATGGGCCCGGAGTAGATGTATCCGGCGTGGGGTACAATCAGGGCCTTGGGCGGCGTGGCTTCGGCAGGCACAGTGACAGCGGCCAGCATGGACTGGATGTCGTGTTTCAGGACGCCGGGTTCACCGGGATAGAAAGCGCCGGCAACGGCGGCGGGACGGACTTCTTTCATGTTCTCCCCTCCTTGTCGCAACTGACAGTAAAATGGGGGCAACTTGGATATAAAACTATCATACCCCTCGTACCATTTGGATCAATAGATGACCACCTTTTATGCTTTGATTCCCGCAGCCGGCTCCGGTTCACGCATGGGAAAACCTAGGCCCAAACAATACCTCGAAATCGGCGGGCACCCCCTGATTTACTATGCGATTGCACGCCTGTGCGGCTGCAAGGAAATCGAGCGGGTGTATGTGGTGCTGGCGCGCGACGACGAGCGCTGGGGCGGCTACGACTGGGAAGCCTTCGCGCCGACCCTGGTGCCGCTGTTTTGCGGCGGGGCGGAACGCTTCGAGAGCGTGCGCAACGGCCTCAAGGCCATCCGGGATGACGTGGCCGCCGACGACTGGGTGCTGGTGCACGATGCCGCCCGGCCCTGCCTGGGCGAGGAAGCGCTGGCGCGCCTGATCGCCGAAGGCGGGGCAGACGATGTGGGCGGGCTGCTCGCCGTGCCGGTGGCGGACACCCTGAAGCGCGCGGATGCGGCGCAACGTGCCGATCACACCGAGCCGCGCGCCGGCCTGTGGCAGGCGCAGACGCCGCAGATGTTCCGGCATGGCGCCTTGCTTGAAGCCTTGTCGCAGGCGGGCACGCATGTGCCGACCGACGAGGCCCAGGCGATGGAGCGAATGGGGCTGAAGCCCAGGCTGGTCCTGGGAGACAGCCGTAATTTCAAGGTCACTTACGCGCAGGATCTGGAAATGGCGGAACTCTTGTTGCAGAAGGAGAAAACATGAGAATCGGACAAGGTTTCGATGTGCATGCCCTGGTGGAGGGGCGCAGACTGATCATCGGCGGCGTGGAAATTCCTTATCAACTAGGCCTGGCGGGCCACTCGGACGCCGATGTGCTGCTGCACGCCATTTGCGATGCGCTGCTCGGGGCGGTGGGGCTGGGCGACATCGGGCGGCATTTCCCAGACAACGACCCGGCTTTCAAGGGCGTGGACAGCCGCAAATTGCTGCGCGAGGTGATGCGCATGGTGGCGCTCAAGGGCTATCACGTGGCGAACCTGGATGCCACGATCATCGCCCAGGCGCCGAAGATGGCGCCGCATATCCCGCAGATGGAAGCCAATATCGCCGCTGATCTTTGCATGGATGCCGACGCCGTCAACGTCAAGGCGACCACCACTGAAAAACTGGGCTATACCGGCCGTGGCGAGGGCATTGCCGCGCAGGCGGTATGCCTGCTGATGAAAAGCTGAGCATGCCGGGAGAAGGTGAAAAGACAGCACGGCTGTTTTTCGCCCTGTGGCCGGATGCCAGGGTGCGGCGCGCGCTGGACCGGGCCGGCGGCAAGCTGCATGCGGCCTGTGGCGGGCGCCGCATGCAGGCGCCGAACATTCATCTAACCCTGGTGTTCCTCGGCAATGTGGCGGTAGCGCGGCTGGATGAATTGCGTGCCGTGGCGGCGAGCGTATCCGGCCTCTCTTTTTCAATGACGCTGGGTCGCCTCGGCTGGTGGCGTCATAACCGGGTGGCCTGGGCCGCGCCGCAGGAAACACCGGAAGCACTGCAAGGATTGGTAGCTCAACTGCAGGAAGGCTTGCGCAATGCAGGCTTCACCTTCGATGATCGCCCCGTTTTTGCGCCGCATATCACGCTACTCAGGAACGCCCGCTGCGATGAAGTGGAGATGCCGCCTTTGGAGCCGCTTGAGTGGGCGGCGGATGAATTCGTGCTGGTGAAATCGGCGAGCACCGATGCCGGCGCGACCTATGAAGTCATAGGCCGCTGGGGTCTTTCGGATGGGTCAGAGGAAAATGATGCGCTCTAGATGGCCAGCCAGCTCCTTCTCGGTGGCCTTGGTGTAATCCTTATCCACATCCTCGCTGATCAGTTTGCTCACATGGCTGTTGATGCATCCCTTGAGCAGCCCCATGAAGGCCGGTGCTGCGACAAGAATGGCGCGCGTGTAACTGTTCGAGGTGCGCCCGCTGTCCATTTCATGCGCCAGTTGCTGGGCGAAACGTTCCGCCTCGTTCTGTTTCGGGGAGGCCGAGGGGATAAACGAGCCATGGCCATCACCTGCGCCAGGGTTATGGCCGGGACGGTCGGAGACCAGGTTGCCGGCTTTTTCGCGACTTTCCGGGTGAGCGAGTTCCTTGATCAGTTGCAGCCCTTTTTTCGGGCCGTGATTGGCGTACAGACGTGCGATGCTGGCATTTGCGACAAGAATCCAGGTGGTGCTCATAATGTTCAACACTCCTGATAGTGATTCCGTTTGACCGCTTGGCGGTCGCCTGGAATCGAGATTGGAATTCCATGCGTGAATGCAGTTAAACCTTCCGACATGGTAGGCATAGCCTAGCACTATTTTTTTTCGTCGGTCAAATGAGCTTGAGGACGAGAAAAAGCGGTTTAAGCCTGCGCTTCTCTTAACTTGGGTTGTCCTGGCTTCAAGACGGTTTCTCTGTGCCCCGTCGGCAGTACTGCTCCAGCTTGCCGATAAGTTCCGCCACCTCGACAGGCTTGGCAAAGACTTCATTGGCGCCAAAACACGTTCACGAACGCGAGGTATTCCTTGGAGTTGGCCAGGGGAGTTCCGCCGCTCAAGGCGAATACCGGCGTGCCTGGATGACTTTTTTGCAAACGCTGGATGAGTTCGATGCCGTCCATATCAAGCATGAAGATGTCCGTGATGATCATTCCACCCGCTTGGCTTCAATCGACTCCAGAGCCTGCATGCCGTTCTCGGCTGACAGCACCCGATAGCCATGCTCAGTTAGCTGGGTGCCGAGCAGGCTACGCAGAAAAGGGTCGTCCTCCACCAGCAGGATATGGTGCTTCTGTTTCATATGGCTTTCTTGAATCTGTGCGTTGTGCTGTTCAAATGTCTGACGCCCTTAGGGCGAGATTAAGTTGAGTTAGAATGATGTGCTTTCTAAGCAATACCCAAAATCGACATTATGAGCACTTGATGGATCAATCCACCACCCTGATCAGCAATCCGGACCCTTATTATCTCAAGAGTGTCGCCGACTTGAGCGAAAGCACTGAGGTCGTTAGCAACGAGGATATTTATTCCCAGGGTGGCATCAAGCTGATCAACAAAAACACACGTCTCGACAAAAGTGTTTACGAGCGTTTGGTTCATCACAAGCTGGCTGTTTCTCCAATCGACCGCAGCCTGACCGTCAAGAATGGAGTCACGCCCCATAGTCTGGCCATTGCGGCGGCACAGATGATCGACGAAGGCGGGGTGTTGTGGCATATGGACAGCGCTCTGCCCGATACCCGGCTATTGCGTAATGCTTTGGGTCAGATCGTTCTCAATGCACCACTTGCCTTCAAGCTTACTTTGGCACGTGAAAAGAGACCCAATTTATACCAGCACAGTATGCACGTCGCGCTCATCAGCCTCTTCCTAGGGGCATCCGTTTACCTCAAGCCATGTGAAATGATAGATTTGGCCATGGCGGCTTTGTTCCATGATCTCGGCGAGCTGCATATTGACCCAACCCTACTCGATCGTGCGCATACGCTAACAGACAAAGAGCGACGGCACATCTATGCGCACCCAATGATCGCCTACCTGATCCTCAAGGAATACCCTGAATACCACCCCCATGTCAGCATGGCTGTGCTGGATCATCATGAGCGGCTCGATGGCAGTGGTTACCCGCGCAACATCAAGGGAAATAAAATTAACCCACTGAGCCAGATTCTGGCGGTGGCTGAAGTTTCCGGCAGCCTGTTCGGTCGAGATGGTCAAGTCAACGCCTGGGCGCAGATTGAAGTCATCCTCAAGCTCAATCCAGGGCAGTTTCGTACGGACTTGGTGGGGCCTCTGTCTGCAATTGCCAAGCGGGTGGTGGCTTCCACAGCGCAAGAGAATCATGCTGACATTGCGATAATTTCTTCCCGTCTGGACTGCATCAGCAAGATACTGGCAGATTGGAATCAAGCCTTCTTGCCTTACCGCCACGCCCAATTGGCCGATTGTCTGGTTTATGCAAGTGAACGGCTGGCCAAGCTTGAGAAGGCGCTGTACGACGCCGGCTACAACTCAGTTGGGGAGAATGCCCTTACCCAAGGGGTAGAAGAAGACCCGGCTGGCCTGTCCGAGCTCGAGCTTCTGGTGCACGAAACCGGCTGGCAGTTAAAAGACACGATTTTCGAAATTAGGCGGCGCTGGCCCGACCTTGCAACTGCGCCCAACCCTTCTGTTGCTGTGCTGGTGGCCTGGAACGTCCGGGCCGAACGGATGTTGTGGCCATAAAAGGAGACAGGCCGTAATTTGCAGTTTCAATAGGCTCCCTTCTAATACAGGCGCTTCCTTTTAGTCCAAACGGCTCAATACAATTTCCTTGCGCTGTGTGAAAATCGCCCTGAACCCGAAAAAGGACGAATTCACATGAAAATAATCACCCTGGTTTCGGCTTTGCTGTTCGCCGCCCAACTGGCCCAGGCGGGAGATGTCCAGCTCAGGAAAATAACCGTCAAGTCGGGCGAGGTGGATGTGCCGGCGGAAATCGCCACACCCAGCGGCAAAGGGCCATTCCCGCCGGTGCTGTATATCCATGCCAAGCGGGGCTACGACGAGGTGGATCAGCGCCATATTGCCACGCTGGCGGCGCAGGGCTTCGTGGTGCTGGCGCCGGACTGGCAGGGCGGGCGGTTCATCGAGCGCTGGCCGTCGGCTCATGATCCGGCCACGGAGAACGATGTCGAGGCGGGGCTGAATGCGCTCATGGCCCTGCCCGAGGCGTGCAGGATTCCTGTCGGGGTGGTGGGCTATTCGCGCGGCGGCTATTACTCGATCCGGCTCGCGGCCAGGCGCGGCAGGGATATCGCCGCCATCGCCGCCTATGCGGGGCACATGCAGAACCCAAATGCGCCGGAGCCGGAGCAGCTTTTCAGCGTGGCGCCGGAGATTGCGCAGATCACCACCCCGCTGCTGTTCCTGATCGGGGAGCAGGATTTCGAGCTGCGCCGCATCAACGGCGGGCGCGCTTTCTATGCCTTGTACGAGCGCGGCGTGCCGGTCGAGATGCAGTATTACCCGCTGGCGCGGCGCGCCTTCGATTTCCGCAACGACCAGACGCCGGAAGAGAAAATCGCCACCCGGCACGCGCGCGAGCGGGTCAAGGGCTGGCTGCTGAAATACATGAAACTGGACAAGAACGGGCGCTGCGGCTAAGCCTTGAGGATTTCTCTTGCCGCAGCCTGCATCGTCTCCCTGCTCAGGCTTTTGGGCTGGAGGATGAGCCCCTCGCCGTAAAGGGGGTAGTGCTTGAGCGTGGAGCGGGTATAGGCCGGGTCGTAGTGCCGCTCCAGCAGTTCCGCCACCAGCGTGTCCCACTCGCCCTGTTGCGCCATGTGCTGCCAGCGGGCGATGCGCTCCCGGCCATGCAGGTCGGTGAGAAATCCCAGCTTATTCCCCAGCCCGTCCGGGTCGGCGAGGAAGTGCGCATACTCTTCCTTGAGCAGTTCGACCCTTTGCGCGATGCTCGCTTCGACGCGGATGCACTGGCTCTGCCACATGGCGGCGATCAGGGTTTCCGGCACGCGGAGATTGCCGATTTTCTTGCTTTCGGCTTCGACGTAGACGGGCAGGGCGGGGTCGAAGCCGTGCAGCTTAGACCAGATCAGGCTTTCGAAATATTTCTGCCCCGGCTGCGGCGTGCCGGGCAGGTTGCCGAGCAGCGAGCCGCGATGGTTGGCCAGGTCTTCCAGGTCCAGCACCTGGGCGCCCGCGGCATGCAGCGCCTGCAGCAGGCGGCTCTTGCCCGAGCCGGTGGCGCCGCACACCACGCGCCACTGGAAGCGCGCCGGCAGGGTTTGCAGGTCTTCGATCACCTGGCGCCGGTAAGCCTTGTAGCCGCCGTCGAGCTGGCCGCTGTGCCAGCCGACCTGCCCCAGCACGTGGGCCATGGCACCGCTGCGCTTGCCGCCGCGCCAGCAATACACCAGCGGGCGCCAGTTTTTCGGCTTGTCGGCGAACGCCTGCTCCAGGTGCCTGCCGATGTTGCGCGACACCAGGGCGGCGCCGGCTTTTTTGGCATCGAAGGGGGAAACCTGCTTGTACATGGTGCCGATGCGGGCGCGCTCCTCGTCGTCGAGCACGGGGAAGTTCAGCGCGCCGGGAATATGGTCCTCGGCGAATTCGGAAGGTGAACGGACGTCGATGATCTCGTCAAACTGGTCCAGCTGTGCTAGGTTTGCTACCTTTACCAATTTCATGACTCTGCAAAACAATGACAGCGCTTAAATTAACACAGTTCTCCCATGGCGGCGGCTGCGGCTGCAAAATTGCGCCAGCCCTGCTGAACGAAATCCTCGCCAACATGCCTGCCCGCTTGGTCCACCCCGACCTCATGGTGGGCACGGAAACCGGCGACGATGCGGCGGTCTATCGCCTCAACGATCACCAGGCGATTGTCGCCACCACCGATTTTTTCATGCCCATCGTCGACGACCCGGTGGATTTCGGCCGCATCGCGGCGACCAATGCCCTGTCCGATATCTACGCCATGGGCGCGCAGCCGATCATGGCGCTGGCCATCGTGGGCATGCCGATCGGCAAGCTGCCGGCCCATGTCATCCACGACATCCTGGCCGGCGGCGAGGCGGTGTGCGCGGCGGCCGGCATTCCTGTCGCGGGCGGCCATTCGATCGATTCGCCCGAGCCGATTTATGGCCTGGTGGCCCTGGGGGTGGTTCATCCCGACAAAGTGAAGCGCAATGTGGGTGCAGAGGAGGGCGATGTGCTGATCCTCGGCAAGGGCTTGGGTGTCGGCATCATGAGCGCGGCGCTGAAGAAGGGCGAGCTGTCGGAGGAGGGCTACCGCCAGATGCTGGAGAGCACCACCCAGCTCAACGTCGCGGGCTCGACGCTGGCCCACATGCAAGGCGTGCATGCGCTCACCGATGTGACCGGCTTCGCCCTGCTCGGGCATTTGCTGGAAATCTGCCGCGGTTCCCGCATGGGGGCGGAGATTGAATTCGACCGGCTGCCGGTCCTGCCGGTGGCGCTGGATCTGGCCAAACAGGGTTATGTTACCGGCGCGGCAGCGCGCAATTGGGATAGCTACGGGGAGGAAGTGACGCTGCCCGAGGGCATGGCGGAGTGGAAAAAGAATCTGTTGTGCGATCCGCAGACCAGTGGGGGCTTGCTGGTGGCCTGTGCGCCGGAAGCGGCTGCCGATGTGCTGGATTTGTTTCAACAGCAGGGGTTTGGCTACGCCTGCAAAATCGGGACGATGGTGGCGGGTGAAATCAAGGCCACCGTGCGCTAAATAAAGATCGCGTCTGGATTACATCATTGTGTGCAGGCGCGGTTTTGCCCCGTTGCGTTCATTGCTGCGGCGGCTCTTCTCGCGCCGCCGCTCGGGGCCGGCATAGCAGCTGTCGGCATTCCTGCGGCGATCATCAAGACGCCGCTCAAGGGGGATGAATTCGACTTCATAGCCAGGGAGGGCGGACTTGCTTTCCATGGTTTCCTCCATTACTTTGAGTGTTTATGATGGTTAATATAATACGTTGGTTTGAAAGCAGAAATGAACTTTCGTTCATGTTGTTTTTGTAATAATTGCTTTAGCATCTTGCCATCCCTAAATTAATATATCCGGATTCTGCATGAACATCCTTATCGTTGAAGACGATTCCGCAGCGGCACTGCTTTTACAGCAAGGGCTGGCTGGCTTGGGCTATCGCTCCGACATTGCGCGTAATGGAGAGTTTGGCCTGGAAATGGCCCGCGGCGGCAATTTTGACCTGTGGGTCGTAGATGTCATGATGCCCAGAATGGATGGGCTGACCATGCTGCGGACCCTGCGCGGCGAGGGGAATAATACCCCGGCGCTGGTGTTGAGCGCCCTGGGCGAAGTGGATGAGCGGGTTGAGGGCTTGCGCTCGGGCGGCGATGACTATCTGGTCAAACCCTACGCTTTCAGCGAATTGCAGGCGCGCATCGAAGCGCTGCTGCGCCGCACCCGGAGTATGTCGGCTCAGGAAACGGTGCTGGACGTGGGGGACCTTAAACTGGATCTGCTGACGCGCAAGGTGACCCGTGCCGGGCAGGAGATTTTCCTCAAGCCGCGCGAATTCCGTCTGCTCGAATACCTTATGCGCCATGCCGGGCAGGTGGTGACCCGTACCATGCTGCTGGAGAATGTGTGGGATTATTATTTCGATCCCCAGACCAACGTGGTGGACGTGCACATCAGCCGCCTGCGTCACCAGATCGACAAATATTTCCCTACGCCTCTCCTGCACACGGTGCGCGGGGAGGGTTATCTGATGCGCGTGGAATGAGGTTTCTCGATTCGGCGCCGGCACGCCTTATTTCACTGTTGCTGATGGTGTATGTGGCGAGCGCGGGGCTGATTTTTTTCTTCCTCGATTACCAGCTTACCTCCACCCTGACCAAGGGGGTTGATCATACCCTGTCGGAAGAGCGCACCTTGCTTCAGTTGCAATATCGCGATTATGGCGTGGAAGGCCTGTACCATGCGATCAAGAGCGAAATCGAGAGCGAGGGCAGCCAGTCTCATGGTTTCCGCATCCTGGATCAGCACAACCGGATTACTTATCAGGCGGGCGGTCTTTCCTTGCCCCTGGAGACGATGTTTCCCGGCATACGCCAGATCGATGTCGAGGCGAGCGACGGGAAGGTGCACACGGCCAGGGTGATCTCCTTTTCCCTGGGGGATGGGCTGACCGCCTTCACGGCGGTCAGCATGGATCCCGTGTTGGCGCTGGTCGAGGATTTTCGCCAGACTTTTCTCGTCACTGCCGGCTTGGTATCCCTGCTCGGCCTGGCGGTAGGCCTCTGGCTGGCGCGCCGGTTTCGCGGACGGATCGATGCCTTCAACCGGAATACCAATCTGATCATGCAGTCCGGCGATCTTTCCAGCCGCATGCCGGTTAATGGCAACGACGAGCTTTCGGTGCTGGCCGGCAACATGAATGCGATGCTGGAGCGCATTGAACGGCTTGTGCAAGGCATACGCCAGGTGAGCGATAACATCGCGCACGATTTGCGCACGCCCCTGACGCGCTTGAGTTCCGATGTCCAGGTGGCGTTGCAGCAGGGAGATCCCGAGACATACCACGCGGCGCTGCAAAGAGTGCATGGCGAACTGGAAAAGATGCAAAACATTTTCAGCTCCTTGCTCTCCATCAGCCGTGCGGAATCGGGCGGGATGCCGGTGAAGCGTGCGGTGGTGGACTTTTCCGAACTGCTGAACGAGCTGCTCGAGCTCTATGAGCCCTCTGCCGAAGAGCGTGGCCTGGTGCTGCATGGTGATGTGGCCGAGGGCCTGCGGGTCTACGGCAACCGTCAGCTTCTTGCCCAGATCATTTCAAACCTGCTCGACAATGCGCTCAAATATGTCCCGGCGGGGGGTGAAGTCAGGCTGGCTGCGCATTGCCAGGACAATCGTATCAAGGTGGTGGTGGAAGACGGCGGGCCGGGCATTCCTCCCGAAATGCGTGACAAGGTGTTCGAACGCTTTGCCCGCCTCGATCCGAGCCGCACCATGGCGGGATCGGGCCTGGGGTTGAGTCTGGCCAAGGCTTTTGTAGAATTGCACCACGGCAGTATCGCCATTGTTAAAAGCACCCTCGGCGGGAGCGCTTTTCTGCTCGATTTCCCGGCAGCCTGACAAGGTGATTTGCGCTTTCTGCGCAGCCCTGTAAAATTCCTGCGGCATCGTTCGTCTGGAATGGTGTGGCTAACAGCATCATTGCGGATTCCATTGCGTGCAGGCTTCTTTCCGCTTCAAACAAGACCATGGCATGGCTCCAGGCTCGAAACTGGCGTCTTTATTTCCGCTCAGGCCGTTTGAACGCATATTTGGGTCTTTTTTTCTGGCCTTGCCTCTCCTGCTGGTTGCCACCATTACTGCTCAGGCTGCCGAGTCGCCGGTGACTGCCTCAAATGAGCAGGCGTACCTGACGGCCCTGCCTATCGTTCTAACACCCTCGCGCCTGCCACAGCCACTCAACGAAGCGCCAGCGGCAATGACTGTTATCGGCCGCGATATGATCCGGGCAAGCGGCTACCGGGACATCCCGCGGCTGCTAAGGCTGGTGCCGGGCATGCAGGTCGGCCAGGAGCGGGGCGGCACGCACTGGGTGACTTACCATGGCCTGGGCAACGATTTCCCATCATGGATGCAGGTGCTGGTGGATGGCCGTTCGGTTTATTCCCCCGGCAATTTCGATGGCGTGGATTGGGCCGCGCTACCGGTCGCCATCGACGAAATTGATCGTATCGAGGTGGTGCGAGGCACCGATTCAGCGGCTTACGGTTCCAATGCCTTTCTCGGCGTGATCAATATCATCACGCGCCACAGCACCGATGAGCCTGGCGCGAAGGCGTCTGCCAGCGCAGGCGCCGCAGCCATCAGGGACGTCGGCCTGGAACTGGGTGATGCATCCGGAACGGGTAGCCTGCGCCTGAACGCAGCGTACAAGCAGGATGTGGGCTTTGAAGGCCTGCACGACGGAAAGCGTTCCACGCTCGTCTCGCTGCGTACCGACAAGCGCATCAGTAACCACGACGAAATCATGTTCCGAATGGCAGCCAGCAGCGGCAGCCGCGAGTTGGGTTATCCCGCTTCGACCTTCAATAACAATGGTGAACGTGGTTCGGATACCTTCAACGCCACCCTGCACCTGCAATGGCGGCACACGCCGACGCCTGGCGAGGAGTGGCTGCTGCACTACTACCGCAACCAGGACCGGACTCACGAGGAGTGGGCCGCATCGGCTCCGGCGTACGGCATTGATGCGGTGCCTCTCGACCGCAACCGCAGCAGCGTGCGCGACAACCTGGAACTGCAGCACCGCCTGACCTTGTCCGACACCTTGCGCGCCGTATGGGGAATGGAGGCGCGTCGGGACCGGGTGAAAGCCCCTTTCCTTTACTATGGAAATGCCAATCAGAGTTCTGATCTGGCGCGCCTGTTCGGGCGGATGGAATGGTGGTTCAGGCCGGATTGGAGCCTCAATGCCAGCGCCCAGGCGGAAAAATACGACAGCGATGCGCTGCATATCTCGCCGCGCCTGTTTGCCAACTGGAAAATTACTCCCCAGGATACGCTGCGCTTCGGCTACGCCCATGCCTGGCGTCCGCCCACCCTGTTCGAACGTTATGGCGACGTGCGCGCGATGTATCGGGGTACGTTGCTGGCCCAGCCCTTTCTGCCAAATCCCGATCTGCAGCCAGCTCATATCGATAGCCTGGAAATCGGCTATTTGAGCCAGATAAAAATCTGGAATACGCGCCTTGATGTGCGCCTGTTCAACGAACAGATCGGTCATTACATCACCCGTTTTTCCCTGCCCGAGCTTAATGTCCCGTTGCTATCTGCAACCCTGCCTTCGGCTCGCTATGAGAACCTGACTACGCCGATTACCCTGCGCGGGCTGGAATATCAACTCGACAGCCGGCCTTTGCCGGGCACGCAACTGCTGTTCAGCCATACCCTGATCGACCGTTCCTGCAATGACACCTCCGTCACCCAGTTGACCGCGCCTTACAGTGCCAGCCTGAGCTGGCTGCAGGATTGGGGAAAGAAATGGTCAAGCACCCTGACCCTGTTGCGCATGGGCCCGATGGCAGGCGGCACCGGTTTTGTGCCGACCAGCCCGTATGTGTCTCGCCCCTACACCACGCTGGATGCGCGTCTTGCACATGCCACGAAATTCGGCGGCACGCCGCTGGAAATTGCGCTGGTGGGCACCAACCTGGGCGGGCGCCATCAGGAAATTGCAGACCGTTCGGAACAGTTCCTGCATGCGGAAGAAGCGGCCAATCGGACCTCTCCCATGCTATGGCTGACCTTCACCATCCATTCCAAGTAGATCTGCAGGCGGGTCGCCGGAGCGTGCCTGAAATGCTGGCTGAGTTGAGAAACGGGCGCCTCTGCCCCCGCAAAGCAAAAGGCCCGCTAGTGTTTTGCGGGCCTTTGTTTTCTGGCTGTGCCATTGAACCTAAAAACCGTAGTTCATTTACCGCAAAGGCGCGAAGTCGCAAAGAAAACAAAGCGTTAAGATGGAGCCTTAACTCACCCAATGGGTGAACAGCTAACCTATGGTAACCGCTTGTTTTACTTTGCGTTCTTGGCGCATTTGCGGTTCAAATGCTTTATTACGGTTGAATTGCCAAGGATGTGATCTACCGCGAAGCGAGGGGTACATTCTGGTAGTCCATGAAGGAGGACAAATCGAACATGCGATAGCAGTTCCGCCCGCCTTGTTTGGCCTGATACATCGCCGAGTCGGCATATTTCATCAATTGATCGAGATCGGTACCATCATCCGGATATAGCGTGATGCCGATGCTGGCGCCGACTTGCAGGCTGCGCGAATGATAGGCAAACGGCGGCACGATGGCCGCAAGCAGTTTTTCGGCCGCTTTGCAGGCATTTTCACGGGAAGCCACATTGTGCAGAATTACACCAAACTCATCGCCGCCCAGCCGCGCAACGGTGTCGACTTCACGCAAAATATCTTGAATGCGGGTGGCAATCAGCTTCAACGCATAGTCACCGGCTTCATGACCGAGTGAGTCGTTAATGGGCTTGAACTTGTCAAGATCGATGTACAGCAGGACGAATGGCGTCTTGTCGCGACGTTGGCGTTTTGCCGCCTCATGCAGCCGATCGGTAAACAATGCACGGTTAGGCAAGCCTGTCAGCGCATCATGGTGAGCCATATGCGCGAGATGCCGCGCCTCGTGATATTGATCCGTAATGTCCGCTCCCGCCCCGATGATATAGCGCAGATTGCCGGTGGCGTCGGCCAATGGATTGAAACTCCATTCGATCACCCGGTCCCGGTCATTCACTCGGGGCAGCAAAGTGTGAGCCTTCTGTTTTGTGAGTTGCTCTACTGCATAAGTATCGAGCACGCCCGTTGCGTTCATGCACAGTTCGGTGAGGGAACGGTCGCCCAGAACAAGTTCGATGTGTTTCCATACGGGTGCGCCCACGAGATTTGCTTCGTTCTGGCCGCATAGCTCCGCACAGGAGCGATTGGCCAGCGCCACGCACCCGGTCGGATCAAGCACCAATACTTTATGATCCGACGTGTTCATCACTGCGGTAAAGAATTCCTGCTCTTCACGCAGCCGTTCCTGTTCGCGCTGTGCTTGCTGCATCGCAGCATCGATCTGTGCACGGAAGATAAAAAACAGCACGCCACCCAACACCAAAATGCTCAATGCCGCCAGGCCGGCCGCCATTATCCCGGCATGGGTCAACTCCACCTCCATCCGCGCGGTATCAAGGCCAAGCTTTACCTGTCCAACCACCTTGCCCTCGGACAGGATGTCGCGACTATAAACACGCATATGATTTCTGTTGATCTCGCCGGAATGGAAATCCACGCCACCATCGCTGCTTTGGATTGAAAGATATTTCACTCCTTCCTGTGCGCCAACATCCTTGCCCATCTCGGCCAGCAACTGCTTCTCGAAATGGCTGATGTAATAACCACTGAGCGATACCAAGCCGCCAAGCTTGGATTCTGCGACCTGATCCAGGGAGGATTCAATGTGTTGGGTGGATGACTGGTACAGCCAGTAATTGGTTGTGCCAATCACCAGCAATAGAATAAGCATTAGATAGAACACGAAACGCATGGTTAATGCCCCGCTCGTTTTAAACGGAATAGGCGTTCTTACCACTCTTGTGTGGGGGGCAAATACTTGCCATTAACCGCGATCTTGCGCCATTCATCACTACGCGCAAATTCAATTGCCGCCTTGACGACGGAATGGTTGGCGTTTTTCGTGTCATATACCAAGCCACAGTTTGAACCGGCTTTGAAGCCTTTGATCTCCAGCAAATTCCTGGCCTCGAAATTGGCCTTGAAGCCAAACGACACCGCATACGCGCCCATCGGCGACTCAATGAAATTTACCACCTGGTGGTCTCGCTGCAAAACCTGATCGAACTGCAACTGCGCCAGTTCAGGATATTCCCCCTTCAGTATCGTAAATGCTGCTTCGGTCGGTTCGCGTCCAGCCAGCACGATTTTTTGATCGGCACCTCCAAGCTCTTTCCAACTCGTGATTTTGCGCGTGAGTATGTCAAGCAACTGCTTCTCGCTGATGTTGCGCACCCCCGCCCTGTCACCGACGACAAACCCGATTGGCACCATGGCGAGAAGAATATCCTTCTTGCCCTGCCTCTTTTCATCGCTATTCAAGGGGCGGCCAGTGCGCCCAAACAGGAATTTTCCCGAGGCATCGATGCCGCCCGCATGTTTGATGGAGCGATCCTCAACATCGAATTCATATCCCTGTGCCAGGGGCAATTTAGAAAAATTCTGGAAGAACAATTTCGCCACCTCGGTCGATGGCCCGGCACCCATTACCGGTTGCTTTTCCGCTGCAAATGCCGCGCCGGAAATTAGCATGGATAGCGCGATGAATGCGCCGCGTACGCAGTTATTGCTTGGCATGGATAAGCATCCCTGAATTTGAGCATTTTTCAAAACGCCCTAGCCGAATTGAATTAACCACCGAATGAGGTGTGGAAAGAGGTAGAGAAGGGGGGGGCAGCGCCAACAAGATGGATGATCCGAATGTTTCATTAAATGCCCGGAATGAATGCTACGCAACGACATGGAATCATGCAACGGTAGCGCAGCGGCTATGGATTTTTCTGGTTGAAAAAAGCCGGGAACCTCATGGTTATTCGAGGTTCCCGGCTTTTCTTGGACTGCTTTGGAATAAATTCTGGTGGTGATAGGTGGACTTGAACCACCGACCCCAGCATTATGAGTGCTGTGCTCTAACCAACTGAGCTATATCACCTGAGAGGCGAGATTTTACGTTTTGCCAAGAATTTGTCAAGTCGGGTATAATCCACCGCTTCAAATCACGCGCCCGTAGCTCAGTTGGATAGAGTGTTGGTTTCCGAAGCCAAAGGTCACAGGTTCGACTCCTGTCGGGCGCGCCAAATAAAACAAAAGGCCTGCATTGTTGCAGGCCTTTTTATTTTTTCGCTATCCAGTTTCAGAAAGTACGCCTAACCTGCTTGAATCGCTCGAAAGCGCCAACCATGGGCATTTGGGCTGTTTGTTCGTCGTCTATGGGCACCGTAACCCAACGGGCTGAAGCCCTGTTGGTCCGTGGCAATCTAATGCTTCATGTCATAGCGCAAAAGTATCCTTGGATTCCTTTTTTGATTTCTTCGCCGCCTTTTTTTCTTTTGGCGTCATGACCGGTTTCTTTTTCTCGGCCTTAATGCTTTTTTGTTCTTTGCCCATGATTCTTGCTCCTAAGTGATTGATGGATAATCGCGCAGCTCGATCATTGCAGCCCTGTTCGTGAGAGTCTGATCAATGATGCCCTGACGCTGCATTGCAGGGCGCTAAATGCGGGGGAGTAGTCCGTCCTTGAGGACCATGGAATGCTCCGCAACCGGCAAGAGAAAAGCCAAGGCCAGCGGAGATAATAGGTGTTCCCTATTATGCCATAAATTGAATATTTGCTTTGCATCGTCGCGCCCGGCATCGCATTGCATGGCTTGCGGAGCCTATGGATCAAATGAGCTGTTTTTTTAAGAATAATTAAGGGGACTGAAACTAGGCCGCACCAATTGTGGGCAATGGTTCAAGCAAAACCCGGCCGGGCTGGCTTTCTTGCTTTGGAAGGCTCCGCCGCTACCTGGGTCGTGTAAGATTTCACTCTGCTGCTGAATATGCTTCAATTTATCCCGGGGCTGAAAAGCATGTGGTATTGGACTGCTGTTTTATCAGCATTCACCTAGTGGTCTGCTTCGCAAATGCCGGAACATGAAAACGCGTCTTCCGGCCCGTGGCGGCGTTGCTCATCCTCGCAATAGGCGTGGCTATTGCTGCGGTTCGCGCCTTGCCACGGGCCGGAATCCATCGTTTTCATCATGTTCCTTGATTTACGAAGCAGACCACTAGCCTGGCTGATTTTTTCCAAGAGGCCTGTAGATGAGCGTGTTTGCACCCGCAACACGGGGAAATCTCATTCCCTATATCCCGCTGCTGGCATACGTTCTGTTCGCCTGTTTCATTGCCTTTGCCGGCTTCCAGGGTTTTCGCAAGGTCGAAAACCTGATCGAAGTTGAGAAACTCAATGACCTTGGATCGATTGCCGACATGAAGGTCGGGCAAATCGTTTCCTGGCAGGAGGGACATCGAAGGCGGGCCGAGGCTTTTTCTGCCGGTGCGCTGCTGGCGACCGAGTTTGAGCGGTGGCTGCAGGAAGGCAAGCCTTCGGACGGGCAGGAGCAGAAAATATTGCGGGTGCTGGCTGGCCTGCAGCTCACTCACGGCTATGTGAGGGTTTCGCTCCTGGATCGGCAGGGTATGGTCAGAATCTCGACCGGCAAAGTCGATGCGCTGGATGGGGTTGACTTGAAGCTGGCGCTGGAGGCGATGAATGGCCGGCATCCGCTTTTCTCTGATATTCGCAGAATCGGAAATGGGGACCGGGCTGTCGGGCTTTCCCTGGCGGCCCCGCTGATCGATGCAAATTTAAAAAACGGCCTTGTCGTGGGCGCTGTGTTGCTGCAAATCGACCCTCATGATTTTCTCTACCCGCTGCTCCAGTTGTGGCCCGGTGAGAGCCTTAGCGTCGAAACGCTGCTGACCCGGCAGGAGGGCGGCGATGTGGTGTTTCTCAACGAATTGCGTCACCGCAAAGGGGCTGCATTATCCCTGCGCATCCCGTCGGCTACGTTGAATCTGCCGACGGCGATGGCGATTCGCGGGGAGACCAGCGCGTTGAACGGCATCGATTATCGAGGTGTGCCGGTGGTTGCCGTGATGCGCAGGGTGCCCGGAACTTCCTGGTTCATGACTTCTAAAGTGGATAGGAGCGAACTTTTTGCGCCGATCAATCAGCTCAAGGAATGGGCCGCGAGCTTGGGTCTTGCTTTTGCCGTGCTCGGGGGGTTCTTTTTCTTTATCTGGCTGCGGGGAATCCAGGCCCGGCAAAAGCAGCTGAAGGCGGAACATGACGCGGCGCTGGAGCGCGAAATGCGGGTAAAGCATTTCAAATACCTGACGCGCTACGCCAACGATATGATCATTGTCGCCAACGAGGAAGGGCAAATTGTCGAGGCCAATGAAAGAGCCGAGCAGGCGCTGGGCTATAGCCGGGAAGATCTGCTGCATATGCGCGTCGTGGAGTTGCACGATCCGTTCGAGCGCCCGGCTATTCCGGGTAAGTTCGAGAAGCTGAAGCGGGAAGGGGCGATACGCCTGGAGGGGGTGTACCGTCGCAAGGACGGCAGCGCTTTCCCAGTGGAAATCAGCGCCCGCGTGATCGAGGTGCAGGATGTCAAGTACATTCAGGGCATCATTCGTGACCTCACCGAACGCAAGCAACTGGAGGGGATGCGTGCGAAATTGGAACACGCCGGACGCCTTAATATTGCCGGGGAAATGGCTTCTGGCATGGCCCACGAGTTGAGCCAGCCCTTGACTGCATGCAATAACTACCTCGGTGCCTGCCTGCGCAGCATGGATGCAAATGCGTTGGACCATGAAAAACTGCGGGAAACCTTGAAACTTGCCGCCAGCCAGGCCGACCGGGCCGGTAAAATCGTCCGCCACCTTAGGGACATGGTGCAGAAGCAGGGGCATGAGCGTACCCTGATCGATGTCAATCTGCTCATCAGGGATGTCACAAGTTTTATGGAAGACGAGATCAAGCGCCAGGGGATATCATTGACCATGACCTTGCTTCCCCTGCCCCAGGTCATGGCGTGCAGGATTGAAATCGAACAGGTGCTCCATAATCTTTACAAGAACGCCATTGAATCAATGTATTCCTGGCCGCAACGCGAGTTGCGCGTCTCTACGCGCGCGCTTGAATCCGGTTTTGTGCTGGTTGCTGTGAGTGATACAGGCAAGGGTATCCTGTCTGCCGAGATGGAAAAATTGTTTAACCCTTTCCAGACTTCGAAAAAGGATGGCCTGGGCCTGGGCCTGGTGATCTGCCGCAATATTGTCGAAAGCCACGGTGGGCAGATATGGATGGATACCATGAGGGAGTTCGGCGCCGAATTCAATTTTACGCTTCCGATTGGAGTGCATCATGAGTAAGGGTGCAAGGCAGGCAACGGTATTCGTGGTGGACGACGACGATGCCATGCGCGACTCGATTCAGTTGCTGCTGGAGTCGGTGCATCTGAATGCCAGAACGTTTGCCTGTGCGCTGGATTTCATGAAGCACTTTGAGCAGAAGCAGGAGGGATGCCTGTTGCTGGACGTGCGGATGCCCGGCATGAACGGCATGGAATTGCTGGAAATGCTCAAATCCAGCGGCATTGGCCTGCCGGTCATCATGATTACCGGCCACGGCGATGTGCCCTTGGCAGTGCGCGCGCTGAAGCACGGCGCTTTCGATTTTATCCAGAAACCGTTCAATGCGCAGGAGCTGCTCGACCGGGTTCATGCCGCGCTTGATCTGGACCGGGAAAATAACCGCCGGAGCAGTGAAGTCGCCCAGTGTCGCGCGCTTTTCCTGGCGCTGACCGACCGCGAGAAGGAAGTGGTCGACCTGGTCGTGGCCGGAAACTCCAGTAAAATGATTGCCAGGAACCTCGGCATCAGCCCGAAAACCGTCGATGTCCACCGTGCCAATGTCATGCGGAAACTCAATATCCGAAGTGTCGCCGAATTGGTCCAGCTTCGCCTGGCCTTGCCTGACGCCTGAGTTTCTTCTGCGCTATTGTTGCGCTAATCTGATTTTATTCATTAATTCCAATATATTAGGTGTTTATACCTATTGGAATCCGATCGGATTCGCTACATGATCTCCCTGAGTTGTTGCGTAAATTTATTGTAGATTGCGATAGCCCGGCTGTAAAAAAGGGTTCTGCGCCATGAGTGTGATGTAGGGGGAGATGCACTGTGTATGCGAAAACGACGGGTCAAGCGATGCAGCGCCGGCAACGGCTTGCCACAAGGTGGATGGAGGAAGGACGTGACATGGCGGGCGAAGCCCGCTGTGCCCCGCAGGACGAGTTGCAGCGGCTATCGGCTCAGTTGCTGGAGGCTCAGGAAAACGAGCGGCGCCGGATTGCCATTGATTTGCATGACGTGCTGGGCTCCTCATTGACCATGATCAAGCTTGGAGTAGAGGAATCGCTGCAATTGATGGCTGCCAATAAAACGGGGGCAGTTACCGAAGCGCTGCAACAACTGAAGCTCAAGGTCCAGGATGCGTTCGGGGAGGTGCGCCGCGTAGCCATGGACTTGCGCCCCTCGACGCTGGATGATCTCGGTATCCTGGCCACCCTGTCATGGTTTTTTCGTGAATTTAGCGCGGTGTGCCATGACACGAAAGTGGAAATGGATTTCCATGTCGCGGAAGGGAACGTGCCGGTCCCGCTCAAGGTCGCCATTTTTCGCATCATTCAGGAGGCGAGTAGCAATGTCGCCAAGCATGCCAATGCCACCCGCATCAAGGTAAGCCTGAAAAACATCGGCGACGTGCTGTATCTTTCGATCGAGGATGACGGGGATGGGTTTGATCCGGTGGAACTGAGCAGGAATGGCTGGCGCGACAAAGGCTTTGGCCTCCTGAGCATGAAAGAGCGAGCCAAACTCTCCGGCGGGCGTTTTGAGCTGACATCGGCGCCAGGGCAGGGAACGCATATTTGCGTGCGATGGCAACAGGGCTCCGCGGCCGCTTCCTGAGTCAGCTATTTGCCGCCATCTCCTTGGCGAATTGATGCAAGGCGCTTTTCCCCATTGCCGCATGATAGCGCAGATAGCCGTTTCGTCCCGCACCCTTGATCTGGTACATGGCCATGTCCGCATGGTTGAGCAGGCTATCCGCATCTTCGCCGTCCGTGGGAAAAATGCTGATGCCGATGCTGCCGGTGATATGTAACTCATGCCCCTCGATGTTCACGGGGCTGGCATAAGTCTCCAGAAATTTTCTGGCGACATGGATCGCGGCATCAGGATGGTGGAGTGCCGGGAGAATCACGGTAAATTCGTCGCCGCCCAGTCTTGCCAGCGTGTCGCCATCTCGCAGGCAGGTTTTCAGGCGTTCCGTCACAGCCATCAGCACACAGTCGCCGATCTTGTGCCCCTTGCTATCGTTGATTTGTTTGAAGTGGTCGAGGTCGATGAACATTAACGCCAGCATGTGTCCATCGCGACGCGCTTGGGCAAGGGAGACTTTCAGCCGGTCGAGAAACAGGTGCCGGTTGGGAAGCCCGGTCAGCCCGTCGTAATAGGCCAGGTAGTGCAAGCGCTCCAGGATATGCTCCTGGGTATGCACGTCGGAAAAAATGCCCACATAGTGCGTCGTTTTTTGCTTGCGGTCCTTCACTGCACTGATGCTCAGCCACTCGGGGTAGATTTCGCCGCTCTTGTGCCGGTTCCACACCTCGCCTTGCCATTGCCCATGCTTGTTTATGGCCGCCCACATTTCCTTGTAGAAATTCTTGTCATGGCGGCCGGAGTGCAGCAGGGCCGGGCTGCGCCCAATGGCTTCCTTGGCGCTGTAGCCGGTTGATTTCACAAAAGCCGGATTGACCGTGCGGATAATACGGTTCGCATCGGTGATCATGATGCCTTCTGCGGCGCTGTCGATTACACGTGAAGTCAGGCAGGATGCTTCTTCCGCTTTCCTGTGATCGCTCTGGTCGGTCAGCACCGAATGGCAGTAGGGTGGCTGATGCGGATTTCCCATGATCCGGCTTTCCAGGTGTATGTCGCGCAGGATGCCGTTGGGCGTTTTGATTCTCAGGTCGATGGCAAGCCTGTCACGGGACAGGAACGCCTGGCGCAGGTGGCTCAGGAACAGGGATCTTTCTTCTTCCGCCAGCCAGGCAATGAAGTGCTTGCCGGGCATGCTTGAACGCTCCCTGCCCAGTATTCCGGCCCCGGTCTGGTTGATGTCCAGGGTGCGTCCCTTGTCATCCAGGGTAAGGTAGCCCACTGGCGCCAGGTCGTAAAGCTCAGCCTGGCGTGCGCGCATTTCCTCCAGTTGTTGCTGCATTTTCTGCGCTTCATGTTTATATTTATGCAATTCGGCCTGATGCAATCGCAGTTCACGCAACAGGCACTGCACATCGCCCGGGCCGCACGGGGAGGATTTGTCTACTGGATTTTCATCATGTGGAAACATGCCAGCCTTTGCGAGTCTTTCGCATCACTTTTCATGCTTGCGCCAGTCTTTTCCTAGCGCAACCATGCCGCTTTCAACCTGCGGCATTCGCGGCGCCACTGGCAAATTTCTGCGCAATCGTCGCTTTTATCAGAGGCGAAGCACGGTTCATTGCCGCGAAGGGATTGGGTTTTTCTGATCAATTCCGTTTGTTGCGAATAGGGCGTGCGCGGCGCTGGTTTATTGATTTCTGAAGCGCATGCCACTTGTTTTGGTTGTGCAATGCTCATAGTTGGCTCCAATCAGGTCCGGCCACATGCCGGCGATAGCCTTGCTATTGGCTGATGGCGGCTAAACAGTCTTTGCGCCACAGGCATTCGGTCTGGTCGCAGTCGCCAAGCAAGGCTGTTGCGTAACAGTCAAAATTGCCTTCATGACGCTGAAGTTCGCGGATCAGTTCAGCTTTGGATGTGGCCTTGGGCTTTAGTCCAAGGCCTCGCGCGAGGCTACGGATGTCCTGTATTTTCATAATCCCTCCTAAGTATTTGAAGTAACGTCGATGGTGATACTGTAGCGCATGAAATATGTCATCCAAATCAGTAATTGTGCTGATTTCATGCTTAGGGGAACTGTAGTTTTGAAGCGGCTGTGTGTTTGCCGGATGAGTGGATTGCCTGACCAGAAAATACGGTGTAATACGTAGAAACGAATACCTTTATCTGCCTAGATAATTGTTACGACCGTAGTGTTAAGGTGAGACATTGCGTACCGGCTGAATCCGAGCGCTGCCGTAAACTCTGGCCAGCATGTGGCCATGTCAAGCAGGATGCTGCAAGTAATTGTTATTTTAAATTCGGAGTAGTTCATGCCTGAAAAACAGCGCATTCTTATCGTTGAAGATCACACCTTGCTCCGGGCCGGGCTTCGGGCATTGTTGACTCAGGAGCCGGATATCGAAATTGTTGGTGAAGCGAGCAATGGCCGTGACGCAGTCCAGTCAATCGGTACGCTGCGCCCGCATCTCGTGCTGATGGACCTGTCCATGCCGGGCATGAACGGCATCGAGGCCATACGCGATATCAAGCGTCGTTACCCTGAGACTCGCGTGCTGGTGCTTACCATTCACAAGGCCGATGAGTACATCCACGAAAGCCTGCGCGCCGGCGCTGACGGCTATCTCCTCAAGGATGCCACCCATGATGAATTGCGCGTGGCAATCCGCAGCGTGCTGGACGGCAAGCCCTATCTGAGCCCCGATATCGCGGGCAAGGTAATTAACGGCTACCTGTGCGGGGGAAACTCCTCCGCCCCTTCCAGCGCCTGGGATTCGCTTACCCACCGCGAACGGGAAGTGCTGAAGCTGGTAGCCGAAGGGCATCCCAACAAGTACATCGCCGAATACCTCAACCTGAGCGTCAAAACGGTCGAAAAGCACCGCTCCAACCTGATGAAGAAGCTCGATCTGCACAATGCAGCCACGCTGACCGCCTATGCGATAGAAAAGGGACTACTTGCGTCTTAGCATCGAGCGCGCTTCCAGCACTGGTTTTTCGCTTTGCGCCAGTTGCTGTCCCTGGCGGCCCACGACGCCGAGAGTCTTCTTCAATCGGATGCTGTGGGCCGGGAAAATGGCGCTCGCCAGCGCCGCGCATGCCCGCGGCTCGGCATCCGTCAGGCTGAGACGAAATGAGTGTTAACACGCCCTAGTGCTATGTAACACCTTAATCCAACCCCCCCAGTCCCCCCTTGTCAGGGGGGAAGCCTTTAAGCCTCCCCCGACAAGGGGAGGTTTGGAGGGGTTGGTTTTCGTTCATGTGTTACATGGTACTAGCCTGTCGGATTTGCAGCCGATTTCCTTTAAGTCCGACAGGTTTCTAGTCATTGCAACCATAATAGACCGCGCAGCCAACGTTTCCGTCCCATCCCTCGGGGTGGCTTGAATCAATAACGCGCCTCGCCAGAGCAATTTCGTCGGGCGTTCCATGAGCCACGAGGAGCAGCCTGTCGACTTCCAGTTCGGCCTCGTAATTAGGGATATTCTCCCTGGGAATGCAGCTTAACTGGTCGCTGCCGATATCGCTCAATTCATGCACTACCGCAGTCCCCGTCAGGGATGGATCTTCATCCTTGGCGACGATGAAAAGCTTGCGCATGTCGAACCCCGAGTTTTGGAGTTTCTTGACGGTAGCCATGGCCAGGCCGTGGTTTGCATAGGTGGCGACAATGGAATTGTGTTGAGACATGATTGAATCTCCTTGGCGGCATGCGCCGCTCTGCCTGATTTATCCGGCACCAAGAAACGCCCTGAAGTCCGGTGCTAAGTCAGCTTGCTTGTCCAGTCGTCGAGAACCACGCAGGCCTCCTTGCTGGGATCATGCGGGTCGCGCAACGCATTGATCTGGCACAGGTACTCGTTGCCGTTCTTGTCATGCAGGTTGATATACGGGCTGGGACCGTATGGCTCGAAGGCGCTGGAATCCGCAAAGATGAAATCGAATTCACCATTTACGTCTATTTCAAGCTTGCCGCCATGGCTTTCCCCATAGTCGTGCCAGCGTGTATTGACGTCGGCGCCCTCGATCGTGGGAGACATGCGCGCTGCCAGCTTGTCGTGCCAGGCGACCATGACCGGATCGATAATAGTAGGGTCCTTGTCGGCAAAAGCCGCGGCCAGTACGCTTGCCATCTTGTAGTCCAGATTCATGCCCGAATAATTGATGTGAGCTGCTTTCATTGTCATCTCCTTCCATAGTGGGAATGGCGCTATGTGCCGAGTGAGCGAAAACCCTTCGCGCCCCATGGGCACGGGCAATTTGCTCATGACTATTGGAGCCGTCAAAAGGATTGCCCATGCCTAAGTTACCAATATAGCGCAATAGTCGATAAAAACAATCGGGTATTATGCGTAGAATGTAATATCGCAAAAGGCGTAAGTAGGCCCGGATTGTTCTTAAGAAGGCGCTTTTCCCCTCATGTTCAAATGAATAATCCGGGTTGGGGAGAAGGGTTTTGTCCGGGTAACGCATTGTTTACGAAAATTACGGATTGAAAGAGTAGTATTGAGAAATCAGGGGTGGCCTAATTTGGAAAGGATGTCTGGAAACCATGCTGCATCCCGGTCTCGAAAGCGAAAATCCCGCTGCAGTGGTCATGTATATTCACATAACGTTTGCCGTAAAATGGAAGTGAAATTTGAATTATTGCGTTTTGGCGCATGTGTCCGGATTATGAAGCATGCCAATTGACAAACAAGCCATCTTCGAAAAAACCCCAAAAGGCATTATTGAAACCAGGGGGCGCTGGGGTATTTTTGCCAGCGCCACTCAAAAGATACTGGCGTTGATAGACGGGGCTTCCACGCTTGAACAGCTGTTGGCAGCATCGGGGATGAAGGAAAAGAAATTCCTGGATGAGGTGGAAGGTCTGGTGCGGGACAGACTCATTCGCGAAATCTATGCTCCCGTTACCCAGTTCACGATCAATGCGGCGCCTCATACACCCCAGGGCATACACGTAACCATGGCGAATACCCAGGCATTCATGGAAGCGGTGGCACGGCAAAAAACCGGCGAAAAAAAAGATGCGGAAGAGGATTTGCAGTCATTTGGCGAAATTGAGGAAAAACTGCGCAGGGAATCCGAACAGATAGCTCGAAGGGCAGAGGCGGAGCGCCAATTGCAGGTTGAGATAAAAGTAAGGGAGGACGCCGAACGCAAGGGGAGGGAGGAGGCGGAACGGAAGGCGCAGGAGGAAGAGAAACGGCGCATCCGGGAAGAGGCAGCACGCAGGGCGAAAGAGGAAGCGGAGCGTAAAGAGCGCGATGCAAGGCTTGAAAAGAGGTTAGAGGCGCGCGAAAAGGAAAAGCAGCAGGCACTGGAAGCGGAGCGCAAGGCAAGGGAAGAAGCGGAGCAGCGCGCCCGTGAAGAGGCCGAGCGTTTGGCGCAGGAAGAAGCCGAGCGCAGGGCGAAAGAGGAAGCGGAACGCCTCGCCCGCGAGGAAGCGGAGCGCAAGGCAAGGGAAGAAGCGGAGCAGCGCGCCCGTGAAGAGGCCGAGCGTTTGGCGCAGGAAGAAGCCGAGCGCAGGGCGAAAGAGGAAGCGGAACGCCTCGCCCGCGAGGAAGCGGAGCGCAAGGCAAGGGAAGAAGCGGA
>CAYLMA010000013.1:0-3422 GCA_964384915.1 uncultured Sulfuricella sp. | reverse complement strand
CGCAGGAAGAAGCCGAGCGCAGGGCGAAAGAGGAAGCGGAACGCCTCGCCCGCGAAGAGGCCGAGCGTCAAGCCCGGAAAGAGGCAGAGCTTTTGGCGCAGGAAGAGGCCAAGCGTCAAGCGTGGGAAGAGGCGGAGCGGCGCGCACGGGATGAAGCAGAGCGCCTTGCGCTGGAGGAAGCGGAACGTGCCTCCAGGGAAGAAGAGGCGCTTCGTGCCCAGGCAGAGTCCGAGCGCAAGACTAGGGAAGAAGCCGAGCGCGAGACCGGCACCCAGGCCGCGCGTTCATGCCGCGAGGAAGAAGATGTCCGGGAGCATGTGGAAGCCGAGCCCGGCGAGCGGGCCGCCAAGGCCCTGCGCATGCTCAAATGGGGTGCGGCAGGCTTTGTGGCGCTGCTGGCCATAGGCCTGACGGGCGTCCATTTCGTACCCCTTTCCTCCACCCAGAAGCGGCTTGAAACGCTGGTAAGCGCAAGGCTGGGCGAGCCGGTGAAGATGCATTCGCTGCATATTGCACTCTTTCCCTCGCCCTATCTCAAGCTCAGACAGGTTGAAATCGGCCCGCAGGCCGGTATTCGCATTGCGGATGCGCGCATCTATGCAGGATGGGGAACCTTGCTTGGCGATGGCCACCAGGTCGAACGCATCGAACTGGAAAAAATCGATTTGGCGGCGGGGGCGCTGGAGGGCATGGCGGGCTGGCCCGCAAGGAGCGTGCAGCAACAGCCAGCCTACCAGATCGGGCTGATATCCTTCAGTGGCGCAAGCATTGCGCCTGGCGAGGGCGCGCCTCCGCCATTCAAGGGCGAATTTGTTTTGTCGAATTCGGGGCGAATTGAAAAGGCCTGGCTGGGCAGTGAGGATGGCACGCTGAGAGCGGATTTTTCGCCCGCAGCGGAGGGCCTTGCGATTACGCTCAAGGCACGCGACGTCATTCCCTTGAGCTTCCTGCCGGTCAGAATCGACACGCTGCAGGCGGCAGGGACGGTGAGCGGCAGGCAAGTCCGCTTTGCCGAATTGAACGGCACCAGCCACGGCGGGAAAGTGAGCGGATCGCTGCTCCTGTCCTGGGCTCGGGGCTGGTCGGCAACGGGGGATGTGCGAATTGCGGGGGCAAACATTGCGCCTTCTTCCACTGCGTCAGAAACCCTGTCTGTTTCCGGCAAACTCGATGCGGCGCTATCCTTCGTGCAGCAGGCGAACATTCCGGAAAATCTTTTCCGCTCCCCGCTGCTGTCAGGCATCACAACGCTGCGGGCGGGCAAGGTGTCCGGGTTCGATCTGCCTGCCGCCATTCACTACGATGTCGAAGCGATCTACAGCGCGCACACCCCCTTCGATACCTGGTCGTTCAAACTTGAACCGCTCGGCGACAAACAGGCATACAAGGCGATCCGCATGGCCGGACCGGAGTTGCAACTCGAAGGTCTGGCCGAGGTTTCCGGCAAGGGAGCGATGTCCGGAGCGGTGAAGCTCCAGGTGGAAACCAGGAAGAAGACGGTGCGCGGCAACTACACCCTGGGTGGAACGCTTGAGCGCCCAACTATTCGACGTGCCGCGTTGTCAAAGTGAGCATATGAAAATCAGTTCAACTTTTTCCTCACTCATGGCAGCCTTATTCCTTGCCGGCTGCGCCGTAACCCCATTGCCCAGAACGGACAGCCCCGTCGTGGCGCTGACTCCCGACGAAGTACGGAAAAGCGGGCAAACCGGGGCGAAAGTGCGCTGGGGCGGCGTGATCGTTCAGGCCACCCCCGAGCCGGAGCAAACCTGTTTCGAAATTTCCAGCCGGCCGCTGGATGAAGAAGGCGAACCGCTGCAAACCGACCTCACTTTCGGCCGCTTCATGGCCTGCGCCAAAGGATTCTACGAGCCATCCGTCTATGCCGCCGACAGGAAACTTACCGTGGTCGGAGCGTTGGCGCCCGCCGTGGCAGGGAAGGTCGGTGAGCATGAATACCGCTATCCCATGGTCAAGGTTGAAGCCTTGCACCTCTGGCCGGTTCTTGGGCCTCCCACTGCGCCGATGTACTTTTACGATCCGTTCTGGAATTTACGTTACCCTCTGCGTTACCCATACCCTTATCCGTACCGTTACCGCTAAGCGTACAAAACGATTCCCTGAAACTGAGGAGGAATATGCTGCCTCTGAGAGCGTTCCTGAGCCTGCCTCATTGGCGATGCCCGGTTTCGGTCTTGCGGCACTGGCGACTGCACGCCGTCGCAAGCAGATTGCTTGATCTGTCGGACTATTTGACAATCAAACGGCGGCCTCGGCCGCCGTTTATTACGATGGAAATTGGTTCTCCCATGGCAAGCACTGGGCGCGCCACATTCGCTTACGTAGCTGCGTGGTGTAGAGATTCCACAGGGGAACCGCAACGGCAAATCGGCCGGGCTGTTGAGACAGGTCGGCAGCGCCTCCAAGGTGTCGCGCAATCATGCAGCAGGATCGAGCCGGTTGATCTTGGGGTGAAGGCAATTGACCGCAATGGTCGATCTGACGCCCTGTCGATTGATTTCCTCGACCGTCTCCTCCAACCCGCAGAGAGGTCAGTCCGGCAGCGCTGAAGCGAGTGGCGGCTGTGGGTGGAATTCGGCCTGATGCAAGCTGTCGTGCAATGTGCCTGGTATGCAATCAGGCGCTGCTCGCGCTGTTCATCCCCCGCGCGCATGCAGCTTGTCGTAAGCCGCCAGCAGCCGCTGGTGCATGTCGCAGCCTGCCAGCATCATGCCTGGCGCCCGCACGCCGAAGAAACGTTCTTCCCGGCTGAGCAGGGCTTCCGCCTGCCGCAGCGCCGCGGCGCCGTAGAGTTGCCGTAGCGCCTGGCGATAGGGCGCGGGGTTGTCGAGCTTGAGCAGGGTTTCGATGCAGGCGTAGACGCGGCGGCGTTCGGGGTCGAGCTGTTCGAAGTGGCGTATCCAGTCGCAGCCTTCGCGGATCGCCTCCTCGTCGCCGATGGCCAGCGCCAGCAGGGTTTTGAGCTCGCCCACGCGCAGGTCGCTCCACAAGGAGCCGGCGTCGGGCGCCAGGCCGATCAGGGCGGCGACCGGGCGCTGGTCGGCCAGACCGAGCTCGTTCAGCGTCTCCAGGAGGTCGGCGCATTCCTCGTCCTCCAGCTCCGGCAGGTGCAGGATGGCTTCGCGGATGTCGTTGCCGACGCTGTTGTTCTCCCATTCCAGGTCGTCCACCGGGTAGATTTCCGACATGCCCGGCACGATGATGCGGCAGGCGTAGACGCCGAGGTGGGTGAAGTCGGCGACGTAGATGTCGTGGCCCATTTCATGAATTCGATCGACCAGCCAGGCGTAGTCCTCGGCGGTGGTGGCGCTGAAATTCCAGTCGCAGAATTCGAAATCCGCTTTGTCGCCGAGGAAGTTCCAGCTGATGATGCCGCTGGAATCGACGAAGTGGATTTCGAT
>CAYLMA010000012.1:0-89198 GCA_964384915.1 uncultured Sulfuricella sp. | reverse complement strand
CATCAGCGCGTAGGCGATGTCGGCGTCGAGGCGGTCGTACACCGGCTCGCCCCAGCCCACCGGCACGTTTTCGGCCACCACGGAGAGCTTCGCGCCGATCGAGTCGCCTGCCTTGCGCAGGGAATCCATGTAATCTTCCAGTTGCTGTGTATAGCTGCTGTCGGCGACGAAGAAGGGATTCTGGCTCACATCTTCCCAGTTTTTGAAGGGCACTTCGATCGGCCCCAGCTGGGACAGGTAGCCACGAATCACAACGCCGTAGCGCTCCTGCAGCCATTTCTTGGCCACCGCGCCGGCGGCCACGCGCACCGCGGTTTCGCGCGCGCTGGAGCGGCCGCCGCCACGGTAGTCGCGGAAGCCGTATTTCTGCGTGTAAGTGTAGTCGGCATGGCCGGGGCGGAAGGTTTCGGCGATGTTGCCGTAATCCTTGCTGCGCTGGTCCTCGTTGCGGATCAGGAGGGCGATGGGTGTGCCGGTGGTCTTGCCCTCGAACACGCCGGAAAGGATTTCCACCGTGTCCGACTCGCGCCGCTGGGTGACGTGGCGCGAGGTGCCGGGCTTGCGCCGGTCCAGGTCGAGCTGGATGTCTTCGGCCGTGAGCGCCAGCCCCGGCGGGCAGCCATCCACCACGCAACCGATGGCGGGGCCGTGGGATTCACCGAAGGAAGTGACGCAGAAGAGTTTGCCGAGGGTGTTGCCGGACATGATTCAGACTCGAAAAAAACAAGCTTCAAGTTTAACATAAGCGCTTCACGTCTGAATAAGAGCCTATTTCAGCAGGTTTCATACCGAGGTATGAAACCTGCTGAAATAGGCTTTAAATGCGCCATGAGCAAAGAGAAATGAGCAAGAAAGCCGCCGACCTGTTGCTCGAACTGCTGCAAAAGAAGCAGCAGAAAGCATTGCAATGGCAGCAGGCGGAAAAATCCGTGAGCAAGCTGGCGAACAGGCAGAACCGTTGGCAGCGCTTCAACCGTTATGTGTGGGACAAAAAGGGGAAGGAATGAAAGCGATTTTGATGACCGCCGCTGGCGGGCCTGAAGTGCTGCAACTGGCGGATATTCCCGTGCCGGAACTGTCCAGCCCTTCCCATCTCCGGGTGAAACTGCATGCCGCCGGGGTGAACCCGGTGGACACCAAGCTGCGCAAGGGCGGCGTTCCCGCCCTGCCGGCCGTCCTGGGCTGCGACGGCGCCGGGGTGGTGGAAAGCGTGGGGGGCGCCGTCACCCGCTTCCAGCCGGGCGACGAGGTGTTTTTCTTCAATGGCGGCATCGGCACGGAACAGGGCAATTACGCCGCATACACCGTGATCCACGAAGATCATGCCGCCGCCAAGCCGCGCGGGCTTTCCATGAATGAAGCGGCGGCGCTGCCGCTGGTGTGGATCACGGCGTGGGAATCGCTGCTCGACCGGGCGCAGCTCAAAGCCGGCGAAAGCGTGCTGATCCATGCCGCAGCGGGCGGGGTCGGGCATGTGGCGGTGCAGTTGGCGAAGCACCTCGGCGCGCGCGTGGCGGCCACGGTGAGCGGGCCGGACAAGGCGGCCTTCGCCCGTGAGTTGGGCGCGGACAAGGTGATTGACTACAAGGCGGAGGATTTTGTCGCGGCGGCGCTGGACTGGACCGGCGGGCAGGGCGTGGACGTGGTATTCGACACCGTCGGCGGCGAGACTTTCTGCCGCTCCTTCGCCGCCGCGAAAGTTTACGGCAAAGTGGTCACGCTGCTCCAAACGGCATGCGAAGCGGGCGACCTGAAAACGGCCCGGAGCCGCAACCAGAGCATCCACTACGAACTGATGCTGACGCCCTTGCAGCTCGGCATGCACGCCGCGCGCGTCAAGCAGCGCGAGATGCTGGAGGCGGCATGCGCACTGATCGAGGCGGGCAAGCTGAATATCCGTGTGAGTCAGGTATTGCCCCTGGAACAGGCCGCCCAAGCGCACCGCCTGGTCGAAGGCGGGCACACCACGGGCAAGCTGGTGCTGGAGATCGCGCCTAGCCGCTGAAAACCTCCGGCTTGAGCGCATCCAGGGGGTCGCCGGGTGCGCAGCCGAAGCGGATGCGTACTTTTTGTCCTGCCTCGACCCGGAGCGCTTCCTCCAGCGGCACGACCAGATACTGGCTGTGCCAGTCGATGCTGCTTCCCCGTAGCGGCAGGATGGCCAGGATGTTCTTGGTGATGAAACGCAAGGCATTGAGCGTGCCCGCGTGCGCCATGCCGAGTTCCACCTCCCAGTCGCAGCGCGCCGGCAAATCGTCCGCGTAGCTCGCGGTCTGATAAACCACCGGCTGGCCCAGTTCCCAGGTGCGGTCCTGTGTTGCGAGTGGGTCCTGAAACAGCGGCGCGGGGGCGTAGTAACCCTCGAAATTGTACGACTGGTGCACCGGCTGGACTGCCTGGATGAAGGCTTCCGGCACGAAGACGGGCAGCGGACCGCCGAATTTTTCCAGATAGCGTTGCTTGAACGAGCTGATGACCTGAACCTGCTTTTCCCTCAGCATGGCGACGTGGACCATTTCGCAGATCACCACGTCCACCGGTTCGGGCGGGAGATAGTCGAAGGCGTCGGCATCGATGACTTCCACCTCGCCGGGGAAATGGTTGCGCGCCAGGGTTTTTCTAGCTTCGCGCACCAGCCGGGGGTTGTGCTCCACGCACCATACCCGTGCGCCCTGCCGGGCGGCGAAAAAGGACAGCACGCCCGTGCCTCCTCCCAGTTCCAGCACCCGCGCGCCGGGGCGAACCACGTGCTCGATTGCCCTTTTGAAGCCGGCGACACGGACCTGGTCGTTGAGCATGTGGTAGTGATAATGGAAGGGGATGAACTGGCCCAGTTCCAGTTCGTCGTGCGCTTTGGTCATGGCGGGATTATGCCATACGAGAGAGGTGCGCGTGTATTCGACCTTGAGGCGCTTTTTCGCTACAGTAGGGTGCTGGTTTTTGCGAGGAATGGGGATGGACAAGAAAAGCATACTGGTTACCGGCTGTTCCAGCGGCATCGGGTTGTGCGTGGCGGAAGGCCTGCAGAAACGCGGCTACCGGGTGTTCGCCACGGCACGCAAGCCGGCTGACGTGGAGATGCTGGTGGAGAGGGGGCTGGAAAGCCTGCGGCTGGATGTTGCCGACCCGGTATCCATCCATGGCGCGGTGGACGAAGTGTTGCGCCGTACCGGGGGCACGCTCTACGCCCTGTTCAACAATGCCGGCTACGGCCAGCCGGGGGCGGTGGAGGATTTGCGGCGCGAGGTGCTGCGCGAGCAGTTCGAAACCAACGTGTTCGGCACGGTGGAGCTGACCAATCGCCTGATCCCGGTGATGCGCGCCCAGGGCGGCGGCCGCATCATCATCAACAGTTCCCTGCTCGGCTATGTCTCGTTGCCGTTTCGCGGTGCCTATAACGCGACCAAGTACGCACTTGAGGGCATTGCGGACACGTTGCGCCTGGAACTGCGCGGCAGCGGAATCCACGTCGCCCTGGTCGAGCCCGGACCGATCTCCAGCCGTTTTCGCGCCAACGCGCACGAGATGTTCCGGCGCAACGTGGATGCGGAAGCCAGCTTCTTCCGCGATACCTACCGCGCCATGGAGAACCGCCTCGCCAAGCCCGACCCGGCCGCGCCTTTCACCCTGCAGCCGGAGGCGGTGCTGGAGAAAGTGATACATGTCCTGGAAAGCGACCGCCCCCGAATCCGCTATCCGGTGACCTTCCCCGCCTACCTGTTTGCCGTGCTCAAGCGCCTGCTGCCGGGCAGCGCGCTGGACCGCGTGCTGGGCAAGGTGGGCGAGGGCGAGAACAAATAGCGCGCCCGGCGGCCGTTTCCCGGATTCAGTCCAGCGCGCAATGCCGCTGGTCGAACCTTTGAAAGCGGTTTCGCCCCGCCTGTTTGGCGTGGTACATGGCCTGGTCGGCATGGCGCAGCAGAATGTCGGGGTTGTCTCCGTCGGTCGGATAAAGGGTGACCCCGATGCTGGCCGAGATGCGCATCTCGATACCGTTGATGACGTAGGGCGTGGCAACGTCGTCGAGCACGCGTTGCAGCATGGGCTCGACTTCCCCCGACTGGCCGAGATCGGTGAGCAGCATCACGAATTCATCCCCGCCCAGTCGCGCAACCGTGTCTCCCTCGCGGATCGCCTGCTTGAGGCGGCATGCTACCTGGATGAGGAGGAGGTCTCCGGTGGCATGGCCGTATTGATCGTTGATGGGCTTGAAGTTATCCAGATCAAGGAAACACACGGCAAGCAAGTGCTCGTGGCGTTTGGCGCGTGACAACTCCAGTTGCATGCGGTCGGCGAGCAATACCCGGTTGGGCAGGCCGGTCAGCGCATCAAAGTTGGCCAGGTTTTCGAGCTGTTGTTGCGCCTGCTTGCGTTCAGTGACATCGCGCGATAATCCCTGGATGCGCGACTGGCTGCCATCCGCACTGAAAAACAGCCTGAGCCGGTTTTCCACCCATACCGGCGCACCGGATTTGGTAGGGATCTGGCTCTCGAAAGTCAGGTCAAATAGCGGCGGAGGTTCGCCCGCCTCCACCATGGCGCGAGCCTCGGCGGATTTTTCCGCGATCTTGTCCAGCGTGCCTTGCGCGCACAAACCTTCCAGTTGTTTGCCCAGCAATTCGTCGGAGGTGTGGCCCAGCAAGCGCTTGACCGAAGGGCTGACAAAGGTGAGCCCCTTGCCTGATTCCCATGTCCAGATAACGTCCAGCATGTTTTCAGTCATGAACCGCAACTGCTGCTCACTTGCCAGTATCGCTGCGATATCCTGTTCGCGTTGTATCAGGGACTGGATGAGCCGCCGTGTCAGGAAAAAGCCGGCCAGTAGAACGATGATAACCACGGTGCCTGCGACGGTGGCGTGGCCGCGCCAGTTGGCAAGGATGGCTGATTTTTCCTGGTGCGCGACAATGACGACAGGATAGTTTCTCAAGGCGCTGTAACTGAACAGCCGCAGTTTTCCGTCAACTTCTGCCAGTTTCTCGAAACTGCCGTGACTGGAAGCCGGGAGTAGGGTGCTGAACAGAGCGAGCTTGGCAAAGCTTTTGCCCATGGTTTTTTCATCATGGGGTTGCCGGAACAGCATGGTGCCGTCCCGACGCATAACGCTCACGGCGCTGCCCTCGCGATGCAGGATTTTCTGCAGGTTTTCCTGGAAATATTTAGGCTGCATGCGCGCAAACACTAGGCCCTGGAATGCGCCATCCTTGCCTGTGATGGGGCGCGCCAGCACCACTGTCCACTCTTGGTCGCGGCGGCTCTTGAGCGGGGCGCTGATATACATCGCCCTGTCATCGGGGTGCGCTTTTAGATGGGCGAAATATTCCCGGTCGCCGAGGAAAATGGGCGAGCCCGGAAACAGGGCGCTGTCGTTGATAATGTTGCCATCGGCGGCTACGACGGCAACTGCACGGATCTGCGGCAGAGCGATGTCGAAGTTTTTCAGGTGGAGATGGATGGACTGGCTTTCCCAATCTCCGGTGCGGCCGAGTTCCTCCACGACGTAGTTAAGCACCAGGTCAGCAGCCTGCAGGGATTGCTCCATTTGCTCCGCCTGCATCAGGCTGAGGTCGCTCAGGCGCTGTCGGGCTTCTTCGAGGGCGTGCCCCCGCTCGTTCCAGATATTGAGCAACGCCAGAGTGAGAATCACAAGCCCTGCGGTAATGCTGACGAGAGTTAGGAGTTTGCTTGTTTTCATGAATGTTTCGTTGGAGTTGCACTGATTCTCTCATGCCAAAAAGCATCTTCCTATCGGGGAATCCCTTATATCCTGCTTGCAATGGCGTTGTATCTCTCTTGGGCGGAATTGCATTGGATAAGACAAAAGCCGCATGCTTGGCGGCTTTCATTTGGATTTACGCGCTTGGGCAATTCATCATTCAATATTCTGTATCTGCTCCCGCATCTGTTCGATCAGCACTTTCAGTTCCATCGACAGCCGTGATGTTTCCGTGGCGATGGACTTCGAGCCCAGGGTGTTGGCTTCGCGGTTCAGTTCCTGCATCATGAAATCCAGCCGCTTGCCAGCTGCTCCGCCCTGGTTCAATACCCGCTTCACTTCCTGCAAGTGGGCCTGGAGGCGGGAAATTTCCTCGTCTATATCGATCTTCTGGGCGAACAGCGCCACTTCCTGGCGGATGCGGTCTTCATCCAGGCTGGCGGCGGCTTCCCTGAAGCGCGCTGTCAGCTTCTCCTGATAAGCGGCGCGCAGGCGGGGCAGGTGCGGGGCGGCCTCGGCGACCAGCGCTTCCATTTGCGTAGCGCGTTCGAGGATCATGTCCTTGAGCTTTTCCCCTTCACGGCCGCGGCTGGCGGCGAAGTCGGCCAGCGCTTCCTGCAGCAGCGCGACAGCCGCTTCCTGCAGCGCTTCCTGGGGCACGCCTTCGGCTTCCATGATTCCCGGCCAGCGCAGAATATCTGCTACGCTGAGCGGCGCGCTTGATGGCGAAAGCACCAGCACGGCCTGGCCGAGCCGGACCAGTTGTTGCGCCAGCGTTTCATTGATCGCCAAAGGCTTATGGCTGCCTGGGCTGGGCGTGAAGTTGACGCGGCATTCCACCTTGCCGCGGTTGAGCCGTTTGGCGATGGCTTCGCGCATGCTGGATTCCGCCGGACGGAACACTTCGTCCATGCGGAAGGCCACTTCAAGGTAGCGGTGGTTGACGGCGCGCAGTTCCAGGTGCAGCGCGCCCTGAGGCAGTTCCCGATTGACGGCGGCGAAGCCGGTCATGCTGTAAATCATGAGTGCTCCAAAAAATACATTACTTTGTTTAAACGATTGTAAAATGGCGCAAAGATTATCATAGTCAGGTTAATGAGCTCCCAACAAATCAATCAGGCCCTGCCCGAGGGCGCGCAAATACTCAATTACCGCATCGCCAAACAGATATCGGGCGGCGGTTTCAGTATTGTTTACCTGGCCTATGACGAAACCGGCACGCCGGTAGCGATCAAGGAATACCTGCCCAGCGGGCTGGCATTGCGCGATGGAGGCGAACTCGTGCAGGCCACGTCGGTGGATAACCTCAATACCTTCCGTTACGGCATGAAGTGCTTTTTCGAGGAAGGGCGCGCGCTGGCCAAGATTGCGCACCCCAACGTGGTGCGCGTGACCAACTTCTTCCGCGCCAACGAAACCGTATACATGGTGATGCAGTACGAGCGTGGCAGGACTCTGCAGGAACATATCCAGCAGCACAAGGGGCATATCCGGGAAAGCTTCATCCGGCGCGTGTTCGCGCAGATGCTCAATGGCCTGCGCGAAGTGCATACCCACAAGATCCTCCATCTGGATATCAAACCCGCCAATATCTACCTGCGCCTCGATGGCTCGCCGGTGCTGCTGGATTTCGGCGCTGCCCGGCAGACACTTTCGAGTGAAAAAAACAAGCTTTCGCCCATGTACACACCGGGTTTCGCCGCGCCGGAGCAGTACAAGAATCGCGAACGCCTGGGGCCATGGTCGGATATTTACAGTGTCGGCGCCAGCATGTTCGCCTGCATGGCCGGCTTCGCGCCGCAGGCCGCCGATGCGCGCATGGAGGACGACAAGATGGCCTCCGCCACCAAGCTTTGGCCCGGGGAATACTCGGAGCAATTGCTGCAATTAATCGATCAGTGCCTGGCACTGGATTACATGAAGCGCCCGCAGAGCGTGTTTGCCTTGCAGCGGGAACTGGTCAAGGATGTTTTGCCGGAAGAAAAATTGCCGCCCAAGAAATCGCTCATCGGCAGCATCCGCGCTACTTTGAACAAGGATCTTTTCTGAGCCGGCCATGAAATTCTCCATCTACCAGTCCAGCCGGCAAGGCGGACGAAAATACAATCAGGACCGGGTGGCCTATTCCTATAGCAAGGAATCCCTGCTGATGGTGGTGGCGGATGGCATGGGCGGCCATTTCCATGGCGAGATCGCGGCACAGATGACGGTGCAGCTGGTGGCGGAAATGTTCCAGAAACAGGCCCATCCAACCCTCAGGGATCCGCTGTTTTTCCTCGATCAGGCGATGCACGCCGTGCATGAGGCGATCAGCGAATATTCAGCCGAGAACGAGCTGCTGGAAAGCCCGCGCACGACCTGCGTGGCAACAGTGATCCAGCGTGATATGGCTTTCTGGGCCCATGTTGGCGATTCGCGCCTGTATTTTTTCCGTCAGGGGCGTCTGGTGACGCGCACCCAGGATCATTCGCGGGTGCAACAGTTGTTCGAGCAGGGGCTCATCACTGAAGCCCAGATGTCCACGCACCCTGACCGCAACAAGATCTACAACTGCCTCGGCGGCATGATGCCGCCCGAAGTGGAGCTTTCCAGGCGCATGCCGGTCGAAGCGGGCGACATCCTGATGCTATGCTCGGACGGACTGTGGGGTTCGCTCAGCGTCAACGAAATCGGCGCCATTCTCAATTCTTACCCGCTGGATCAGGCGATTCCGGAACTGATGGACCATGCTGAATTTCGTGGCGGGCAGGACGGCGACAATCTATCCGCCATCGCCATGAGCTGGGGGGGGGCGGGCAGCAGCGCCAAGGGCGCAGGCGGCGTTTCCACCGAAGCCATGCCGCTGGACAGCTTTACCACCCAGCTCGATGTCTTGCACGCACCCCGCCCGGCAGAAGGCGAAGCCCCCGTGAGCGACGACGATATCGAAAAGGCGATTGCCGAGATCCAGGCCGCCATCAAGAAATATTCAAAATAAACCAATGAAAATCTTTTTAACCGCAAAGGATGCAAAGTAGCGCGAAGGAATTCAAGGAAAAGCCTTGCCTTGCGTCCCTTTGCGTCCTTGGCGGTGAAATGCCGTTTTCAGGATAAACCAGGAAGACCCATGCGACCCAGCCAGAGAAGCGCAGACCAGTTGCGCGCCATCAGCATTACCCGCAATTACACCAAGCACGCCGAGGGCTCGGTGCTGATCGAATGCGGCGACACCAAGGTCATCTGCACCGCCAGCATCGACGAGAAAGTGCCTTCTTTCCTGCGCGGCAAGGGCCAGGGCTGGGTGACGGCGGAATACGGCATGCTGCCGCGCTCCACTGGCAGCCGCATGGACCGCGAGGCGGCGCGCGGCAAGCAGTCCGGGCGCACGCAGGAAATCCAGCGCCTGATCGGGCGCTCCCTGCGCTCGGTGGTGGACCTGAAAGCGCTGGGCGAGCGCACCATCCAGGTCGATTGCGACGTCATCCAGGCCGACGGCGGCACGCGCACCGCGAGCATCACCGGCGCTTACGTCGCGCTGCATGACGCCATCTCCTTCCTGCTGAAAAAACAGTTGCTCGCCGCTTCGCCCCTGACCGATTCCGTGGCCGCGGTCTCGGTCGGGGTGTACCAGGGCGTGCCGGTGCTCGATCTCGATTACGCCGAGGATTCGGATTGCGATACCGACATGAACGTGGTCATGACCGGCAGCGGCGGCTTCGTCGAAGTGCAGGGCACGGCGGAAGGCGCGCCCTTCAGCCGCGGCGAGATGGACGCGCTGCTCGACCTGGCGCAAAGCGGCATCGGCCAGTTGGTGGCGAAGCAGAAAGCGGCGCTGGGATTATATTGATCCGGCACATTTTATTCCGGACTGTAGGTCGGCCTTTAGGCCGACATGTCGGGCTGAAGCCCGACCTACATTCACGGATAATTCGTTCCATATCAATAGTCGTTAAAACAAATTAACCACGGAGTTCACGGAGAACACGGAGTTGAATAATGTGGGTGTCGTTTGGCAGTTGCTCGTAAGGTGAGGCCATAAGAGACTCTAAGACTGCTTTTCTTCGTGCGCTCCGTGTTCTCCGTGGTTTTGAATCAGGATTTTTAATAAATGAAAAAAATCGTCATCGCATCCAACAATGCCGGCAAGCTGCGCGAAATCGGCGCCATCCTCGCGCCCATGGAGTTCGAGGTGCTGCCGCAGTCGGCCTTCAACATCCCCGAGGCGGAGGAGCCTTACTGCACCTTCATCGAGAATTGCATCGCCAAGGCGCGCCATGCCTCCGCGCATTCCGGCCTGCCCGCGCTGGCGGACGATTCGGGGATCTGCGTCGATGCGCTGAACGGCGCGCCGGGCGTGTATTCCGCGCGCTTCGCCGGCGAGCCGAAATCGGACCAGCGCAACAACGAGAAGCTGATCGAGCTGCTGCAGGGCCACGCCAACCGCAAGGCGCACTACTATTGCGTGATGGTGCTGGTGCGCTGGCCGGAAGACCCGCAGCCCATCATCGCCGAAGGCGCGATGCACGGCGAGATCATCGACACCCCGCGCGGCGACGGCGGCTTCGGCTACGACCCGTATTTCCTGCTGCCGGAATTCGGCCAGACCGGCGCCGAAATCCCCATGGACGTGAAAAACCGCATCAGCCACCGCGGCAAGGCGCTGGCGGTGCTGGTGGAGAAATTAAGGGCGTCCCTATGAGCGAACAAATTACCATCCAGGATGGCGACGCCCTATTGCTTATCCATGTGCAGAACGATTTCCTTCCGAGCGGCAGCCTGGCGGTGCCGGAAGGCGATCAGGTGGTTGCTCTGCTGAGCCGCTGCATCAACGTTTTTCACCAGCATGGGCAACCCATTTATGCCACGCGCGACTGGCATCCCGCCGACCACTGCTCCTTCAAGGAACAGGGCGGGCCCTGGCCGGCCCATTGCGTGCAGGGCACGCCGGGCGCGGAGTTTGCGCCAGGACTCGGCTTGCCGGCGTTTGCCATGGTGGTTTCCCAGGCCACTGACCCAAGCAAGGAAGCCTACTCCGGCTTCGATGGCACCAACCTGGATTTCCAGCTCAAGATGTACGGTACGAAACGCCTTTTCGTGGGTGGAATCGCCACCGACTATTGCGTGCTCAATACGGTCAGGGATGCCCTGAAGCTAGGCTTTCAGGTCTTGCTGATGACGGACTGCATCCGCGCGGTGAACGTCAATCCCGATGATGGCGACAAGGCCATCGCAGAGATGGTCTCCCTGGGGGCCGTGTTGATCACCAGCGACGTGGTGGCCTGATGCTGCCCCGGTGCAGCGGGCTGCTGACCGACCTGTACCAGTTCACCATGCTGCAGGGTTACCTGGAGCAGGGGATGGAGGAGGTGGCGGTGTACGAGTTCTTCGTGCGCAAGCTGCCACCCGGACGCAATTTCCTGCTCGCGGCGGGCCTGGAGCAGGCGCTGCAATTCCTCGAAACGCTTGTTTTCAGCGCCGAGGAAGTGGCCTGGCTGGAACAGACCGGGCGCTTCAATCCCAGGCTGCTCGATTACGTGGCGAACTTCCGCTTCAGCGGCGACGTGGACGCCATGGCGGAAGGCACGCCATTTTTCCCCGACGAGCCCATCCTGCGCGTGGCGGCGCCCATCGCCATGGCGCAACTGGTGGAAACCCGCCTCATCAACCTGCTGCATTTCCAGACCCTGGTCGCCTCCAAGGCCGCGCGCGTGGTGCTGGCGGCGCCGGGGAAGCTGCTGGTGGATTTCGGCCTGCGCCGCGCCCACGGCGCCGAAGCCGGGCTCTTGGCGGCGCGCGCCTGCTATCTGGCCGGTTTCGGCGGCTCCTCCAATGTCCTGGCCGAGCAGGAGTTCGGCATCCCCAGTTACGGCACCATGGCCCATTCCTTCGTCCAGGCCCACGCCGACGAGGCGCAGGCCTTCGAGAACTTCGCCCATGCCCAGCCCGGCAACGTGGTGCTGCTGATCGACACCTACGATACCGAGGCCGCCGCGCACAAGGTGGTCGCGCTGGCGCCCCGCCTGGCGCGGGACGGCATCAAGATCAAGGCGGTGCGCCTCGACAGCGGCGACCTGGGCGAACACGCGCGCAAGGTGCGCGGCATTCTCGACCAGGGCGGGCTGCGCGAAACCGGTATTTTCGCCAGCGGCAACCTGGACGAATTCGAACTGGCACGCCTGGCCGCGCAGCAGGCACCGATCAGTGGCTTCGGCGTGGGTACGCGCTTGCTGACCTCGAGCGACGCGCCCTATCTCGATTGCGCCTACAAGCTGCAGGAATATGCCGGCCAGCCCAGGCGCAAGCGCTCCGAGGGCAAGGCCACCTGGCCGGGCAGGAAGCAGGTGTTCCGCTGCTACGGGCCGGATGGCCGCATGTCGGGCGACGTTCTTGCGCTGCAGCAGGACAGCCATCCCGGCGAGGCGCTGCTGCACCCGGTGATGCGCGCCGGCCAGCGCCTCTCGCTTTCAATCCCCCTGGCCGAAACGCGCGCCCTGGCTGCCGCCGAACTCGCCCGCCTGCCAGAAGGGCTGCGCCAACTTGATAAAGCCGCGCCCTACGGCGTGGAAGTGGCGCAAAGCTTGCAGGACCTGGCCCGTACCCTGGACCGGCAGCAGCACGGATGAAAACCTTTCCCCTTGCATCGCCCGGCGAGTCCTTCTTGAGCGCGCCGCCGCCCCTCAGTCTGTACATCCACATCCCCTGGTGCGTGCGCAAGTGCCCCTACTGCGACTTCAATTCCCACGAGGCGCGCGGCGGCGTGCCGGAGGCGGAGTATGTCGCGGCCCTGGTGAAAGACCTGGAAAGTGCGCTGCCGCTGGTGTGGGGGCGCAAGGTGGTGTCGGTGTTCTTCGGCGGCGGCACGCCCAGCCTGCTTTCCGCCCGCGCCGTGGACGAGATTCTCACCACAGTGCGCACCTTGCTGCCGCTGGAGCCGCTCGCCGAAATCACCTTGGAAGCCAATCCCGGCACGGCGGAAGCGCAGAAGTTCGCCGATTTCCGCAGCGCCGGGGTGAACCGCCTCTCGCTCGGCATCCAGAGCTTCAACGCCAGGCACCTGAAACTGCTGGGCCGCATCCACGACGGTGAAGAAGCGCGCCGCGCGGTGGAGCTGGCGCAGCGCCATTTCGACAACATCAACCTCGACCTCATGTACGCCTTGCCCGAGCAGGGCATGGACGAAATGCTGGCCGACCTGCGCAGCGCCATCGCCTTTGGGCCGCAGCACCTTTCTGCCTACCATCTCACGCTCGAGCCCAATACCCGCTTCTTTCTCGACCCGCCCGAATTGCCCGACGACGACCTGGCGGCGGAAATGCAGGAAGCGGTCGAAGCCGAACTGGCCGGCGCCGGCTACGAGCACTACGAAACCTCCGGCTTCGCGCTAAAGGGGCGGCGCTGCCGCCACAACCTCAACTACTGGCTGTTCGGCGACTACCTCGGCATCGGCGCCGGGGCGCACGGCAAGCTCACATTGCACGACGGCGTGCTGCGGCAGATGCGCTACAAGCAGCCCCGCGCCTACCTGGAGCACGCCCTGAAGGGCGCGCCGGTGCACGAGGAACACCGGGTGAAGGCGGAGGACATGGGATTCGAGTTCATGATGAACGCGCTAAGGCTGACGGAGGGATTTCCGCTCGGCCTGTTTAATGAGCGTACCGGTCTGCCGTTTACTTCCGTACTAAAGGTGCTGGATGAGGCTGAAAAACGCGGTCTGGTAAAGCGGGACCTGGCTCATGTCGGGCCGACGGAACTGGGGCGGCGCTTTCTGAATGAATTGTTGCAAGGCTTCTTGCCGGAGGAGGGGTAGAGCGTGGAGCGGGTGGCGGCAGGTGAAGTTGATACGCCAGAGGCGCGATACGCACATCATTCAGGATGCTATGGCCGATTATTGCCAACAAGGCGATACAGTTTCCGCGCGAAACTCGTCTTTGCGTGAATGCGGCATTCTCGGCGGTGAAAGCCGTTGTTGGAACGAAGTTTATTTCGGCATGAACATGGGCGGGATGCAAGGATGGGGAGAATAAAAAAGGCTCTTCGTCGTTTTCATACGGTGGACAACCGGTTTTCTGAGCCAGGCGCCGGGACATTGGCATAAAGGAACGACGGTTTGTCCGGAGTGTTGAGTTGATAAATTTTGAGCTTGAGGTAGGCGGTGTCACGAAAGCCCCGCGCTCGACGACAAAGTGTCTGGCGGAGCCAGGGCGATTCAACTTGCTTGAACTAATAGGGCGGGGGAAAACCGGCCAAATATGAGATTCCTTTACGGTTGTTGCATGGCACGCGAAGGAAAATACATTCAAATTGACAATTGCCGGGAGGCTGTGCAATGAACCTTCAAGCTGTGATGATCGAAGATGTTCCCATTGGCGTGCCGTTGCCCTGGCAGCTATATGACCGCTACGGATATACGCTGTTTACCCGGGGTGAAACCATCGCCCACCGGCAGTTGCTGAAAAACCTGCTGGCCGGTGAGTTGTTCAGGGATGTCGATGTGCTCCCCCCGGCCAAGGAAGTTACGGAGTGGGTGGAGCACAAGGATCTGCCGCCCGCTGAAATATTTCCGCCTCATGGCATCCGGCCACAGATCGGGGAACGGGTACTGATTCGCCTGCTGGGGAGGGATTTTCAGGCCTATCACCCTGCCCTGCTGGTCGGCTACATCCATGGCCAGAGCATCCTGATCACGACGCCTGTCGATGATGGTCAGCGGGCCATGTTGACGGACGGCGAGCAGGTGGAAGTGCGCATGGTCACCGGCAGCAAAATTTATGTCTTCCAGTCCGTGATTCTGCGGGTATGCATCAGCCCCTCGCATTACTTTCACTTGGCCTACCCCGAGCGAGTGCGGGCGCAGAAGCTACGCAGTTCTCCCTGGGCCAGGGTGGACCTCAGCGCTATCGTCGCCCATCCGCAGGGTGCGCAGGAAGTTGCGCATATCGTCAATCTCAGCCTGGGCGGCGCACAACTCCACAGCCCCGGTACGCTGGGCAAGAAAAACGACACCCTGCGCATCACATTCCACGTCAGCGTGGAAGGGATGGAAACAACGCTGGCGCTGGATGCTTTGATCCAGCATGTGCGCCCGGCAAATTCCAGCCAGAACTGGGCTCAACCATTACTGGAATATGGCGTGGAATTCCGCGGGCTCTCCACCCTGGACGCACTTTGGCTCAGGAGCCTGGTTTATCAGCGTATAGCCGAGGGCTACCTGGCATAGCTGCGCAAAATGCTGAGCTGGGTGCGCCCCGAATGGGCGAAAAGCTTGATGAAAGTATTGATCCGGAACAATTTAATTTCGAATGTAGGTCGGCCTTCAGGCCGACTTGTCGGGCTAAAGCCCGACCTACCATTCACGGGTAAATCAGGCCGGATCAATAATAACGCCGCATGAACGCGGCGCTATGTGTCGGCTTATGGGAGGCCGATTAGGTCAGTCATGGAATGCTGACCGGGGGTGCAACTAAAAACGATCAATCGTTGAAGTCTCGATAGGCATCTCCCTTTCCGGTGAAGCTTTCCAAACTTGTGGCCCGTCGAGCCACAAGATTTTTATACGCTTAATTTCCAGTCAATTCAAATCAAAAAAATGATTCGTCCGGTTTTGGGTTTCAAGCGCCCGGGCAGGAACGCGGCTAACCAGGATAATGGTGCTTGCCGATACTGACCCGCTTGGCCTGCAGTCCCTCGGCAGCGGCTTCCTCGATGAACTGGACCGTATTGCCGACTATCAGCTTGTCGAAGCTGGGGCTTGCCACGTTGTCGCGGTTGAAATAAAACTCCCGGCCATCCGCTGTTTCGATGAAGCCAAAACCATCCTCGAACAGCCTGGCGACATGGCCATGCAGTTCGCCCTCATGGGTCTTGGTGTCTCCGCGCTGACGGCGCGCGTAATCCTCCAGCTGGCGCTTCGCCGCATCGAAGGCATCCCGCAGTGCTACATAGATGTCTTCATGCATGTCGCGATTGACTACCAGTTCGCTGCCGGGCACGGTGATGTCCAGCCTCACGTTGAAGAGATTGCCCTGGTGCTTGTGCTTGCCGGCAATTTCCACCGTGGCCTTGGTGCCGATGATGTTGGAGTAGAACGACTCCAGTTTTTCCACTTTTTCCCTGATGTGCGTTTCCACCGCATCGGATTGGGGCATGTTGCGAAATACAATTTGGAGTTGGCGTTGCATGGTAATACCTCCCTTGGTTAAACCCTGGTTTTGGCTTCGCACGCTTGTTCGCGCGGGGCGACTTTGGCCAGTTCTGCCATTTCCTCGGCCAGAAGATCGAGTATGTCGTCTGCCGACACGATTCCTTCCAGCCCACCTGCCTGATTGATGACCGGGATACGGCGTATGCCATGGGCGCGCATCAGCCGGATGGTCTCGAACACGCCTTCGCTTTCCCGCACGCTGACCAGTTGCGGGCCCATGATGTCGCCCACGCTGAATTCTTCGAGGGCCAGGGATTTTGCGATGATTTCGATGATGATGTCGCGATCGGTGACAATGCCGACCGGCACGCGCGTGCCGCCAATTTCATCCACGACCACCAGGTCGCCTACATGGTACTCGCGCATGAGTTGCGCCGCTTCCGGGATGCTTGTTTTTCTGGTGGCAAAAACGACTTCCCGGTTACAGAATTCACTGATAGGCATTGCTGTTTCCTCCTGCGTTATGCATCGAGCGAGGCAAGGTGAGCTTTGGAAAGCAATTCCAGTATAGAACTATTGGATGGCGTTGTGGAGCGAAAAAACGAACAAATAAAGCGGCGCGCGCCACGGTCATCACCCTTCCTGATCCAGCCCGGCTGTCTCCTGGCGGCCGGTCGCCGCCCGGATGAAGGAGTCGATCACGTGCCCCCGCAACCTGTGCCAGCGGCGGCCTCCCTTGAGCGCATGCTTCTGGTTGATTTCCAGCTCGATGCCGATGTAAACCCCGGCCGGAAAACGGCGGCGCAGGTAGGCGGTGAGGCCGTCGGATTTGCCGGTGTAGGGGTAGTTGCGGCGCACTTTCAGTTCTGGCGCCAGTGTCTTGAGCTGCGCCTGCCAGCGTCCGCACAGGTCAAACTCGCCGGGCCGCGCCGGGTCGTAGAGCAGGCCGATATCGGCGTTGCGCACCTTACCTTCGAGCTCGGGCGTGAAACTGTGGGATGAGATGTGGACCACCTTGCCGCCGCGCGCAATCATCGATTCAATCTCCGTCTCGACCTTGCTCCGGTAAGGCAGGTAGCAGCTTTTCAGTATCTCGCGCCGGACCAGTGCCGGTGCGCCTCGCGTGGCGTCGGAGTACAGGCTCGGATGGCCGATGGAGCGGTTGAGGTCGATCAGCAGGCGGCTGGTGGTGGAGACGGCCAGGGGCGCGCCCAGCGCCTGGGCCAGTCCTCTGGCCAGGACCAGAGCGCCGGGGTCGTAGCCGCGATGGCTTTGCAGCAAAGCCTCGAAGCCCTCGAACAGGTGGCGGTAGCGGGGCGGGATGCGGTTCCCGCCGTGTTCGCAGGTGATCAGGAAGGTGTCTGTTTTGGCCATGGCCTCTCAATCCACGAACATCCTGCCTGCTTCCAGGCAAGCGCAGAGTTCTCCATAAACCTCGTGCAGGCGCGCCCTCGAGCAGTCCGGGCCCGTTGCCCGCAGGATGCGGCGGGCGAGCGGGCCGCGATCCAGCATCACGCGCAAGGGCTCGCGCCAGTGAGGCGAAACATTCAGTTCCGTCGCCTCGATGAGGTGGCGCCAGAGTTCGCCGGCCCGGCATTGCCGGTCGGGAAAACCCAGCAGTTCCAGGTATCCCGCATGGTCGATCACGGCCAGCTCGGCGTCGCGGATACAGGCATGCAGGATAGCCGCCAGGGCGTCCGTGTCCATGGCTTGCTGCGGCGGGAGCGGCGACCATCTGGCTGCGTAGATCGCCTTGACGGCGGCAGTGATGGCGGCGGCGATGGCGAGGTCGGCTTGCGGGCACTCCTGCACGTCGATCACGCGGATCTCGATGGCATCGCGTTCGAAGCGCGGGATCGCGCCGCGGGCGTTGAGCCACTCGTGGCGCAGGATGCCATCCGGATCAAAAGGCGCGATATCCCGGTACAAGGGCGCCAGTACCTTTGTTTCGTATTCGGCCCGGCTCGGCACCGTGTCAGGGATCACCTGTCCGATGGCGGAAGGCACTCGCTGGACGGCTGTGCGATAGGATTCCATGCGGAAATCCATGAAACCGCCCGGCCTGCCCTCAGCAATGGGCGAACTCGCCGCCAGCGCCGGAATAATGGGCAGCATCAGCCGGATTGCGGCATGCAGGCGGGCGAACTCGGCGTCGCCGGCAAATGGCAAATTGAGATGCATGCTCTGCAGGTTGGCCTGGCCGTGCCTCCTGCAATCGAAAATGCGGTCGTAGGCCTGATAGATCATCGCGTTGTCGTGCGGCCATAGCCGCGTTTCTGTGCGCGGGTCCATCCACGGGTGCATGGCGGCAGGCATGAGGCGTGCGCCCATGGGTTCAAGCAGCCGGTTGACGGCCTGGATCTCGGCCTGGAAGGCGGCGGGGAGGGGTTCGAGGGCAGGATCGGGGCGCGCATTCTTGAGTTCGATGAGATGCAGCACGATTTCATTGGACCAGCCGAGTCTGCCCCGTTCCACATCGCCCTCCGGGCCCAGCAGCCTGTCGGCAAGCGGCAAGACCGACAGGGTCTCCCGGTCCACGATCATGTATTCGAGTTCGATGCCATAGCCCGCGAAGGCATGAAGTGCAGATGGAGTGCTCATCGCGAGGCGCCTCCCTTGCGCGCCTCGATGCGCTTCAGGAACACGCCCATCACCTCGCGGTAGAGCGCGTCCTTGAGCACGCCGTCCTCGTTGCCGGCATCCACGTTGGGGTTGTCGTTGATCTCGATGACGTAGAAGCGCTTGCCCGACTGCTTGATGTCCACGCCGTAGAAGCCGTCGCCGATCAGGTTGGCGGCCTTGAGCGCGAGCTTCACCACCTGCTCCGGCGCTTCGCCCACGGACAGCGCCCGCGTCGGCCCCTCGACAAAATCGCGCTGCTGCTCGCCGTGCTTGATGATCTGCCAGTGGCCGGGCGCCATGAAATACTTCGCCACGAACAAGGGCCGCCGGTCGAGGATGCCGACGCGCCAGTCGAACTCGGTGGGCAGGTATTCCTGGGCGATGATCAGGTCTGATTTGGCCAGCAGGGCGTTCACCTTGTCATGCAGCTCCTCCTTCGACTCCACTTTCAGCACGCCTAGGGAGAACGAGCTGTCCGGCTGCTTGAGCACGCAGGGGAGGGACAGGGTTGGGATGATCTGGTCCACGTTGTCGCGGTCAACCAGCAGGGTCCGGGGCGCGGGTAGGCGGTGCCGGGTCAGGATTTCGGCGAGATAGACCTTGTTGTTGCACTTCAGGATGGATTCCGGGTCGTCGATCACCACCAGGCCTTCGGCGGCGGCCCGGCGCGAGAAGCGGTAGGTGTAGTGGTTGACGAAGGTGGTGTCGCGGATGAACAGGGCGTCGAATTCGGCCAGCCGGCCGAAATCGGCCCGGGTGATGAATTCCACGCGCAGCCCCAAGGCCTGCGCGGCCTTGTCGAACTTCTGCAGGGCCCGTGCATTGGACGCCGGTTCGGGATTGCCGGGGTCGTGCAGGATGGCGAGGTCGTAGCGCGGGGCGGTCCGCTTGCGCACCCTCGTTCCGCGGCCCATGAAATAGGCGGTGGTGGCCTGGATGGCGAATTCCTGATGCGAGGGAGGGATGTCGCTGGCGGCAATCGGCCGCACGCTGCGGATGCGCCAGCGATTTTCCCTGCGCTCGAAATAGGCGCGCAGCAGCGGGGCCTGCAGCAGGCTGAAGAGCTGCCGGCTCAGCGCGTCATGGCGGGCAGCCACGTTGTGGCCGAAGTAGATGCTGAGTTCGAAAGTCTCAGATTTGATCGGCGCCAGCGATTTCCGGATCAGTTCGTCCAGGCCTTCGGCCAGATGCCGCACCAGGTGCTGGGATTGCAGGTCCTCGATGGTGTTGGTGCGGGGCAGGGGTTTGTGGCCGCGCGCCTCGGCAAGCAGCGAAACGTAGTAGCCCAGGCTCTGGTAGCGGTAGGTCTTGCACAGATTGAACACCCTGACGGAGCGGTCGTTGCCATAGGCGGGATCGGTCAGGTAGGCCCGCGCCGGCACCACGGTCACGCCGGGAACATCGAGCGGCCAGTCGCGTGGGTTGTTGACCACGATCAGGTTGCTCACCGCTCCCCCTTGCCCTGATGCGGCCTCCGCGGATGAATCACCAGCAGATTGGCGTCGTGGGTCACGATGCCCAGCAGGATGGCGCCGAGCACGCGGTCGATGTTGATCCAGTATTCGTGCGACGGGCCGTAGGGGTGGCGTGCGTAGGGATCCGCCACCAGCACGGTGCGCTTGGTCCGGTCATAGCCCGCGATCACCACGAAATGCCCGGCAGGCAGGCCGCGCACGTCGTCGGGCAGGTCGTCCGGGCCGTATTCCCGCGCGTGACGGTACAGATAGGTGGAACTCAGGCCGGTGAGGATGGGCAGCTTGCGGCGCAGCAGGCCGCGCAGCAGCGGGCGCGACAGGTCGGTCAGGCGCAGCCGCCCGCCCAGCTTGAGGAATTCCAGATAGCCCTCGGTGACATACTGCAGCCGGGTGTCCTTTTTCTCCTCGCGCTGGCGCTGCAGGCGCTCCGCGATATCCACGCCCGGCACAAACCATGTGGGGTCGAACACCGTCAGGTTGTAGGTGTAGATGGTGGCCTGGTAGCCCTGGCGCAGGGCATCGCAGGCCAGGAAAATCGCAAAGGTGCCGCCGAACTCCAGCTTGCGGGTGCGGGCAATGATCTCCTCAAGCTGCGCCCCCTCCCCCCAGTAGCGGTAGATGGCATCCAGGCAGGTGGGGCCGCAGGTGGTCTCGTCCGGCTGCGGCAGCATTTCGACCGGCAGGTGCAGCGAGAGCGGATGCATGGCAAGTCGCCTGATCAGGTCTGACGGGTGCCTAGCGTTCCCACACCACACGCAGCAGGTTTTCCTGCTCGTTGTAGTGGAATTCCAGCTCGCCCTTGTAGGCGTGATGCAGGGCTTCGCCGATGCCGCGCGCGAGGTGGATACCGGTGGTGGTCACCAGGACGCCGTCATCCTGGTCCTCGATCTTGATGATCCGCTCCAGGGGGTGCTCCGCCTTGGCTTTTGCCTCGTCGTTCCTGACTTGCTGCAACAATTCATCGCGGTGATCCTTGAAGAAGGTCCCGCCTATGGTCACGAAACCGGCCGGGAATTCGTCATGGATGCGGTGGCAGGCCGGGCACATCTCCTCGTGGGCCTGGGCCGGCTTGGCAGTCCATTGCCAGTGCCCCTCGTGAAACACGGCGCCGCATTGTGGGCAAAGCGTGGGTTCGGGCAGTTTGTGCTTGGATTTATAGGCATCGTGCCGGTATTCCTGCCCCCAAACATGACGGTCAGGCCGCGTGGGTTGGAAACCTGCGAATCGGGTTTTCATGTTGTTCTCCTTTTTTAAAAAAGCAAACAATCGATGACAAATACATCCACGTTCTGGAGCGCCTGGCGGCAGATCGGTCAGGCAATGGGCGCCTGCTTGCAGGGCCGTTAATGAGCGCTATTTACACCTCGGGTACTGGATGCGATGTCCTCTTTCATATCTTCCTCTTTCGGGGATGGAAATGAAACATTTGTTCTGCATTCTCGAAAAGATTTATGTCGGCGTGCCAAAACTTTACTTGGCAACACCAGGAAATGATAAAGCCGTGAATGGGGAGGTTTCAATGCGCCAGGTCAATATTGGGCGAAAAACCCAGACCGGGTTTTTCGCCTATCTCCAGCATCCCGTGCTTGGGGCGCGGCGCTGAGCCGACATCCCGTGCCAGCCAGCCCGAAGTGGCCAGGCCATGATGCAGGCCGTTGTTCAGGGCGGCGGCAAGATGCAGCGCGGCGCGCGTGCCGGCGGCGCTGTCCACGCTGGTGGTCACCACGCAGGCCATGCCCGCCGCGCGCGCCTGCCGGGCTGTATCCAGTGCGATATTCAGGCCGCCGGTGACCATGATTTTCAGCACCAGGCGCCGCACGGGCGCTGCGGCAAGCACGCGCTCCACGCCCAGTCCGGGCAGTGATTCGTCCAGCGCCAGCGGCACTCCGGTCAGCGCCTGCAGTGTTGCCAGCTCAGCCAGGCAGGGCTGTGCCAGCGGTTCTTCCAGCATCTCCAGCGGCAGGCCTGCCATGCCGGCGATGAAGCGCCGTGCATCCGCCATGTGCCAGGCGCGATTGGCATCCAGGCGCAGGGAGATATTTCCAGGCATGTTCCCGGCCAGTTGCCGCATCAGGGCGAGTTCGTGTTCGACGGCTTGCAGTCCGACTTTCAGCTTGAGCACCTCGAAGCCGGCGGCGATGGCGGCCTCGGCGCGTTGCGCCGCGCCCGCATCCAGGACGCCCAGGGCGGCATTGCAGCGCACCCGTGGCGCGGCATCCGGTGCGAGCCAGCGCGCCAGGGGCTGGCCAGCCTCTTGCGCGGCCAAGTCGCTCAAGCCCACATCCGCCGCGCAGCGCACGGCGGGGTGCAGGCAGGCAGCGCTCAAGCATTGCCGGGCTGCTTCCAGGCGCAGCCCGCTCAGCGCATGAGCCAGCGCTTCCAGTTCTCCTGCCGCATCGTGCTCCGGCAGGGGGGCGCAATCGCCCCAGCCGGTCAGGCCGGAATCCGTATCCAGTCGCAGCAGCCAGCCGCGCCGCGCGGCGAAACCGCCTTGTGCGCTGGCCCACGCCGTGTGCAACGGCAGGCGATAGGGGAGGATGCGGCTAGCGCGTATCCGCACCGCTTTGCCCGGAACTTGCGAATGCCGCCTGCAAGGCCTGCTCCAGGCGCGCGGCGCTCATCGGCCCGCGCCGGGTGTCGACAATCCTGCCCTGTGCGTCGAGCACCAGGGTAAAGGGCAGGCCCGCCGCCTGGTTGCCGAGCCGCTGCATCAGCGCAATACCCTGCTCCCTGCCGGCCACCAGGGGGTAGTTGATGTTGTAGGCGCGGGCGAACTCCTGCACCAGCTCGCGGTTGTCTTCCACCGCGATACCGAGGAAAGCCACATCGCGCTCGCGATACTGTTCCTGGGCCTCGATCAGGTCCGGGATTTCCTTGCGGCAGGGCGGGCACCAGGTGGCCCAGAAGTTAACCACCGCCACCTTGCCCCGGAGCTGCTCCAGCGCCACCGGCTGGCCCGTCAGGTCGCTGAAAGCAGCCTGGTACAGCGGCGCCGATGAAATCGCCTCCGCCGCCTGGACGCCCTGCGCCAGGCACAGGGCCAGGAGCAAGGCGATGATTTTCATGCCGGGAAAAATGCTGGCGCCGCAAAGGACGCATTGGGACGCAAGCAGGCGATCCCTGGTTTTCCTTTGTGAGCCTTCGCGTCCTTCGCGGTGAAATGTTGTTTCAGGTTTCATAACATCATTCCCATGCTTAACAGGACGCCGAACAGCAGTTGCAAAGCGGCCGTCTGCGCCAGGATGTGGTTGAACGCGGGGCCAACCGGCTCGGTGGCGAAGCGTTGCAGCAGGCGCATCGCCCAGGGCAGGGAAAGGAAGGGCAGGGCCGCGCCCCACTGCGCCATGCCGGTCAGGACATAGAGCACGGGCAGCAGAAGATAGGGCAGGAACAGCAGCAGGCCGTATTCGACCTGGCTGCGCTCGCGCCCCAGGCGCACCGCGAGGGTGTTCTTGCCGATGGCGCGATCCTGGTCGAGATCGCGGTAGTTGTTGACCACGATCACCGCCGCCGCCTGCATGCCCAGCATCGAGGCGGCGACGAAGGCGGCCCAGTCGAGGCGGAAGGTTTGCAGGTAGAAGCTGCCCATCACGGCGGCGAGCCCGAAAAAGAGGTACACGAACACCTCCCCCAGGCCGGTATAGGCGAGCGGGCGCGGGCCGCCGGTGTAGGCCCAGCCGGAAGCCAGCGCCGCCAACCCGAGCAGCACGATGGGCCAGCCGCCATGCCAGGCGAGGTAGGCGCCGGCGCCCAAAGCCAGGGCGAAGCAGCCCAGCGCCGCCATCCCGGCCTGGCGCGCGGTGAGCCAGCCGGAAGCCACCGCCCGCGCCGGGCCCAGCCGCTCCGGCGTATCCGCGCCGCGCGCGAAATCCGCCGCGTCGTTGTGCAGGTTGGTGCCGACCTGGATCAGGAGCGCCGCGACCAGCGCCACGGCGGCGGGCAGCCATAAAACCGTGGCCGTTTCCAGCCAGGCCAGCGCGGTGCCGGCCAGCACCGGCGCCACGGAAACCGACAGTGTCCTGGGGCGGGCGGCCAGCAGCCAGGCGTGGAGGGCCGCGGGGCGGGGGGGGTTCATTGGCTTGCCTCAGTGGCTGGCAGGTCAGTCAAGTCGTGCTGCCTCAGGCTGCCACGCGTAGCGGCGCCACATGCTGGCGGGGGCGTTGCTGCGCCTGCCAAAGATCGTAGCTTGCCTGCATGCGAAGCCACAAGCCGGGGGGCTGGCCGAGCGCTTCGGAAATTTTGATGTCCATTTCAGCCGTGATTCCGGCATGCTGGTTCAATAGCCTGGAAAGATGGGGGCGAGATAAACCCAGGTGAGCAGCCAGTTCTCCCACGGTGAGGCCAAGTTCCGGCAACACATCTTCTTTCAGAATTTCGCCCGGATGGGGCGGATTATGCATACGCATGGCGAGCTCCTAGTGATAATCCAGATAATCCACGAGTTCAGTTTCCCCGTTTTCAATGCGGAAAATGACGCGCCAGTTTCCGCTGACTGTTACCGCCCAGAAGCCGCTCAGGTTTCCACTGAGCTTGTGCAGCCTGAACCCCGGCATATCGATTTGCCCGATAACCAGTGCCGCATCCAGTACGCCAAGGATGCGTTTTAATCGAGGCGCATGATCCGGACGGATACCCGCTTTGGAGCCTGTTTCATAGAAAGCCTGAAGCCCGGCATGGCGGAAGCTTTTGATCATGGCTGATTGTAATCTGTATGCTTACACGTTACAAGCGCTTTGCCGCAGGCGGTGTCCACGGCCTGATCCCGTGCCTGAAGCGCCTTGAGCAGCGCGGGCGGCATGCTGAGCGGGTCGTAGAGGTCGGCCAGGGTAACGCCGGGGAACTGGGCGCGGGCATTGAGGACGGATTGGGCGGCGGTTTCGATGGAGGTAGCCTTAACCCCTCCCGGCCGCGCCTGCTCTCGCGTTCGGCCATGAAGTCATCAGTTGTGCTTGGTGTGCTGGAAAAGAAGTCATCCCAAGTAGATTCCGCAGGTGTGACAAGCTGATCCTGATCAACTAGTTGGATAATCTTGGTTTTAATAAAAGTGCCGATCACCATCAGTCCTCCCTGTCCAATCCTGAATGAGGTGAATTATGGCCGCCGCGGGAATTTCGAGAAATCCGGCGGCCGCTTTTCCAGCCAGGCATTGCGCCCTTCCTGGCCTTCGGGAGTCATGTAATAAAGGGCGGTGGCGTTGCCTGCCAGTTCCTGGATGCCTGCCAGACCGTCGGTGTCGGCGTTGAAGGCGGCTTTCAGCATGCGCAGGGCGGTGGGCGAGAGTTGCAACATTTCTTTGCACCACTTGACGGTCTCGGCCTCCAGTTCGGCCAGCGGCACCACCGCGTTCACCAGCCCCATGTCCAGCGCCTGATGGGCATCGTACTGGCGGCACAGGAACCAGATTTCCTTGGCTTTTTTCAGGCCCACCGCGCGCGCCAGCAGGCCGGCGCCGAGGCCTGCGTCGAAGCTGCCGACGCGCGGGCCGGTCTGGCCGAAGCGGGCGTTGTCGGCGGCAAGGGTGAGGTCGCACACCAGGTGCAGCACGTGGCCGCCGCCGATGGCGTAGCCCGCCACCATGGCCACCACGGGTTTGGGCAGGCGGCGGATCTGCATCTGCAGGTCGAGCACGTTGAGGTGCGGCGTGCCCTCTGCATCATGGTAGCCGCCATCGTCGCCGCGTACCTTCTGGTCGCCGCCGGAGCAGAAAGCCTGCTCGCCCGCGCCGGTGAGGATGATGGCGCCGATATCCGCATCGAGATGCGCCTGCTGGAAAGCCTGCATCAGCTCCTGCACGGTCTGCGGGCGAAAGGCGTTGCGCACCTCGGGGCGGTTGATGGTGATCTTGGCGATGCCTTCTGCCTTGTGGTAGAGGATGTCCTGAAAGCTGCCGGCTGTTTGCCAATCCATGTTCATGCCCAATCGCTGTTGAAGCGGGAATTATGCACGAAGAAGCCTGTCAGCGCGTCAGCTGCGCATACAGCATCGGCAATTCGCGTGGCAGTTCTTCCGGCTTGCGGATCACCACGTAGCCGTTGACGCCGAACAGGTGCGGCAGGTAGCTGCTGCCTTTCTCGTCGATGGTGACGCAGAAGGGGCGCAGGCCCATCTGGCGCGCCTCGTGGATGGCGACGCGGGTGTCTTCCACGCCGTAGCGGCCTTCGTACTGGTCGAGGTCGTTGGGCTTGCCGTCGGTGAGGATCAGCAGCAGGCGCTGCGTCGCCGCCTGTTTGGCGAGGAGCTGGCTGGAGTGGCGGATGGCGGCGCCCATGCGGGTGTAGAAACCGGGCTTGATGGCCTGGATGCGGCCGCGCACTTCGGCGTTGTACTTGTGCTCGAATTCCTTGAGCACGTGGAAGCGGATGTTTTCGCGCTTGAGGGAGGAGAAGCCGTACAGGGCGAAGCGGTCGCCGGTGGTCGAGAGGGCTTCGGAAAACAGGAACAGGGTGTCGCGGATGACGTCGATGACGCGGGCGTGGTCGCTGACGTAGGCGTCGGTGGAGAGCGACAGATCCGCCAGCAGCAGGCAGGCGAGATCGCGGTCGCGGTAGTGGTGCGCCTTGTACAGCCCCTGTTCGCGGGCCTGCAGGCCGCTCATGCGGTCGGCGCTGAATTGCACGCAGGCGTCGAGGTCGAGTTCGGTGCCGTCGAACTGGCCCTTGATCCACACCTTGGCCGGGGTCAGCGCCTCGAACTGGCTGCGCAGGCGGCGCGCGGTGGCTGCGAGATGCGCCGGCAGCGGCAGCGGCTCGGCGTTGCGCGCCACCATGGGCTGCAGGCGGCAGTGGCCGGGCTGGATTTTCTGCTTCTTGTAGTGCCACTCCGGCAACAGGATGCCGCCGCCGAGCGGCCGGTCGTCCGCTTCCTCGGACGGGAGGTCGAGGTCGAACTTCAGGCGCGAGGCGGTGGTCTTGCCGTCCTGCGCCACGGAGAGGCGGTCCAGATCCTCGGCCGGGCGTTCGTCGGGGGCATCGTCATCCTCGGTGGGGCGGTTGACCTTGATGTATTCGGCCCAGCTGAAAATGCTCTCGGCGCGAAAAAACATCATGAAGCCGTCCTTGCCGTCCGGCATGTCGACGCGCTCGGCCTGGTAGCGCTTGTCCTTCTCGCTTTTTCTGCTCTCGCCGCCCTCGTGGTTTTCCGGTTCGCTGCTGTTGCCGCCGCTGGCGGGCTCGCTGGCCGGGGGCACGGGGTGCAGCCACAGGTAGACCGGCTGCGGCGGGCGCTTGGCGCGGGACATGCGCTCCACGCTGCCGGGATGCCGCAGCGCCGCGCGGATGGCGATCTCCTGTTCGCGTTCGCCCTGCGGCAGGCGGGCGGGCTCTGGACGCATGTCCAGCACCGCATCCACCAGTCTGCGGTAGCGGAGTGCCAGGCCGGGGAAGCGTGCCAGGACGTCCAACGTGGCTTGCTGGTTGCGCCGTATCCAGGGCTGGGCCGGGTCGGATGCGGTGGCGGCCAGGGCGATCAGCCAGAGATACAGGTCGCGGTTTAGCCCGCGCTGGGGAAAGAGGTCGATGGCCGTGGGCAGGTTCAAGGTTTCCCCGTCCAGCCAGGTCAGCTCGGTCTTCAGGTTGCTGCCGGCAATGCGCTGCAGCAGGCTGCGCCGGGCGCCGTGCTCGGTCGCCGTGGCGGATTTGACTGCGAGCCCGCTATCGCCGCCCCAGGCGCGGAACAGGATGCCGGCGGTCTTGCTGATCTGCTCCAGCGAAACCGCCTCTTTCGGGTAGCGCTTGTCCGCCGCGCCGGTGATGAGTTTGTGCCACAGGGCACCGACCTGTTCTTCCATTTGATCCAGCAGCCATGTGTAGTGGAGGGCACAGTTTAGCGGATATGGTTCGAGGCGCCTTGCTTTGCATCAAGGAGCGGGCAGGCTGTCGCGGCTGTTAAGCCCCCGCTTCGTCCTCAGGCCAGTTCTTGATGTAGCGCTTGAGCAGCTTGTTTTCGAATTCCACATTGCTCAAGGCGGAACGGGCGACGTCGTAGAAGGAAATAATTCCCATCAGTCCGTTTTCATCCACCACCGGCAAATGGCTGATGTGATTTTCGGTCATCACTTGCCGCACCTGGTCGACGGAATCCTCCGGGTGGCCGACGATGGGGGAGGCGACCATCACTTCGCGCACCCGGGTGTTGCACAGGTTGCACTTGGCCTTGCTCAGTCCGCGCACCAGGTGGCGGTCGGTGAGCAGGCCGATCATTTTGCCGTCCTCTTTCACCACCAGGGAGCCGATGTCGTGCCGAGTCATGAGCGCAACGGCCTCATGGACGAATTGGTCGGGAGCGATGCTGTGGATCTCGACGCTTTTCTTTGAAGCCAGAATTTCGCGAATACTCATGGTTTGACCCTCCGGGAATGTTCGTTGAATCATGCCGAATATTCGGGCATGAAGCAACGAACCCTCAAAATTATTGGGGGCGATTTTGCTGTTTTTTTTGGGCTTTTAAGCCGTGGTGGCGCCTGATAGGCACGTTGTCAGGACTTCCCGTGCCGATTATGTTGTATTGTTTGTTTTTTTATTAATTGGCAATAAGCCAAAGGTTGTGCCGGCGTGAGTGAATATCCTGTTGTTGACTGGTCCGAGGCGGACGAGAGCCGATCCGCGCGCTGGCGTTCGGAGAGCGGGGCGCCGCCGCCCAAGCGGGTAGTGGTCGCCGATGACCGCATGACGGCGGATGCGGCCTATCGCCAAGCTGCTGAGGGTGCCGCGCTCTTGTGGCGGGGGGATTTCCAGAATGCGCGCCAGTTGCTGCAGGCCATGGCGCGCCGCATCGACCGCAAACCGTGCAAGCCTGCCTCGTCGCCGAGCGAGGCATTCCATTTCCATCGCCAGTTCCAGTCCCGGCGCGCGCGCATACTGGGGATGTTGTTGCTGCCCCTGGAGGCTGATTACGGCATTCCCCTGCGGCGCGCGCCCGATGTGCGGCAAGCTTGCACTGAGGCTTATGGTCCGGGCGGGGTTCCCTCGGTGGTCTCGCTGCGAGAGTTGCTGGGCTTGATCGGTGCGCATGAGTGGCGCAAGAAGGGCGTCGAAATCCCGGCGCTGGGCGGCCGCATCCATCCGCACTACGGGGTGTTCTCGCCGGTTCGCGGCGAGTATGTGGGGCTGGTGGCGGAAGCGCCGCTGCCTTCCCTGGAACTGGCCTTCGACATCGGCGCGGGAACGGGCGTGCTGGCCGCGCTGCTTGCCAGGAGAGGGGTGAAGCGCGTCGTGGCCACCGACCAGGACCCGCGCGCATTGGCGTGCGCACGCGAGAACATCGAGCGGCTCGGCCTGGCGGCGCAGGTGGAGATCGTCCAGGCTCATCTTTTCCCGGAGGGGCGCGCTCCCCTCGTCGTGTGCAACCCGCCGTGGCTGCCGGCGCGCGCGAACTCGCCCATCGAACACGCCATTTACGACCCGGAGAGCCGCATGCTGAAAGGCTTTCTGGCCGGGCTGGCGGCGCATCTGGAGCCGGGCGGCGAGGGCTGGCTGATCCTGTCCGACCTGGCCGAGCACCTGGGGTTGCGCTCACGGGCGGAATTGCTTGCCGCTTTCGACGAAAACGGCTTGAAAGTAGTGGGGCGGATGGATGTGAAGCCGGTTCACCCCCGTGCCTCGGATAAAGCCGACCCGCTCCACGCCGCGCGCGCGGCCGAGGTGACTTCGCTGTGGCGCCTCGCGGCGCGTTGAGCGGAGGAACATATTGTTGTCAGGGCAATCGATGTACAAAATGCACCATGCAGTAAAACCCCTCCCAGCCTCCCCTTGTCAGGGGAGGAGTGCTCTGGTCCTCCCCCTGACAAGGGGGAGTTAGAGGGGGTTTGATAAGGAATGAATCCATGAACGCCAGACGCCATCTTTTTACCTCCGAGTCCGTCGCGGAGGGCCACCCTGACAAGGTCGCCGACCAGATTTCGGACGCCATCCTGGACGCCTTCCTGGCCGAGGAGCCCGAGGCCAAGGTGGCCTGCGAAACGTTCGTGGCCGACAACCTGGTGGTGATCGCCGGCGAGTTCAAAACGCTGCGCAAGGAACTGTTCAGCGAAATTCAGGAGCGCGCCGAGGAAATTGCACGCCAAGTGCTGCGCGACATCGGCTACCGCGATGCCGCAACCGGCATCGACCCGGATGCCTGCGAGGTGCAGGTGCGCTTCAATCACCAGTCCATCCAGATCCACAAGGGCATCACCCTTGCGGGCGGCGATATCGGCGCGGGCGACCAGGGGCTGATGTTCGGCTACGCCTGCGACGAGACGCCGGACCTGATGCCTTACCCGGTCTGGCTGGCGCACCGCCTGGTGCAAAAGCAGGCCGAGTTGCGCAAGTCCGGGGCCTTGCCGTGGTTGCGTCCCGATGCCAAAAGCCAGGTGACGGTCGCCTACGAAGGGCATCGCGTGGCGGGCATCGAGAACGTGGTCATTTCCACGCAGATCGAGCGCGATCTCGACCCCGCCTGGGTGGCGCAGGAAATCACGCGCGAAATCATCGACCCGCTGGTGCCGATGGAACTCCGCACGCCGGAGTTCAAGCTGTGGGTCAATCCCGCCGGCCCGTTCGAAATCGGCGGCCCCAATGGGGATACCGGCCTTACCGGGCGCAAGATCATCGTCGATACCTATGGCGGCTCCTGCCCTCACGGCGGCGGTGCATTCTCGGGAAAAGACCCGACCAAGGTGGATCGTTCGGCGGCCTACATGGCCCGCTATATCGCCAAGAATCTGGTCGCGGCGGGCTATGCCAGGCGCTGCCTGGTTCAGTTGGCTTACGCCATCGGCGTGGCGGAACCGGTCTCCCTGCTGATCGAAACCTACGGCACCGGAACCGTGCCGGACAATAAGCTGGAGGCGATGGTGCGCGGCACTTTCAAGCTGACGCCGCGCGGCATTATCGACAGCCTGGATTTAAGGCGGCCCATCTATCGCCAGACCGCTGCCTATGGGCATTTTGGGCGGGCAGAGCCGGATTTCACCTGGGAGCGCGTCGATCAGGCCCGGAAACTGGCGATGTTCGATTAAGCCGGTAGTTCTTGGGCCTTGTAACCATGCATGTGCGTTCTTCGTGCGTGGGTTTGCTATTGAGCGCCATTGCGGGATGCGGCCCCATAAGGCCTGGCAACTGCCCCGAAAAACTCGCGCAGCAAAAAATCTTCCAGCCCCTCATTGTCCTCCATGCGTGCGGACAGGACGATTACACGGTCCAGGCGTTGCGATTCCCAGTTGAAATTGCCTTTGTAATACTTGCGAATCAGCGTAATCATGCTGCGCACGATGGCGCGCTCCACATCGCCATTGGGTCCGGCATCGACCTCGATCAATTCGCGCCGCGAATTGCTTGAATTCGCCGTCCAGCCTCGAAACGAATATTTGGCGCTCCGGACGCCCACGCTGACAATTTGAAACACGCCGTTCGTGCCTTGCGGCTGGAGGTTGCGCTGGATGTTCGCCATCCTGAGCTCGTCGGCCGAGGGCGCGCGTTCGCGCGCGCTTGCTTGCGCATTTTCGCGCCCGGCGGGCATCTCGGCGGCCCGGCGGCGCTCTCTGGCGGCATTTACGTACGCCATCAAGTCTGCTGGCGGCGCCAAGTCCGGCGCAGGTGCGGGGTCGGCCGGTGTCTCTGGCGGGGCTGCCGGAATGCCGGCACGGGGTAGCGCATCAGGGCGGGGGATTGTCCTGGGTTTGCTCGCTTGCCTGGGCAGGGATCTGGGCTGAGCTTCCGTTCGCCTGGGAGCTGCCTCGGGCAATTCCACAAAGCTTGCTTCTATGGGTGCGGGTGCGGCCATTTCGGCCTTGGGAGAGGACATGGAATGGCCGAATTTCCACATGATCGCCAGCCAGATGATGAGCGCCAGCGGTATCGGCCACCACAGCCTGATCTCCCTTGAGCGGAGATCAGGCACATGGACGCGCACGATTTCGCCGCAATGGCTGCATATGGCGTGCCGGATCTCCCCGGAACGGAAATCTGGCGCGCTCATGGCTTCACTCATGTTTTACCGCGATCAGGAAATTCCTTGCGCCTGCCGCGCGGGCTTGCAGCATCGCCTGCACCACGATGCCCTGCGGCGCCGCATTGTCCGCCGACACGATTACGCCGGGTTGCGCATCGCTCAGCAGCGGTTCAAGCGTGGCGGCCAGGGTTTGCAAGCTCACTTCTGTCCGGTTGACAAAGATTTTGCTGTCGGCGGTCAGCGTCAAGGTGACCGGCGTATCCGTCTTGAGCTTTTCGGCTTTCCCCTGGGGCAGGTTCACTTGCAGCGAATCGAGGTTCTGCATTGCCAGCGAAGACAGCATGAAGGTCGCCAGTAGGAAGAACATCACATCGATCATCGGGATGATTTCGATGCGCCCCTTGCGGGACGCCCTGGATTTACGCAGCTTCATGGGCGTTGCCTTGGTCCAGGCGGATGTGGTCAATCAGGCGCGTGCCGAGGCGTTCCATTTCGTCCATCGTTTGCGCTTGCACACGCGAGAAGTAATTGAATCCAAACAGCGCAATCAGCGCGATCAGCAAGCCGACTGCCGTTGCAATGAGCGCCTGGGCCACGCCCCCCGTTACCCCGGTAGGGTTCACAACGCCGCTTCCGCCGATGATCTTGAAGGCGTCCATCATGCCGTCAATGGTACCCATGAGCCCGAGCAAGGGCGCGGCGGTGACGATGGTTTCCAGTATCCACAGCCTGCGCGCAAGGGAGGTTTCGATCAACTGGGCTTCGTCCGCTGCCCGGGATTCGGTCCACCATGCGGGATGGCGCCGGTTGGCGATGACCACCTCGAAAAACCGCCTGAAATAGTGGCGCTCATGCAGGCCATAAAGCCTTTTTTCCATCTCCTCCCAGGCGAAGCCATAGGTCTCGACGAGTTTGAGCATATCCAGCGGCAGGCGGGCATAACGCCAATAGATGAATGCCTTCTCGAACATAATGGCCAGGGCGATGACCGCCATTAACGACAGCGGCAGGATGATCATTCCGCCGAGCTTTATGGCGATCCAGGTTTCATGCAGGTCTTGCATTGTTATCTCCGAAGGGGGATTGAAAAGGCGTGGCGGGACCAGTGGCCGGGGAACGGCATGCGCTTGAGGTCCGCCTGCGGATTCCTGGCGGATGGTCTCACTTGCGATACGTGCAGGTTAGCCGAGAGCCGCTCTAAACGGCTTTGATCTCAAATGAAAGGCGCGCTCAGGGGATGCACATAATACCTGTTGTCATCGCTGGGAGGAGAAAATGGAGGGCCTGCAATGCAGTTTTTTCGTATTCGCCGTGCCCACAGCGGGCAAGTTTATTTGCGCTGCAATGCGCGCGCCGCAATTGCAGTGATCGCCACCCAAACCAGCGTTCGCAAGCTCATCGCGATCACTGTGCGCAGCTCGTAGGCCCCGCCGGAATAGATATGCACGCCGAAAGCCGCGAACGCGAGTATTGTCGCTGCGGCAATGGCAGCGGCCAGCCACACCGCCCAGCGTTGCCGCAGCCACAGCCCGATTCCGGCGACGGCATAGGCGAAGCCCGCCAAAAAATTAAACCACAGCACGAACGGAACATAGTTGCCGGCTGCGGTGCGCGCGGTTTCGTCGCCGAACAGAATGGCGCCGCCTGCCTTGATGGTCAGCAAGCCGAATCCGGCTGCAAGCAGGGAGATCGACCAGATTCGGAATCCGCGTTGTTGTGTGGCGGTATTCATGGAATCGCTCCTGTGTTGTTTATGTGAAAGTCGCTTGCCGGGCGGCTTACTCTTGCCGTGGAAGTGTTCCATGAATCGGGTTTAATAGGCGACCAGATTCGAGCCGCTTGCACCCACGGCGGCATAGCCATGGTTTCCATAAGTAACGGCATACAGACTGGCGTTGCCCGTTGACGGCATCGCCCAGCTGATGCCGTCAGGACTGGTGTAGATGGCGCCGCCGTTGCCTGCCGCAACAAATTGACTGCCATGAACAAGGGCGTTGAGAGTGGGGCTGGAGGCAATCGGGGTTTGCGCCGTCCAGGTTATGCCATCCTGGCTGGTCAGCAGCACGCCTGCGTCGCCGATGGCCACAAAAATATTCGCGCCGTAGGCAATCCCCTTCAGGTCGAGCGTGGTTTGCGAGGTGGCGGCTCGCCAGGTGATGCCATCGCTGCTGGTCTGCAAGCTTCCTCCCGCGCCGACCGCCACATACAAGCCGTTTCCATACGTAACGCCATACAGATGGCTGGACGTGCCGGAATACCGTGTTGTCCAGTTCGCGCCGTCATCGCTGGTGATGAGCGTGCCGTTCGCGCCCACGGCCAGGTACAGGCTGCCATTGGAGGCCAGGGCATAAAGATCGTTGCTTGTGCCGGTAAGCGCTTGGGTCCAGGTTTTCAGTTCGTCGGCACTGCGCAAAATGACCCCGCCCGCACCCGCAGCCAGGTAGCTGGCATTTGCACTGCCATAAACAGCCGCGTTGAGATCGGTGAAGATGCCGCTGTTCAGTGCTGTCCAGGCAATCCCGTTGGCACTTGAAAACATCGTGCCGCCGCTGCCGACCGCGAGAAAGGCGGTTCCGAAAGTCACGCCATGCAGGGCGCCTGGGCCGAGGGCGGCGCCCGCGTTCCAGGTGGCGCCCGCGAGCCTTGGCACAGCCGAGACCGATGCGCTGCCGCTCCCGCCTGGCCCGCCATCCACCCTGCCGTTGATGGTGAAGGAGTATGTCGTGCCGTTGTTCAGCCCGGACACGACCTGGGGCGAGACAGCGGACATGATGGTCTTGCACTCGGGCAGGGAGCTACAGCCTTCCGGCGTGATGCTGTCGCCAGCGGCACTAAATAGCCAATATTCCACACCCGGCTCCATGTGCCATGTCAGGGTAACGCTGCCGTCGCCGGGAGCCGCCACGACTTCAGCCGGGGGCGGCGCCGAGCTTCCGGTTTCACAGCCGGCGAGGAGCAGCACGGTGGCAAGCGCCAGAAGAATGGATGCGAAAAATTGTTTCATACTTTTCCTGTTGGTTGATGTCGGTACATGCCAGGCAAGGTTCACGATGCAATCTGCAACCAGGCTGGTGTCCACTCTGCCATTTTGATGGATCGGGACGCTGCATCCCATGCATGCCGCCCATCATCATGGAAGAAGAAATTCCAGCACTGCCGATTGCGCTGCTCATGGCAAGACTCCCTGTATAGAATGGGATTGTTTTATGGCGAAACGTATTTAACCGCCAAGGTGTAACTGGCATATGTCAGAACAGGGCTGTTTTGTAACGTACTGTGACAAGAGGCCGGGCCGTTACACTGCTTTACAATTCGCAAGCATGAAAATTGGCAATACAGGGTATAAAAGCATCATGACGACACCAGAACATATCCTTATCGTGGATGACGATGCCGAGATCCGCAGCCTGCTGGGCGTTTATCTGCACAAAAACGGCTATCGGACCACCGCCGTGGCGGAAGGCAAGGGTATGTCGGAGGCGCTGGACAAGGGGGGGGTGGATTTGATCGTGCTCGACCTGATGCTGCCGGGAGACGATGGCCTGGTATTGTGCCGCAATCTGCGGGTGCGCTCGGATATTCCGGTGATCATGCTCACCGCGCGTGGTGAGGATATGGATCGCATTCTCGGCCTGGAAATGGGTGCCGATGATTATCTGCCCAAGCCTTTCAATCCGCGCGAACTGCTGGCACGTATCAAGAGCATCCTGCGCCGGGCAAAGGCTTTGCCGGGGCACATGGAAACCGGCGACGCGGCCCGGCTTCGCTTTGCCGGATGGGAGCTGGACATTGTTTCCCGCCAACTGATTTCGCCGGAAGGGGTGGTGGTTCCGCTGAGCGGTTCCGAATTCCGCCTGCTGCGGATCTTTCTCCATCATCCCAGCCGGGTTCTCAGCCGGGATCAACTTATGGATTTGCTGCAGGGGCGGGAGGCGGACCCTTTCGAAAGAAGCATTGATGTTCAGGTGAGCCGTCTCCGCCATCGTCTGGCGGACGATGCCAAGGAACCCTCCATCATCAAGACGGTGCGGGGCGAAGGCTACATCCTGGCTGCACAGGTGGAAGCTGGAAGATGATCCGGCTGTTGCCGCACTCCCTCTTCAGCCGCATGGTTTTGATCCTGCTCGGCGGCCTGATTCTGGTGCAATCCATCAGCGTGATCTTCCATTTGCGCGAACGCGACCGTTTGCTGTTCCGCGCGAACAGCATGGAATCGGCACAACGTATCGCGGATGCTTTCCGGCTGCTGAATTCCCTCCCCCCCGCCGATCGGCAACAATTCGTGGCGGCCCTGAATTCACCAACTCTGCGGATTGCCCTGGGTGCGGCCCCCTCAGGCCAGCCCCGCCAGAACCGGGACAGCGTAAACCAGGCCGCCAACTTCAGAATTTTGCTGCGTGACCTGCTTGGCGCAAATCGGCCTGTCGAAGTCACGGTTTCCGAAAGGGAATGGCCCGTGCGGCACGTTGACGGCAATGCGCCTTTTAGCATCGGAAACGCTCACCCACTGCAAAAAATCATGTTTACCGTGGGGATGCGCTTGCAGGATGGAGCAGCGGTGTTCTTCGAAGTGCACCCGAGTGGCAGACCTTTTTCCACGCCGCCACGCCTGTTGTTCAATTTGCTGGTCTTGTTCGCGGCAGTGATTTTTCTTTCGCTTCTTGCGGTGCGCCTTGCCACCCGCCCTCTTGATATCCTCGCCGGCGCCGCCGAGAAACTGGGAAAGGATATCAACAGCCCGCCTCTGATTGAAACCGGCCCAACCGAAGTGCGGCGCGCGGCGCATGCCTTCAACACCATGCAATCCAGGCTGGCCTGCTATATCCAGGAACGCACGCGGATTCTCGCCGCCATGTCGCACGACCTGAAAACCCCCATCACCCGCCTGCGGCTTCGGGCCGAACTGCTCGAGGATGACGAGCTTAGACTGAAGTTTGTAAAGGATCTGGAGGAAATGGAATTCATGGTGGCCGCCACCCTGAATTTCATGCGCGGGGTGGACAGCCAGGAAGCGAGACAAGCCGTGGACATCATGGCCTTGCTGGAGAGCATCCAGGCGGACGGCAAGGAAATGGGGCAGGAGATCCATATTCTGGGCACGATCTCGCGCCCTTACGTTGGCGTCCCCAACGCCCTCAAGCGTTGCCTGGGCAACCTGATCGACAATGCCATCAAGTATGGAAAGCGCGCCGATATTGCCGTGCTGGATAAGGACCAGCAACTGGAAATCCGAATTCTGGACCAAGGCCCCGGCATCCCGCAAGCCCAGCTTGAACGCGTGTTCGATCCTTTTTTCCGGCTGGAGGAATCGCGCAGCCGCGATACCGGCGGAACAGGCCTGGGGCTGGGCATTGCCCGAAATATCGCGCAGGCTCATGGCGGCGAGTTGGTCTTGCGTAATCATGCCACTGGCGGCCTGGAAGCGATGCTTGTGCTGCCTCGCGCCAACTGATCGTCATGCGCTGCATTATCCTGAGCTTGCAAAGGCAAGGCGCCGCGCCTTGTGTATTGCGTCAGACCACGCGCACGGTCGATCCGTAGCGGGCCAGCTTGGCGTCGCAGGGCGGCAGCACCAGCGGTTCTGCCTGGCTTTGCGCCACCAGCAGGCGGTCGAACGGGTCGCGGTGATCGTCGCAGGGCGGCAAGTCGATCTTCAATTTGCCGATGGAAATCTTGATCGCCATCTCCCATGCTTGGGTTGCAGGGCAAACCCTTCGGTCAGTTCTTTTTTCCCGGTTGGTAGCAATGCTCGGGAATGTCGATGTGATGGCCGAAATCACGTGCCGACTTGTCCAGCGAGCATTCGTCCTGCACCCATTTCAGCAAGGGGCCGCGCGGGTTGTTGGCTTGCACCTGTGAACAGGCGTTGGCGCACTGGCCGCACTGGGTGCAGGTGAACATCAGGCGCTTGATGCTGCGCGGCCGGATGCGCATCGGGCAGATGTTGTCGCAGGCGGCGTTGCAGTCGATGCAGGTGGCCGCGCGGCGCCGGTCGAAGCCGATCACCATGGCCTTGCGGTTGCCCATCCAGGCCAATGATTGGAACAATCCGACGGCGCAGGCATAGCGGCAGAACAGGTGGCGCGCGAACATGAACTCGATGAAAAAAGCCAGGGTTCCGGCGCCAAGAAAGACCGTCTGGTTGCGGGTCAGCATCCCGTTCCAGAGGTTGCCGTAGATTTCCACCGGGGGCAGCAGATAGGTCAGGAGCGCGATGGCCCACAGGAAGGCAAAGACGATCACCAGCGGCAGCAGCACCAGCCAGTAAAGGGGATTGGCCTTGGTGAGGGAACCGTCAGCATTCTTTTCCGGCAGGGCGTGGTGGTCCCACAAACTCTGCCGTCCGATGGCGCGGCGCATCAGCTGGTTGATGGTTTCCACCACCGAGAAGTGGGGACACAGCCAGCCGCAGTACAGGCGGCCCCATTTCCAGGATATCCACACGCCGAGGGCGATGGTCCCGAGGATCGGCAGGCCGCCGCGCAGGACCAGGCGAATCGCCGCTTCAGTGGCGTCGATGCGCCCCGCGACGAAGTCGTCCAGGCCCAGCGTCCAGTGCATGCCGAGAAAAAAGAAGTGCTTGAGGTTGAGATCGAGGCGGAACAGGTCAAACACCGGCGCCAGCAGGAACAGCATGAAAAAACCGGCCTGGAATATGAGCCGCTTTTGTTGGGTATTCAGCATTAGAGCGAAACAATCACCGCAAAGGACGCGAAGGTACGCGAAGTAAATCTATGTGTGCATTCCTTCGCGTACCTTCGCGTCCTTTGCGGTTAACGGTCTTAATCATTCGCACGGCCTGCCGATCAGCGGAAAAACGTATTTCTGACCCGCCATGGCTTTGGCGAGGCCGAGTATGCCCAGCAGAACGAGGGTGGAATGGCAGGTGGTGAAATAGATGATCAGCACCGTCCAGGTGTTGGCCGAGGTGTAGCCGCCGAGCAGCAGAATGGCGAGGTTGGCGATCACCAGCAAAATCCCCGCCCAGATGCTGGCGGAAACGGTCTGCTTCAAATGACACGCGGCGAGCAGGGGCGCGCTCGCACGGTGCTTGAAATAGAGCCAGACAAGAATGGCGAAGCAGACGCCGGGCGCCAGCAGCAGGTTGGCGATGTAGAGCGCTTCCGCTGTTACCGCGAGCGTCTGCCCGGGTGGTGCTTGATATGGATCTCCATCATTTTCCGAAAGTGGCATAGACGATCTCCATCAGAGCTTCGGCGGTCTCCTCGTCGTCGGTGAGGGGCTCCACCAGCGCGGCCCTGCAGGCTTCCACCGGGTCGAAACCGCTGCCGATCAGGGTGGCGGTGTAAACCAGCAAACGCGTGCTGGCGGCCTCTTCCAGGTCGTGCTCCTTGAGGGCGCGCAGGCTGTTGGCAAGGTTGACTAACCTCTTTGACAGCATGGCATCGGCACCGGTTTCACCGATGACGATCTGCTGTTCCAGTTCGGAGCCGGGAAAGTCGAAGCGCAGGCTGACGAAACGCTGGCGCGTGCTGGGCTTCATGCCCTTGAGGAAATTCTGGTAGCCAGGGTTGTAGGACACCACCAGCATGAACTCGGGCGGCGCCTCGAGGATTTCCCCGGTGCGCTCGATGGGCAGGATACGGCGGTCGTCGGACAAGGGGTGCAGCACCACGGTGGTGTCCTTGCGCGCTTCCACCACTTCGTCGAGATAGCAGATGCCGCCTTCGCGCACTGCGCGGGTGAGCGGGCCGTCGTTCCAGTAGGTCACGCCGTCGCCAATCAGGTGGCGCCCGACCAGGTCGGCCGCGGTGAGGTCGTCGTGGCAGGCCACAGTGTAGAGCGGCAGGCCGAGCCGTGCCGCCATGTGCGCCACATAGCGCGTCTTGCCGCAGCCGGTGGGGCCCTTGATCAAGAGCGGCAGATGGTTGCGGTAGGCGTGCTCGAACAGCTCGATTTCGTTGCCGTGGGGTTTGTAGAAAGGCAGCTCACTCATTTTATTTGACCAGATTGAAAACGTGTTTGAAGTCTAAGTGAATCAAGCCGGTGATTACTTGACCGTCATCAAGTAAGCCACAGTAATCAGTCCCGAGACAAGAATCAGCCAACCCAGCACGATGCCGCGCCACAGCCAGCGGGTGCGGCGCAGGCCCATGAAATAGCTGGCCACCATTTCCACCTTGACCGCGGCGGTGCCGAGAACGGTAAGCATGATCGCGGTGCCGCCCAGGCCGGATTCGCCGATGGCGTAGGTAATGCAGGTCAGAATGATCAGCGTCAGCCAGATGAGGGTGCAGGAGCGGAGGAAATGGGGTTTGTGAGGAGTATTCATAATCTGTATTTAACGAATTACGTAAACCAGCGGGAACAGGATGATCCACAGCAGATCCACCATGTGCCAGTAGGAGGCGCCGGTTTCCACGCCGGTATGGTTTTCAGCAGAGTAGCCGCCACGCAAGGCTTTCAACATGATCGCCGCCAGGATCACCATGCCGAGAATGACATGCATGAAATGGAAGAGCGTCAGCGACAGGTAAAACATGTAGAAAGTGTTGGTGCTGAGCGAGATGCCGGCAGCAAACGTGGCGTTGAACTCGGCGATCTTGATGGCCAGGAACACGAATCCCAGCCCGATGGCGGAGGCAATCCAGCGCGCGCAGCTATTTGACAACCCCTGCTTGATGGCCGCGACCGCGCGCACCATGAAATAACTGCTGGTGATCAGCACCAGGGTGTTGATTGCGCCGGAAGTGCGGTTGAGGTGCTGTTGCGATTCGTTGAACAGTTCCACATTGTGTGCCCGCGCGAAGGCGTAGGCAACGAAGAAGACGCCGAAGGCCAGCAGTTCGGCGAAGATGAAAAACCAGATTGCCAGGTCGCCGGGCGGCGTGGCATGTATTTCGTGCGAAGTGCTTGTATTGTTTATCAAAATAGTATGGTATTCAGGTAAAAAAAGAGGGGCCCGAAGGCCCCTCCGAGGAGGAACGATTATGCAGCTGCTTGTGCTTCACCTTTCTTGCAGAAGAAGCTCCAGATATACAGCACCAGGCCCAGCAGGAACACGAAGCCGGTGATCTCGCGCAGCCAGTAGAAGACCATGATCTGATCCTGTGCCGCCATGAAGCCCATCGGCGTGGTGCCCATGCGCTGCAGCCAGACTTGCAGGATGCCGGCGGCGGTGAGGAACAGGGTGATGAACACGATGGACACCGTCATCAGCCAGAACGACCACATTTCCATGGTCTGCGCCGGGCCGGAGTTGGCGGTGCGGCCGCGCATCATCGGCATGGCGTAGGAGATCATGGCCAGGTTCACCATCACGTAGGCGCCGTAGAACGCCATGTGGCCGTGGGCAGCGGTGATCTGCGTGCCGTGGGTGAAAAAGTTCACCGGAGCCAGGGTGTGCAGGAAGCCCCACACGCCTGCGCCGAGGAAGGCCATCACGCCGGTACCCAGGGCCCACAGGGTGGCGGCCTTGTTGGGGTGCTCGCGGCGGCGGCGGTTCACCATGTTGAAGGCAAACACGGTCATCATGAAGAACGGGATGGGTTCAAGAGCGGAGAACACCGAACCGAACCACTGCCAGTATTCCGGCGTGCCGATCCAGAAGTAGTGGTGGCCGGTACCGATGATGCCGGTGATCAGGGTCATGGCGATGATGATGTAGAGCCATTTTTCGATCACTTCACGGTCAACGCCCGTCACCTTGATCAGCACGAAGGCCAGCATTGCGCCCAGGATCAGTTCCCACACGCCTTCCACCCAGAGATGCACGGTCCACCACCAGAAGTATTTGTCCAGCACCAGGTTGGATGGGTTGTAGAAGGAGAACAGGAAGAACACCGCCAAACCCCACAGGCCCAACAGCATCACCAGCGCGATGGAGGTCTTGCGGCCTTTAAGCACGGTCATGCTGATGTTGAACAGGAAGGCCAGCGCCACGATCACGATGCCGACCTTGGTGATCAGCGGTTGTTCGAGGAACTCCCGTCCCATGGTGGGCAGAATATCGTTCCCCGTCATCGAGGCCAGTGTGGCGTAAGGCACCATCAGGTAGCCGACGATGGTGAGCGCGCCCGCCACCAGGAAGATCCAGAACATGATCCAGGCCAACTTGGGACTGAACAGCTCGGTTTCGGTTTCCTCCGGGATCATGTAATACGCCGCGCCCATGAAGCCGAACAGCAGCCACACGATGAGCAGGTTGGTGTGGACCATGCGGGCCACGTTGAAGGGGATCGCCGGGAACAGGAAGTCGCCGACGACATACTGGTAGCCCATGATCAGGCCGAACAGAATCTGTCCGACGAACAGGCCAATTGCGGCAATGAAGTATGGCTTCGCCACCGCCTGAGATTGAAATTGCATATTAATTCCTCCTAAACCTTGAAATTGTCAGATAATCCGGCGGATTAACCTTCAATGTTCGGTGGCCACTTGTTGGTGTTGACCTCGGATGTCCATTTCAGGAAGGCAACCATGTCGTCCAGTTCCTGCTCGGTCAGGTTGAAATTAGGCATTTGGCGGCGACCAGGCACGCCGGTAGGCTGAGACTGAATCCATGCCTTGATGAATGGGCCGCCACGGCGTACATAGACATTGCCCAGTTCAGGAGCAAAATATGCGCCTTCTCCCATCAGGGTATGGCAGCCGATGCAATTGCGTGTTTCCCATATATGTTTGCCTCGCACGACCGAATCGGTGATGTTTTCCCGGTGGTCGCGTTGCGGCAAAGTCTGCATGGTGTCAAAGGTCAGGCCGAGGAACAACAGGAAGAAAAATACAGCTCCCCCGTAGAAGATGTTCCGCGCCATCGCCTTGGTAAATGTTTCGCTCATGTTACCTCCTGATTGGCTTGTGGTTATTGGATCCCAGACTGTTTACGCGTTGCTGCTTCCCGTTGATTTTCCCAATGGGCAGCCGCGTAACAAATTGCCTGGAACGCGGCAGGAAAAGACTAACCGAGCATGACGCCCGAATCCTTGACGTGGATCAAGGTTGATGCTCTTAGGGAACTTTATCAAGGATTATTTGACGCTGCGTTATGATGGCGTGGTTTTGTGAGGAATTTTCTGCATGCTTCTCGTCTTTCTGGTAATGGCGGCTATCCTTGCGATGACTGGCGCAATGGTATTGCCGCTGGTGGCGGATCTGCATCGTGCCGCCCATGTCCACCTGGTTTTTGCGTTGGGCGTGATGCCGCTGATCATGGCTGCAATGGCCCACTTTGTCCCGGTCTTGACGCGAACCGGCGCGGCGGCGCGTCAGGTGGAACTGCTGGCGGGCTTGGCATGGCAGGCCGGTGTGCTGGCGGCCGCATTTTTTGCTTTTGCTCTGCCCGAATCCGTTCGCCTGCTTGCGGCCTTGCTTGCGCTGCTTGCGGCTGCGCGCCTGGCGGGATGGCAGTGGATGCGCGCCAAGGCGGCGCTGGGCAGCCCTCATCCCGGGGTTTACTGGTATCTGGCGGCGCTACTGTGCCTGATGCTGAGCCTGCTGGCCGTGGCGGCGATGGGCGTGTGGCCGGATCAGTCGCTGGCTTTCAAGCATCTGCATTTACACTTGAATATATTCGGTTTCGTCGGCCTGGCCGCAATTGGAACACTGCAGGTTCTGCTTCCCACCGCTGCAGGGCGATCGGACCCTGGAGCGGCGGGGCGTCTGCGGACGGATCTTCCGCTGGCGCTGGGCGGCGTATTGTCTATCAGTTTCGGTGCCGCCTGGTTGCCGCTCCTGTCCTGGTTGGGGGTGATTTTGTGGCTGGTGCCGCTGGCCCGTCTGGGGCGCTCCTGGTGGCTGCTTTTTTATAACGATATTTTTTCATGGCATGGCGCATCGCCTTTGCTTGCGGCTGCGGGAGCGGGCTACTTCCTGGCTCTGGCGGCTGGCGGAATGCACGCCGCCGGTTGGGTGGAATCCGCCGCTGCCGGGCATTTGCTGGCCTTTGCCTTCTTGTTCCCGCTGGTGAGCGGCGCGGCGGGGCAGTTGCTCCCTCTTTGGCTCAGGCCTGGACGGCAGATGGAATGGCATGCCCTGGCTCGTCGGCGCCTGACCTATGGCAGCGGGGCAAGGGCGCTCCTGTTGCTGGCCGCCGGCCTGCTGGCGCTGGCCGGTGTGCGCTGGGGGGCTGTGCTTGCGCTTGCGGGCCTGCTTCCCTTTGCGCTGATGGCCGGATGGATTAAGCTTCAATCGCGCCGTACTTGATCTCCATCAAGGTGGAAGAGAGGGGGCGTGTAATACCTTTACTGATTTAAACCTGAGTCAGGAAAGCGGCAATGGCACAATTCAATATCCTTCAACCCGAAGCAATTTACCCTTTCGACGCGCGCTGCGTGGCCAAGCGTTTTCGCCATGCCGCCATTTTTGGTGCGCTCGATGCGCTCAATCCGGGCGAAACCATGCGCTTCATGAACGATCACGACCCCCTGCCATTGCTGGAGCAGATGCGGCAGCGTTACGGCGACGGGATTGAGATCCAGTACGTGGCGCGTGAACCGGAACTGATTTCCATCAATTTCACGCGGCGCTAGGAGCCTGTCTGGACTGCTCGATGAGCGCATTCACGCGGCGAAAAGTGCGCCAGGCGGAAAGCATATTCAGCCACAGCCACAGGCTGGATGCGCCAAACAGCAGGGCTGCCGGGTAGATGAATAGCGCGGGTTGCAGCACCGCCACGAGAAGCGAGGCGAGCGCGGTGAAGTGCAGCCACATTTGACGCCGTGCCCGTTTCTCGGGAAGGATCTGTTTGACGTTGGGCGCCACCGGCTCCCCCGGCTTGCGCCGGCTTTGCAGGTGAAACCACACCAGAAACGGCACGATCTTGTAGAGCATGCCGTTGACCAGCGACATGGCAAAGCCGACGATCATCAGCAGTCCCAGCAGAAGTTCATTTTTCCCATTTCCCACGGCTGGATAAATTTGACCAATAAGCCAGAGAACAATGGCGAACAGCAAGCACAGCATGCCGCCGCGCCAGAAGCTCAGGGTTACATCCGGCAGCTTGCGCCGCCTCTGGCCTTGCAGCCGCAGGGTGGTGACGGCAAACCAGGCCAGGCCGCCTGAAAGGGCGATGCCCAGTGGCAGTTGCAGTGCCGGAAAAGCCACGCCCAGCGACAATGCCAGCAGGAGGAGGAAAAGGATGAGGGGCAACCAGCGCGTCATGCGTGCGGGATAGGCGGGGGTGAGCTGGAACATGGGCACCACCTGGAATGACACGCCGATGACCAGTATCCCGGCCCAGCCCAGCAGGCCCCAGCTGAGGTGCAGGTTGGTGATGGGTTCGCGCACCTGCAGCCACCAGGAATAGGCATGGTTGCTTAACAGCAGCAGGCCGAGAATGGCGGTTGCGGCGAGCATCAGCGCTGCCAGGCGCATGGCGCGGGCGGTCATATTGTTTGCCTGTGCCTGGCTCAAGGTGAAAATGGCCAGGGCTGCGAAGGCCAGCAGCGCTGTGCCGAGCAGGGGCAGGGAAAATCTGAGCATCATCGGTGAGGTCAGCGTCAGGCCGGCGACCAGCAGCACGATGCCTGCAACGCCCAGCGTATGGATGATTCCTGCGGCCCACAAGGGGTGGCGCACGGGTGTGCCGGCCACGACCGGCAGCATCTGCATGACTGCGCCCATCATGACCAGGCCCAGGAATCCCAGCGTCAGCATGTGGGCCGCGCCCAGCAGCGCAGGATGCCAGCGGTTCTGCAGCATGTCCGGACCTTGCCACAGCAGCAACAGGGCGGCGGCAAAAGAAAACAGGGGGGCGCTCAGAAAAAAACGCAGTGGAACCGTAATCGGTGGCGCCTGGTCAAGCGATAAGCCGGTCGGCTGATTCATCTTGTATTCGTGAGGGGTTAGGGGTGAGGTGTGAGGAGGAAATTCATAACCGCAAGAATCCCGCGCACTCCATGTGACCTTGGCGTCAAAAATACGTGCCTAACCCGTTTTTTCATCTCACCCCTCCCGGGCTTGCGTCCTTGTGCCAGATGAGAATTTCGTAGGTGCCGTCTTCGCGGCCAATGGTTTGATAGGAAAACCCCCATTCCTGCAGGATGGGGTAAAGCATCTGCGGTTCGCGGTGAATCAGGAGCCGCAAGCGTTCGCCGGGAAGCAGTTTTTCGAGGGCGTCCAGTGTCAGCTCCAGTGGCTCTGGAGGCTCCAGCCAGAGAGCATCGAGGATGCGCTCCTGCATCATGCTACCCGCTTACGGCGCGCATGCGCTCGATCACGCTTTCCACCTCGCCGGCCAGAACCTGATCGGCCATGAGGTAGAGCATCTGCTCCTCTTTCATGTTGTGCTGCTGCATGATGATGAGCAGGGTTTCGCAGTCGCCAAGAAAGGCATCGGAATCCTGGCGCTGCACGGCGTCAGTCATTTGGTCGAGCAAATCGCGCATCTGGACGTGTTCAATGCGCATCATCTGGGTGGGTCCCTGGGTCATGCCGGTGCGGGCCTCGAAGGCCGGGAACATGGCTTCTTCTTCCATGGCGAAATGGTGCCTCAGCGCATCATTGAAACGTGGCCACGCCTCTGCCGCTGCGCGCCAGTCGCCTTTTCCCGCGGCGGCTTCGGCGGCGGCGAACAAGTTATCGCAATGCTGGTGGTCTGGTGTGAGAAAGGCGCTGATGCTGGTCATGGGAAGCCGTTCCGGAAAAAGTGGCAATGGATACCATTTTCTGCGCGCTGCATGCCAGGCGCATTGACCTGAATCAAGGAAGACGAGGCTGGTTAACCGGGTCTGTGATCAATGCGCGGGCGCCAGTAAATCGGGCCGTACTTGGCAAACCAGGCGCCATAGCAGGCGAGCCAGACTGCTGCTGCCAGGGGATAGAACAGACCGGCCGGGAGCCCGAACAGGTCGGGGGCGATACGCACTGCAGCGGTGAGCTGGAAACCCAGGAACAGGGCCCAGGTTACGGTGTCTGCCACGAGCTCCCGGCCGGAGTGCCCGAGGGTGACTCTGGACGCCATGGCGAGGATCATCGAGGCGAAGAACCCAATGGTCAGGGCGTGCAGAGGCGCCAGGCCGAAAGGCGCTGAGCCGGTGACAAAAAGCGCCAGGCTTTGCATGCCATACAGCAGCATGGCAATGGAGAGCCAGGCGAAGCCGACGTGCAGCACCGCCAGCAGTTTGATGCCGAAGCTGCGCAGCAGGCCCCAGGTGTAGGAAAAATAGAGCGTGAAAGCGAGCAGGGGAAAATCGGCCAGCCATAGCAGTTGCGGCTGTTCGGCCAATTCCAGGGCGCCGTGCAGCACGGCGCAGGCGAGCATGAAATAGAGCGCCCAGTAAGGGCGCACCAGGGTGTAGTTTTCCAGCACCCGGCTGGAGAAGAAGGGAATCATTTTATGGCATACCGCGAGCAGAATCGGCAGCATGAACCACCAGATTCCGGCGTGGCGCGAGAAGGCCAGGGCAAATGCATTGCCGCTGGCAAGCCAGACCAGATAGGACAGGATGCCCAGCCAGCCCATGATCAGGGCGAGGGTGGTGACGATGGGGTGGCGCTTGTCGTCATAATTGGCCTTGATCAGTACGCGTAAGAGCGCAACCAGGGCGATGCCCCAGCCGGCCAGCATGAGCGCGGTACCGGCGATCAGCAATGCCTTGCCTGCCAGCAGCCCGAGGTAGAACAGCGCTATCCCGCCGGCCAGGAGAAGAAAGGCGGGAATGTATAGGCGCGGCGGAATTTTTTCCCCATTCATCCAGTTCGGATAGGTAGTCATGAGGAAGCCAAAGACGAAGAACGGAAAAAACCCGTACAGCATGAGAAAAGCATGAGCCCAAACCGGCGCGATGCTCCAGGCTTGTGCGGTATAAAGGCCGCCATAGCGGCCGAGCAAGTCGAATAGCCACCACAGCAGGGTAAGCACGCCCTGGGTCGCTCCGCCCAGCATCATCATGCGGTGGGGGGCGGCGGTGAAGGTTTGCCAGGTTTTTTGTGGGGTTTTCATGGCGGGCATTCTAGCCCGTTAGGGAAGCTAAAAAAATGAGGTAGGTCAATAATCCTGACTCGCGTGAGCCGAACAAGGCAGCCGCACCTTGTTTGTCCCGGATATCAAGCAGAAAGCAGGCACTCAGAATCAGTCGAACCAGAGGTCGGCGCGCTCGCTGAAACGTGCGTCGCGGCACAGGAGACGATGCGGTCTTTACCGTTCTGTTTTGCCGTGTACATGCGCTGGTCGGCGATGTCGACCAGTTTGCGCCAGTCGTCGGTGCTGTCCAGTGTGCGTTCCGAGAGGCCAATGCTGGCAGTCACGGGTTTGCCGTCCGGACGTGTGCCCAGCCCTTTTTCGCGAAGGCGTTCGAGCACTTTCCCCGCTTCGTCACAATAGGTGCTGGGCAGAATCAGGACAAACTCTTCACCGCCCCAGCGCGCCAGCATGTCTCCGGTGCGCAGACTGGATCGAATCGCGGTCGTGGCGGCAACCAGAATCTGGTCGCCGGCATCGTGTCCGTAGTTGTCGTTGACGCTCTTGAAATTATCCAGATCGACGAAAGCCACCGACAGCGGGGTATTGCTGCGCGAGGCAATAATGAACTGGATTTCCAGCAGTTCCTCGCCGCTCATGCGGGAAAAGCAGCGGGTCAGGGGGTCGTGCACTGCCTGCCGCACCAGGGCGATCATGAATCCCAGCTGGCTCATCCCGCTCATGGTCGCAACTGCGGCAATCATCCCGGATAGCCATACGGTGCTGATGAGGTGGCTCAGGTTGAGCATGTCCAGCCCCCAAAGGGTGGAGGCGAATTCGGCGCCGACCACCGGCAGGGCGAACGCCAAGCCCTCGGCCGCGGTGAGCGGGAACATGCCAAGCCCGGCAACCATCACGAAAGGCAGAAAAGCGTACACGCCGGCGATGGTGGAAGCCAGGCCATTGGTGTCGGTCTGCTGCATTACCGCGTAGGAGTAAATGTAGAAAAGGGTGGGGATGAGATACAGGGCTGACAGTGCGATGTAGGTGTCGCGCATGCGGGTGGAACCGCGGAACGAAATGGCCAGCAACCCAAAAGCGGCGCTGGCGATGATCCTGCCCACAGCCATCTCGCCCCAGGCAGGCCAAGGCAGAAGGTAGGCGTCGACGGCGATCCATAGCGAGGTGAGCAGCGCGAACAGGGCCGCGATGATGCGCACGCGCAGCAGAATCATTTCGGCGCGCCGTGTCGTCAGAAGCGGCATGTGCTTGCCCGGCCAGAATAGCCAGGTCAATTCCTCATCCGCGAGGTTTTTTCTCATAAGTATTTTTTATCCATAAATATGATTTTTGAATTCTGGTTGTTAGTCCATGTTTTTAAAAGAGGTTATCACAGAAATTGAAAATGCATAGGGCAACAAGATAAAAATATCGCCAAATCTTATTGACCGGATCACTACATGGAGTATATTTGGAAAAATAATATCGCAACATGTTGTGTGTTGCTTAATGCCAAGGAGACTGAAGATGGACGTGGTTCAAGGTGAGCCGGTAGTACTGAGTTTGCCGCGTGCGGTGATCAAGCGCGATGGGTCGGTTGCGGTATTCGATGGCGACAAGATCCGTTCGGCCATAGCCCGCGCCGGTGCGGTGAGCGGCGAATTCGATGCCGGCGAGGCGGCGCTGTTGAGCGCCCAGGTATCCAAGGTGCTGATCCACAAGTACCGCAACGAACCGCCCAACATTGAAAATATCCAGGATGTGGTGGAGCAGGTGCTGATCTCCGCCAACCACCTCAAGACCGCCCGTGCCTACATCGTCTACCGCGAGCAGCACACTAAGCTGCGCCAGGACAGGAAGACGGTGGTGGATGTCGGCAGTTCCATCAACGAATACCTCGACCAGCTCGACTGGCGCGTCAACGCCAATGCCAACCAGGGCTATTCCCTGGGCGGCCTGATCCTGAACGTGTCGGGCAAGGTGGTGGCAAACTACTGGCTCAACCATGTCTATCCACCGGAAGTGGGCGTGGCGCACCGCGAGGGCGACATCCACGTGCATGATCTTGACATGCTGGCCGGCTACTGCGCCGGCTGGTCGCTGCGCACCCTGCTCACCGAAGGCCTCAATGGCGTGCCGGGCAAGGTCGAGGCCGGGCCGCCCAAGCACATGTCCAGCGCGGTGGGGCAGATCGTCAACTTCCTCGGCACGCTGCAGAACGAGTGGGCCGGGGCGCAGGCCTTCAGCTCCTTCGATACCTACATGGCGCCCTTTGTGCGCAATGACAAGCTGCCTTACGAGCAGGTCAAGCAGTACATCCAGGAACTGATCTACAACCTCAACGTGCCGTCGCGCTGGGGCACGCAGACGCCGTTCACCAACCTGACCTTCGACTGGACCTGCCCGGATGACCTGAAAGAGCAGGTACCCATCATCGGCGGCAAGGAAATGCCCTATTTCTACGGCGACCTGCAGGCCGAAATGGACATGATAAACCGCGCCTACATCGAGGTCATGACCACAGGCGATGCCAAGGGCCGGGTGTTCACCTTCCCCATCCCGACCTACAACATGACGCCGGATTTCCCGTGGGAGTCGGAGAACGCCACCTTGCTGTTCGAGATGACCGCCAAGTACGGCCTGCCCTACTTCCAGAACTTCATCAATTCCGAGCTCAAGCCCAACATGATCCGCTCCATGTGCTGCCGCCTGCAGCTCGACCTGCGCGAACTGCTCAAGCGCGGCAATGGCCTATTCGGCAGCGCGGAGCAGACCGGGTCGGTGGGCGTCGTCACCATCAATTGCGCGCGTCTGGGCTTCCTCTACAAGGGCAATGAAGCCGGCCTGCTGGCGCGCATGGACGAGTTGCTGGAGATCGGCAAAAACAGCCTGGAAATCAAGCGCAAGGTGATCCAGCGCCACATGGACGCCGGCCTGTTCCCCTACACCAAGCGCTATCTCGGCACGCTGCGCAACCATTTCTCCACCCTGGGCGTGAACGGCATCAACGAGATGATCCGCAACTTCACTAGTGACGAGCACGACATCACCACCGAATATGGCCATGCCTTCGCGGTGCGGCTGCTGGACCACGTGCGCGAGCGCATGCTGGCTTTCCAGGACGAAACCGGCCACATGTACAACCTCGAAGCCACCCCGGCGGAAGGCACCACCTACCGCTTCGCCAGGGAGGACAGGAAACGCTTCCCGGACATCCTGCAGGCGGGCACGCGCGAAATGCCCTACTACACCAATTCCTCGCAACTGCCGGTGGGCTTCACCGACGACCCGTTCGAGGCACTGGAGCGGCAGGACGAGTTGCAGAAGAAATACACCGGCGGCACCGTGCTGCACCTCTACATGACGGAGCGCATTTCCAGCGCGGAAGCGTGCAAGAACCTGGTCAAGCGCTCGCTGGAACGCTTCCGCCTGCCCTATATCACCATCACGCCGACCTTCTCGATTTGCCCGACGCACGGCTATCTGGATGGGGAGCACAAATTCTGTCCCAAGTGCGATGAAGAAATTCTCGCCAAAAAACGCAAACAAGCAGCCTGACCGTCATTGCGAGGAACGCAGTGACGAAGCAATCTGGTTTCAAAAACGAGATTGCTTCGCTGTGCTCGCAATGACAGGGCGTAACCAGGAATAAGGAGAAAAACATGACCGATCTGTCCCAGCAAACCAATCTCAAACCAGAAATCGCGCTCAAGGACGAGGAGCGCCAGCCCTGCGAGGTCTGGACGCGGGTGATGGGATACCACCGTCCGATGGCTTCATTTAACGTGGGGAAAAAAGGTGAATTCTACGAGCGCCAGTATTTCTGCGAATCGCGCACTGATCTCGCCAACTGATAAAGCGCCGCAGGACGCCACTGCGTCCCCCTCTCCCGTCTCGCCAGAGCGAGCAGCTTTGCTGCCGCTCTCGGCGGGGACACTCCTTGCGGGTGCCGGGAGAGAGTGGGGGGAGAGGGGGGCTGAAGCCCTGCAAGTGGGCGGCCTGACGCCGCTCACCACGACCGACTATCCCGGACAGCTTGCCGCAGTGGTTTTTTGCCAGGGTTGCCCGTGGAACTGCAGCTATTGCCACAATCCCCATCTGATCCCGCGCGCCCGAGATGGTGAAGGGTGGCGCGCCATCGAGTCTTTTTTGCTCAGGCGCCAGGGTCTGCTGGATGCGGTCGTGTTTTCCGGTGGCGAACCGACGTTGCAGTCCGGTTTGCTTGACGCTTGTCTGGCGGTGCGCGATATGGGTTTCAAGGTAGGGCTTCATACCGCCGGCCCGTACCCTGAGAGACTGGAAAAACTTCTGCCTGTGCTCGACTGGGTGGGGATGGACATCAAGGCGCCGTTTTCGTCTTATGACCGTATCACCCGGACGCCGGGGAGCGCCACGCGTGCGCGCGAAAGCCTGTCTTTGCTGATCGAGGGCGGGGTGGAGCATGAGATTCGCACCACCCTGCATGCCGGTTTGCTGAGCCATGCCCAGGTGCTGGAGCTGGCGCATGAGCTGGCCCTGGCAGGCGTGCGGAATTTCGTCTTGCAGGCATTCCGCACCCAGGGATGTGCCGAACCGCTTCTGTGTCAAGGCGATGGGGGGGATTTTGCGTGGGATTTGCTGCATGCAGAGATTCACCCATTGTTTCAGCGCTTTTCTATTCGAAGGGCTTGATCATATAATTCCGTTCCTGCATGCATGCGCCACGGATCGGAATCGCCTTGAGTAACTCTGTAAAAATACCCGCCATCCTTGCAAATATTCCCCTGTTCCGGGAAATGTCCCCGGACGAGATTGAACGCATCGCCCAAGGCGCGCGGGAACTGCACCTGGCGCGCGGGGATATGCTGTTCCAGCGCGGCACGCCTTCGACGGGCTTTTACGTGGTGGTATACGGCCAGGTCAAACTGGCGCTGTCATCGCCCCAGGGGGTGGAGAAAGTGGTGGAGCTGTTCGGCCCCGGGCAAAGTTTCGGCGAAGCGGTCATGTTCATGGGCAAGCCTTATCCGGTCTATGCCCAGACCCTGGCGGATTCCCTGCTGCTGCACATTTCCAAGGCGGTGGTTTTCGAAGGAATCGACAATGACCCGGCCTTCTGCCGCAAGATGCTGGCCGGTTTGTCGATCCGCCTGCACCGCATGATTCATTACGTGGAGTCTTTTTCCCTGCGTTCTTCCGAGCAGCGTGTGATCGGATACCTGCTGCAGGATCTCGAGGAAATCCTGGAGGGCCGGGATATCCACATCGCCCTGCCGGCCAACAAGAACGTGATCGCCTCCAATCTCAATATCACGCCCGAAACCTTTTCACGCATCCTGCACCACCTGGCCGAAGAAGGACTGATCGAAGTCAAGGGCAAGGACGTATGCATCAAGGATGTGGCGAAGCTGCGCGCTTATGACGAATAAGCCAAGGTTTCGGCTCTAACTGGTTTTTTTAAGTGTAAACCTTGATCGCATAGACCACGGTCAGTAGGCCGCCGATGCCAATGACAACGCGTTCCAGCCAGGCTTTCGGAATCCGGCGCGCGTAACGCCCCCCGAGATAGCCCCCCGCAATGGCGCCCAGCAGCGTGACCCAGGCATGCGGCCAGGAAATGGCGCTGCTGATGACCAGGATGGTGACGGAAAAGGTGGATACCGCGACCGAGACCAGGTTCTTCAGCCCGTTCAGTTCATGGTGATCCTCGATGCCCCCCAGGCTGAGAGCCGCCAGCAGCATGATGCCGAGGCCGGCATTGAAATATCCGCCGTAAACTCCGACCAGGAAAGTCAGGGCGATCGTCAGGGTGCGGTGGCTATGACGGGATTGCGCCAGAAAGTAACGGATTAGCGCAAGCAACCGGGCCTTGAAGGCGAATGCCGCCGTGGCGACCAGCATCAGGAACGGCACTAGGCTCATGAAACTGCGGTCCGAGCTTTGCACCAGCAGCCAGCCGCCCAGTCCGCCGCCCAGCAGCCCGGCGGCAAGCAGCCAGGGCAGGCTGGCTCGGTGCCTGCCCAGTTCGTCGCGATAGCTGAACAGAGCGATGGCGTTGCCCGGCCAGATGGCGAAGGAATTGGTGGCATTGGCCGAAACCGGAGGAACGCCTGCGGCGAGCAGGGCCGGGAAGGTGAAGAATGTCCCGCCGCCGGCAATGGCATTGGCCGCGCCTCCCAGCGCACCCGCACACATCAGCAGCAAAACTTGAAATAAGTCCATGGTTAAGGAAATCCTTCGGGATGCGCTGGGCTGGGAGATTGGCTTCGGAAGCGGTAAGCATTCTGGACTGTTCCAAGTATAATCAGCAACCCTTGGATAGGCTAAAAATTTGGCATCCCGAATTCTGGAGATTTCTGAGTGAAATTCATCGCGAACCTGATTGATGCGCTCAACGAGCGCGTGGGCCGCGCCGCCATCTGGCTGGTGCTGCTCTCGGCCCTGGTGAGCGCGGGCAACGCGTCCTTCCGCTACCTCTTCGGAATGAGTTCCAACGGCATGCTGGAGATCCAGTGGTATATGTTCAGCCTGATCTTTCTTCTGGGGGCCGGCTACACCCTCAAGCACGACGGCCATGTGCGCATCGACGTCATTTATGGCCGCTTGTCCAAGCGGGCCCAGGCCGTCATCGATATTCTCGGCGCCCTGTTCTTCCTGCTGCCCGTCAGCTTGTTCATCACCAAGATGTCCTGGGACATGGCGCTGGTTTCCTTTCAGATCAACGAAGGCTCTCCCGACCCAGGCGGCTTGCTGCGCTGGCCGATCAAGATGGCGATCCCGCTGGGCTTCGCCCTTCTTTCCCTCCAGGGCATTTCCGAAATCATCAAGAGAATCCTGTTCCTGCTCGACCGGCAGCCGCCCGCCCCGGTAGAGCAACACCCGGAAAGGATTGCATGATGAGTTTCGAAATGATGGCGCCGCTGATGTTCGGCGCCCTGGTCCTGTTCCTCCTCGTCGGCTACCCGGTTGCCTTCTCCCTCGGCGCCGTGGGTCTGCTGTTCGGACTGGTGGGCATGGAAATGGGGCTGCTCCACGCCAGCCTGTTCCAGGCATTGCCGGAGCGCATCTTCGGCATCATGGGCAACCAGACCCTGCTCGCCATCCCGTTCTTCACCTTCATGGGGCTGATCCTGGAGCGGAGCGGCATGGCGGAGGAGCTGCTGGACACCATGGGCCAGTTGTTCGGCCCCATGCGCGGCGGCCTGGCCTACGCGGTGATCATCGTCGGCGCCCTGCTGGCCGCGACCACCGGCGTGGTGGCGGCCTCGGTCATCGCCATGGGACTGATCTCCCTGCCGGTGATGCTGCGCTACGGCTATTCCCGCTCCCTCGCCTCCGGCGTGATCGCCGCTTCCGGCACCCTGGCCCAGATCATCCCCCCCAGCCTGGTGCTGATCGTCATGGCGGACCAGCTCGGCGTTTCCGTGGGCGACATGTACGAGGGCGCCATGGTGCCCGGACTGATCCTCACCGGCTTCTATTTCGTCTTCGTCCTGCTGGTGACGCTGATCAAGCCTTCCGCCGCGCCTGCCCTGCCCATCGAGGCGCGCACCCTCCACGGCGCGGCCCTGGCGAGGCGGGTCATGACCACCATGGTGCCACCCCTGCTGCTGATTTTCCTGGTGCTGGGCACCATCTTCGTCGGCGTCGCGACACCCACCGAGGGCGGAGCCATGGGCGCCACCGGCGCCCTGTTGCTGGCCCTGGCGCACCGCCGGCTGAGCGTGCCGCTGCTGAAACAGGCGATGGATTCCACCGCCAAGCTGACCAGCTTCGTGCTCTTCATCCTCATCGGTTCAACCGTGTTCAGCCTGATCTTCCGCGGCGTGGACGGCGACCTGTGGGTGGAAGGCCTGCTCACCGGCATGCCGGGCGGCGTCATCGGCTTCCTCCTGGTGGTCAACCTGCTGGTATTCGTACTGGCCTTCTTCATCGACTTCTTCGAGATCGCCTTCATCCTGGTGCCGCTGCTGGCACCCGCCGCGCACAAGCTGGGCATCGACCTGGTGTGGTTCGGCGTGCTCCTGAGCGTGAACATGCAGACCTCCTTCATGCATCCGCCCTTCGGCTTTTCCCTGTTCTACCTGCGCAGCGTGGCGCCCAGGGAGGTGAAGACCACCGACATCTACTGGGGCGCAATCCCCTTCGTGATCATCCAGGTCATCATGGTGGGGCTGATCATTGCTTTCCCGGGGCTGGTGCAGGGCACGCAAGTCGCTCAATAGGGGCGGAAGCTCGTACGGCGTGTGGCATGAGGCCGTTCGGGGTTGAGTGGGCGGTTGGACCAAAGCCAATTTGCTGGTGGATCACGCCGCACTTGATGACCCGGACCTCTTCTTCAGGCGTGAAGGGGGCGGTTTTGCCCGGCTCGACAAAATGTTTAATGGTGAGCTCCAGCAAGTGCTGGAAACCTTCAGTGAATCCATCTGGCAACAAACCGCAGCTTGATTTTTCATGGCATGCGGCATAAAGTAAGAATTCCTTACTTAGCCATGTTGGAGAAACACCATGCTCGCTAAAATGACCTCCAAGAACCAACTCACCCTGCCCAAAAGCATTACCGCTGCGGTTGGTCCTGCGGAATATTTCGATGTGGAAGCCTGCAATGGGCAGATCGTGCTTACCCCGGTACGCATACAGCGTGGCGACGCTGTGCGTGCCAAACTCGCCGAGCTGGACTTGAACGAACAGGATATCGCTGATGCAGTTGCCTGGGCACGTCAATCGTCTGAATCCAAAAAGTCCGCAAGCTAATGCCGCGTACAAAAAGCGCCCCTCGCGTAGTGATCGATACCAATTTGGTGTTGTCCGCGCTGGTGTTTGCACAAGGGCGGCTATCGCCACTGCGCCTGGCATGGCAAAGCGCACAATGTCAGCCGCTGTTATCAAGCGTAGCAGCCGCAGAGCTGATACGAGTGTTGGCCTATCCAAAATTCAAACTCACTACAGCAGACCAGCAGGAGCTACTTGCCGACTACCTGCCTTACTGCACCACGGTGCGTATGCCCGCCCGTCCCCCCGTAACACCTGATTGCCGCGACAAATTCGACTTGCCGTTTCTGCAACTCGCCGTCGTTGGCAAGGCAGATTATCTGGTGACAGGTGATCAGGACTTGCTGGCACTCGCCGGCCGATTTGTCTGCCCCATCATTACTGCCGATCAATTCATGATAACGCTCAACAAATAACCACCCTCGACATCGTCGGCAAACTCTGGAACCGGCAGTGTTGGCGCAGGAAGCGATGGGAGAACTGGAAGCGGTGCTGGACGCACTGCGCGGGATACTGGAAGAGTTGGGCGGGACGTTGAAGAGGTGGAAGCGTGATCCCGTCTTTCGTAGGGCGGGTTAGCCGCAGGCGTAACCCACCGGACGCGAATCCATGCTACGCGGGCTGGCCCTGGCGCACCGCCGGCTGAGCGTGCCGCTGCTGAAACAGGCGATGGATTCCACCGCCAAGCTGACCAGCTTCGTGCTCTTCATCATGGTGCCGCTGCTGGCACCCGCCGCGCACAAGCTGGGCATCGACCTGGTGTGGTTCGGCGTGCTCCTGAGCGTGAACATGCAGACCTCCTTCATGCATCCGCCCTTCGGCTTTTCCCTGTTCTACCTGCGCAGCGTGGCGCCCAGGGAGGTGAAGACCACCGACATCTACGGGGGGCAATCCCCTTCGTGATCATCCAGATCATCATGGTGGGGCTGGTCATTGCTTTCCCGGGGCTGGTGCAGAGCACGCCTATCGCTCAATAGGGGCGGAAGCTCGTACGGCGTGTGGCATGAGGCCGCTCGGGGTTGAATGGGGCGGTTGCTTGGGCGACAGTGTGCCAGGAGCGGATGTTCAGGCTGAGCGGAATGGCCGTCTCTTGTTCGGCCTTTGCTGTCGGTGGCATTCAGGTGGTACAACGACCGGTATGGAATTGTCACCAGACATAGGGGCGAGAATCACCCGAACGGCTCTTTCTCTAAACGCGACTGCGTACACGGACGCCGGCTTGGAAGGTAATTCGAGCCTGGCTCCTTATCGCCTATTGCTGCTCCAATTGGGCGCCATGCCCACCTGCTCCTGATGACTGCACATCTACTTATTGATGGTCGTTCCACTTGCGCGTTGTGCGGCAAGTTCCTTCAAGTAATCCCCAATATCCCATTCACAACCGCCACAGCCGGAAAGCGCACCCGTCCTTCTGGAAATGTCCTGTATATCCAGACCCTCGTCAAACAGGCGTTGAATGTAGCTTTGCTTGGTGCCACTGCAATGACACATGACTTGATCCGCTGAGCAGGCAGGTTTCGTTCCCATTAATTTTAACTGTCGGATTGATTGAGCAGGCCCATTTTAACACCCCGAGAGTCGAGAGCTCCTTAGCAAATCAATAAGAATGACAGGGGACGCCCATTAGCCGTCCCCTTTCAAGTTGACTTCACCCGCTTTCGTAGATATTTCTCAGCTTCCAGTCCAAAGCTCCTTCCGGGTGAGCAGGGCCAATGCTTGGTACCGGCCATTGCTGCCCCTTTCGCTAGCACCTTTGCGCGTCCGCTCGCAGCATCAAAGCCGACGGCGATTATCCTGGTAACACCATACCGAGCCTCATAGTGAAACTTGGGGTGCCTCTCAAGAAGCACCTTCTAACTGATTGATATTTAATGGGTATAATTTGCACTATTTTTGTGTTTCTTCGGGGCGATTTGCGGCCGAGGCCCGATTACTACGCTAACCCTATTCTTAGTTCTCATCATGTGCTCAATTAATGGGCAAGCTTACGTAGGCATCACTTCAAACCCGCTTCAACCGCTGGCGCATCAGTCCATTACCCTTTAGTATTCGCTGCGACTCGCAGCATAAGCGGTGTAGGGAAAAGGAAAAATTAAAGCATGGCCATAACGGAGGCTCAAACACGTGCCGAGCTGATTGATGCCCAGCTTGGTGCGTCCGGCTGGAACGTCAAAGACCCGACGCAAGTCGTCGAAGAATTCGACATCCTGACCAGCCTGCCCGAAGGTGTTGCAGAGCCGCGCACCAAATATGAAGGCCATCAGTTCAGCGACTACGTGCTGCTGGGCAAAGACCGCAAACCACTTGCCGTAGTAGAGGCAAAAAAATCCAGCCGGGATGCCGCCATCGGGCGAGAGCAAGCCAAACAGTATTGCTACAACATTCAAAAGCAACTCGGCGGCGAACTGCCATTTTGCTTTTACACCAACGGGCACGAAACCTATTTCTGGGACCTGGAAAATTACCAGCAAAGCCTCTCCGATCTCGAAGCCCTCTACGGCGCATTGGGCCAGCAGGCCTTCAAAGGCGAGCTGGCTTTGTCGATCTACCGCTGCCGGTTGCGGTGGCCACGAATGCGGTAAAACGGAAGGAGCCTGTCTTATGATCAAGAAAATCAAATCCATTGGTGACTTGGGTGTGTTCAAAGGCTTCGATTGGGACAAGGAAGTTCTGAGTGGGGACGGTAAAGTCCAGAATTTTGGGGCAATTAACATAATTTACGGCAGAAATTATTCTGGCAAAACCACCCTCTCGCGCATCCTACGCGCCATGGAATCGGGAAAGCTCTCCGACAAATTTGAGAATCCTGCATTTTGTGTAGCATTCGCCGATGGGACGCAATTAACGCAAGACAGTTTGACAAGCCATGCTAAAACGATTCGCGTGTTCAACGAAGATTTCGTTAGGGACAATCTGCGATTCATCACAAATCCGGATGATGGCATCGAACCATTTGCCATCCTCGGAGAAAACAACAACAAGATTGAACAAGAAATTGAAGCACTAGAAACGGAGTTGGGCGACAAAGAAGAAGGGAAAGAAACAGGCCTTTACGCACAACGAGCCGAAGCAAGAAAAGAGTACGCCAAGTACAAAGACGACCATAAAAAGGCCAGCGATGCGCTTGAAAAACAGATGTCTGATAAGGCGACGGACAGAAGCATAGGGATAAAGTACAGGCCTGAGCGTTTTGGCGATCAAAACTACAATGTAACAAAGCTGAAAAGTGATATTGAAGCTGTTTTGAAGCCAAGTTATCAGCCCCCGACAGTTGACCAATTGAGCGGCTTTGAAAAGCTGATTTCTGAAAAAGTACTACCGCCTGTTTCATCGCTTCGCACCCCAAATCTTCAATTCAATGACCTGGCAAATGAGGCTGAGATACTTATAGCCAAGAGGATTAGCGAGTCTGACAAGCTAGATGAATTGGTGAAAGATGCCGTCCTGAACCGCTGGGTTAGTGAGGGGCGAGCCCATCACAAGGGAAAAAGGGAAACCTGTGGTTTCTGTGGAAGTGCAATTACAACTGAACGATGGGGGAAGCTGGAAAAACATTTCGATGAAGAATCCAGCAGACTGGAAAAAGCCCTCGACGCTCAAATCAAACAGATCGAGGCCGAAAAAGAATCTGTGTCGTCCGCATTGCGGATCAATAATGCTTTGTTTTATTCGAAATACCATGAACAGCTTTCGATCTTAAACGAAAAGCTAAAACGTGCTGTTGGCGACTACGCAAGTTGTCTTGATGATCTGGCATCCCAACTGAAGAATAGGAAAGATGATCTTCTGAATCCAAAAGTATTCCAAAGGCCGCAGGCATCAGATCAGCCTTTATTGGATGTGTGGAATGAATATGAAGTGATTCGTGAAAGTTCTACTGCGTTTGCAAATGCTCTTGGTACAGAGCAAAGCAAGGCCAAAGAAGATTTGCGTTTAAACGAGGTGGCGAAATATTTAACAACAATTCGATACCAGTTCCAGCTATCAGACATTGAGACCAAGAAAAACAATCTTGAAGCTATAAAACTGAACGGGCTGACACTGGGCGATGCGATCAATCAGAAAGAGGTTCTACTTGCAGGAAAAAAGCGTGAGCTGAATGACGAAGAAAAGGGCGCAAGGAAAGTTAATGAATATCTAAATGATTATTTTGGGCATCATTTCTTGTCGCTCGAGGCCAAACAAGATGCAGTGGCAGGTGAGGAATCAAAACGAATTCGCTTTGAAGTTATCCGAGATGGCAAGAAAGCCTATCATCTGAGTGAGGGGGAATGCAGCCTGCTGGCATTCTGCTACTTCCTGGCAAAACTCGACGATATCGACACAAAGGGTTCAAAGCCTCTCATTTGGATTGACGATCCGATCTCGTCGCTTGATGGGAATCATATCTTCTTTATTTACAGTTTGCTAAATGCTGAAATCGTTTCCGAAGGGAAATTCGAGCAGTTGTTTATATCAACGCACAACCTTGATTTCCTCAAGTATTTGAAACGGTTGACAGGCAAGTTTGCCGCCCCAGATGGGAAGCAAAAAGACTATCAAAAGAGCTACTTAGTAGTTGTCCGGCAAGGCATGTTATCCACTATTCAGGTAATGCCGAAGTATCTGAAGGAATATGTCACAGAATTCAACTATCTGTTTCATCAGATACATAAATGTGCCGCCATTTCAGTAGTTGACGACACCAACTACGTAACTTTTTACAACTTTTCTAATAACGCTAGAAAGTTCTTTGAGATATATCTCTATTACAAGTATCCAGATCAGGGAATGAACGAAGAAACGTTGCGTCTTTTCTTTGGCGAGGAAAGGATACCTGCCGTTTTAATAGATAGAATCAATAACGAATACTCCCATTTGGCCGGTGTGTTTGAGCGTGGGTCAACGCCCGTTGAAGTGCCGGAGATGCAGACTGCCGCACAGCTAATTATTAAAAGACTGAAAAAGGACGGAGATCAGTATTCAGCCTTGCTTAAAAGTATTGGCGAGACAGAGACTGCGCCATGACTGATAGCAACAGTAAACTGATTCGCAACAGCACCGCCGAGTTCCTGATCTTTACCGCTCAGGCCGGTGAGCAGAGCATCGAAGCGCGTTATGAGGACGAAACCGTCTGGCTGACGCAGAAGCTGATGGCCGAGCTGTTTGCGGTGGATGTGCGCACGGTCAGCGAGCACCTGAAGAACATTTTTTCCAGCGGTGAGCTGGGCGAAGATTCAGTTATCCGGAAATTCCGGATAACTGCCGCCGACGGCAAATCCTACGCCACCAACCACTACAACCTCGATGCCATCATCTCGGTCGGTTATCGGGTCAACTCGGTGCGCGCCACCCAGTTTCGCCAGTGGGCCACCGGTGTGCTGCGCGAGTTCGCCGTCAAGGGCTATGTGCTGGACAAGAAGCGCCTGGAAAACGGCGCCTTTCTGGGTGAGGACTACTTCGAACACTTGCTGGCCGAGATTCGCGAGATTCGGCTGTCGGAGCGCAAGTTCTATCAAAAGGTCACCGACATCTACGCCACGGCGGTGGATTACAACCGCGATGCGCCCACCACCAAGGCCTTCTTCGCCAAGGTGCAGAACAAGCTGCATTTCGCCATCCATGGGCACACTGCCGCCGAGCTTATCGTGCAGCGTGCCGACAGCGGCAAGCCGCATATGGGCCTGACCTCCTGGGAGAATGCTCCCGGCGGCAAGATCATCAAGACCGATGTCGTTGTCGCCAAGAACTATCTTTCCCAGGAAGAGCTGGACTCACTCGGGCGTATCGTGAACTCGTATCTCGATCTGGCCGAAGATCGCGCCCGCCGCAATATTCCGATGACGATGGAAGACTGGGCCAAGCGGCTGGATGCCTTTCTGGAGTTCGCCGAGCGGGACGTATTACAGGATGCAGGCAAGGTTTCCGCAGAAATGGCCAAAGCGCATGCGGAAAGTGAGTTTGAGAAATACCGTATCGTGCAAGATCGGCTGTTCGAGAGCGACTTTGACCGGGCGATCAAACAGCTTGAGGTCGAACACAAGCCTGACGACGATAGCAATCGAGCCTGACTAAAATCACGGCGTATCGGTACAATCTTGAACTGAACTTGGCTCATCGCGAATGACAGGTATGCGCATAGAAGCAGAAGTCTGACTGGCTAGCGATTGATGGCTGCTATGGCCGAGAAACGGCCCCTGCGGCAATCTCGGCCGCCGTCTCAAATGGCTTGATGGCAGCCAGTGTTTCTTGAAGTATCCAATGGCCGCGCAAAATCCAACTGATCTTGTTCATGTGCGTCGCGTAGCAATCAATGGCCTGGCCATTTCAGCCAATAATAAAACCCCGCCGCAGCGGGGTTTTCTATCATGAAGCCAGCTCAGCCCATGCCGGCCAGGTTTGCGAAAGCACCTTCCGCCATGCCGAACCACTGGTACTGCTGGTCGCGGTAGGGTTTCCAACTGGTGTAGATTTTCTTGAAATCGGGGTTCTTGGCCGCTTCTTCCTCGAAAATCTCGAACGCTGCCTTGTGCGCGGCTTTCATGATGTCCTGCGGGAAAGCATGCACCTTGACGCCGTTCTTGATCAGGCGCTGGATGGCCGGTGGATTCTTGTGGTCATATTCGGCCATGACGTTGATGTTGGTCTCGGCGGCTGCGGCCTCGAAAGCCTGCTGGTATAGCTTGGGCAGCTTGTTCCATTCGGCCAGGTTGATGTAGAAGCTGAACTGGGTGCTGCCTTCCCAGAAGCCGGGATAGTAGTAGTTCTTGGCGATCTTGTAGAAACCCAGCTTTTCGTCGTCGTAGGGGCCGACCCATTCGGTGGCGTCGATGGTGCCGCGTTCCAGGGAGGGGTAAACGTCGCCGCCCGCCAGGGTCTGCGGCACCACGCCGAGGCGGGACATGACTTCGCCGCCGAAGCCGGGAATGCGCATTTTGAGGCCCTTGAGGTCGGCCAGGGATTTGACTTCCTTGCGGAACCAGCCGCCCATCTGGGTGCCGGTGTTGCCGCCGGGAATGTTGTAGACGTTGGATTTGGCGAAGAATTCGCGCATCAGTTGCAGCCCGCCGCCGTAGTACATCCAGGCATTCTGCTGGCGCGCATTGAGGCCGAAGGGAATGGCGCAGTCGAAGGCGTAGGCCTTGTTCTTGCCGACATAGTAGTAGGAGGCGGAATGGCCGCATTCCACCGTGCCCTGCTGCACGGCGTCCAGCACCTGCAGGCCGGGCACGATTTCGCCGCCTGCGAAGACGCGGATGTTGAACTTGCCGTCGGTGAGTTGCTTGACGCGCTCGGCCAGCATCTCCGCGCCGCCGTACACGGTGTCCAGGCTTTTCGGGAAGCTGGAGGCCATGCGCCAGCGGATGGCAGGCATGGAGTCGGCGATGGCCGGGGCCGCCAGGGTGGCCGCGCCGGCTGCCGCCATGCCGGCGCCAAAATTCTTCAGAAACTTTCTTCTTTCCATGGGATTCTCCTGTTTTTTTTCGATTTTCTCTGGAATGACGCGGAATTCGTTGCCACCCGCTTGTCGTCTTGGTGGACTTTCATTGTGCCGGGCTTGGGCGGGGTGGACAAGCGAAATCCAGTGAAAATTTGGCGGGAGTTGGCTTGCATGATTTTGCGAAACCGATTATATTTTTGCTCATGGACTTCTTCTTTCATATCCAATCCAAGTTTCTGCTTACAGCCGCCGGTGGTCTGGCGCTGCTGCTGCGCTTCGCGCGCTAATTACTTTCCCCCTCTCTCACTAAAGTTTTAATATGCATGCCTGAAGCGATGCGTTTCCAGGCATAAGCCCAAAGATTTCCATTGGAGTCTGTCATGAAAGACAAATTGATCATATTCGACACCACCTTGCGCGATGGTGAGCAGAGCCCCGGCGCGTCCATGACGCGCGAAGAAAAGGTGCGCATCGCGCGGCAACTGGAGCGCATGCGGGTGGACGTCATCGAAGCCGGCTTTCCGGCTGCATCCAACGGCGATTTCGAGTCGGTGAAAGCAGTTGCCGACGCCATCAAGGACAGCACGGTATGCGGTCTGGCGCGTGCGCTGGAGCGGGATATCGATCGTGCCGGCGAAGCCCTGAAGGGCGCCAAGTCCGGCCGCATCCACACCTTCATCGCCACTTCGCCCATCCACATGGAAAAGAAATTGCGCATGAGCCCGGACCAGGTGGTCGAGCAGGCGGTCAAGGCGGTAAAATGGGCGCGCAAGTGGACGGACAACGTCGAGTTCTCGCCCGAGGACGCCGGCCGCTCCGATCCCGATTTCCTGTGCCGCGTGCTGGAAGCGGTGATCGACGCGGGTGCCGGCACGCTCAATATCCCCGATACCGTGGGCTACAACATGCCGCACCAGTTCGGCGCCCTGATTGCCAGATTGCGCGAGCGCATTCCCAATGCCGACAAGGCGGTTTTTTCGGTGCACTGCCACAATGACCTCGGCCTGGCCGTAGCCAACTCCCTTTCGGCCGTGCTCAACGGCGCGCGCCAGGTGGAGTGCACCATCAACGGCCTGGGCGAACGGGCGGGCAACGCCTCGCTGGAGGAAATCGTGATGGCGGTACGCACGCGCCAGGACGTCTTCAGTTGCGACACCCAGATCGACACCACTCAGATCGTGCCGGCCAGCCGCCTCGTTGCTTCGGTCACCGGCTTCGCGGTGCAGCCCAACAAGGCCATCGTCGGCGCCAACGCCTTCGCGCACGAATCCGGCATTCACCAGGATGGCGTGCTCAAGCATCGCGAAACCTACGAAATCATGCGCGCCGAGGACGTCGGCTGGAGCGCCAACAAGATGGTGATGGGCAAGCATTCCGGCCGCAATGCCTTCAAAACCCGTTTGTCGGAATTGGGTATCGAGCTGGATTCGGAAGAGGCGCTCAATGGCGCATTCGCCCGCTTCAAGGAGCTGGCGGACAAGAAGCACGAGATTTTTGACGAAGACCTGCAGGCGCTGGTAAGCGACGAAGCTGCCGCGCTGGAGCAGGAGCACTTCAGGCTGGTGTCCTTGAAAGTCTGTTCCGAAACCGGGGAAACGCCGCACGCCACAGTGGTGGTGGCTGTGAATGGCGCGGAAAAACAGGCCGAAGCGGACGGTGGCGGGCCGGTGGACGCGGCCTTCAAGGCGATTGATTCGATTATCAAGAGCGGTGCGGAACTGCAACTGTATTCGGTGAACAATATCACCAGCGGCACCGATGCGCAGGGTGAGGTCACGGTGCGCCTGTCCAAGGGCGGACGCATCGTCAATGGCCAGGGCTCGGACACCGACATCGTGATCGCCTCGGCCAAGTCCTACCTGCATGCGCTCAACAAGCTGCACAGCAAGCTGGAGCGGGCTCACCCGCAGGTATGACGGTGTGGCTCTGCACCTGTTTCCCCGAGCGGGGCCCTTGCCGGGAGGGCCCCCCTGCCGCTTGTGGCTATTCCGGCGGCATCGAAGAGCCGGTGCCTGGCCTGGAATGAGGCGGCTGGGGCGATGAGCGCCAAGCGTTTTCCATGGGGGCATTTAACCGCATTGACGGTGTGGATGCTTGTGTTTGCAGGCGCCTATTTGGGCTTCGACCACTACCAGCAATCCAGGGCCACCGTGGCTTCCGTTGAAAGCATTGCCAAGGGCGAGATCGTCATTCCCCGTTCCAGGGATGGGCATTATTACGTGGCGGGCGCCATTAATGGGCAAGCGGTGGACTTCATGGTGGATACCGGGGCCACTACCGTTTCCGTCGACGCGGAATTCGCGCGCCGGGCCGGTTTGCCGTCAGGAAGGCCTGAGCAGTTCAGGACTGCCGGAGGCGTGGTCATGGGCGAGGTTGTTCACGGACAGACCGTGGAGGCCGGAGGCATCCGCGTTCACGGCTTGCGTGTTGTCGTGGGCATCAAGACCGGGCTGGGGGAGCCCGCCCTGCTGGGGGCCAATTTCTTGCGCTACGTTGACCTCATTCTGTCTGACGACAAGATGATATTGCGCGTCAAGCGCGCCGAATAGCACCGGCTTGCCATCCGTGGCGAGTCCCATCCCAGGGTCGGGTCGCAAATGCAAGGGGTTACGGCAGCCGCTGGCGGGGTGATCAGACGCTTTCCATGCGCATGAATTCGCCATAGGAGCCTGATCCGTTGCTGGTTTCCATCTGCGTCACCTGGGCGGAGGGTGGCCCGATCCGTGCCCATGCAAGCATTTCTTCAACCGCTTCCGGAGCGCCCTGGAGCGTGGCTTCAAGCGTGCCGTCGCGGCGGTTGCGCACCCAGCCCGTGACGCCCAGTTCCGCCGCCTTCCGGCACATGGACTCGCGGAAATAGACGCCCTGCACGCGGCCATGCAGCCTGAGATGTCGGGTGACTTTCTTGATGTCTGGCATAAAAAATTGCGCTGTATTTGAAATTGGCTGAAACTGGATTGTAGATCCTGTTGTCAAATTCTGCTCAGCCCGTCTCGGGCAGAAAGCTCGGCAGGCTCACCCCATTGAACGGCTGGAGTTTTCCCCGCACCTGGAACCGGTGCGTTTCCACGTTGCGCGCGCCCCAATCGTACAGCATCTCCACCAGTTCGCGCTTGTCCATCGGGATCACCTACAGCAGCGAATATTTCTCCTGACTGGCGGCGGTAGCGGGAGATGCCTGGGTGGCGGGGCTTTGTTCCGGCACCGCCATCTCGCTAAGCGGCGATTCAATCCAGAATGTGCTGCCTTCTCCATCCATGCTTTCCACGCAGACCGTTCGCTCCGGGATATGGGCCATATAGTGGCTGGGCGGGGTTTCGGCAGTCGGCGGGATATAAACGCCGCCCTTCTCGCCGGCCCACAGGCGGAAGGCCTGGTGGTCCTTGAGAAAACTGGCGCGTGCGGTGTTTCTGGCCAGTTCTAGGCCTTCCTGCCGGGCTTCATCGGCGTTCCAGTACAGGGAGCGCCCGACAACAACGCTCCAGGCTGCGGCAGGCAGCCAGGCAAGGCGGTAAATCATTCGGCTCTTGGTCTTCATCCAGTTGTTCCCGTCAGGTGGCCCACTCCGAAGCGCTGATTTGCCTTGTGCCCCATGCCTAATCGCTGCGGGCCGGTTCCAGAAGTTCATCGAGCAGCGCGAGGAAGCGCGGTATCTGAATGGGTTTGGCCAGATAGTCGACAAAGCCTGCGGCCAAGCCTTTTTTCACATCGCGTTCCATGGCATTGGCGGTAATGGCAATGACGGGGATGTGGCAGGTGGCCGGGTTGTTCTGTAAATCGTGCAGGGCCTCATATCCATCCAGGCCGGGCAGATTGATGTCGAGCAGGATGATGTCGGGCTGGTGCGCTCGGGCGATTGCCAGCCCCAGCTCCGCGGTATGGGCATCGAGCAGCGCCAGTTCAGGGCGCCCGGCAATTATTTTTTTTACCAGGCGCAGGTTGGCGGGATTGTCTTCAATGTAGAGCAGGGTGCGCGAAGTGGAGCGCACGCTGTGCTCTACCGCCTTGCTTTCCATGGTGGGAATAGGGGCTTCAGCAGCTGCGAGAGGAAGTTCGATCCAGAATGTGCTCCCTTTGCCGTCCATGCTATCAACGCCGATGAGGCCGCCCATGGCTTCAGTCAGCTTTTTGGCGAGGGCCAGCCCGATTCCGGTCCCCTCGATGCCGTCATAGGCGGAGCCGATGCGTTCAAATGGCTTGAACAGGCGCGTCATCTCCCCGGGCGGAATGCCGCGTCCACTGTCGTGCACTTCGATTCTGACGCGGCTCGGTGGCGCGAGATGGCAGGCGATTTCGACGCTTCCCCCTTCCCTGTTGTATTTGATGGCATTGGAGAGCAGGTTGAGCAGAATCTGGCGCAGGCGCAGCCGGTCGGCCTTGACCGCGCAACCGCCCTGGGTTTCCGCTGTCAGCTGAATGTTGCGCTGCCCAGCCAGGGACTGCATCAGTGCAACGCATTCATCGACCAGCGGCCTGATGGGCACCGCTTCGGGCATGAGTTCAAGGCGTCCGCTTTCGATGCGCGCCAGGTCCAGCACTTCGTTGATCAGCTCCAGCAGGTGCGCGCCGGCGTGCAGAATCTCGTGAATGTTGTCCTGCTGATCCGGCGCAAGCGGGTTTCTCATGTCGGATTCGAGCAACTGCCCGAATCCCAGGATGGCATTCATCGGGGTGCGCAGTTCATGGCTCATGCGCGACAAAAATTCAGACTTCGCGCTATTGGCGCGTTCTGCTTCTTCCTTGGCCCGCATCAGGGCGGAGGTGCGTTCGGCTACTCGTGCTTCGAGCGTTTCATTCATCTGGCGCAGGTTTTCTTCCGCCTGCCATTGCCGGGTGATGTCCTGTACCGTGCCCACCGAACGGAGCGGTTTGCCATGGGGGTCAAAGTTCGACGTGCAACGCTCGTGCACCCACTTGATGCGGCCGTCGCGCATCAGCAAGCGGTGAGTGATTTCGTAGGATTTGCGGGTTTCGAGCGAGTGGGTGTAGGCATGGTTGACCGAATCGCGGTCGTCGGGATGTATGGCGTTGAGAAAAGCCTCGTAGGTGGCGCCGAACTGGCTCTTTTCGATCTCGAAGAGGTGGAAGATTTCGTCGGTCCAGAGCAGCTTGCCGCTGGCCAGGTCCAGTTCCCAGCTTCCCACCTGGGCGATGCGCTGTGCTTCATTCAGGCGCTCCTCGCTCATGCGCAGAGCCTGTTCCATTTTGGAGCGTGCGGTGACGTCCTGCCCGATGGCGAGCACCGATGTGACCTTGCCCTCTGCATCGCGCATGGCCTGATCGCTCCATTCGATGTCGCGTTCCTCTCCGCTGCGGGTGACGATGGGGTTGATGTTGCCGCGCGTCGGCTCGTTGTGTGTGGCGGCCTGGAACAATGCGCGGATGCGGGCCTGGTCGCGCGTGGGCAGGAAGGTGGCGAACCATTCCTTGCCCCTGATCTCGTCCAGGCGGTAGCCGCTGAGTTGCTCGAAAAAGGGATTGGCATGCTGGATCATGCCCTGGGTGTCGAGCAGCAGGATGATCACCGGTGCGATTTCGATCAGGCTGGTGGCGTAATCGTGCTCGCGCAGCAATGCATCCTCGGCCCTTTTGTGATCGGTGATGTCGATCGAGACGCCCAGCAGATGCGTTGCTTTGCCTTCCGGGTCGTAGATGCCGATTTTTCGCGTATGCAAGTAACGGGTTTCACCGTTGCGAGCGTGGATAGGTTCTTCGGGGATGTCTTTGGGTTCCCGGCTGGACAGCACCGCGCGGTCGTTGGCGGTAAAAAAGTCAGCCTGTTCGCGGGGAAAAAAGTCATAGTCGTTCTTCCCCGCGATATCCTGCTGCGAGAGGCCGAGCAGATCCGCGCCCGCGCGGTTGAGCATCTCGAAACGCAGATCGCCGGCTTGCTTCAGGAATACCATCGCCGGGATATTGTCCACGATGGAGGAGAGGAGCATTTCGGAGCGCTGGAGTTCATGTTTGGCCTGCTTGTGCTCGCTGATGTCGCGGTATATGCAGAGGAAGCATGGCTTGCCGGCAATGTCCATCATCAGGACGCTGACCTTGACGTCCATCAGCGCCCCATCCTTCCTGCGGTGCCGGGTTTCGAAGTCATCCCGCCCGCTGCGAAGGACTTTTTCAATACGCGCGCGGGTTGCTTCCGGGGCTTCCTCCGCTTCGTAATCGGAAACGCGGAGGGTGGAGAATTCTTCAGCGGTGTAGCCCAGTTGCTGGTGAGCCGAAGGGTTGAACTGCAGCGGCAGGGCTTTTTCCGGGTCGATGACCACCACCCCGTCCGGGATGAGGGAGAAAAGCGCCCTGAAATATTCTTCCCCGGAAGTGTTTGCAACACTGCTTCGGGCGTCGTTCCCCGGAAGGATTTCCGGGGTGTTCGGGTTGGAATCAGGCATCCGGCAACTCCACGTTTTCTGGGTGAGTTCAGGGAACAATATTAACGGAGCGCCGCCACTTTGGAAAGGAGAATAATTCTCATTAGTGCGCAGATCGAAGCGTTTGGTCATGCCTTCAATTTGATGCCTTCATCGACCAGACCGAGAAAGCGCGGCACATCCAGCGGTTTGGTCAGATAGTCGTTGAAGCCTGCCGCCATGCCACGCTGGATATCGCGCTCCGTGGTGTTGGCGGTGAGTGCCACGATCGGGGTGCGTTGCGCCCAGGGTTCGGCACGCAGCCTGTCCAGCACTTCGAAGCCATTCATGTCCGGCATGTTGATGTCCAGCATGATCAGGTCAGGGCGTTTAGCTGCCGCGAGTTCCAGGCCGATGGCGGAGTTGTGTGCGGTGAGCAGGTGGATGCCATGGCGACGCGCGAGCAGCTTGCTGATGTGTTTGAGATTGGCGAGGTTGTCGTCAATGTAGAGGACGGTGAACTGTTTTGCAGCGGCAAGGCCCTCCGCATCGCTTGCGGAGCCGGTTGCGCCAGGCTGGAGTGGCGTGTTTTCGGATGGCAGTTCGACCCAGAAGGTGCTGCCCACCCCGGCCTCGCTTTCCGCCCCGATGCTGCCGCCCATCAGTTCGACCAGTTGGCGGCTGATGCTGAGGCCGATGCCGGCGCCAGGAATGCTGCCAGTCTCGGCGCCGAGGCGGTTGAAGGATTGGAACAGTTCCTCCACGCGCAGGGCGGGAATGCCATGGCCGCTATCGGACACCAGGATGCGAAGCTGATTGTCCGATGCCGGGGCGACGCGCAGCCTGATGATGCCGTTGGGCCGATTGTATTTGACCGCGTTTGACATCAGGTTGATCAGGACCTGCTTGAGACGCGCGCGGTCGGCGCGCAGCTTGATGTGCCGTGGCGTGAACGCTTCGATCTTGATGCCCCTGGCGTTGGCCAGCGGCTGGATCAGGGCGATGCATTCATCCAGGATTTCGGCATAGAACAGCGGCTCGATGGATAGATCAATATTGCCGAATTCGATCCGCCCCAGATTCAGGACTTCGCTGATGAGGCTCATCAGATGCTTGCCCGCCTTGAGTATCTCCTCAACGCTGCCAAGCTGGTCCTCGCTCAGGGTGTCGTCGTATGCCAGCAGTTGCGAAAAGCCGAGAATGGCATTCATCGGGGTGCGCAGTTCGTGCGACATGCTGGAAAGAAATTCCGATTTGGCATGGCTGGCGCGTTCGGCTTCGTTTTTCGCGTCGATCAGGGCCTGCTCGGCCTCTTTTTGTTCGGTGATGTCATGTACGGTGCCGATCAGGCGCAGGATCTGACCGTCGCTGCCGCGAATGCTCTTCGCCCGTTCGTGGACATAACGAACCTCGCCGTCCGGACGGATAATCCGATGCACCACATCATGCACGCCGGTGGTGGCTGCGCGGCGCTCGCTTGCGCGCACCAGTGCGATATCATCCGGATGCACGGCCTCGGAAAATGCTTCCACGCTGGGCTTGAAGGTCGCGGGGTCGCGTCCGAAGATGCCGAAGATGACTTCCGACCAGTACAGGTGTCCGCTACCCAGGTCGGCTTCCCAGTTTCCCAGTCTGGCCAGGGCCTGTGCCTGGCGCAGGCGTTCGCTGCTGAGTCGCCATGCCGCCTGGGCGTGCTTGAGGCCGGAAATGTCCAGGCCGGTGCCGATCACGCAGCGTTCGCCATCGAATTCAAGCGCTGCCGCCTGGAAATAGTGCGGGATGATTTCACCCGATTTGGTGACCAGGCCGGACTCGACTTCAGACTTGCCTGTTTCCAGGCAAGTCTGGATTTTTTCCGCGATGAGGCTGTGCTCGGCTTCAGGCGTGAAATCAAGCGGGGCCATGTGCTCGATTTCTTCGGGACTGTAGCCGGTGACGCGGCTGAAGCTTTCATTGATCTTGAGAAAACGCCCCGCTGCGGAAAATACAAAAAATATCCCCGGCAGGGCGTTGATGGCCGCCTCCGAGAAATCATGCTCGGCGCGCAGCCTGGTTTTGATTTCCATGGTCGACGTGATATCGGTGCGTACCGAAATATACTGATAGGGCAGGCCTTCATCATCGAGAAAGGGCACGATGGTGGATTCCACCCAGTACGGCCTGCCGTCCTTGGCGCGGTTGCAGATCACCCCTTGCCAGGTTTTGCCGCAGGAGATGGTGTTCCACATCTCGGCATAAAAGGCCGGAGAATGCATGCCGGATTTGAGGATGCGGTGATTTTGCCCGACCAGTTCTTCATGTGGGTAGCCGCTGATCAAGCAGAATTTTTCGTTGACGTAAGTGATGGCGCCGGAGGCATCGGCAATGCTCAAGATCGCGTGCTGATTCAGGGCCAGGCCCAGATTGGCGCATTGCTGCGTGGTGAGTTGCGGCGTGCTGCTCTGGCTCATGGCCGTTCTTCCGGGGGGTAAGCGTCCAGGAGCTTGGGGCACTTAAATTTAGAATTAATCTAAGAAGTATATTCCAATAAATGCATTGCCGTCACCCAGCCATTTTTCTAATGGGCGGCCTTGAACAAGCGGGCATAGAAAATCGCGCTGAGGAAAAAAGCCAGGCTCAGCCCTGCTTCAATCATGCCCAGCATGGCGCTCAGGCCGTGGTCCGACCAGGCGCGCACCACGCCCTCGGTGAAATACAGCAGGATCAGCATCGAGGCCCACTGATAGGTGTAAACCTTGCCGCGCAGGATGCCGAACAGGGGCAGCAGGAGCGGTACCGCCTTGATCACCAGCAGGGTTCCGCCGGGACGCACCGGCGCGAGCCAGCCTTCCCAGGCGAGACACAGCAGGATCAGCGCGATCAGGCTGGCGATGGCAATGTAATGCAGCGTAGTTTTCATGTGAGCGGGCTCTCGATGACGACCTGGGCAGGGTCCAGGATAGGGGAGGCAAAATCCACGCGCACGATATTTTTTTCGTGACGCAGGTCATAGCCATCGCAGTCCATCCCGATGAGGCACTGATGCTGTTCAATCCGGGTGTTTTCGGCTGCCTGCCAACCTGTGCCGGCAACCTCGAAATCGCCCGGCGCGATCCAGCGCGCGGCGCCGAAGCCGCCGATGTAGCGCAACTGGATGGGCTCAATGCGGCAAAAGAAAAAATCCAGCGCGAAGTATTGCTCGGCCTCGGGGAAGTAGCGCAGGTAGCGCTGCTGCAAGCCGGCATGCTGTTCATCCGGGACGCGTGCAGCCTTGCCGGCCAGGGTCAGGCGCGGGCTGGCCTGCGCTTCGCCGGAGTTGCCCTGTACCAGCAAGCTTATGCGCGGGTCGGCAGCCATGTTTCTGGCATGCTCCGCCAGCGCGCTGATGAGGAATACCGGCCATCCGGCGTGATCGGTCAGGTAATCCACCGCCGTGGCAAAGGGGTGCCCGTCCAGGCGCTTTGACAGCGTGGCCAGCGCCGCGCTGTGCTGGCTGCGCAACAGGCGCCGCGCGGCAATGATTTCAGGATGCTTGACCATTTTAGTGACTTTGGAAATGGATGAATGCCATGTCGCCTTCGTGGCCCTTTACGTAAAAGCCGTTGCGCCGCCAGGATGCGGGTGGAGTAAGGGAAATGCACGCTTCACAATGGAAGCTCAAAATAAAAACACGCACCCTTTCCTGCTTCAGAATCGAAACCAACCACACCATGCATGCGCTCAATCAATTCCTTGCTGATGGCCAAGCCAAGACCGGTGCCACCCTTCTGGCGGGTATCTGACGAATCCGCCTGAGAAAATTTCTGGAAAATGTGCTCCCTGAACTCCACAGGAACGCCCGTGCCATGATCGATAACCTCGACCCGGACATGGGCATTTGCCAGCCGTACCGCGATGTCAACCTGTCCCCCCGGTGGTGAAAACTTCGCTGCATTGGAAAGGAAATTGTTCAGCACCTGGATGAGCCGATTGCCATCGACCCGCACCTGCACATCCTCGCTTGCAATGAGCTTGAAGCTTACCTGGTATTGCCCGCCATAAGCGCGAATGGACTCCAGGGACTGCTCAATCAGCGGCATCAGCGGCTGAAGCTGCAATTCAAGTGTCATTTTCCCCGCCACCAGCTTGTCCATGTCGAGCAGGTCATTGATCAGGGAGGCTAGGCGCTGGCTGTTCTTGTGCGCCATTTCGATCAGCTGTTTCGCCTGCCCCGGCATTTCCCCCAAAGCCCCGCCCGCAAGCAGGCCGAGCGCGCCATTGATGGAAGTAAGCGGCGTGCGCAGTTCGTGGCTGACGGTGGAAACAAACTCGGTTTTCATTTTATCCATGCGCTTGCGCTCGGTAATGTCACGCACCAGGCCTATGAAGAGCGGATGATCATTGTGGATGCTACTCGAGACGGCAAGATCCATCGGGAAGGTGCTGCCGTCCTTGTGGCGGCCAGTCACTTCTCGGCCCATGCCAATGATCCTTGCGACGCCGCCATGGCGATAGTTTTCCAGATAGGCATCGTGCTCGCTGTGGTAGGGCTCGGGCATCAGCATCTTGACGTTATGCCCGATCACTTCGTGCGCCGTGTAGCCAAAAATTGTTTCGGCAGCATGGTTGAAGGACTGGACGATGCCGTATTCATTGATGGAAATGATGCCGTCCACGACGTTATCGAGGATGATGCGCAACTCGTTGGTGCGCTCTTCGACGATTTTCTGCACTTTTCCGGTGTGGCCGGTAATCAGCAGCAGCAGGGCGCCCAGCATGCCTGCGAACAACAGGCCGCCAGCCAGTGTTGCCCAGGCCTGCAAGGCGCGATGCGTGACCAGGTAGTGCGGCAAGGGCATGAATTCAAGCCGCCAGCTACGGCCGCCGATATTCAATTTTGTGGTTTGCTTGATTCCCTGGTGAGCCAATGCATCGCCCCAACGGGGCGATTGATAGAGCACTTGCTCTGCTTCCGGCGCGGCTTCGTCGACCACGCGCAGGGTGATGTCCCGCTGACCCAGTTCCTGAGCGAAGTTTTCCAGCATGTCGCCAACACGCAATACAGCCGTGGCATAGCCCCGAATGTGCTGGATTCTCCCGGCAGTGTCTTGCTGTCCTTTGGCGCGGTCGTACACGGGTAAAAATAGCAGGAAGCCGAATTGTTCGCCGTGCTCCTGCACCAGTTTAATGCGCCCCGTTGCCACGGCTTGTCCGCTATCGCGCGCATGGCGCAATGCTTCCAGCCTGACTGGATTGGATGCCACGTTGTAGCCGAACGCCTTTTCGTTGCCTTGATAGGGTTCGACAAAGGCCACGGGAACGTATTCACTAGCGCGTCGTGCGGGGGTCAACTGGCCGCTCGGGTCACGATCCTGGATCTGGAAGTTGGAAAACCCTTCAGCCTGAATCGCCTGTTCGAAGCGGGAGCGCTCCGCCTCCCGGATGACGGGCAGCCACTCCAATGCCTGGAGCCCGGGGTGAGTCGACATCATATCAGCAACAAAGGTCTTGAATTGAGTCCGGCTGACGTCACCTGATGCCACAAAGTAGCGCTCGATCGATCCAAGCATGGCGGTATAAATGTGCAGGTTGCTCTGCAAGGTGGATGCCACGTTTTGGGTGTAACCCGCCAAATTAGCGCGTTGCTGTTGGTCTTCCCACTTGCTGGCATGGATAAACAGGGTGATGACCGCGGCCAGGGTAATGAGCAGTGGCAGCGCCACCGATTTTACTCGCGGCTTCCACAGGCTTCTCGGCCGTGCGAGAGCGATCAATATAAGAGGTGTCGCGATGAAGACGCCGATCACGTCACCGATCCACCAGGTCCACCAGTTATATGCATAGGCATCTGCGCTGATCGCACCAGCCTGCAGCAAGGTGGTGGTGCCGATGATTGAATTCACCAGGCAACTGACCGGCCCCCCCAGCATAAAGAATTTGAAGATTTCACGCTCATCCGCAAGGGGGGTCGGGAAGCCGACGAAATGGCGAACCAGCGCCGCACCCAGCAAGCCCTGCAAGGCTGCGCCAGTGGCGATGGAGAGCGCCACCAGCCCGGTCGTTCCAAACACGCTGTCGAATTGCGGCGCCATCGAAAGGTTGAGGGCAAACGAACCCAGCAAAACGCCTGGCCAGACACGCTTGCCATACAGCAGCAAGGCGCTCAGGGCAAGGCCGGAGGGAAGGAAGACGGCCGTCGCGTAACCGGGGGGGATGGCCAGCAGCAGGCCTAACCGGCCCGCCACAAAATACAGCGCCGCCAGCACGGCAATCATCACCACATACCCGGTGAAGGATGTGGGCATGGTGAAGCGATGGTTTTTGGATACCCTGCCTGAAGCCGCCATCTTGATGCTGCTCCCCATGAATCGCCTGGCTAGTTCGGGCGTGCCAGTTTCAGCGCCGTTTCCGCCAGCCGCTTCCCGAGCGCGATGCACAGCTTGCGTTCTTCCTCGGTGAACGGCCTGTTGCCATCCGCGCCGGCAACGTGGCTCGCGCCATAGGGTGTGCCGCCGGAAGTGGTGGCCGTCAGTTCCGGGTTGGAATAGGGCAGGCCGGTGATCAGCATGCCATGGTGCAGCAGCGGCACCATCATCGAAAAGAGCGTGCTTTCCTGGCCGCCGTGCATGCTGGCGGTGGAGGTGAACAGCGCCGCGGGCTTGCCGATCAGGGCGCCTTTCAGCCATAGCGGGGTGGTGCTGTCCCAGAAATATTTCATCGGCGCGGCCATGTTGCCAAAGCGCGTCGGGCTGCCCAGGGCCAGCCCGATGCATTCTTCCAGATCTTTCAGTTCGACGTAGGGGGCGCCGGAATCGGGGATGCCTCCCTCCGTCGCCTCGCATACCGTGGATACCCGCGGCACGGTGCGGATGCGCGCCGTGGCGCCGGGCACCTGCTCCACGCCGCGCGCAATCAATTGCGCCATTTCTTTAACCGCGCCGTGCAGGCTGTAATGCAGCACCAGAATTTCGTTCATTGCTCATTCTCAAGAAGGTTGAATTTGCCTATTATAGCCTGACCTACTTTTCGTATTTCCCCATGTCCCGCCCAATTCGTGAATTCCTCGGTTTCATGCGCTTTCTGGCGCGGCGCTTCGACGAAGACCGCTGTATCCAGATCGCCTCCAGCCTGACTTACACCACGCTCTTGTCGCTGGTGCCGCTGATCGTCATTACTTTTACCGTGATTTCGGCGTTTCCGGTATTTTCCGGGCTGATGACGCAGCTCAAGATTTTTCTGCTCACCAACATGGTGCCGGAAGTCGCGGGCAAGATCATTACGGTTTACATGCAAGCGTTTTCCGAGAAGGCGGCGCGCCTGACCGCTGCGGGTATTGCCGCCCTGGCGGTGACGGCCCTGATCCTGATGCAGACCATCGAGCATGCGTTCAACCTGATCTGGCGCGTGACCACGCGGCGGCATCCGCTGCAGCGCGTGCTGACCTATTGGGCGGTGTTGACGCTGGGGCCCCTGCTGCTTGGCGCCAGCCTTTCGCTGACTTCCTACCTGGTGAGTTATTCCCTGGGTTACGTGGAATTCATTCCATCGCTGGGCGTGGCGGTGCTGAAAGTCGTGCCGCTGGTGATCACCTCGCTGGCGTTTTCCCTGCTTTATCTCGTCGTCCCCAATCGCCATGTGCCGCCGCGCCATGCCCTGATAGGCGGGCTGGCGGCTGGGCTGGGGCTGGGGCTGATGAGCAAAGGGTTCACCGCCTATATCCTGCACTTCTCCGGCTACACCCTGGTGTATGGCGCTTTCGCCAGCCTGCCGGTATTTCTGTTGTGGGTATATCTGTCCTGGCTGGTGGTGGTGAGCGGGGCGGTGGTGGCTGCTTCGCTGCCCTACTGGCGGGGCGGCGTGTGGCGTATCGAGCGCACGGTCGGGCGGCGCTATTTCGATGCCCTGTGCGTACTGCAGGCGCTATGCCGCGCCCAGCATCGCGGCGAGGCTTTGACCCTGGCAGCTTTGCAGCGTGAAACCCGGGTGACGCTGGAGGAGTTGGAAGATATCCTGCTTCAGCTGCGCGATGTCCGTTGGGTGGCGCGGACGGCGGGGCAGGGCTGGTTACTGTCGGCTCATCCGGGCGATATATCAATCCTTGATGTTTTTCGCCACTTTGTGTTCAAGCCGGATGAAGATCTGCCCGCCGGCAGCGATGGGAATCTTGCGGAATTGAGCGAACGCGCTGCCAGCAGCCTGAAACAAGCCTTGGTGGGCTCGCTGGAGGATTTGTGCGCCAGGGTAGAGTCCTAAGCCTGAACCGGGGTGAATTCGAACAGGTCGAAAGTGGTGCTCTGCTCCAGCAGGCGGGTGGCGCGCACGTTTTGCGGCGTGCCATGCTGGTCCAATAGGAATTCGCGCTGCGGCAAAAAACCGCCGCGCAGGCAAACCAGGGTCGCGGGTTGTTTCAATGCGGGGATTTCCGGCAGCAGCAGCGCGGGCTGAAAAGGGGTGCCGGCGCTGGTGATCAGGGGACGCAGCATGACCGGGGTGGCGGAGGGCGCGAGCATTTGGGCGCCGAGCTGCAGGTGGTTGGGGTTTTCGCTGCTGACCCAGCGCACCACGCCGATGTTCCAGGCGTCATTGCCTTCGGGTCTGAGACCGATGATTTCACCCACCCGCACCTGGGCATCGCTTTTGGGGTCTTTGGCGAGCGCCAGTCCGCCAGCGCTTTCGTTGATGATCAGCCAGTTCCTCGATACATAAGTCTGGTGGCTGGTTTTGTCCAGGGGTGAATCCGCCAGTTCCAGGGTGATTTCCGTGGCTTCGAGCCTGCTTGCTTCATTTGTGCGGTCAGCCACGCCGCCGCTGAGATCTCTGCTGAGGAAGTGGTGGATGGAGCGGATGCCGGCGCAGATTTCCATTTTGGCATCGTGCTGAACACGGTTGAACAAGCGCTTGGGCGCGATGCCCCAGTGCTTGAGCATGCGCCGCAGCAGGTTGGGATAGCCAAAATCCTTGCTGGCGATGGGCAGTTGCAGTGCCTTCGCATCCACGCCTGTTTCCAGTTGGCCGATCTGCTGGTGCAGCACTCGCGCCAGTTCGATGGTGTTGAGCAGGATATCGGTGCGCGCATCGGAGGCGGTGGTTTCATGCGCCAGTGCGCGCGGGGGCTTGTCGCTGTCCAGGCGGACCAGAAAATAGCCGGAGGGATTGCTGGTCTGCATCAGCGGCTGCAGGTGGGCATGGCCGCCAAACTGGGTGAGATATTCCTGCACCTTGTTGACTTCGCCCTGCATCAGCCGGTAGGGGTCGAGCAGCGCAAGCAGCAGGGCCTGCTTGTAGGCCAGATTGACGCTGCTCTGGCGGCCATTGTCGGAAACCGCCTCGTCCTGTATGCCCTGTTCCACTGCGTAAGTAAACAGGACGTGCATTTCCGCCCAGACGCCGGCGGGCGTCGGCGCGTAGGTCTGGTAGCAGACGACCAGCATTCGGCCCAGGCTGTCGATGGCGCGCTCGACCACCAGCGGCAGTTGTTTGTTGCTGCCGAAACTCAATTTCCGGCTGGCCTGGTCCAGCAAAATAATTTTGTATCCGTAAGCCAGCTCGGTTTGCAACTGGCGCGCCTGGCTGGCGATGATTCTGGATTTTTCCGGCAGCGGCAGGGGCTGGCCGGAGAATTGCGTTTCCAGCGCCGCCATCAAGTTGACGATGGTGGCGCGGTAGAGTTCAAGCAGCTTGAGCCGGGTGTCTTCGGCGAGCTTGCTGCGGTTCATTGCGCTCAGCGCATCGAGGGTGGCGCGCGAGGATTCATTCAGGTTGGTCAATGGAAGCGCGGCCAGCCATTCTGCGACTTGCTTGGGACGGGTTTCTACGGTTAAATTCTGTTCCGGCCCGGGTACGGATAGTTTAATGCTCATGGATTGCGCCTCTCCTGTCCTGCCTGATTTATGTTTTTTCTTGATTCTAGAAACAATTGCCCGGTTTGTAAAACATTAAGCGAGGTAAAATGCCCGAATTGGCACGTTCCTGGGTGAAGTGGCTCATATTTTTAGTGTCTGTTCTGGCGCTGCTGTTCGCCTGGCATCATTGGAGCATGGCGCGTGGCCTGCTGTCGCTGGCAGCGGCGCAAGCCAGTTACGGGGTGGGTTTTGCGATCTGCGCGGTATTTCTGCTGGGTTTGCTGGCGCGCCTCAGGGTGACCTCCTTTCCCGCCGTGTGGCGTATGCTCACCGTTGTGCTGGGCGCAGGCTTGGCGGCGCTTGAAATTAGCCTGCATAACTATCCCGGTGCGCTGTTTCTTGCCCTTTGGGCGGCAGCGGTGATCGGGGTGTCCGTGGTTTCCCTTGCGGCGCGGTATTTTCCTGCTTCTCTTTTGAATCTTTGGTTAGGTGTAGAGCAATAACATGATGAATCTGGTTGAAAGACTTTTTGAAGGCGGCCTGTGGCGCAGCCGCTATGTTGTCCTGTTTGCCGTGGTGGCGAGCATGGCGGCCGGCTTTGCCATCTTTTACATGGTTACCGTGGACGTGTATTACCTGATCGTGCACGTTTTCCACTACGCGGACCCCTCGCTCGCGCCCGAGACGCGCAAGGTCCTGCACGATGAAACCATTACCCATCTTGTCGAAGTGGTGGATGGCTATCTTCTGGCCACGGTGATGCTGATTTTTTCTCTCGGCATGTACGAACTGTTCATCAGCGATATCGACGAGGCGCACGGCAGCAAGGCATCCAGCAAGATCCTGGTGATCGAAAGCCTGGATGATCTCAAGGCGCGCCTGGCGAAGGTGATCCTGATGATCCTGATCGTGACCTTGTTCGAGAGCGCGCTCAAAATGGAGATGAAAACCACGCTCGATCTGCTCTATCTGGGCGGCAGCCTGGCCCTGGTCGGCCTGTCGCTGTATCTCACCCACGCCTCAGATTCTCATGGCGGCGAGAAGCATGAAGGCGGGCCGGCGCATGAAAAATAAGGTACTGCTCCGGTACTTGCTGGGATGTGCGCTATTCGCGATGACGGGCCTGTCGGCGGCAGCCGGCTTCACGTTTCAGGACATCCAGGGCCGGCAGCATTCCCTGGCGGGCTACAAGGGCAAATGGGTGCTGGTGAATTTCTGGGCAACCTGGTGCCCGCCTTGCCTGGAGGAAATTCCCGACCTGAGCGCCCTGCACGACAAGCACAAGGACAAGGACCTGGTGGTGCTGGGGGTGGCCATGGATTACCGCAGCGGGCAGGAGGTGAAGGATTTTTCCGAGCAGTTGTTCGTTACCTATCCCGTGATTCTCGGCACCCGTGATTCGGCTGCCCAGGTGGGGTCAATCTCCGGCCTGCCGACCACTTACCTGTTCAATCCCCAGGGCAAGCTGGTGGCGTACAACGTGGGCGCCATTACGCGCAAGGCAGTGGAAAGCTACATCAACGTCAAAAAATAGGAGCAAGCCATGAAAAGATTCCTGCTGGGCCTGGTTTTTTGCCTGTTTGTCGCGCCAGCCTGGGCCGAGAGCCGCGATGTGGAACAGCATTTCTTCAATCAGCACCTGGGTGACTTCAAGGCCGAGCTGGATACGGCGAAAAAAGAGGGCAAGCAGGGCATTCTGCTGATGTTCGAGATGGAAGACTGCCCATTCTGCCATCGCATGAAACAGACCATCCTCAACCAGTCCGAGGTGCAGGATTACTATCGCCGGCATTTCCTGATTTTCAGCGTGGATAGCGAAGGCGCCAATGCGCTGGTGGATTTTGCCGGCAAGGAAACCTCTGAGAAGAAATTCGCTCTCGATCATCGCGTGCGCGCTACGCCCGTGTTTCTGTTTTTTGACCTCTCCGGCAAAGTGCTGACCCGCTTTACCGGCGCAGCCAAGGACAGCAAGGAATTCATGGCGCTGGGCCGCTATGTGGCGGACGGGGCATACAAGACCATGCCATTCGCCAAATACAAGCAACAGGCCGCCCAATGAAACGTGCGCTGCTGGCGCTCGGATTATTGCTTGCTGGCAGCCCGGCACTGGCTCAGCCCTTGACGCTGGAGCAGGCGCTTGCGTCCGTGGCGGAAGCGCACCCCGACCTGCGCATGGCCGAAGCGGACCGCGCCATGGCGCTGGCCGAGCGTGACCTGGCGGGTGCGCGCGGCGACTGGAATCTCAACCTCGAGGCCGGCCTGCGCCGCGCAAAACCAACCATCGGGCCGGAGTCGGTGAGCGACAACACGCTGCGCCTCAATGCCCGCAAATCCATCTATGACTTTGGCCGCACCGCGCTTGCCGAGCAGGCCGCCGAGTCCGTGCTGGCAGCGCGCGAAGCGGCGCTGCTGGACGTCCGCTCGCGCCGGCGCCTGGAGATCATGACGCGCTTTTTCGATGTTTTGCTGGCGGACCTGCAGTATGCCGCCGACAACGAATACATGGCTGTCGCCTATGTCAATCTGGACAACGCCCGCCATCGCCTCGAAGTGGGCCAGATTGCAGCGGCCGACCTGGCCGAAATCGAGAACGCCTACCACGACTGGCTGCTGAAGCGCAATGCCGGCCAATTGCGCCAGCGTATTTCCCGCGTGCATCTGGCTTCTGCCATGAACCGTCCAGGTCAGCTAAGCGCGGATCTGGCTGATCCCGGACTGGCCGGAAATGACCGCGCCCTGCCCGAATTTGAGGCGCTGCTGCCCCTGCTGCGCGCGCACAATCCGCGCCTGGCCGCCATGCAGGCCCAGCTGGCCGGATCTACTCAGCGTATTCAGGCGGTGCGCGCAGACAAATCGCCGATGCTGGATCTCGAACTGGAGGGGGGCGGCTACAGCCGGGAAGCCTCGACCCGTGACAATTTGAAGGCCGGCGTGGTGTTGACCTGGCCCCTGTATGCCGGCCGCAGGGTCGATGCGCAGATGGCGCGGGAGCAGGCGCAGTTCCAGCGACTTCAGGCGGAAAGCGAAAAGCTGGGGCTGGAACTGGAACAGGCGCTGCTGGAAAACTGGCTGGAAATCGGCGAGTTGCAGCGCACGGCGCGCACTGCGGCAAGAATACACAGCGACTACCGCGACCAGGCGCTGGAACGCGCACGCGGCCAGTATGAAGTGGAGCTGAAAACCAATCTGGGCGATTCCATGGCGGCAACCATGGCGGCGAAAGTGCGCGAGCGCAGAACCGAATATCAGCTTGCCCTGGCATTCGCCAGGCTGGAAGCATTATTGGGCCGCCCGGTGGAAAGCACCGGCGCGGAAAATAAAGGGCAAACGAAATGAACCCGGAAATAACGCATGAACCGCAAAGGCGCAAAGGATACAAAGCAGGGACAAGGGGGTGCTGCTTGTCCCCTCGCGCGATGGGTGATGCCCGGAGGGATCGCAAGCCTTGTTTGCTTTGCGCCTTGGCGCCTTTGCGGTTGAAGAATTGAGGTTTCCAACATGAAAAAATATCTTGTGGCGACCGTCTGGCTTGCCGCCGGCGCGGCACAGGCGGCAGAAGTGCCCGCCGTGTTGCAGTGGTCGCAGCGGGTCGAGCTTTCCACGCCGGTTTCGGGCGTGGTGCAGGCCGTGAACGTGGCCGTCGGAGAGCGCGTGCGCCAGGGGCAGGTGCTGCTCAGGCTGGACGAGCGGCTCTACGCCGGCCGTGTCGAGGAAGCCGCCGCCATGGTGGCGCGCTACCGGGAAGATGCCGCCGAGGCAGAGCGCGAACTGAAGCGCGTGCAGGAACTGTATGACCGTACCGTGATCTCTGTTTCCGAACTGGAACAGGCAAAGCTGCGCCATGTCCGGGTGGCAGCCCAGTTGAAGGAATTCCAGGCGCGCCAGAAACAGGAACAGAAAAACCGCGAGGACACCCTCTTGCGCGCGCCTTTTGACGCGCTGGTGGTGGCGCGCCAGGCGGAGCCGGGCCAGGCCGTGGCGGCGTCGCTGCAGCCGCTGAGCCTGCTGGTGGTGGCGCGGGCGGGGGAGATGCTGGCGCGGGCCCAAGTGCAGGAGGCGCAGCTGGCGAGCCTGAAAGTGGGGCAGGAAGTCGAGGTCAGCGTGGGCAAACAGCGCTTTCGCGGCAAGGTCAGAACCATGGGGCTGGAGCCGACGACACGCGACAAATCGGGTATGCCGCTTTATCCCCTGGATGTGATTTTTGTGCCGGCGGAAACGCAATTGCGCGTCGGAACCGCTGCAATACTCAATCTGCCTTGATTCCCCGCTCCGCGAAGTATTGGCTGATCGCCCGGTCTTCGTGCAGGATGTGATTTTCGGCGATATCGGTGAGGAAGGCCGTGATCAGCACGGCGCGGTCGGCGTGCTCGGGGGTGAGCGTTTCCATCAGGTTGGTGGCCTCACGCAGCAGCCTCTCATGTTTCGCCGCATGCTGTCCAAGATCGGGAAAGCCATGCCGCCGCATCAGGGCTTCCTCGTGCGCGAAGTGTTCTGCGGCGAAATCGAGGGTTTTTTTCATCTGCCGGCGCGCCAGTTCGCAGTCACAGCCATGCGCCACTGCTTCCGATAGTTCATTGACGAGATTGATCAGCCCGCGATGCTCCGCGTCCATGGAAGGGATGCCCAGAGCATGGAGGCCTTCGTTCCAGACAAGGTGAAATTTCTTCATGTTGCGTGCTCCTTCATTCAATTTCAGGAAGCGGGGCGTTTCTCGTCCTGGCTGGAGATGCGAGTGCTTGGCGTGTTGTAGGACCAATGATTGCGCCATGCGCCGACCACCAGGGTCGGATACTCGGGGCGGCCCAGGCTGCCATTGTAACGTCCCAGGGCGCGGTAGAGATCGCCTTTTTCGATATCCAGGTAGTGGCGCAGGATGGTGCAGCCATAGCGCAGGTTGGTGCGGATGTGAAACAGGTTGTTTTCCTTGCTGCCGATCAGTTGCACCCAGAATGGCATGACCTGCATGTAGCCGCGCGCCCCGGCGCTGGAAACGGCGTATTTCTTGAAACCGCTTTCCACCTGAATCAGGCCCAGCACCAGCTGAGGATCGAGGCCGGCGCGCGAGGCCTCGTAATGTACGGTCTTGAGGAAATCGATGCGTCTGGATTCATCCGGCATGCGCTTTTCCAGACGGCGCGACATCTCTTCAAGCCACGTTGCCCCTTCTGCAGGGGATGAGAATGCCGTGCGCCTCGGCACGCTGTCGCTCACCGCCTTGTACAGCGAGGCCCGCACGCTGGCGGAAAGCGGTTCGTAAATCTGCGCCCCGGCGTGAACTGCAGTCGGCAATAGAAAGAGCAATAGCGCTATTAGCCGTAGGTCGGGCTTCAGCCCGACATCTCGGGCTGAAGCCCGACCTACGGCACAGGATTCTACGATCCGGGTTATTAGTCGTTGCATAACTTCGATTTTACGAATTCCAGCGCCGAACTCAGGGCGATGGCCTGCGCTTTCTCGTCGCGCCGCCCCTGGTATTCGAGGTTGCCCTCTTTCAGCCCGCGCTCGCCCACCACGATGCGGTGCGGGATGCCGATCAGTTCCATGTCGGCGAACATCACGCCGGGACGCTCGTCGCGGTCGTCCAGCAGCACTTCGATTCCGGCTGCCTTGAGGTCGGCATACAGCTTGTCCACGGTGTCCTTCACCAGTTCGCTGCGGCCCATGCCGATGGGCACGATGGCCAGCTCGAAGGGGGCGATGGAGCGCGGCCAGATGATGCCGCGCGCATCATGGTTCTGCTCGATGGCGGCGGCCACGATCCGCGACACGCCGATGCCGTAGCAGCCCATTTCCATGATGCGCTCCTTGCCGGATTCATCGAGGAAACTGGCATTCATGGCTCCGGAATACTTGTTGCCGAGCTGGAAGATGTGGCCCACTTCGATGCCGCGGCACAGCTCCAGCGTGCCCTTGCCGTCCGGGCTGGGGTCGCCTTCGACCGCATTGCGGATATCCACGACTTCCTTCAACTCCGGCAGGTCGCGGCCGAAATTCACGCAGGTCAGGTGGTAGCCGTCTTCGTTGGCGCCGCAGACGAAATCGGCCATGTTCGCCACCGAGCGGTCGGCGATGATGGGGATGTTGAGTCCGACCGGGCCGATCGAGCCGGCCTTGCAGCCGGCGGCGGCGAGAATCTGCGCGTCGCTGGCAAAGCGCACCTCGCCGGCAAGCTGGATCAGCTTGCCGGCCTTGACCTCGTTCAGCTCGTGGTCGCCGCGCAGCAGCAGGGCCACCACGCCGCCGTCGCGGCCCTCGACCAGCAGGGTCTTGACCGTCTTTTGTGCCGGGACCTTAAGCACTTCGCACACATGCTCGATGCTGTGCTTGCCCGGCGTGGCGACCTTTTGCATGGCCTGAGCGGGTGCAGGGCGGGGTGCGGCGGGAGAGACCGCCTCGGCCAGCTCCACGTTGGCGGCATAGTCGGAGTTGGGACAGAAGGCGATGGCGTCCTCGCCCGAATCCGCCAGCACGTGGAATTCATGCGAGCCGGAGCCGCCGATGGCGCCGGTATCCGCCGCCACGGCGCGGAACTTCAGGCCCAGGCGGGTGAAAATGCGCGAGTAGGTTTCGTGCATCACGGCATATGTCTGTTCCAGCGAGGCGCGGTCGGCGTGGAAGGAGTAGGAATCCTTCATCACGAACTCGCGCGCGCGCATCACGCCGAAGCGCGGACGGATTTCGTCGCGGAACTTGGTCTGGATCTGGTAGAAATTGATCGGCAACTGGCGGTAGCTCTTGATCTCGCGCCGCGCGATGTCGGTGATGACTTCCTCGTGGGTGGGGCCGAAGCAGAAATCGCGCTCGTGGCGGTCCTTGATCTTCAGCATCTGCGGCCCGAACAAATCCCAGCGCCCGGTTTCCTGCCACAGTTCGGCAGGCGTCACGGCAGGCATCAGGAGCTCGATGGCGCCGCTCCTGTCCATTTCCTCGCGCACGATGTTTTCCACCTTGCGCAGCACCTTGAGACCCAGCGGCATCCAGGAATAAAGCCCACTACCCAGGCGTTTGATCAGGCCGGCGCGCAGCATCAGCTTGTGGCTGACTAGTTCGGCTTCGGCCGGTGCTTCCTTGAGGGTGGAGAGGAAAAATTGTGAGACGCGCATGTTATGATCCAGAAGATTCTTGAAAAGAAGCTATTTTAGCATGGGATTTTTCAGTAAATGGCGCACCCACAAGGCGGTGGGCGAGCAGGGTGTGGTGGATGTGAGCGAGCGCGACGGTGTGCGCTTTCTCCACCTGGGCAGCGATACGGTGCAGAGCGCGATGCGCGTGAAAGCGCCGAACGATCTGGAGCTTGCCTATACGCGCGCCATGATGGGCTTTCTGCTGTTCCATCCCGGGCCGCAGAACATCCTTATGATCGGGCTGGGCGGGGGGTCCGTCGCAAAATTTGTTTATCACAAATTGCCTTTGGCCAGGACGCATGTGGTAGAAATCAATCCCCAGGTAGTTGCGGCGGCGCGCAGCCATTTCTTTGTGCCTGAACCAGATCAGCGTTTGCGGATTGAAATTGCTGATGGCGTCGATCACGTGCGCAATCATCCAGCCAGTTGCGACGTGCTGATGGTCGATGGCTATGACGACCGCAGCTTGGTGGAGGCGCTGGCGAGCCAGGATTTTTTTGATGATTGCGCGGCGGCGCTGACGCCGGACGGCGTGCTGGTGGTGAACCTGTGGGGCAGCGACAAGTTGTTCGATGTGTATTTCAGGCGTATCGAAGCCAGCTTCAACGGCCTGGTGCTCTCGATGCCTACCGGAAGAATGAGCAATATCATCGTGTTCGGTTTCAAGCGCAGCCCGGGCAATCCCAGCTGGCAGGAGCTTAAGGAAAGGGCCAATAAGCTGGAAGCGGATTACGGCCTGGAATTCCCCGATTTCGTTTCTGCTCTGCGCAGCCTCAATGCGCATAGCGAAAAGCGCTTGCTGGTGTGAGAGTCATTGAATAAATAGTTTTCTACTTCGCCGGTATACAAAGTCTGCTCTATGTATTTTTTTGTGAGGAACGCATGTCTGAAGCCATGAGTAGTGAGCCTGATGTCTTTGTCAAGGTAATAGGTCTAGGTGGTTGCGGATGTAATATCACCGATCAAATCAGCGCCAGTGGGCTAGGCCATGTCAAATTTATTTGTGCCAATACTGATGAACAAGCGCTGAAGCGGGCGCTACCGGACGGAGTGCCGAAGCGCTAAACTTAACTTAAATACGGTCAACTCAATTCGCCCAATAAATTAGGTTAATTAGCCATGTATTTGAATGCGCCGCGTGCATAAGGTCCCCTGGACAGCACTGATTCTGCCCTCTTTACAAGGTTTCATTTTTTTGCGGGTTGACGATTTCGACGCCAGCACGAACAGCCGCTGCCTTGAGCGCGCCATCATTGGTGGCAATGGGGAGTTGTAGCCGAATGGCCAAGCCAAGGTAGGCTGCATCATAGCTGCTCAGCCCATATTGCAGCGCCAGTGCCAGATTGCTTTCCACGCTCTCTGAGGTGTAGTCGACGGAAATAGGCAGAGCGTTGACCAGCGCAATGATTTCCTGGATTCGGGCGGGATCGGCCTTCCCCGCTTTCAGCGCCTTGCGCAGTACGTTGGAAAATTCCAGCACCCACAGTGCCGGAACGTGGGCGGTTTCGTTCGCCAGCAGGTCAAGTACCTTGTCTGTGTCGGTTGTGGCCTGGCTCTCGAAATACCATCCAACTACCACCGAGTTGTCCACCACGAACGGCACTAGTCACGTCCTTCTTCAATGGCTTCCCGCAAATCGATGTCCTCAAGGGTGGATTTGTGGCGAGTTGACTTGATCCTGGCAATGACTTCTGGGATGGTCTGCTGTGGGGCGTGCGCCAGGTAGGATTCCAGTGCCTCGTTGATGATGTCCGACTCGCTGCGGCGGGTTTTCGCAGCCAAATGGTCAAGCTCGGCCATTAAGTCTGGCCGGATTTTCAGGACGGCATTCATTTTTGCATTCCCCTATAAAACCAACCAGGACAATCTTACACTAACAGCCTGTCGGACTTGAAGAATCGAAGCGAAAATTTGGATGGGCGAGGACAGATTTTGCGAGCTTTCGCCTTGAGGCGAAATGCCTGCTTACCCCGTTTGACGATTTTGCAGGGCAATAGTCGTTCTATTGCCCAAAAAAGCGGCGAAATATGGAC
>CAYLMA010000011.1:971-98540 GCA_964384915.1 uncultured Sulfuricella sp. | reverse complement strand
TTTTTACAGCAGGTTACCATCTTAAATAGCTGTCCGGAAATTGGGGTCCACTATAAAGCCCTTCTGGTACCACCTTGCAAAGGGTCACGCCCGCCCATACACATCATCAAAGCGCACAATATCGTCTTCTCCCAGATATTCTCCGCTCTGCACTTCGATCATCACCAGGTCGGTCAAGCCGGGGTTTTCCAGGCGATGTTTATGTCCTATGGGGATATAGGTGGATTCATTGGTCCTGACCAGCATTTCCTTGTCATTGTTTACGATGCTCGCTGTCCCGCTCACCACCACCCAGTGCTCGCTGCGGTGGTAATGCATTTGCAGCGAGAGCGAAGCGCCGGGTTTGACGACAATGCGCTTGATCTTGAAATTGGCGCCTTCTTCCAGCACGGTGTAGGTTCCCCAGGGGCGGGCGACCGTGCGGTGCAGTTTGTAGCTATCGTGGTTCATCAGCTTGAGTTGCTGCACCACCTTCCTGACATCCTGGACATGATCCCGATCCGCCACAAGCAGCGCATCCGGGGTATCGATGACCATAATGTTATCGAGGCCGATGGCTGCGACCATGCGGCCTTCGCTTTGTATGAAGGAGTTGCCGACATCGACCAGCACTGCTTCGCCGATGACGCGGTTGCCCGCGTTGTCAGGAGCCGATAGTTCACTGATGGCGTTCCACGATCCGATATCGCTCCAGCCGAAACTTCCGGGCACAACGGAAACCTGATCTGATTTCTCCATCACGGCGTAGTCGATGGAGTTTTCCGGGATGGCGGTAAAAGTTTCAGCGTCGATTTCCACCATGGCCAAATTATTCGGGTTCGCGGCGCGGGTGGCTTCCCAGCACTGCTGCGCATGTTGATAGATATCAGGCGCATGGCGCTTGAGTTGCTCAAGCATCGCCCCGGCCCTGAAACAGAACATGCCGGAGTTCCACAGGAACCGGCCCGAGCTGACATATTCCTGTGCGGTTTCATAGGAAGGTTTCTCCACGAAACGTTTAACGGCATTGCCTTCCGCCTCGATATAGCCGAATCCGGTTTCCGGGGCGCTGGGGACAATGCCAAAAGTCACCAGTTGCCCAAGTTCGGCAAATTTTTCAGCCTGCTTTACCGCTGCGGCAAAGGAGGCATGGTCTTCTATTAAATGGTCGGCGGGCAACACCAGCAGGGTGGCATCTTCTCCCTGTTCGGCGGCAAGCTTGAAGGCCCCCAGCGCGATTGCCGCGGCGGTGTTCCGTCCGAAAGGCTCAAGCAGGAAGGAGTCCGTTACAGCGGGAAATTTTTTCCTGACGGGCTGGCATTCATCCCGGCTTTTGAAGTAGTACTCGCGGTTGGTGATGGTCAGCACTTCGCTCACGCCTTCAAGCGAAGCCGCGCGCGCAAAAGTCTTCTGCAGCAGGCTCTGCCCGTCCGGAAGTTTCATGAAAGGCTTGGGGTGCGATTCGCGGGAGATCGGCCACAAGCGCGTGCCGGCTCCACCTGAAAGAATGATGGGTATTAGCATAATGTCCTATTGTACTTGGTTGATAGCTTCAATCCAGAATCCATGCGTTGGCATGTATTTTCGGGCACTTGTCCGCTAAAAATCAACCAGCGCTTTCGACCAGATAGCCAGCACACCAGCCACAGCCAAGGCTTACCGGTCCATGCAAAGCGCCAGGGAGTCTTCCCATGCCGGCAATTTCACGCCGAAAGTTTCGCTCAATTCGTCGCCGGCGAGGAGGGAGAATAACGGCCTTGGCGCGGGGAGGGGGTAATCGGTGGTGGGAATCGGGCTTAGCCGCGTTCCCTCCTGGGCGTTTTCCAGGATGGCCCGCGTAAATCCGCACCATGAAGTACGCCCTGCCGCTGTCAAATTGTAAATACCGCTTACCTCGGCAATGGCTAATGGACGATGGGAAACCGGCGCATAGGCCTGAGCAATGATTTGTGCGCTGGCCTCGGCGATCATGCGGCTCCAGGTCGGCGCGCCGATCTGGTCGTCCACGATTTTCAGCTCGTCGCGCTCTTTCGCCAGGCGCAAGACGGTGAGCAGGAAATTTTTGCCGCGCATGCCATACACCCAACTGGTGCGCAGGATCAGGTGAGGCACGCCGGCGGCCTGAATCGCCTGCTCTCCAGCCAGCTTGGTTTTGCCATAGACATTGATGGGATTGGGAATGTCATCTTCCGTGTAGGGGCTGGTTTTGCCGCCGTCGAATACATAGTCGGTGGAATAGTGGATCATGGCGGCCCCCAGCTTTTTGGCCTCTTCCGCCATGATGCCCGGCGCAATCCCATTCACGGCCATGGCCAGTTCCGGCTCGCTTTCGGCCTTGTCCACGGCGGTGTAGGCGGCAGGGTTGACGATCAGGTCCGGTTTCACCTCCCGGATCACCGCGCGGATCGAGCCGGGATTGCCCAAATCCAGACTTTGGCGGTCGACAGCGACCACTTCTCCCAAAGGCGCAAGCGTGCGCTGCAACTCCCAGCCAACCTGGCCATTTTTACCAGTGAGGAGGATTTTCATGTCAAACCGGCCTGCTTCAGGCGTGCATGCCAATCCTGATACAGCGTGGACAGAGCACGGGCCGCCTCAATGGCCGCCATTAATGCGGCGAAACGGATTTCTGGCTGATCGGGATATTCGTGAGCCAGGCGATTGCGAATCTCTCGCCAGCTCAACCAGTTTTCAACATCGAGATAACCCAGTTTTTCCAGTCGGTTAAGGCGGTCGCGCATGGGCCACTCTTCAAAAGATTCGCGCAGGGCCGCCAGCGTTGCCGGGATCAGGCGCTCACCTATCGTATCCTGCAGTTTCATGAAACGAAACAGCAGCTGATCAACCACCCGAACCCGGGCACGGTCCCTTTCAAGCTCTTCCCATGAAGAGACCGGGGCGCAATCCCACTCGCCAAGCGCATCAAGGAGCGTTCCCACGTGGCGATCCGCTTCCCATATCGCGGCACTCATCCTGTCTGTCGCGCTCATACCTGCGCCACCTGCAAGCCGTCACGCTTCGCCATGGACACGACAGCCCGCCCGTCCTGCTGGCCACGAGTAGCAATCACAACATCGATGCGTTGCTCGTCGAGCGCCTGATAAATGCGGGATACAAAATGCGTGCGTCGTCGCACCAGGTCATCAGGGGACAGGGCCTCTGGCGTTTCGACCAGGAGATCAATGTCCCCGCCGCGCGCCTCGTCGCGCAGCCGTGAGCCAAAGAGGAACACCGCCGTTCCCGGCAAAAAAGCATCTCGCGCGGCCTGCCTGATAGCATTCACTTCCTTGGGCTGTAATCTCATGTGTTTTCCTTGCTATTGATCTGGCCAGAATTTATTTTAATTGTAGGTCGGGCTTTAGCCCGACCTACAAGTTCAACATTAAATAGCCGCATCAATAATTCATTGAAGCTATCCTGCCATGCCATCAAAAAACTTCAGCGCCCGAAAATGCCGCGCCATGACGATCTTTGGCTGAAAGCTGCGGCTCACCTTGAAGCGGCCATGCTATGTTCAGATCCGGGTCGTTCCAGGCGATGCAGCGCTCATGCTCCGACGCCCAGTAGTCGGTTGTTTTATAAAGGAATTCGGCATATTCGCTGAGCACGAGGAAACCATGCGCGAAGCCGGGCGGAACCCACAGCATGCGCTTGTTTTCCGCCGACAATTCAACCCCTTCCCATTTGCCGAAGGTGGGCGAGTTTTTGCGAATGTCCACCGCCACGTCATATACGGCGCCGGCCACCACCCGCACCAGCTTGCCCTGGGGTTGCCGGATCTGGTAATGCAGGCCGCGCAGGACATTCCTTGCCGAGCGGGAATGGTTGTCCTGGACGAATTCGGTTTTCAGCCCGGTCAATTCAGCAAATTTCCGCGCATTGTAGCTCTCGAAGAAAAAGCCGCGTTCATCGCCAAAAACTTGAGGTTCAATGATCAGGGCGTCAGGAATGGCTGTAGCAAGGATTTTCATCAATACACCTCTTCGCGCAAAACATCCAGCAGATACTGGCCATAGCCGTTCTTGGCCAATGGCGCTGCCAGCGCCTCCAGTTGCTGCGCCGAAATATAGCCCATGCGGTAGGCGATTTCCTCGGGGCAGGCGATTTTCAGCCCCTGGCGCTTTTCGATGGTTTCGATGAACATCGAGGCCTCCAGCAGGGATTCGTGCGTGCCGGTATCGAGCCAGGCCATGCCGCGACCCATCACCACCACATTGAGCGTGCCGTTTGCCAGATACGCCTTGTTGACGTCGGTGATTTCCAGCTCGCCGCGCGCCGAAGGCTTCATGTTGCGCGCGATTTCCACCACCTGGTTGTCGTAGAAATACAGGCCGGTGACGGCATAGCGGGATTTCGGCTTGGCCGGCTTTTCCTCGATGCTGACCGCATTCCGGTTCAAATCAAATTCCACCACCCCATAACGCTCTGGGTCATGCACGGGGTAGGCGAAAATGCTCGCGCCCTGCGTCTTCTTCGCCGCCGCCCGCAGGTCTTCCGACAGTTCGTGGCCGTAGAAAATATTGTCGCCCAGCACCAGGGCGCAGGGGTCATCGCCGATGAAATCCGCGCCGATGATGAATGCTTGGGCGATGCCCTCCGGCTCGGGCTGCACGGCGTAGGAGATGTTCAGCCCCCAGCGCGCGCCGTCGCCCAGCAACTGCTCGAAGCGCGGCGTGTCCTGCGGGGTGGAGATGATCAAAATATCGCGAACACCGGCCAGCATCAGCGTGGACAGGGGATAGTAGATCATCGGCTTGTCGTACACCGGCAGCAGTTGCTTGGAAACCGCCAGTGTCACCGGGTGCAGGCGCGTGCCGGAACCGCCGGCGAGGATGATGCCTTTGGGGCGATTAGGGGCAATGTTCACTGATCATTCTCCGGCCTAACAATAAAACCGATGGGGCGTTTCTCCCGTGCGGGCGGTGACATGAGCCGCCGGACCGCATCGATTAGCCCCGTAATCGCTTGGTCATGGGTAGAAAGCTTGCGTTCCAGTTCATCCAGCTTGGCTGACAATTCCTTGTTGCCAGCCAGCAGTTCGCGCAGCCTCACGAAAGCCCGGACCACCAATATGCCCACCTCGATCGCCCGTTGAGAATTAAGTATGCTGGCCAGCATCAATGCTCCATGCTCAGTAAACGCGAAGGGCGCATACCTCCTCCCGCCACGCCCTTTTGAGATCACAGTTTGTGATCTCAGAATTTCCCATTCTTCCTCTGTCAACTGAAACATAAAGTCTTCAGGAAAACGCTGCATGTTTCGCTTTACAGCCTGAACCAATGCACGGGTTTCTACACCATAAAGCATGGCCAGATCGGCATCGAGCATGACTTTTTGCCCTCGCGCCAACAGGATGCGTTGAGCAACCAGATCTTCTTCCGCCCACAACGACAATGATCCTTCGCTCATTGTGTTTTCCCATATTGTTTTTTGATCCAGGACTGATATTCGCCACTGATGATATTTTCTACCCAATCCAGATGTTCCAGATACCAGCGCACCGTCTTGCGGATGCCGGTTTCGAAGGTTTCCGCCGGTTTCCAGCCCAGTTCGCGCTCGATCTTGCGCGCGTCGATGGCGTAGCGCCGGTCGTGGCCGGGGCGGTCCTTGACGTAGGTAATCAGGGAAGCATGAGGCTTGCCGTCAGCCGCCGGCTTGAGCTCGTCCAGAATGGCGCACACCGTATGCACCACTTCGAGGTTGGTTTTCTCGTTCCAGCCGCCGATGTTGTAGGTCTCCCCGAGACTGCCTTTTTCCAGCGCCTGGCGGATCGCCGTGCAATGGTCGCCGACGTACAGCCAGTCGCGGATGTTCTGCCCGTCGCCGTAGATCGGCAGCGGCCTGCCGTTGAGGGCGTTGAGAATGATCAGCGGGATGAGTTTCTCGGGGAACTGGTAAGCGCCGTAGTTGTTGGAGCAGTTGGTGGTCAGCGTCGGCAGGCCGTAGGTATGGTGATAGGCGCGCACCAGGTGGTCGGAAGCCGCTTTCGACGCCGAATAGGGGCTGTTGGGCGCGTAGGGCGTGGTTTCCGAAAACGGCGCATCGTCCGGGCCGAGCGAGCCGTAGACTTCGTCGGTGGAAACATGCAGGAATCGGAAGGCTTCCTTTTCCGCGCCCGGCAATGCCTGCCAGTAGGCGCGCACTTCTTCCAGCAGGCTGAAGGTGCCGTTGATGTTGGTCTGGATGAATTCCGCCGGGCCGTGGATGGAGCGATCGACGTGGCTCTCGGCGGCGAAGTGGACAATCGCGCGCGGTTTGTGCTCGCGCAGCAGGCGCCCCACCAGCGCGCCGTCGCAGATGTCGCCCTGCACGAAAACATGCCGCGCGTCGCCGTGCAGGGCGGCCAGATTGTTCAGGTTGCCGGCGTAGGTCAGCTTGTCGAGGTTGACGACCGGGGTCTGTTCGCCCGCAATCCAGTCGAGAATGAAGTTCGAGCCGATGAAGCCCGCGCCGCCAGTTACCAAGATCATGATTATTTGCCCAATGAATTCAGCGCGCTATTTTAGCAGCCTGCGCCGCACCAATACCAACGCCAGGTAAAATCCCGCGCTCCCATAAGCCAGCAATACGCCGGCGTGGAGAAACACCTGCTGCGGCCATTCGCCCTGCACCAGCGGCCGCGCCAGCGCGATGGCATGCGTCAGCGGCAGCCAGTTCGCGGCGGCTTGCAGGAAGGCCGGCAGTTGCTCGACCGGGTAGAACACGCCGCACAAGAGCACCATGGGCGTGATTGCCAGGGTGAAGTAGTACATGAAGAAATCGTAGTTGGGAGACAGCGCGTTCATCACCAGCGCCAGGCCGGTGAAGCAGAAGCCGATCAGCACCAGCAGCGGCAGGGTCCACAGCAGCAGCCAGGAATCCGCCAGCCCCAGCGCCAGGATGATGACCAGGATCGCCACGCCGGAGAGCACGCTCTTGCTCGTCGCCCACACCAGCTCGCCGAGCATCACGTCATCCAGCTCCAGCGGCGCGTTGAGCATCGCGTCCCAGGTTTTTTGCACGTGCATGCGCGAGAAGGCGGAATACAGGCTCTCGAAGGTGGCACTGTTCATGGTGCTGTAGCACAGCGTGCCGGCGGCAAGGAAGGTCATGTAGGACACGCCTCCCACCTCTGGCAACAGGCTGCCCAGGCCATAGCCCAGGCCCAGCATGTAGAACGCCGGGTCTGCGAGGTTGCCCAGAATGGATGGTATCGCCAGCTTGCGCCACACCAGGAAGTTGCGCCGCCACACGGAAATGAAGCGCCAGCTTAAGGAAGGCGCGCTGAAATCGGTTTTTAACGGCAAATTAGCGCTCTTGGACTTTCACTTTCACCGGCCATCCGAACAGTTCGGCCAGGGTCTTGCCGAAGCCTGGCGCCACCGCAAGGATAAGCTCATCTTCTGCGCTTAGGATTTGCGGCACGCCGTAGCTTCCGGCATGCAATGTGTAGAGCTCGGCATAATAGCTCACCGGATCGACGATCAGGTACTGGGGCACGCCGGAGCGCTCGTACAGGGCCTTCTTTTCCCGCTTGTCCTTGGCTGCCGTGGCCGGGGAAAGCACTTCCACCACCAGCTCGGGCGCGCCCTGCACATTCTTGCGGTTGGCCAGCTTGGCGGGGTCGCACACCACGATGAGGTCGGGCTGCACCACGGTATCGAAGGCAAGGACTACGTCCACGGGCGATTCCAGAATACTGCACGGCGGCTTGCCGCCTCCCCCGGATTTTTCCTGCTCACGGAGAAACAGTGCAATTTCCACGTGCAAACTGGAAACCAGTTGCTGGTGCTCTACCGTGGGTGCCGGCGACATGTCCCAGATTCCGCCGTCAATCAACTCGCAGCGGATTTCGTCCGGCCACTGCATGTAGTCTTCAACCGTGTAATGCGCTTGTGGATGCGGCAATCCCATCATGCATTCTCCTAACCTGTTAGCATTCAATCTTACCGCCTCTTGCATCGTTTAGGCCATCACTCCCGCAGCTCCCGGCCCGTCAGTTTCAGAAACAGGTCCTCCAGGTTGGCGGGGCGATGGAGGTAGCGCAGCGCGAATTGCGGCTTCAGCACATCCAGCAAGGGCTGGGGATCTTTGGCATAGCAGAAAAGCGTTTCGCCTGCCAGTTCCTGGCGTTCGCACAGCGCCGCATATTCGGCGGTGCGCGCACGAACCTCGTGGTCGCCGTAGATCTCCACCACATGCGGCTCGATGTGCTCGGCGATCAGGTCGCGCGGCGCGCCGGTGGTGACCGCCACCCCTTTGTCCATGATCAGCAGCCGGTCGCACAGGCGCTCGGCTTCTTCCATGAAGTGGGTGGTAAGGAGGATGGTTGTGCCTTCGCTCAGCAATCTTCTCAGCCGCTGCCACATCATGTGGCGCGCCTGGGGGTCAAGGCCGGTGGTGGGCTCATCGAGGAAGATCACGTCGGGATCGTTGACCAGCGCGCGCGCCAGGGTCAGGCGCCGCTTCATGCCGCCGGAGAGCGATTCGATGCCGGCGTCCGCCTTGCCTTCCAGCTCCGCGAATTCGAGCAGGGCGGGAATGCGCGCCCGGATCTCGTGGTCCTTCAGGCCGAAGTAGCGCCCGTAGACCAGCAGGTTTTCCGTCACCGTGAAATCCGGGTCGAGGCTGTCCACCTGCGGCACCACGCCGACCTTGAGGCGCGCCTCGCGCGCCCGGGCGGGCACCGGCAGGCCCAGCAGCGAAACCGACCCACTATCCGGCCGGGTCAGGCCCAGCAGCAGGCGCAGCGTGGTGGTCTTGCCCGCGCCGTTGGGGCCGAGCAGGCCGAAACACTCCCCCGGCGCGAGCGCCAGGTCGAGGCCCGCGACCACTTCGCTGGCGCCATAGCGCTTGAAAAGGCCGGTTGCGGAAAGCACTGGCGGCAACGCCCCGCCCCCCGTTGAAATCAGCGGATTCAGAATCAGACCTGCCGTATCGGGCCCGGATATTGCGCCACCCAGGTATCCGCCGTCAGCAATGTAATGCCTTCGACGGTGGCTTGCGCAACCAGCATCCGGTCGAACGGGTCTTTATGGAGTGGCGGCAAACTATCAATGGAAACGGCGTGCTCGCTGCCGATGACCAGTTCCTGATAGCCGTTGTCCAGCAGCCCCCGGCGCAGCACCCTTGCATCCACCTGAAAATCGGAGCGCCCAAGGCCGCGTTTGATGGCAATTTCCCAAAGGCTGGCCGCGCTGAAGAGCAATTCGTTCTGCGGGTCTTCCAGCAGGGGGCGGGCAGCTGCGGGCAACTGCTCGGGCGAGCCGGCCGCCCATAGCAGCAAATGGGTATCCAGCAACAGCTTCATCCCTCACCCCCGAAGAGCCGCTCGATTTCCCCGCTGCCCATGCGGTCGAAGTCATCAGGCACCCTGATCTGGCCCGCCATGAAGCCCAGCCTGCGGACCTGTCCGGGCGATGGCGCGTCGAGCCGGGTCACCTTGACCAGCGGCTTTCCAGCCTTGGCGATGATGAAGGAATCCCCCTTGACCGCCTGCTCGATCAGGCGCGACAGCTGGGTTTTGGCTTCGTGGATATTGACCGTTTCCATAGCAATTCAGTTTGGCTTAGTCCAATTGGTTTAGTTTAGCATGAAACATGCAAATTCGAGAAACCGATGGGCCATTTCAGATCTTGAGACGCTCGACGACCTTGCCGCCCACCAGGTGGCTGTCGATGATTTCATCGATATCCGACTGGTCCACATAGGTGTACCACACGGCTTCCGGGTAGACCACCAGCACCGGCCCCTCGCCGCAGCGGTCGAGGCAGCCCGCGCTGTTGACGCGCACCTTGCCCGGGCCGTTCAGGTCCAGCTTCTTGACCCGCCCCTTGGCATGGTCGCGCATCGCCTGGGCATCGTGGTTGGCGCAGCAGGGCTGGCCGTCCTCGCGCTGGTTGGTGCAGAAAAATACGTGTTTTTCGAAATAGCTCATGGATTGAAGGTCACCTTTTTAATACAACATTATCAACCACGGAGCACACGGAGAACATGGAGTAAAACCTGTATCACACATCGGCATTCTTACTCTGGGTGGATCACAAAAGGCTCACATAGCTTTTCTCTGTGCCCTCCGTGTGCTCCGTGGTTAATCGCTTTTCAACTCATTCCTGTGCCGGGTATTTCGCGGCATTGATCACCAGCTTGTCCTTGGTGGCATCGAGCAGGTCGATGCCCAGCACATCGGCCAGGCGGGTGAGGTAAATCAGGATGTCGGCGCATTCCTGGCGCACCGCTTCCTGCTTTTCCGGCGCAAGATCCTGGCTCTGCCCGGGCGTCAGCCACTGGAACTGCTCGACCAGTTCGGCCGCCTCGACAATCAAGGCCATGGCGAGATTTTTCGGGGTATGGAACTGCTCCCAGTCGCGCGCGGCGGCAAAGCGCCGCAACTCGTCGCGCAGCCCTTCCAGTGAACGCTGTTGCATGGCGGTTCCCTTGGAAAAAATGTGTATCATATCAGCCCATGAACACTTTTGACGTCTTCAATGGCGATGCCGACGGCATCTGCGCCCTTCATCAACTCAGGCTCGCCGAACCTTGTGACGGCACGCTGGTGACCGGCATCAAGCGCGACATCGCATTGTTGCAGCAGGTGCAGGCCGGGACCGGCGACCGGGTCACCGCGCTGGACATCTCGCTCGACAAGAACCGCGCCGCACTGCTGCGCCTGCTGGACTCGGGCGCAAGCGTGACTTACGTGGACCATCACTACGCGGGTGAAATCCCCGTCCATCCGGCACTCCAGGTTCTCATCGATCCCGACCCTGAAACCTGCACCAGCCTGCTGGTCGACCGCATGCTGCAAGGCCGTTTCCGCGCCTGGGCCGTGGTCGCGGCTTTCGGCGACAACCTGCATCAGGCCGCCGCGCGCGCCGCCGCGCCCCTGGACCTCACGCCGCAACAGCTCGAGGCCCTGCGCGAACTGGGGGAATGCATCAACTACAATGCCTACGGCGAAAGCGTGGACGACCTTTACTTCCATCCCGCCGATCTGTACCGGCGCCTGCGCCCCTACCCCGACCCGCTGGATTTCATCGCGGCAGAGCCCGTTTTCCCGCGCCTGAAACAGGGCTACGCGGGCGACATGGCGCTGGCCCAAGCGCTGGCGCCGGAATGGGAAACGCCCGCCGGCAGCGCCTATGTCCTGCCCGACCAGCCCTGGAGCAGGCGCGTCAGCGGGGTTTTCGGCAATCATCTGGCGCACGCCGAACCCGCCCTCGCCCACGCCGTGCTGACCCGCAAGGCCAACGGCGGCTACCTGGTCAGCGTGCGCGCCCCGCGCCAGAACCCGACCGGCGCCGACGAACTGTGCCGCCAGTTCGAGAGCGGCGGCGGGCGCAAAAGCGCCGCCGGCATCAACCATCTGCCGGAAAACGACCTGGCGCGCTTCCTGGCCTGCTTTGCAAGCGCATTCCAGCCAGCCGGGAGCACACCCTGATGAGCCTGATTTCGCCCTATGGCGGCAAGCTGGCCAATCCCATGGCCGAAGGCGCGCGCCTTGAAGAGCTGCTGCGCGAAGCCGCCACCCTCCCCGGCCTGGCCCTGAACACGCGCCAGCTATGCGACCTGGAGTTGCTGCTCAACGGCGCCCTGTCGCCCTTGCAGGGTTACCTGGGGCGGGCGGATGCTGAGCGCGTCGTGGCGGAAATGCGGCTGGCGGACGGCACTTTCTGGCCACTCCCCATCGTCCTCGACATCGGCGCGGAACAGGCCATGAAGCTGCAAGCGGGCGCCCGCATCGCGCTGAGCGACGCCGCAGGCAACAGGCTCGCCATTCTCACCGTGAGCGACGTGTGGGCGGCGGACAAGGCACTGGAGGCGCGCCAGCTCTATGGAAGTGGCCAGCCCGGCACGGCCTACCTCGACCAACTGGGAACCCATTATGCCGGCGGCCGCCTGGAGGGGCTGTCCCTGCCCCGGCACGGGGATTTCTCCGCGCTGCGCCTGACTCCGGCCGGGGCGCGGGAATATTTCGTGCGCCTCGGCCAGCAGCGGGTGATCGCCTTCCAGCCCTGCCACGTCATGCACCGCGCCCAATTCGAATTCACCCGCCATTGCGCCGAGGAAAACGCCGCCGGGCTGTTGATCCAGGCCATCGCGGACGAAGAGCCGGACGCGGATGACTTCACCCGTATCCGCTGCCTGCAGGCGCTGCTGCCGCGCTATCCCGCAAATACCGCCCGGCTCGGGTTGCTGCCCCTGACGTCGCGCCTGGCGGGGTTGCGCGAAGCGCTTCTGAAAGCCATCGTGGCGCGCAATTACGGCTGCTCCCACTTCATCATCGGCGGCGACGCGGGCGCGGGCGAACTCCGGCGCGGCAGCGATGCGCTCCTCCCCGCCCGGGTCCGGCCCCTGGCCGAGCACTTCGCCACCATCGGCGTCGAGGCCATCACCTTTCCGCGCATGCTTTACGTCCCGGAGCTGGGGCAGTATCTGCCGCAGGAATACCTCCCTCCCGGCCAGGCCGCGCTCAGCATGCCCGCAAGCGAATTGCAGCAGCGCATCCTCGACGGCCGCGAGGCCATCCCGGAATGGGCGTCTTTTCCGGAAGTGGTGGCGGAGCTGCGCAAACGCCACCCGCCGCGGATCAGGCGCGGCTTTACCGTCTTCTTCACCGGCCTCTCCGGGGCCGGGAAAACCACTTTGTCGCAGGCGCTGCACCTGAAAATCATGGAGCTGAGCGGCCGGCCGGTCACCTTGCTGGACGGCGACGTGGTGCGCACCCTGCTCTCCAGCGGACTCAGCTATTCCAAGGCCGACCGCGACCTCAACATCCGCCGCATCGCCTTCGTCGCCGCCGAAATCACGCGCCAGGGCGGCATCGCCATCTGCGCGCCGATCGCCCCCTACCGCGCAACCCGGCAGGAAGCGCGGGACATGATAGCGCCGCTGGGCGGGTTCCTTGAAGTGCATGTCTCCACGCCTCTCGAAATATGCGAGGCGCGCGACCCCAAGGGCCTGTACGCCAAGGCCAGGGCGGGCATCGTCAAGGAATTCACCGGTGTGAGCGCCCCTTACGAGACGCCCCATGCGCCGGAAGTGAGCATCAACACCGGCAAGCTCCACGTCGCCGAGGGAGTGGAGCAGATTGTCAGCGCCCTCCAAACCGAAGGCTACCTCGCCTGATTTCCCCCAACCCCTCCCGACCTCCCCTTGTCAGGGGAGGAGTTAATCTGGGAGACGCAACATCTTCCCCCCTGACAAGGGGGGGTGTGTAGACCGAGTACATAATGGACACATGTTCGGAGACATGATGGACACTTTACGGTTTTCAATTCCGAGGAATCGAAATGCCGTGGAAGGAACTGTCGGTCATGGATCAGAGGAAGGAGTTTGTCTTGTTGGCGAATAAAGAAGGAGCGAATTTGCGAGAACTGTGTCGGCGTTACGAGATCAGCCCGACGACGGCTTACAAATGGCTTGAGCGCTTTCAAGGGGAGGGTGAAGCCGGGCTGGGGGATCATTCTCGCCGACCGCAGAACAGTCCATTGCGCACCGAGAAAACGCTGGAAGCTCGAATATTGGAAGCTCGCAAAGCCCACCCTCGCTGGGGTGCGCGCAAGCTCAAGCGCTGGATTGAGGATCGCGGCGCGACAGGGTTGCCGTCGGCTTCTACCATCCATGCGATATTGAGACGCAATGGGCAGATAAGCACCGACGAAAGTGCTGCGCACCAAGCCTGGCAGCGCTTCGAACATGCCCAGCCCAACGACTTGTGGCAAATGGATTTCAAGGGCTATTTTGTCACTGGCGCCGGACGTTGCCACCCGTTGACGGTATTGGACGACCATTCGCGATACGTGCTGTGCTTGGGTGCGCAGGGCGACGAGCGGGCTGCATCTACCCAGCAACAGCTTATTCAGACCTTCCGGCGCTATGGCCTGCCTTGGCGAATGACCATGGACAATGGCGCACCGTGGGGCGACCCGGAACGTTACACACGTTTTGAATTGTGGCTGATACGCATGGGGATCAAGGTTTCGCATTCGCGGCCCTACCACCCGCAAACGCAGGGCAAGGACGAGCGCTTCCATCGCACCTTGAAGACGGAAGTCCTGCAAGGCCAAGCGTTCCGGGATTTGGCGCATGCGCAACAGAAATTCGACGAATGGCTGCCGATCTATAACCAGGAACGACCTCATGAAGCACTCGGCATGAACACGCCAGCCACTCGCTACGAGTCCAGCACCAGACCTTATCCCGAACAATTGCCCGAGTTTGAATACGGCAGTGGTGACATTGTGCGCAAAGTGCAGGGCAAAGGCGAGTTGAGCTACAAGAACAAGCTGTACGTCTTGGGCCAAGCGTTTAGCGGTTATCCCGTCGCTTTGCGCCAAACCCGATCCGACGACTGCTTGGAAGTGTATTTCGGCGTTCATCATGTGGCGATTATCTCACTCAAGGAATCGTCGATTACTCTTAAAAAGGGGCGGGGAAGTTGATGTTTAACCCGTCCACCATGTCTCCGAACAGGTGTTGCCTATGTGTCCGGTCTATACACCCTCCCCTTGAAGGGGAGGGTGCTCATTCAACCTTAAATTCTTGAGCTTCCGGTGCTGCTGTGAAATGCCGCTTGCAGAATGTTGGCAATAGCCGCCGCGATGGGCGCAGCGATGGGGTGTTGGCTCAATCTTCTCCTCCATGCCTTTCCCCGCTGCGCTTGCCTTCCCCATTGCCACTGCGGATGTCATGCTCATCCGCATTGCGGTGGCACTCGACGCAATTCTTGTAGTCGCGGATGCCTTCCTCGATGTGCTTGCTGCGGATGTTGCCCGGCGTGTGTTCATGGCAGCCGTAGCAGGTGTATTTTTTGTAGTCGTTGCGAGGGTGGCAGGTCACGCACTTTGCGTTGTGGTCGCGGTCGAGCTCGAAAAATTTGTTGTGGTCGAAAGTTGCCGGCACCCATTTGTCCAGGGTGTGGCACTGGCTGCAATTGCCGGTAATCTGCTGGTGCAGCGGGTCGGTGGGCGCTTTGTGGCAGTCCTGGCATTGTTCGCGCGTTGCCTTGTTCAGCAGGGCGTGGCTGAAACGGCCTTGCGGACGGAAGCGCTTCACGCCCGCGTGGTCGCTATGGCAAGCCAGGCAGTCCTGGCTGACCAGCTTCTGGTGGAAGGGCGTGGCCGTGAGCGGTTTTGTGATCGGTTCGCCCTTGCTTGTCAGGCGGCCGATTTCGGCGGGTTTGTGGCAACTGACACAGAGATTGGAATCGGCGCCCTTGAGCGGCGCGTGGCAGGCGAAGCAATCGGTTTCCAGTTGCTTGTGGCCGGGAATCAGCTTGCCCGGACTGACCATCAGGTGCGGATAGATGAACACCAGGGCCGCGATCGCGATCAGGTTGGCGGCCAGTACGATCTTGAGCATGCGCTTCATATCCAGCCCCAGAACAGAAAGATGCTGATGATGTGGCCCAGCGACAGCAGCGCGAAAACGATGAAGATCGGGATGTGCACCTTGCGCCATTTGGCCATGGCGTCGAGCGTCACCGCGTCCCAGAATACCGCCTGCTCAACCTCGGGCCGCGACAGGCCGCGCAACTGGAAGTGCTCGCGCTGGTCCTGCACGTGGCGGCGCGATTGATCCAGGAGCAGCTTGCCGACCATGCCGCTGATCACGTTCACGCCCATGGCGACCGTTGCCAGCCAGGGGAGGATGGCGTTGAAATGCACGCCTGCATGGATCAAGACCATCAACGAGCCGAGCCAGGTGCCGAATTCGTGCAGGCTCAACATGGTTTTTACGTTGCCCGTCTTGATGTATTTGCGCTTGCGCAGCGAATAAACCAGCGAGCCGATGATCAGGACCGTGCCCGGTATGCCCAGGTAGCGCCCGACCCATACCAGATTCAGCCGGTGCAGGAGATAGTCGCCCGCCAGGGTGGCCGCAGCCAAGAGGCCGAGCAGCAGGGTGAAGGGCAGGATATGCTGGCGCCAGAGCGAGGTCGTCATTTATGCCTCCAGGGTCACGCTAGTCTTGGGTTTGCTGACACAAAGCAGGCAGGTGCCGGGTTCCGGGTCGTATTCCGGCGCCTGCAGGTAGGCCACCTCTCCCGTCCTGATGGTGGTCTGGCAACTGCCGCAGCTTCCGGCACGGCAGCCGGAATTGACCGTGATGCCATTTTTCTCGGCGAATTCGAGCAGGCTGCCGGAGCCAGCCTGCCACGGCAGTTGCTTGCCGGACAGCGCGAAGCTCACGACGATGTTCGTCTCCGCGGCCCCGGCTTGCGGCGCGGGAACGGGGGCCGCCGTGGCCGATTTGCGCTTGATCGAGGCCGGTCCGAAAGCCTCGAAGTGGATGCGCGCGTCCGGCACCCCCCAATCCTCCAGCCCCAGCACCAGGCTTTCCATCATCGGCGTGGGGCCGCAAATATAGAAGTGGTAGGGCTTGAGCGGCAATTGCATGCGCAACAGGTCGAGATCGACGCGGCCCCGGTGCTGGTAATCTTTCCCGGCCACCTCTTCGGGAAGCGGATCGCTGAAGCAGAGATGCAAACGGAAGTTCGGATGCGCCGCCGCCAGGGCTTCGAGATGGGACTTCATCACCAGCTCGCGGCCATGGCGCACGCCGTAGAACAGCCAGATTTCGCGTCCGGGCTGCTCGGCCAGGCACCAGCTCAGCATGCTCAGCATCGGCGTGATGCCGATGCCGCCGCCGATCAGCACCACCGGGGCTGCGCCACGGTCGATATGGAAATGTCCGGCGGGCGCGCGCACCTGCAAGAGGCTGCCGGGCGCGATTTGATCGTGAAAATAATTGGATGAGCGTCCTGGCGGAAGCTGGCTGCCCTTGGGCGGCGGCACGCGCTTGATCGAGATGCGGTAGTAATCCGGGCGCGGCGCATCCGACAAGGAATAGCAGCGGGTGATTCGTTCCGTGCCTCCAGTAGCCGCCGGCAGCTCAAGATGAAAGGTCAGAAACTGCCCCGGCAGGAAGGGGGGCAGCGCTTGTCCATCTTGCGGGGCAAGGTAAAAAGAACAGACCGACTGCGCGGCATCTTCGACGGCCTTGCGTTCCACCCTGAAGGTGCGGAAACCCGGCCAGGCCGCAACGGCGGGTTCGCTGCCGGGCGGCGCCGCGTCCGGCGCCAGGGGCAGATCCAGTTCCACCGCGCGGCTGTGCAAAGCCCGGTAATCCAGCCAATGCCGCCAGAAACTCATGCCGAGATAGACGGCCAACTGCAATGCGATGCCCAGCACGATCCACAGCAACAGGGAAAGCGAGGTCATTCTCTATGCCCCCACGGCGCGAGCCGATCCCATCTATGGGATGCCTGCCATACCTCGATCAAAAGCCGCTTCCGCATCATTGTGCTCCCGTTTTCCTCATCCAGTGTGGCAACCCTACACGCTTAAGCTTAAGAAACCCTTAACAGCCTCTTCTTGGCTCGGTGCAATGCGCTGTGCTTATTGCACCCTGAATAAAAGTTGACGCGAGTTACGGCCGGACGTAGGCATAGCCCTCTTCCTGCTTTTCCATCAGGTAGACGATGGCAGCAGTGGCGTAAGTGATGTCCGGCAGCATGTCCGCAGGGGTGATCAACTGGGCGCGCATCGAGTTCTGGCATGCGACGACCTTGACCCCGCTTTCCAGCGCTTCGGCCACGCGGGGGCCGACCTCGGATTCGATGCGCAGCATGTCGATGGCGCGGCCGAATACCACGATTTCGATTTCCACGTTCTCCCGGCCGAGTTCCGCCTGCACGTTCCTGGCGTTCACCAGGACCTCGTTCCACTTCGAAGTGTCGGCGTCGCTGGCCTGAAGGACCAGCTTGTGCACGGGCTTTGCCGTGCCGTTCTCGGCGTGGCTGACGTGGGGGAAGAGGGTTAACAGCGAGAAGGCGAGGGTGATGAAGGAAACGGTTTTTTTCGAAAACATGCTGAGCTCAAGGTGGTAAAGAGGTTCAATTGCCCATGATGATAAACCGGTTTGCTCAGAGTGAGCTTGATTGGATCATTGGCGAGTCGGCATGTTGCCCGCAATGGCCATTCCTTAGGCGGCCAGTCGATCGATGGGGGCGTTTTGCACCTTGGGCGCGCCGGCTTTTCGTGCCTGCCACAGGTCATAAGCCGCTTGTTGCGCGACCCACAAATCGGCGCGGCCACCGTGCTCCACCCCTAGCCAGCCTTCCAGGCGCAAGGCCATTTCAGGCGATATGGCGGCACGGGCATTGAGCACGCGCGACAAGGTGGCACGGGTTACGCCAAGCTGAGAGGCGGCCTCGGTCACGGTCAATCCCAGAGCCGGCAGGACATCTTCTCGCAGGGTTTCTCCAGGGTGTGGCGGGTTGTGCAGTCTGGTCATGTTCAATACCTCCTAGTGGTAATCCTGGTAGTCAACCAGGATCACGTCTTCACCCTCGAATTTGAAGGTCAAACGCCAATTTCCGCTCACCGTCAGCGAGTAGTGCCCGGCAAGGTCGCCAGTCAGAAGGTGCAGCTTCCATCCTGGAATATTCATGTCGGCGGCAGCCTTGGCAAGATCAAGCCGGGCCAGTTGCCGCCCCAGCCGTTGCGCATGATGCGGCTTTATTCCCGCCTTGCTGCCAGATTCGAAAAAAGCTTGCAGCCCTTTATGCTGGAATGTCTTGATCATGAAGCGGATTGTATAGCGTCACGTTACGGCCGACAACGGGGGTGGTGCCTTATATGATGATCAGCGACAACTGCTTCCGCTACGGGTGCTTGCGCTGAACAACCGTTGCTCGCTCAAATCACCGGCAGCCGGGGCGTTGCGCGCAGGCTGATGACGCCGCTCAGGACGATCAAGCCAATCGCCAGCCAGCTTCCGAGCGGCAAGATTTCCTGCCACAGCAGCACGCCCCACAGGCTGGCGAAAATCACTGTGCTGTAGGCCAGGCTGCCGACCACCAGGGTTTTGCCGGTGCGGTAGGCGCGGGTCATGGCGAGCTGGGCCAGGGTGGCGGTGGTGCCCATGCCGGCGAGGATGAGAAAGCCGCGCAGCGTGACGGCGTGGAAGGTGTGGAAGGCCATCCAGATGGCGCCGCCGAGCGTCGAAACCAGGGTGAAATAGAACACCACGCGCCATTCCGGCTCGCCCAGCGCGCCCAGTTGCTTGACGTTGAGGTAGGCGATGCCGGCGAGGAAACCCGACGCCAGGCCCATCAGCCCCGCCGCGACCTGGTCGGCATGCAGGGTCGGGCGCAGCAGCAAGACCACGCCGGCGAAGCCCACCACGGTGGCGAGCAGCAGCAGCCAGCCGGGTTTTTCCTTGAGGATGGCGACGGTGAACAGGGCGAGGAACAGCGGCGAGGTGTAGTTGAGCGTGATGGCGGTGGCGAGCGGCAGGGCGCTGATGGCGTAGAAGAACAGCATCAGGGCGAAGAAGCCGGACAGGCCGCGCCACAGGTGCATTTTCCAGTTGGGCGTGGCGAGGGGCAGGCCCTGGGCCTTGATGATGAGGTAGATCACCAGCAGCCCGAACAGGGAGCGGTAGAACACCAGCTCGGCGCTGGAGAAATACTGCGCGCCGAGCTTGACGAACACGCCCATGACGCTGAACAGGATGCCGGCGACGATCATCCAGGAAGAGGTCATGGGTAAAAACCCAACCGCAGAGGCGCAAAGGCGCGAAGAAAAACACAACTTGAGCCTTGCTTGCCCCATACAGAATCTCCTGATGAGACAAGTGTGAACAAGCAGTTCGTATTTCTCTGCGCCTTCGCGCCTCTGCGGTTCAATGTATTCTGCTTTAAAGAACGACGCGCATGGACAGGTCGACGGCCTGGATGTCCTTGGTCAGGCTGCCGATGGAGATGCGGTCCACGCCGGTTTCGGCGATGGCGCGCACGCGCTCCAGGGTGATGCCGCCTGAGGCTTCGAGCAGGGCGCGTCTGGCAGTGCGGATGACCGCTTGCCGCATGTCGGCAAGACTGAAATTGTCGAGCAGGATGAGTTTTGCACCAGCCGAGAGCGCCTGTTCGAGTTCATCCAGGCTTTCCACTTCGATCTGCATCGACACGCCGGGCGGCGCGGTGCGATGGGCCTGTTCCAGAACAGCGGCGATGCTGCCCGCGGCGAGGATGTGGTTTTCCTTGATCAGGATGCCGTCGAAAAGGCCGACACGCTGGTTCTCCCCGCCGCCAACCTTGACCGCATATTTCTGCGCCAGCCTCAGGCCGGGCAGGGTTTTGCGCGTGTCCATGATCACTGCGCCGGTGCCCTGGATGGCATCCACGTAGCGGCGCGTGGCGCTGGCGGTGGCGGACAGGGTCTGCAGGAAATTCAGCGCCGGGCGCTCGGCTGAGAGCAGGGCGCGGGCCTGGCCTTCGATGTTGCACAGGACCTGGTCCGGCGTGACATGATCGCCGTCCTGCGCCAACCACTGAATCCGGACCTCAGGGTCGAGACGGCGGAAGCAGGCTTCGAACCACGCCGTGCCGCACAGCACGGCGGCTTCTCGGCTGATCACCGTGGCACGGGCAGACGTTTCGGCTGGAATCAGCCCGGCGGTCAGGTCGCCGCCGCCCATGTCTTCTGCCAGGGCAGTTTCAACATTCCTTGCGATTTCTGCTGCCAACTCCATGTTTTTTGCCTGCGTATGCCAAATCCCGAAAAGCGGATTGTACCGTAAGGATGAAGATCCGATGTCGTCGGGCTATTTACGCAAGGCTTCCCCAAGCAGTAGCGCATCCTTGTCCCGCAAGCCGGTCAGGATCGCTTCTCCGTCGGCGGCGACGCGGAATTCGCCGTATCGTGCTGCCGTGTATTTCTTGGCATCACCCTCCTGGAAGAAGAAGGCATTGGTCGCAAATTTGGGCCGGCCGTCGCGGATGCGGTAGCGCATGCGCACTTCGTTTCCGCTCAGCGCCGTGCCGTCGTCGAGGCGCGTAAAGGTGCCGATGGCCCGTTCGTCCAGCTTCAGGACGATATGGCCGTCAAGCCCATTCTTGGGGGAATTGCCCGTGCCGAAGGCATCGTTGGCGGCCTGGAAGCGCAGGGCCATGTAATCGCCCTGCATCAGCGACCTGGGGTCCACCGGCGCGAGCTGGAGCAGCACCACGCGGCCTTCGGTGAGCAGGCGTTCGCGGCTGTGGATGGTGTAATTGGCCAGGGCGAGCACGAGCAGGCCGGCGCACAGGGCGATGGCTTTACGCATGGTCTTTCTCCTCTTCGCCGCCTTCCGGCCATGCGTAATTGAGCACGAGGCGCGCGGCGAGCAGGGCGATGCCGGAGCTGGCCATCAAGGCCGATTTTTCCAGCAGCGTGAAATCCAGGGTGTAGTAGTAATGCGACAGGTAAGCCAGCAAGCCGAGCATGCCCAGTCCGGCCAGAACCCGGTTGCCATGGGCGTGGCCGACCAGGAGGATGGTGACGGTGAGCCCGATGCCCGGCGCCTTGAGCGAGATCAGGGCCAGGATGGCGGCAGCGGCGAGCGCCGCGCGGCCTGGCCCGCTCGTGGCTGCAACGCCTTCGCGGCTCAGCAGTATCTGAACGGTCGTCAAGAGCACGACGCCGATCAGGCCCGCGCCGATCCAGGGGCCGAGCGCTCCGCCCGGCAGGGCGAGGGCGGCATGGTGCCCGCCCAGCCACATCCCCATGCCATACACACCGGTGGTGAGCAGCTTAAGCAGCGCGACCAGCGTCAGCCCGTAGCCGAGCGCCCTGAACAGCGATGCTTTGCGCGGATGGCTGAACTCGTTCAGCCACACCGAGGCAAAAACGGCCAGCAGCAGGGCGAGGGTGTAGGCATGCAGGCCGAAGTCGTACAGAACCAATAGGGCGGCATAGATGCCGCTCGAGGCCGCCCACACGCGGTGCAGGAAATTCGGTATCAGCAGGAACAGGGCCGCTTCCACGGCGGCCATCACGAGGGCGATGGTGGTGAAATGCGAGCGCCATTCCTGAGCCAGGCCGGCCAGGATCAGCGCCTGGCCGGCGAGGCTCAGGGCAAAGGCGAACTGGCTGGCGAAGTCGTTGCCCGGTCTGACGCGGAACAGGATGGCCGCTGCGGCACATAGCATTGCGCCGAGGAGCAGCGAGGCTGCAACGGATTTCATCACGAAGGCAAAACCCGCGCCGACAAAGCCCAGCAGAAACAGGGCGCCGATCCAGCCGGCAATGCCGAGCATCGTGCGGATATACCAGGGTGTGATGGCGTCCGACACGGCGGGGAATTCGCCAGCGGCGAGTCCCGCGTCCATGAGCTGTGTCCACAATTTCTGCGGTTCGGTATTATTCATGCTTCCTCCTCGCTGAACACGCGCTTCAGCCACCAGCCGCCCGCCGCCGAAAGAGCGATCACAGTGAGGCCGATGAAGAGGAAGGCACCTGCCTCTGCGCGGCCTTCCAGCAACTGCCTGCCGAGGAAAGCGGTCACGACGACGATGGCCGACAGCACCCCGCCGGCCAGCATGAAGATATCCGGCATCAAGCGCCGGTAAACGAAGTAAGCAGCCGCCAGCCAGGCAAACCAGACCGGGACGGCCATGCTGTCGCCGCGCTGCCCGTCGAAAATGGCGTAAAGCGCGAGTGCGGTCACCAGTGCGCCGCTGGCCGTGGCAAGCAGGCGCGCCGCCCAGCGCCCGCGCAGCCAGGCAATGCCCAGAGCGGCAAGGCTTTCCCAAAGCGCAAGCGCGAGGGTGTTCAACGCAAACAGCGCCCACAGCGACTGCTGCGGACCGAACAACAGGCCGAACAGGCCGCCGAAGGCCTGGTAATAAAGAGCGATGGCGACATTGAGCAATACCAGCCATGCCACCCAGAGCGCCGCAAACCGCGCCAGCAGGACCCAGGGCAGGATGGCCAGCGCCCATGCGCCGAATAGCTCGAAGGTGTCCGCCCCGGTCTGGTAGGTTTGGCCGATCAGGGCGAGGAGGGCGCCCACGAACAGGGAGGCGGCGAGCAGCGCTGCTTTGCCGGCGATGTGCTCGGTGCCGAGACGCCAGGAAAAAACGAGCGCAATCCCCACCATTCCCTCGACCAGGCCGAACTTGGCAAAGCGCCCCAGGTCGTTCCAGTTGTAGGCAAAGAAGAAAATCACGCCGACCGCGACCAGCAGAGTACCCAGCCACAACAACAGGTGTTCGATAAAGCGGCGCCACTCGGCAGCAGAAGGGAAAACGCCCGCGAGCGAGAGGCTGTGGCGCAGGTTCCCAGGTGCAATCCGGCCCTGCTCGGCCCAGTCCAGGAGAAAGTGGCGGGTGTTCTTCATTTTTACCAATTCACCTGTCGAGTGATTGAAACTAAAAATTGAATCTTCGTCCTGGCCCGTGCGTGCAGGAAATTGCCGACTTGAGGCAAATTAAAAACCGCATCCCACGTGAAAGTGCGGCCAAGCTTAATACGTGAGCATAAATGACGCAAGCCGCCAGCGGAAGCGGTGCGGGCAGGGTCGGCCGCAAGCTCATGCTCCAATGCGTTTATAATGCACACTTTTGCGCGCAATCCCTGGAGTGATTTTGTTCAAGCTTATTGGTGTCCTGGCCGGGTATTACTTCTTCGGATTTCTCGGGGCCATTGCCGGTTTTTTCCTGGGCAGCATGGTCGACCGTTTTCGCGCTTACGGGGCCGGCGGCATCAATCCGCTCAGCGCGGCGCACCGCCAGGCGGTCTTCCTGGAAACCGTCTTTGTCGCAATGGGCAAGCTGGCCAAGGTGGATGGGCGCGTATCAGAAGAGGAAATCGCGCATGTCGAGCAGTTCATGCAATCCCTGGGCATGTCTGCCGCGCACAGGCAGCAGGCGATCGCGCTTTTCAAGCAGGGCGCCGCGCCGGACTTCGATCTTGAGCCCCGCCTGAGGCGTTTCATGGCCGTGTGCGGCCATACTCACAGCCTGCGGCAGATGCTGCTGGTCTATCTCATCGTCATGGCCGTGTCCGATGGGCGCGTCGATGCGGCCGAAGAGGGCCTGCTCATGGAAGTCGCGCGCCATCTCGGCTATGACCAGGCGGCATTCAAGCGCATGCTGGACATGGTTCTGAACCAGTCGCACTTTGCCGCAGGCCAGGCAGCCTCGGAAACCGCCCTGGACGATGCCTACAAGGCGCTGGGCGTGAGCAAGGAAAGCAGCGACCAGGAAATCAAGCGGGCTTACCGCAAGCTGATGAGCCAGTACCACCCGGACAAGCTGATGGGGCAGGGCCTGCCGGAAGACATGATCACCGTGGCGACCGAGCAGGCCAAGGAAGTGCAGCTGGCTTACGATTTGATCAGCAAGAGCCGGCAGCAATAGCCGCTGGGTTCTCGATGCCGCATGACGGCAGTCCCCCGCAGACGCGCCGCAACCCAGCCGGCCAGCCTGGGCTCTCGGCCGGCGTGACGGCTGGCTGACGTGGTCGCGGCAAGGCCGTGCATATCGATAGCTATATACTATCCATTAAATAGCAACATTCAATTGGATCTATTAACCCTACTTGTCTAATATTCGTTCCGTAGCATCAATTTCCCAACCACCAAGGAGTGACATAAATGAATGCAACCCTGATCAACACCGAAGTCCTGCCCTTCAATGCGACCGCTTTCCACAACGGCAAGTTCGTCGAAGTCAGCAACGAAACCCTGAAGGGCAAGTGGAGCGTGGTGTTCTTCTACCCGGCCGATTTTACTTTCGTGTGTCCTACCGAGCTGGGCGACCTGGCCGACAACTACGCCGAGTTCCAGAAGATGGGCGTCGAGATCTACGCTGTATCGACCGACACCCACTTCACCCACAAGGCCTGGCACGATACGTCCGAGACCATCGGCAAGATCCAGTACCCGATGATCGGCGACCCGACCGGCAAGATCAGCCGCAACTTCGGCGTGATGATCGAGGAAGCAGGACTGGCAGAGCGCGGCACCTTCGTGATGGACCCGGCTGGCAAGATCCAGATCATCGAGATCAATGCCGGCGGCGTGGGCCGCGATGCTTCCGAGCTGATCCGCAAGATCAAGGCTGCACAGTACGTCGCTGCTCACCCAGGTGAAGTTTGCCCGGCCAAGTGGAAGGAAGGCAACGCAACGCTGGCTCCTTCGCTTGACCTGGTCGGCAAGATCTAAATGTTTGCCCCGCTCCCGGGGCGTATTCCGGGAGCGGGATTGCAGCGCAAAAGGCGTTGATCCGTACAGCGCTTTTAGTTCCGGCCGCTTCGCTTAACGCAGAAAAAGCCCGCGTTAGCCTGCACTGAAACTTCGTTTGCAGTGCAATCCCATTGAGGAGAAATACCATGCTCGACAATGCAGTCCAGACCCAGCTCAAGGCTTACCTCGAAAAGCTGCAGAAGCCCATCGAACTCGTTGCTTCCCTCGACGGCGGTGAGAAATCAGCCGAAATGCGCGCATTGCTGCAAGACATCGGCGCTTTGTCGCCGCTGGTCACGGTGCGCGACGACGGCATTGACGCACGCAAACCTTCCTTCTCGGTCGGCCTGCCCGGTGAGACGCCGCGCATCCGTTTTGCCGGTATTCCGATGGGGCATGAGTTCACCTCGCTGATTCTGGCCCTGTTGCAGACCGGCGGCCATCCGCCCAAGGTCGATGCCGCGCTGATCGAGCAGATCAGGGCCATTCCCGGTTCCTTCCGCTTCGAGACCTTCATTTCGCTGTCCTGCCACAACTGCCCGGACGTGGTGCAGGCCTTGAATCTCATGGCAGTGCTCAACCCCGGCGTCGAGAGCGTGATGATCGACGGCGCGCTGTTCCAGGATGAGGTCAACACGCGCCAGATCATGGCGGTGCCGATGGTGTTCCTCAACGGCGAGCTGTTCGGCCAGGGGCGCATGACCATCGAGGAAGTGGTCGCCAAGCTCGATACCGGCATGGCGGCGCGCGATGCGGAGAAGCTCGGCGCCAGGGAAGCCTTCGACGTGCTGGTGGTCGGCGGCGGCCCGGCCGGATCGGCGGCGGCGATTTACGCGGCGCGCAAGGGCATCCGCACCGGCGTGGTGGCCGAGCGTTTCGGCGGCCAGGTCATGGATACGATGGCCATCGAGAATTTCATCTCGGTGCAGCACACCGAAGGCCCGAAGCTCGCGGCGGCGCTGGAGCAGCACGTCAAGGAATACGAGGTCGACATCATGAACCTGCAACGCGCCGAATCCTTGCTGCCGGCCGGCGACGACGGCCTGAACCAGATCCGTCTCGCCAACGGCGCAATCCTCAAGGCTAAAAGCATTATCATCGCCACCGGGGCGAGATGGCGCGAGATGAATGTGCCGGGCGAGCAGGAATACCGCGGCAAGGGCGTGGCCTACTGCCCGCACTGCGACGGCCCCTTGTTCAAGGGCAAGCGCGTAGCGGTAATCGGTGGCGGCAACTCCGGCGTCGAAGCGGCCATTGACCTGGCGGGCATCGTCGCCCATGTCACGTTGCTCGAGTTCGGCACCCAGTTGCGCGCCGATGCGGTGTTGCAGAACAAGCTGCGCAGCCTGCCCAATGTCACCATCATTGCCAACGCCCAGACCACCGAAGTGACGGGCGACGGCGGCAAGGTCAACGGGCTGGTTTACAAGGATCGCGTCAGCGAGGAGGCGCACCGCGTCGAGCTGGAAGGCATTTTCGTGCAGATCGGCCTGCTGCCGAATACCGACTGGCTCAAGGGTACGGTGGCGCTTTCAAAGTATGGCGAAATCGAAGTGGATGCCCGTTGCCAGACTTCCGTGCCCGGCGTGTTTGCGGCGGGTGATGCCACAACGGTGCCGTACAAGCAGATCATCATCGCCATGGGCGAGGGCGCGAAAGCCAGCTTGTCCGCTTTCGACCACCTGATCCGCACGTCTGCGCCGAAGTAGGTATTGAATGAAGACCATGTTGCGCTGATTTTTTCCACAGGAGGGTATGACCATGAGCACCAAGAAAAGCAAGACCCCGGCTATCGACATCGGCATTGATGCCGCCGCGCGCAAGAAGATCGCAAATGGTCTTTCGGCACTGCTTGCCGACAGCTACACGCTCTACCTGATGACGCACAACTTCCACTGGAACGTCACCGGGCCGCAGTTCAACAGCCTGCACCTGATGTTCATGGCGCAGTACACCGAGCAGTGGAACGCGCTCGACCTGATCGCGGAACGCATTCGCGCGCTCGGCCATCCGGCGCCCGGCACCTACAAGGAGTTCGTCAAGCTGGCGTCGATCAAGGAAGTCGAGGGCGTGCCCAAGGCCGACGACATGATCCGCCACCTGGTGAGCGCCCAGGAAGCCACGGCGCGCACCGCGCGCAAGCTGTTCGCGCTGGTGGATGCGGCGAACGACCAGCCCACGGCCGATCTCCTCACCCAGCGCCTGGAAGTGCACGAGAAAACCGCGTGGATGCTGCGCAGCCTGCTTGAGGACTGAGCCGGTCCGGGTTCGAACGGGGGGCTTGAGCGGAGCCTGACTGCGATATAATCCAGTCTGGTTCTAAGTAATAGCGAGGCCGGAGACAGCATGCAGTTCATGAACACACATTGCACCGCCTGGCATGGCGACAGGGAATGCCTGGCCTGCGACGGCAAGGACAATGCCTTCTTTGCCGGGGTAGCGCATCAGGACATCGCCGCGCTGCACATCCAGATAGACAATGTGTCCTACGCCCCCGGCGAAACCATCTATCACCTCGATGCGCCTGCCGAGACCCTGCTGGTGATACGCACCGGCGCCATCAAGCTGGTGCGCTATCCGGGCAAGGGCGCAAAGCCGAGAATCGTGCGCGTCCTCAAGCCCGGCGACGTCGTGGGCGTGGATGCCATGCTGGCCGGCACGGCGCAGCACCACGCGGTTGCGGTGGGCGAGGTGCGCGGCTGCAGGATTCCGCTTGCAGTGGTGCAGCAGCTGTGCATGGAACACCCGGAATTCCAGTGGAACCTGATGCGGCAATTGCAATCCTCGCTCCGGGAAACCGAGCAGTGGCTGGTCGACCTGACCTGCGGCTCGGTGCCGGCGCGCGAGCGCATGGCGCGCCTGCTGTTGCTGCTGCGCGATGGCGACAGCGACCGGATCTACCACTTCAGCCTCAAGGACCTCAGCGCGATGCTGTGCATGACCCTGGAAACGGCCAGCCGCGTCGTTACCGAATTTGCCGGCCTCGGGCTGATGGTCAGAACCGGCAAGCACAACGAGCAGTTCTTCAGCGCGGACATCTCCGCGCTGGAGCGTGTTGCTGCCGGCGAGCCTGCAACCTGAGGCCCGAGCCCCAGCTTATTCAGGTGATTGGGAGGCGGCGGTGCTGGCCAGATATTCCATTTCCTTGGCCCAGCCGGAATAGTTGCGCTGGTACTCGGCCAGTTCGGGCGCGCCGGCGGTCCTGGCCGCATATGCCTTCAGCACGGGCAGTTGCCGCGCAGCCACGTCCGCCGCATCGATATGCCTGAGCGCCGTTAGAAACGAGGACAGGCTGGTAATCACATTGCCGCCCGGTTTCAGGGCAATGGCGTCAAGGCTGTCAACGATCCAGGGCATGTATTTCAGCACATAATCGGCGTAGGTGCGCATCGCGGTGGCCTGATCGAGCAATTCCAGGCGTTCGCGGTCGAAATCGCCGCGCTCGAGAATCAATTTGTTGTGATAAACCACCGGCGCGGCCGCTGAAGTGTCGCAGGCCCAGCCCTTGCGGGGAATCAGCAGATCGGCCTGATCCTGCTCCTCGCGGTAGGGGTAGAAGGGCATGGTCCGGCAGCGCAGGGGCTTGCCCGCGTGAATGCCGCACAGGCCCTCCGTGGTAAGTTCCGGGCAGGGAAATGAGGGCGGGAGATAGGCGGTCGGCGTGATGAGCGCGGCGATCTGCCTGCGATTGCGCAGCCGGATCGTGGTGCCCAGCCTCGCGCTTAGGGCGAAGGCTCGCGTGCCGTGCGGCACCGGGGTCCAGACCAGGGCCAGGGGGAAACGCCCCGCATGGTGCAGGGCATCGTTGAGCGTCAGCGGCAGCCAGCCAAAACAGCACTTTCCGCATGCCGTACAGTTGAAATGCCGGTCCATTCCTTGCGAACTCCCTCAGGCGCCGCAACACTTCTTGTGCTTTTTTCCCGAGCCGCAGGGGCAAGGATCGTTGCGCCCGATCTTGACGACCTGGCGCGGCGGGGCCTTGGGGCTGACCTTCCCCCCTTCGTACAGCCACTGTCCGTCCACGCGCCGGAAGCTCGACACCTCGTGCTGCACCAGCTCCTGGCCGTCACGGCGGAAGCGGATGCCGAACTCCACGCTGCCCGAGTCGCCGTCTTCGCTGGCCTGGCGGATATCCAGCCCGAGCCATTCGACTTCGGCCACGGTGCGCTCGGCCTCGGCCCGGTTGAAATCGGCGCGGATCTCGGGGGCATGGGTGCGGTCGATATGATCGAGCTTGCCCAGCACAAAGGCGCTATAGCGCGAGCGCATCAATGCCTCGGGTGTGGGTGCTGGGGCTCCGGCAACGATGGGGCCGCAGCAATCCCCAAGCTCGCGGCCCGAACCGCAGGGACAAAATGTCATCAACAGGCTCCATTAATTTAACGTGAAACAATTTTGTGAAATGCGAAAGGCATCCACTGAAATCGCTCTTGCATTTCACACTTTACAGTAAGGGCGTAGCCCGAACGGCTTCACATATGTGCAAGCGCAATAGCGTCATTTTACAGAAACGGCGGGCTTTGTTTTCAGCTTTCCTGACGTGCCATGTTCGTGCAGCGGAATTATGCGAGCATTACTCAATGCCTGGCCGGTCAATCCGACGGACTGAGTCCGGGCCGCAAGCTGTTATTTGTTCGGGTATAGTGTTTGCCATGGAATTTGCATTATTGTGACAAAATACATCGCGCAAGTTGCGCAATTAACCATTATGAGGCACCGCCTCTACCGCAGGAGTTGCCATGAACCCGCCACTTTCGTCCGCTGATCTGCATACCCGCCTTGCTGTCTTGAATGCCGGTCTGCCCGTCCCCTGGCAGATTGTGAATGGCAAGCTGCACAAGGCGTTTGTCTTTGAGGATTTCGTCCAGGCCTTCGGCTTCATGACGCGGGTGGCATTGCTGGCCGAGCAGATGAACCACCATCCAGAGTGGAGCAACGTTTACCGCCAGGTGGTGATCGACCTCGCCACCCATGACGCCCAGGGCATCACCAGCCTGGATATGGAACTGGCGCAGAAAATAGAGAGGGTTTCATAAATGGCGCTTCGATTTAACAAGGCCTTGGATGCCTGGGGGACGCCGGATTTCGGGGCGGTCCTGAAACAGGAAATCGCGCAAGCGGACCCGGCCCTGCTACCCTTGCAGCAAGGGCTTTCCATCGGCAGCCACGCGACCGATGGCCCGGTCGGCGCAATGATCCTCAAGGTGGATGAGGATGCAGGGGTGATTCGAGTAAAAGCGGGCATCTTTTTCACCAGCATCATCGCCGGCTGCAGTTGCGCGGATGATCCCACGCCCATCGGCGAAAACAATGAGTATTGCGAAATGCAATTCGATATCGACAGGGTCACGGGCGAGACGAAGGTGAGGTTGCTGGCGGATTGACAGGCCCACCCTGGACGGGATGCACGACCGCGTAGGATGGCTGGAGCTGCGCTTCACCCTTCCTACGCGGGTTTTCTAGCAACCTCTTCAGGATTAAATTATAGCCGCCAATAAAATGCCTAGAGTTTTTCAGGTTTATTAATAAATGTGAAAACACTCTAAACAAAATCCCTTAATCACAAGTCCGTTTATTCCAATGAGAAATGAGACGGGAGGCGGATGTATTATGCCCTTGTTCTGGAAGGATGGCTATGACGGTGAATTACGGGTTTCTGGCGCTCAGGCAGAAGTCGGGATGGGGGGCAAGGGCGATGTGGTAGTTCGCGTGGGATGGGTGGAGCGCAGCGCAACCCGTCATCAAATCTTTCGAGCAGGGCGAACCTGCCGGGTCAGGCTCCCGCTCCCGCCGTATTACTTGGCGGGCATCAGCCCGGTGATAGCTTTCACGTATTCCGGCTCATCCCATTCCGCGCCGCCCTGCAAGGTGTAGCGGATGTTGCCCTGGGGGTCCACCAGGAAGGTGGAAGGCGCGACGAACACTTTCCAGGCGCCCACGCCGTTGCCTTCCTCGTCCATCAGCACGGTGAAGTTGATTTTCATCCTGTTCACGAATTCGCTCACGTCCTTGCCGCTTTCGCCCATGTTCACCGCCAGGATGGCGAAGGGCTTGCCGGCCATTTTCTGGTTCAGGCGCTGCATGGCGGGCATTTCCTTGAGGCAGGGCGGGCACCAGGTGGCCCAGAACTGCACCATCACCACCTTGCCGCGGTAGTCTTCCAACTTGTGGGTCTTGCCCTTCAGGTCCTGCAGCGCCAGGGGAGGCGTCGGCCCGCCCTTCCAGGGTTTCAGTTCGCTGGCATGGGCGGTGGCGAGGACGAACAGGCAGCAAAAGCCCAGTAAAAGTTTTTTCATGGTTGCGCTTCCGTTCGGTTCGGTTCCAGTCGTTTCAGGGCTTCCATTATCAACTCGGGCAAACGCGCGGCCATGGCGATTTCATCCGGGGTGGCGTCGGGGCGCACGTAGAAATGGCCGCGCACCTTGGGCAACACCTCACTTTGCACCCGATTGCCGCCCTGGGAAAAGGCCGCCTTGAGGTGTTCCAGCCACCACCGTCCGGGCGAGAGCTGCCCTTGGTAAATGAACATGGGCAGCTTGATTTGCCTGACGACAGGATGATATTCGGCTTCCACGCCCGGGGCCGGGGGGACGGAATAGAGATCGGGATAGAACAGGATGGCGCCGGCCAATGAAAGCCGGACTTCCGGGGAAGCCTGCCTCTGCCAGGCTCGCGCTCCTTCCAGCACGGGCAGCGCGCCGTGGCCGCCCACCACGAGGACGATATTCTTGCCGGTGTGCTTGATGGCAAGGCCGATGATCTCGCTGATTTCTCGTACGGGAAGCTCTTTCAGACTGCTCGGCAGGATGGGCAGAAAATGGGCGTCCAGCATATCGGGCAGCCAGGTTTCGATACCTTTCTCGGCAAGTGCCTGGGCGGCGCGGGTTTCGTGAACGCTGTGCCCCTCGTCGCAGGCAAACCACAGCAGCACGGTATCGCCTTGGGCCGGGTAGCTGCGCAAGTTGACTTCGATGCCGTTGGACAGGCTCAGAGAAGGCGGCGGAGCGGCAAAAGCCGTGCCCATGGAGAGCAGCAATGCCAGTCCGAGCGCGTAAAGCCGGGAGAAAGCCAAGTTCCGGATTCCATTCAGGTAAGGGGTGTGCCAGTTTAACCCAAACCGCATGGGGCTGTAATGGCACGAATGGACTATGATTTTCCTGGCGTTCGCGCCTTGCCGGCGCCGCTCCCTCCGGGAACGAATTCCATGATCCGCTGCAGCAGGGGTTCGTCCAGGAAGGCCTCGGCCTGGAAAGTGCCTGCGTAGGCCTGGTGCTCCTGCTTGAGTTCGTAGCAATTCGCCCCGTCGATATCCATCAGCAGGGCATCCATGCCCGCATCAAGGAAGGCGCGGTGGCGCTTGATGAAAAAGTGGCTGCAGCACATCCCCACGTAGGCGCTGGCGCCTCCGTCCTGCATCTCCTTCAGGGTCTCGACCAGGTGTTCGTAGCGGACGATGGTTTTCACCGCCATGCCGCGTTCGCGGCCAAGGCGGTAGGCCTCGCCCACCTCGCACAGGCCGCATTCGGTGCAGTCGTCCTGGTGGCGCCATTCGCACCAGGCGGGCTTGGCGCAGTAGGGCACCAGCATTACCGACGCGCGTTCGAGGATGTCTCCGGCAGGGGCGTTGCCGGGGCTGTGGATCATCAGGCGGCTGGCCTGCTGCTGCGTCAGCCCCAGTGCTGCGCAGCCCCGGTGCTTGTCGAGCAGGGTTCGGGCCAGGCCGGAAAAATCCTCCGCGCCAACGCCCGGTATGTATCCCGCATCTTCCCCGATGGCGCGGCGCATCGCTTCTTCCATGTTTTCGGCCTGAACACCGCGCAGGGCGTGCTGCAAGGTGGAGAGGATGCCGGCATCGGCAGCCTGGAAGTCGGCGGCGAATTCGATGCCGCCAATGTCCCCTTGCGGCGTGAAGGCGGCGCGGCCGCGCAGCAGCACCCCACCTGCCGTTTTCCACAGCGCTTCCAGCCAGCCGCCGTCTTGCCCGCTCCAGTCGATGGCGTGGGGCGGGAGGCCAGAGTGCGCCGCGTGCTCCAGCAAGCTTTCCTCGCCGGGCAAGGCGGGCCTCAGGGCCAGGGCGAAGGCCCGCGCCAGATGCGTTTCCAGGGCTTGCCGCAGGGCCTGTTCCGAAGCGCCGGGACACAGTTCATGGAAGGGGGCGTAGCGTTCCCTGGCAGCGGCAAGGCCGTCCGGCGAGAGCTTTTCCGTCGGCACGCGCAAGGCCTCCAGCATGGCGTTGATGTCCATTCCAAGCAGCAGGGTGCCGTGAAGCAGCAGCACGCCTCGGTCGGCCACGGCAAACACGCTGGCGATTTTCCGCCCTCCGATTTCCACGTCGTTTGGAGATTTGAATCCGGCCTCAAGCCCAAATCCGGACAGGGCCTCAATTATGGCCGAGCAGGCCGCCTTGAGCTGAAATTCCAGGCTGCCGCCGGTATCCCCCAGCACCAGGGTGAATCCGATTTGTTGCGGGTCGACATACAGTGCGCCGCCGCCCGTGGCTCGGCGAAGCACTTCGATTTCACGGCTGATGCAATGATCGAGCCGCAGCTCCCGGTCGATGGCCTGGAAGCGCCCTACGCTGGCGCAGGGAAGGGAGCGGTAGAAGCGCAGCAGGTCGGGGCGCCGGTTGTCTGCACGCAGAGACATCCATGCCCGGTCGAAAGCCAGGTGGCGGGCTGCGCTGCCGGTGCCGGCATCCTGCACCACGGCGGGGCGGAGGATTCGATTGGGTTGCTGGTGAGGTGACATGGGTGGATCTGCTGTTGTAAAGAGGCTTTCTATACTGCGGCGCCTCCATGGTCAAGAGGATGCCGCGGGCGTTGCTTGAAATTCCCCAAACCCTCCCCCAAGTAGGGATTAGTTCACTTACAGGGACAAAACCATGCGTTTTGACAAGCTCACCACCAAATTCCAGCAGGCCATCAGCGACGCCCAGAGCGTTGCTGTCGGCCTGGACAATCAGTTTATCGAGCCGCAGCATTTGCTGCTGGCCCTGCTCGGCCAGGACGACGGCGGCGCGGTATCGCTCTTGCAGCGCGCCGGCGCCAATGTCGGCGCGCTGAAGGCCGCGTTGCAGAAAGCCATGGAGCGCCTGCCCAAGGTGGAAGGCCATGGCGGCGAGGTGAGCATTTCGCGCGACCTCAACAATCTGCTCAACCTGACCGACAAGGACGCGCAGAAGCGCGGCGACCAGTTCATCGCCAGCGAACTGTTCCTGCTGACGGCGGCGCAGGACAAGGGCGAGACCGGGCGCCTGCTGCGCGAGAATGGAGTGGACAAGGCGCATCTGGAACAGGCCATCAATGCGGTACGCGGAGGGGAAAACGTGCACAGCCAGGAAGCCGAAGGCCAGCGCGAGGCGCTGAAGAAATACACCCTGGACCTCACCGAGCGGGCGCGCATGGGCAAGCTCGACCCGGTGATCGGGCGCGACGACGAGATCCGCCGCGCGATCCAGGTCCTGCAGCGGCGCACCAAGAATAATCCGGTGCTGATCGGCGAGCCGGGCGTGGGCAAGACCGCCATCGTGGAAGGCCTGGCCCAGCGCATCGTCAACGGCGAAGTGCCGGAAACCCTGAAAAACAAGCGCGTGCTGGTGCTCGACATGGCCGGTTTGCTGGCCGGGGCCAAGTACCGCGGCGAATTCGAGGAACGCCTGAAGTCCGTATTGAAGGAAGTGGGGCAGGACGAGGGCCGCATCATCCTGTTCATCGACGAGCTCCACACCATGGTCGGCGCCGGCAAGGCGGAAGGCGCGATGGATGCCGGCAACATGTTGAAGCCCGCCCTGGCACGCGGCGAACTGCACTGCATCGGCGCCACCACGCTGGACGAATACCGCAAGTACGTCGAGAAGGATGCCGCGCTGGAGCGAAGATTCCAGAAAGTGATGGTCAACGAGCCGAGCGTGGAAGACACCATCGCCATCCTGCGCGGCCTGCAGGAGAAATACGAGCTGCACCACGGCGTGGACATCACCGACCCGGCCATCATCGCCGCCGCCGAATTGTCGCACCGCTACATCACCGACCGCTTCCTGCCCGACAAGGCGATCGACCTGATCGACGAGGCGGCCGCCCGCATCCGCATGGAAATCGACTCCAAGCCGGAAGTGATGGACAAGCTCGACCGGCGCCTGATCCAGCTCAAGATCGAGCGCGAGGCGGTGAAGAAGGAAAAGGACGAGGCTTCGAAAAAACGCCTGACCCTGCTCGACGAGGAAATCGTCAAGCTGCAGCGCGAATACAACGACCTGGAAGAGATCTGGAAGGCCGAAAAGGCCCAGGTGCAGGGCAGCCAGCACATCAAGGAAGAACTCGACCGGCTCAAGATCGAAATGGAAGCCGCCAAGCGCAAGGGCGACTGGCAGCAGGTTTCAGAGTTGCAATATGGCAAGATTCCGCAACTCGAAGCGCAGTTGAAGCATGCCGATAGCGCCGACGAGGAGCAGACCAAGACCCACTGGCTGCTGCGCACCCAGGTCGGCGCGGAGGAAATCGCCGAAGTGGTGTCGCGCGCCACCGGGATTCCGGTCTCCAAGATGATGGAAGGCGAGCGCGACAAGCTGTTGCAGATGGAAGGCAAGCTGCACGAGCGCGTGGTCGGGCAGGACGAAGCCGTGCGCCTGGTGGCCGACGCCATCCGCCGTTCGCGCGCCGGCCTGTCCGACCCCAACCGGCCTTATGGCTCCTTCCTCTTCCTCGGCCCCACCGGCGTGGGCAAGACCGAATTGTGCAAGGCGCTGGCCGGCTTTCTGTTCGACTCGGAAGAGCACCTGATCCGCATCGACATGAGCGAATTCATGGAGAAGCACAGCGTTTCGCGCCTGATCGGCGCGCCGCCCGGCTACGTCGGCTACGAGGAGGGAGGCTACCTGACCGAGGCGGTGCGCAGGAAGCCCTATTCGGTCATCCTGCTGGACGAGGTGGAGAAGGCGCATCCGGACGTGTTCAACGTGCTCTTGCAGGTGCTGGACGACGGCCGCATGACCGATGGCCAGGGCCGTACCGTGGATTTCAAGAACACCGTGATCGTGATGACCTCCAACCTCGGCTCGCAGAACATCCAGGCCATGGCGGGCGAGCCTTACGACGCCATCAAGGCTTCGGTGATGGACGACGTGAAGACCTATTTCCGTCCCGAGTTCATCAACCGCATCGACGAAGTGGTGGTGTTCCACGCCCTGGGCGAGGCGCACATCAAGTCCATCGCGCGCATCCAGCTGCAGTACCTGGACCGCCGCCTGGCCCAGATGGAGATGAAGCTGGAAGTCAGCGAGGCGGCGCTGTCCGAGCTGGCCAAGGCCGGATTCGACCCGGTGTTCGGCGCAAGGCCGTTGAAGCGCGCCATCCAGGCCAACCTGGAAAACGCGCTGGCGAAGGAAATCCTGGCCGGGCATTTCGCCGCCAAGGACACGATCCGGGTGGATTGCCGCGACGGGGCATATACCTTTACCAAGGCCTGATTTTCATGCCCCTGCAAACCGGGCGCCAATGCGCCCGGTTTTTTTATGCCCGGCGCGCGGGGGTATAATGTTTTTCATGAAACAGGCACAGGGAATGCTGGAACTTGCCAACCGGGGGCGCGGCCTGACTGCCTTCACGCCCGAGGTGGCGCGCTGGGTCGCCGCTTCGGGCATCGCTGAAGGGCTGCTGACGCTGTTCATCCAGCATACTTCCGCCAGCCTGCTGATCCAGGAAAACTACGACCCGGACGTGCAGGCCGACCTGGAGCGTTTTTTCGCCCGGCTGGTGAAGGACCCCCTGAACAAGTCAAACGTGGATCGCGTTCCATCGAAAACCGGCTTGCGCAAGACGCGCGACGCAGGTCGTAGCCGTGCCTACGATGCCAAGGAGCGCAACGCGGCGCAAGCCGGTTTTCGATGGAACCCTTTGGGGACGGGGTATTGCGGGCGCCATGCGGTGTCGAGAGCTGCTTGTGCAGAATGACTGCACTGCGCATCTCTCTCCTAGCCTGGCATCCCGCAATACCCCGTCGCGACCATGTTTGACTTGTTCAGGGGGTCCTTAAGGATGGCGACCCGCTCTTCGCCCACAGCCTGGAAGGCCCGGACGACATGCCGGCCCACGTGCGCGCCGCGCTGACCCAGACCCATCTTTCCATCCCGGTGCATCGGGGCGCAATGGCGCTGGGCACTTGGCAGGGCATCTACTTGTATGAGCATCGCCATCAGCCGCAACGGCGCAGGGTGGCGATGCACTTGATCGGAGAATGAATTGACGCTGAAAATGATTTCGCTGCGCTTCCTGCTCGCCGCGCTTGCCGTTCTGGGCATGGACGCGGCTTTGGCGGCCGCGCTGAATGACGTGAATGCCGTCCCTCATCTCAACAATGCCGGGCGCCAGGGCTATCAGGATTTTCTGCTGGCGGGCAGACACCGCGCTTTTGCCATCGCGCCGGGCGGGGCATGGTCCTGGAAGGGCGGGGAAGTGACTGCGGATATGGCTTCTGACGGTGCGTTGCAGGCCTGTCAGGAGAGCACGAGCCAGACCTGTGTGCTGTATGCGCTGGATGACCGGGTGGTGTTCAACGCGAAAGACTGGAGCTCCTTGTGGCGCCCTTACCGCAACCGGGCCGAGGCGGCGAAAGCCAGTACCGGCAAGGCGCGCGGCGAGCGCTTCTTTGACCTCGCGATCAAGTCGCCCTCCGGCAAGGCGATGAAACTCTCAGATTTTCGCGGCAAGGTGCTGCTGGTGCATTTCTGGGGCACCTGGTGCCCGCCCTGCCGCAACGAAATGCCCGAGTTGCAGAAGCTGCACCAGGCTTTGGGCGGGTCGTCCGACATCCAGCTGGTGTTGTTGCAGATGCGCGAGGACTACGGCACGGCCAGCCTGTGGATGGACGCCCAGGGCTTCAAGCTGCCGCTGTTCGATTCCGGGGTGGCCGATGCGGGTTCGGATAGCTTGGGCCTGGCCAATGGCAAGCAGATGCGCGACCGTGAACTGGCGCGGGTGTTTCCCACCACTTATGTGCTGGACAAACACGGGATGGTGGTATTTTCCCATGTCGGGCCGGTATCGGGCTGGCTGCAATATCTGCCCTTCCTGCGCGATGCGGCTGCGCGGTCGGGGAAATAATCCTAGAAACCTCAGTTGACCGCTTCATTGAGTGCATAACGCAATAAATTTAATAAATTTCTTCTTGAATCATGGGTTCACCCGTTTGGTGACGCCGCTACGTGGTGGATTGCACTGTTTTTGGGGCGCATGGCTGCGTTGCAACTCCTTGGAATGGAACGACCATTCCGCGTCGTTGCGCCTTGCCCTGCGCCCCAAAAACCGCACACTCCACCACGTCCAACTGAGGTTTCTAGGATAATTTTTACCCAGGCCGGAAATCGTCAAGCGGGGCTGGCTTGGCAATGAGGTAGCCTTGGGCGAAATCCACGCCGATCGCCTGTAGCCGGTCGAATATGGCCTGATTTTCCACGAATTCCGCGATGGTCTGGATTTTCATGGTGTGGCCGATGTTGTTGATGGCCTCGACCATGGCCTGGCTGGTTTCGTTGTGCTCCATATCTTTGACGAAGCTGCCGTCGATCTTGAGGTAATCCACCGGCAGGTTCTTGAGGTAGGCGAAGGAAGAAAGTCCGGCGCCGAAATCATCGAGGGAAAAACGGCAACCCAGCGCCTTGAGTTCGCCGATGAAGTGGACGGCCCTGGTCAGGTTGGCAATGGCGGCCGTCTCGGTGATTTCGAAGCAGATATTGCCCGGCGCCACGCCCGTGTCCCTGATTTTGGCAATGACGAAGGCGAGAAAGCGTTCGTCCCCCATGGATTGGCCCGACAGATTGATGGCGCACACCATGGGAGTGCCCGTGTGGACGGCCAGCCAGTTGAGCGCATTGCTCACCACCCAGCGGTCCAGGGTGAGCATCAGGTTGTAGCGTTCCGCGGCGGGAATGAATACGCCGGGAACGACCAGCTTGCCATCCTCGTCCAGCATCCGCACCAGGATCTCGAAATGGGGCAGACCCATGCCGGCCGTCGATACCGGGACGATGGGCTGGAAATAGAGGCGGAAACGGTCCTCCTCGCAGGCCTTGGCAATGCGCCCGACCCAATGCATTTCATTATGGCGTTGTGCAAGCTCTGCATCGTCTGCATGGTATGCCTGCACACGGTTGCGGCCTCGTTCCTTGGCAAGGTAGCAGGCGGTGTCGGCGTGGCTGAGCAGGCTTGCCCAGTCGAGGCTTGTATCCGTGATGGCGACGAGGCCGATGCTGGCGCCGATGGTGAAAATCTTGTCTCCCCAGCAGAAGTGGAAATTCTTTACCGTTTCTATCAGTTCTTCGGCTACCTTCTGCGCCTGGGCTAGGGGGCATCTTTCCAGCAGCACGCCGAATTCGTCTCCGCCGAGCCGCGCCAGCACGTCGTTTGCGCGCACCCTGGCTTGCAGCAGCACGGTGAGCTGGCGCAGAAGTTCATCTCCGGCAGCATGGCCGCAGGTGTCGTTGATGATCTTGAACTGGTCGAGATCAAGATAGAGCAGGGCATGTTGACGATGTTCGGCAATGGCATCGGCACTCAGGCTGCTGAGGTGGTGTTCGAATTCGCGGCGGTTTATTAGACCGGTGAGTGCATCGTGGCTTGCCTGGTAGGACATCTCGCGCGCCATGGCATGGGACTGGGTATTGTCATGGAATACCAGTACGACACCGATGACGCCGCCGTCACGGTCGCGGATCGGGGCGGCCGAATCCTCGATCGAAAATTCGCGTCCATCGCGGCGGATGAGCAGGGTGTGATTGGCGAGGCCGACAATGCGGTTGCCCTGGAGGGCCATTTGCACCGGGTTCTCGATTTCTGCGCGAGTGTTCTCGTTGATGATGTGGAATACTTCGGTCAGCGGCATGCCGCGGGCTTCTTCCGTTGTCCAGCCGGTGAGTTCCTGTGCTACCGGATTGAGAAATTCGACCTTGCCATGGGTATCGGTGGTGATGACTGCATCGCCGATGGATTGCAAGGTGACCAGCGCGCGCTCTTTTTCGGCGAACAGGGCCTGTTCGAAGCGGCTGCGCTGTTCCCGGTCCTGTTCCAGGGCGCGCGCCATCTGCTTGAAGTCGCGGCTGAGACGCGAAACCTCGTCGCGTCCGGTACGGTCTGCGAGGGCGACGTCAAGCTGGCCGCCGGCGATGGCGTCCGCGGCGTTGGACAGCAGTTTGAGCTGTTGCGTCATGCTGCGCACCAGCAGCCAGGCCAGCAGACCGCCCAGCAGGATGGCGAAGGCGGCGTATAGCATGCCCTTGTAGGTGACGACATCGAGTTCGTTCTGCACGGCTGAGCGGCTGAGGATAACCCGTGCATGGCCGATACGCTGGCTGTTGCTGATGATCTCGCTGACGCTGTCGACCATGCCGTCGTGCCAACTTTGTTTGCCCGTGGCGAGCAGCTGCTTGCTGGACTCATCATGGAGCATCAGGTTGAATAGCGAGGGGTCGGTGGATGCTCGAACTTTCCCTTCGTTGTCGAGAATGAGGGCGAGTTGGAGATGCGGAACGGCTTTAAGGCTGTTGACCAACTCGCCCAGAGCGGCCACATCGTTGCTGAGCAGCCAGGCGGGTGCGTTGGCGGCAAGGGCTGTGGCCAGGCTCTGGCCTTCGCTGCCGATCTGATGTTCCATGAATGCCTGTTGCCGCGTCACCATGTCGGCAACGATCAGGCCCATCAGGACGGCGTGAAGCGCCACCACTCCGGCGATAATGCGGCCGCGGATGCTGTGGAGGAAAAAATCGAGGAGCTTGTTCAGCGTGGTTGCGCCTTCATCTGGGGCGGTAGGCCGATGGCCTCGTCATAACGCTTGAGAAAAGCCGCCATGGGCTGGTAAGTATGGTTGCTGCCGGCCTCGAAGTGCTGCTGGTCGGCTTTGAATTGGCTCTGGTCGAGCTCCTTGTCCTTGCTCATGGCGATCAGCGCGGCGGCGACCTGCTGCGCCAGCATGGGTGGGACATCGTCGCGGGCGATGACGCCGTTGTGGGGCAATGCTTCCGTCGGCCAAATGGCTTCCAGTTCCTTCGCCTTGTCGGGATTCTCCAGCGACCAGTTGCGCCAGTGACGGATGGAACTGCCGCAGGACGCCGCATCCTTGGTGTAGACGTTCAGGATCGAGGAATAAGGCGATCCGACATATTTGATTGGGTTCTGTTTCACGTTCAGGCCATGTTCCTGCAAGTACAGGAGGGGCAGCATGGTGGCGGCGACCGCAGTGGGCGAGGGGAAACACAGCGTCTCGCCGGCAAGATCACGCGGATGCCTGTATTTTTTGCCCTTGCGCATCACCATCAGGCCGCGGAAGTTCTCGTCCGGGGTCATTTTGGCAATGACGCGATAGCCGCGCTCCAGGCTGAACACCGTCTGGTAAGGATTGGCGAGGCCGAAATGGAAGCTGCGCGCGGCAATCTTGTCTTCGTAGGTGGCGTAATCTTTCGAGGTTTCTACGCGGAAGCGGGTTCCGGGTATCTTGGCTTCCAGATAACGCGCGATGGGCTCGTATGTGCTGTAAAGATCCTGTGGATTGAGGTAGGGGTGGGGGGCGAAAATGTAAGTGATTTCGGTTGTGGCGGCTCCGCTTGGCCGGTAAGTGCCTTCGGCGCAGGCGGCGTTGCTGAGGGCAAAAAAAATCCAGTACGAAACCCATGCAAACAGTTTACCCATGACGCTCTCCATCTTATGGAAAACCGCCTCTTTGCCGGGCGGATACTGGGTTTATGTTATCACAGCTATCTGATGCGCAGCCATTATTGGAGCGCTGCCGATCAAGGCCGGCGTGTACTTCTCGCATTGCTGTAACACTCGCCGGTTAGAATCCATTCGCTTCCTTTATGAGCCGGGCTCGGTGGTGTTATGAACATTCCTTTTTTCCTGCGGGCGGTATTTTTACTGCTGTCTTTTTCCGGCCTGCTTTCCCTTGCTTCGGCAGCGCTCGCCCGCGATATCGTTATTGCCCAATCCATCGATGTTTCGGGACCGCTCGGATATATCGGCCAGGATTATCTGGCCGGCGCCAAGGTCTATTTCGATCATGTCAATGCAACTGGCGGAATAAACGGAAGGAAAATCAACCACCTGGTCATGGATAATGGCGGTTCGACGGAAAAGTCCGCTCGCATCAACCAGCAATTCCTCGCTCCCGGACAGAAAATTGATGCTTTCTTCGGCTATTTTGGCGAGGGCAGCCTTGAAAACCTGTTGGGCAACAACGCATTCAATGCATCGGGAATCCCGCTGGTAGCGCCGCTCTCCGGCGGAGAAGCTGGCGAGCAGGACAGAAACGTGTTTTTCATCCGGCCCGGTTTCGACGGCGAAGCAGTAAAACTGGCCGGGCCGATGCTCTCTTCTGGCTTGACCCGTGTCGCTGTGGTTCATTCCGCAAACAATGATGGAAAGTCCGCGCTGAAAGCGGTTGAGCGCATGCTGGCTGGCCGGAACATGAAGCTGGCCGGAAAGTACTCCATCATGGCGGACGGAAGCGGTCTTGATGCGGCTATCAATGCTGCGTTTGCAGCCAGGGCACAGGCCATCATCCTGGCGCTCGACACGCTGCCCGCCGCGCAGTTCGTTAAAAACTATCGTCGGCTCGATGCCGGAGTATTCATGCTGGGCCTGTCCCGGATCGATCACAAAACCCTGTTCGACATCGCCGGAAAAGATCTGGCCGCAGGCGTAATGATTGCGCAGGTTGTGCCGCACCCCGGCAACTGGAAAGTGCCCATCGTCATGGAGCACAGGAAAATCATGGAAATCTACCGTGACGAAGCGCCTTCCCATCTCACCCTGGAAGGTTTCATTGCGGCAAAAATGCTGGTCAGCACCTTGAAGAAGCTAGGCAAGGATTTCACGCCCATGCAACTAGGCGATGCGCTAAGAGCCTCCAGCAGGTTGGATATCGGCGGTTACTACCTGGATTTCTCCCCATCCCGCAATCGAGGCTCCAGCTACGTCGATATCAATGCCATTTCCCGCAATGGCAAGCTGCTCAACTAGCCCGGCCTGCCGTTGAGGTGGCGGCTACCTGGCTTTGAGCTCTTCGGTCAGATGGGGTGCGATGGCCTGCAGCAATTGGCCGAAGATTTTCGGGTTGCCGGCGATGATGTTGCCGCTTTTGAGATAATTCTCGTTGCCCTGGAAATCGCCCACCAGGCCCCCGGCTTCCTGCACCAGCAGGCAGCCTGCCGCGATATCCCAGGGCTTGAGGCCGATTTCGAAAAAGCCGTCGAAGCGGCCCGCAGCGGTATAGGCCAGGTCAAGCGCGGCTGAGCCCGGGCGGCGCAGTCCGGCGGTTTTCTGGATGAGGTCGCGGAACATGCCCATGTAAGCATCGATATGGGTGAAATCGGTGTACGGAAAGCCGGTGCCGATCAGGGCGTTTTTGAGCTGTGTTTCCTTGGTGACCCGCAGGCGCCGGTCGTTGTGGTAAGCGCCGCGGCCCTTGGTGGCGGTAAAGAGGTCATTGCGTGCGGGGTCGTAGATGACCGCCTGATTCAGCACGCCCTTGTGGAGCAGGGCGATGGAAACCGCATATTGCGGAAAGTTGTGCAGGAAATTGGTGGTTCCATCAAGCGGGTCGATGATCCATTGATATTCGGAATCGCCGCGAACACCGCTCTCTTCTGCTAGAATTTCATGGTTTGGGTAGGCTTCAAGCAGAATTTCAATAATCGCGTCTTCGGCGGCGCGATCCACTTCGCTGACAAAATCATTGTGGTTCTTGCGTTTGACCGTGAGTTTGTCGATGTCGAGAGATGCGCGGTTGATAATGTTGCCGGCGCGGCGCGCGGCCTTGACCGCGATGGTGAGCATAGGGTGCATGGTAGGTTTTCAATGACTGTTAATGAACAAGATTCTGGCGCTATTTTACATGGGAAACACGCCGCGTTGGAAAACGTCCGCGTAGTTCTCAGCCACACCAGCCATCCAGGCAATATCGGCGCGGCTGCGCGGGCCATGAAGACCATGGGTCTGTCGCGGCTCTACCTGGTCAACCCCAAGCACTTTCCGGATGCGGCGGCCGACGCCATGGCCTCCGGGGCCACCGATGTGCTGGCTGGCGCCACGGTTTGCTCCAGCCTGGACGAAGCCCTGCAGGGCACGGTTCTGGCAGTGGGCCTGACGGCGCGGCGGCGGGATCTTTCCCACCCCATGCTGACGCTGCGGGAGTCTGCGCCTCAAATTATGGCGACAGCCCTGGGCGCGCCGGTGGCACTGATTTTCGGCACGGAAATGTCAGGCCTTTCCAACGCGGAGCTGGAAAAGTGTCAGCAGCTCATGACCATCCCGGTCAATCCGCAGTATGGCTCTCTGAATCTGGCGGCGGCTGTACAGGTGGTGGCTTATGAGTTGCGCTTGTGCAGCGTGGACGCAGTTCCCATGCCGGGCGGCTTTCCGCTGGCGACTTTTGAAGAGGTGGACCAGTTTTATGCCCATCTCGAACAGACGCTGATCAAAATCGATTTTCTCGACCCCAAGCACCCCAAGCGCCTGATGACGCGCCTGCGCCGCTTGTTTGCCCGCGCGGGCATGGAGAAGGAAGAAGTGAATATTCTGCGCGGAGTGCTGAGAGCGGCGCAGGAAAGCAGAAACAAGCCGGGCAACTGAAATAGTTGACTAAATAAGTATACTATAGAATAATGCGATTACTATATCCGATTATCAGCCATGTTTAAACATCTGCGTGAAGATATTGCAGTGGTGTTCGAGCGCGATCCAGCTGCCCGCTCCCGCTGGGAGGTGTTGACCACCTATCCCGGGGTGCATGCCGTGCTTATCCATCGCCTCACGCATCGTCTTTGGGGCTGGCGGTTTTTCTGGCTGGCACGCTTCACTTCCCATTTTGCGCGCTGGATAACAGGCATCGAAATACACCCCGGCGCGCGGCTCGGGCGGCGCGTCTTCATCGACCATGGCATGGGCGTGGTGATCGGGGAAACGGCTGAACTTGGCGATGACGTCACGCTGTATCACGGCGTCACGCTGGGCGGAACTTCCTGGAAAAAAGGCAAGCGCCATCCCACGCTTGGCAAGGGCGTGGTGATCGGTGCCGGGGCCAAGGTGCTGGGGCCGATTAATATTGGCGATGGGGCCAAGATCGGCTCGAATGCGGTGGTGGTCAAGGATGTCCCGGCGGGGGCCACGGCGGTGGGCATCCCGGCGCGAATTCTGGATGGCGCGCAGGCCGAGATGCGGGAAAGCCAGGCGAAAAAGATGGGATTTTCCGCCTACGCCATCAGCGAAGACATGAATGACCCGATGGTCAAGGCGGTGCATAGCCTGCTGGATCACACGGTGGTGACCGACCACCGTATCCAGCAGATACTGGATCATCTGGGCCGCTTGGGTGTTGAGATCAGCGATGATGAAAAAGCATCGGAAAAGTTTGATGTCAATTATTTAAACAAAATAGTTGACTAAAACGGTAGGGTTTCATATAGTGTCCGCAAGATGTATCCATTATAAAGAGGCTAAACAATGCGTTTGACCACCAAAGGACGTTTTGCGGTAACTGCGATGATCGATCTGGCCATGCGTCATGGCGGAGGGCCGGTGACGCTGGCAGGAATCAGCGATCGGCAACGAATTTCCCTGTCGTATCTGGAACAGTTGTTCGGCAAGCTGCGCCGTCACGGCCTGGTCGAGAGCGTGCGCGGCCCAGGTGGCGGTTATTGCCTGGCCAAGGAACTGGAAGGAATCTCCGTGGCTGACATCATCCAGGCCGTGGATGAGCCGATTGACGCCACCAAGTGCGGCGGCATGGGAAATTGCCACGATGATCTGCCCTGCATGACGCATGATCTGTGGACCAACCTCAATGTGCGGATTTTTGATTATTTGCAGTCCGTGAACCTGGCCCAGCTGGTTGCGTCCCAGAACGGGCACAAAAACCCGGCTCAACTGGACAAGCGCTTCAATCACGGCGAGGCAGCCATTCTGGCTTGATTTATGGTTCAGGTCTATTTCGACCACAATGCCACGACGCCACTCGATGATGGCGTGCTGGCGGCGATGATGCCTTACATGCAGGCTCAGTTCGGCAATCCATCCAGCCGGCATGGTTTTGGCCGCGCGGCGCGCCAAGCGGTTGAAGAGGCACGAGAGCAGGTGGCGGTCGCAGTGGGGGCGCATCCTTCACAGGTGATTTTCACCAGCGGCGGCACCGAGGCCAATAACCTGGCAATTCGCGGGGTGGCGGCAGCGTCGCAGCCGTCCCAAGTGGTGTGGAGCAGTATTGAACATCCCTGTGTCGCCAAGACCTGCCAGAGCCTGAAAACACAGGGCTGGGCCTTGCGCCCGCTGGCAGTGGATGGGGCCGGTCGATTCGACATGAGCGATCTGGCGCAGGCGCTGCGGGCGACCACGGGCCTGGTCAGCGTGATGCTGGCCAACAACGAGACCGGAATGTGCCAAGATGTGGCCGAAGTGGCCCGTCAGGCGCGCGCGGCGGGTGCCTGGGTGCATACCGATGCGGTGCAGGCGCTGGGCAAGGTCAAGCTGGATTTTGCGGCACTTGGCGTGCATGCCATGAGCTTGTCGGCGCACAAGGTATATGGGCCGAAGGGCATTGGCGCACTGGTGCTCGATAAGCGTGTCGAGTTGATACCCCAGATGACCGGGGGAGGGCACGAAAAGGGATTGCGTGCCGGCACCGAAAATGTGCCGGGCATTGTCGGCTTTGCCGCCGCCTGCGAACTGGCGGTCGCTCGCATGGAACAGGATGCCGAGCGTGTTGGGCACATGAGGCGCGAACTGGAAGCAGGCGTTGCTGTTCTGGGTGGGGAAATTTTCGGTTCCACCGGGCAGCGTCTGGCGGGCACCAGCTACTTTGCCTTTCCCGGCATCGAAGGGGAAACCTTGCTGATGGCGCTGGATCGCGCGGGATTCGCGGTGGCCAGCGGCTCAGCCTGCGCCAGCGGCAGCACGGAACCGAGCGCGGTGTTGCTGGCCATGGGTATTGAGCCGGAACTTGCCAGAGGTGCGATCCGGGTGAGCCTGGGCCGCAGCAACAGCATGCAGCAGATAGAGGGATTTGTGAGGGCCTTGCGGATTGAACTGGAACGTCTGCGGGCCTTGTCAGCCGTATCAGTCATGTGATTTTTTGGAGAATGTAATGAAGTTGCCGATTTATCTGGATTATTCCGCCACGACCCCGGTGGATCCCCGCGTGGCGGAAAAAATGATCCCTTACCTGACCGAGAAATTCGGCAATCCGGCGAGCCGTTCCCATGCCTTCGGCTGGGAAGCCGACGAAGCGGTGGAAAATGCACGCAAGCAGGTGGCCGAGCTGGTCAACGCCGACCCCAAGGAAATCGTCTGGACCTCCGGCGCGACAGAATCCAACAACCTCGCCATCAAGGGCGCGGCGCACTTCTATTCCGGCAAGGGTAAGCATCTGATTACCGTGGCCACCGAGCACAAGGCGGTGCTGGACACCTGCCGCGAGCTGGAGCGCCAGGGTTTCGAGGTGACTTACCTCATTCCTGAGTCTAATGGCCTGGTGAATCTGGACAAATTCACGGCGGCGATCCGCCCTGATACCATTCTGGCCTCGGTGATGTACGTCAACAACGAAATCGGCGTGATCCAGGACATTCCGGCATTAGGTGAAATCTGCCGCAGCAAGGGCGTGATCTTCCACGTCGATGCGGCCCAGGCCACCGGCAAGGTGGTGGTCGACCTGCAAAAACTCAAAGTGGACCTGATGTCCTTTTCCGCGCACAAGACCTATGGCCCGAAAGGCGTCGGCGCCCTGTTCGTGCGCCGCAAGCCGCGCATCCGCCTCGAAGCCCAGATGCACGGCGGCGGCCACGAGCGCGGCATGCGCTCCGGCACGCTGGCGACGCACCAGATTGTCGGCATGGGCGAAGCCTTCCGCATCGCCAAGGAAGAAATGGCGGCGGAAAACGAGCGTGCCCGCATGCTGCGTGACCGCCTCTACAACGGCCTCAGGGAAATCGAGGAAGTGTACATCAACGGTGACATGGACAGCCGCGTGCCGCACAATCTCAACATCAGCTTCAGCTTCGTCGAGGGCGAATCGCTCATCATGGCGATCAAGGATCTCGCGGTGTCTAGCGGTTCCGCCTGCACTTCCGCCAGCCTGGAGCCTTCCTACGTGCTGAAGTCCCTGGGGCACAGCGACGAACTGGCGCACAGCTCGATCCGCTTCTCCATCGGCCGTTTCACCACCGAGGAAGAAATCGACTACGCGATCCAACTGCTCAAGAACAAGATCGGCAAGCTGCGCGAGTTGTCGCCGCTGTGGGAAATGTTCAAGGACGGCATTGACTTGAATACCGTGCAGTGGGCGGCACATTGATTAACTAGTAGGTCGTGAGGGGGTCAAGCTATTTTGCTACCCTCTCATCTTTAATCGGAGATTTATCATGGCATACAGCGAAAAAGTTCTGGATCACTACGAAAATCCGCGCAACGTCGGTTCCTTCGGCAAGGATGAAGATGGCGTGGCGACCGGCATGGTGGGTGCGCCGGCGTGCGGCGACGTGATGAAGCTGCAGATCCGGGTCAACAAGGACGGCGTGATCGAGGATGCCAAGTTCAAGACCTACGGTTGTGGATCGGCCATCGCTTCGAGCTCCCTGGTGACCGAATGGGTCAAGGGCAAGACGCTGGATCAGGCGCTGGATATCAAGAACACCCAGATCGCAGAGGAGCTGGCCTTGCCGCCGGTGAAGATTCACTGTTCGATCCTGGCGGAAGACGCGATCAAGGCCGCCGTGGCCGACTACAAGGCCAAGCATGGCGCGAACGTGGTGGCCGATGCCTGCAAGGGAGCGTGCTGATCATGGCGATTACGATGACCGAACAGGCGGCCAAGCACGTCAGCAACTTCATCACCAAACGCGGCAAGGGTCTGGGCCTGCGCTTGGGCGTCCGTACTTCTGGCTGCTCCGGCATGGCCTATACGATTGAATTTGCCGACGAAATCGGCGCGGATGACCTGCAGTTCGAAAGCCACGGCGTGAAAGTACTGATCGACGCCAAGAGCCTGCCCTATCTTGATGGCACCGAGCTGGACTACACCCGCGAAGGGCTGAACGAGGGCTTCAAGTTCAACAACCCCAACGTCAAGAACGCTTGTGGTTGCGGCGAGAGCTTTAATGTATAGCTATCAGCTATCAGCTATCAGCAATGGCAGATCGGCTGGTTCAAGCTGATCGCTGAAAGCCGATAGCTAATTACCATGCACTTCGATTTCAGCAAAAACCATTTCGAGCTGTTCGGCCTGGCGCCGGCTTTCCGCATTGACATGGAGCGCCTCGACCAGGCTTACCGTGAAATCCAGACGCTGGTGCATCCTGATAAATTCGCCGACCAGGGCAATCAGGAAAAGCGCCTGTCGATGCAATGGGCGACACACGCCAACGAAGCCTACCAGACCCTGAAAAAACCGCTCTCCCGCGCCCGCTACCTGCTGCACCTGCAGGGCGTGGATACGCAGGAGGAAAGCAACACCGCCATGCCGGCGGAATTCCTCATGGCGCAGATGGAGTGGCGCGAGGCCATCATGGAAGCGAAAGAGGCGCAGGATGTCGCCGATATGGAAAATTTGCACAACCGCTTGCGCGCAGAGATGCGCGGGCAGCACCAGGAACTGGGGCGCCTGCTGGACGAGCAGGCCGACTACCAGGGCGCATCCGGCCTGGTGCGCAAGCTGAAATTCATGGAAAAGCTGGGCGAGGAAATCGATGCCGCCCTGGAGTTGATGGAAGCTTAAAATTAACCACGGAGATCACGGCTTTGTAGGTCGGCCTTCAGGCCGATAGTCGGGCTAAAGCCCGACCTACAGTTTCTCCGTGGTCCCCGTGCCCTCCGTGGTTTATAAAGGATTTTCATGGCATTACTGCAAATCGCCGAACCCGGCATGAGCGCCGCCCCCCACCAGCACCGGCTGGCGGTGGGGATCGACCTGGGCACCACCAATTCACTGGTGGCCACGGTGCGCAGCGCTCTGGCCGTGGTGCTGAACGACGAAAACGGCCGCTCCCTCTTGCCTTCAGTGGTGCGTTATCGTGCCGATTGCATCGAGGTCGGCTGTCACGCCATGCTGGCGCAGGCGGCCGACCCGCAGAACACCATTGCTTCGGTGAAGCGCTTCATGGGGCGCGGCCTGTCCGACATCGCCGATGCGGCCCATCTGCCCTACCGCTTCGTGGATCAACCCGGGATGGTGCAGATCAGCACGGTCGCCGGAGTGAAAAGCCCGGTGGAAGTATCGGCGGAAATCCTCAAGGTGCTGCGCCAGCGCGCAGAAAAATCCCTGGGCGGCGAGCTGGTGGGCGCGGTGATCACCGTGCCGGCCTATTTCGACGACGCCCAGCGCCAGGCCACCAAGGACGCGGCGCGTCTGGCGGGCATCAACGTGCTGCGCCTGCTCAATGAGCCCACCGCCGCCGCCGTGGCCTATGGCCTCGACAACGGCGCGGAGGGGGTGTACGCGGTGTTCGACCTGGGCGGCGGTACCTTCGATATTTCCATCCTCAAGCTGTCGCGCGGAGTGTTCGAGGTGCTCTCCACCAACGGCGATTCCGCTCTGGGGGGGGATGATTTCGATCACCGCATCTACTGCTGGATCCTCGAACAGGCCGGCCTGTCCGGCTTGAGCCATCAGGATGCCCGCCTGCTGCAGTCCCACGCCCGAGCCGCCAAGGAAACCCTGACCGAGCATGAAGAAGCGCCGATCACCGCCGTGCTTTCCGGCGGTGAAATGGTGAACCTGACCTTGAGCACGGAGGTGTTCGCCAATATTACCAAAAGCCTGGTCAGCAAGACCCTGGCGCCAACCCGCAAGGCTCTGCGCGATGCAGGGCTTTCGGTCGAGGAGGTCAAGGGCGTGGTCATGGTCGGCGGCTCCACCCGCATGCCCATCATCCAGCGCGCGGTGGGCGAGTTTTTCGGCCAGGAGCCGCTCAACAACCTCGACCCCGACAAGGTGGTGGCGCTGGGCGCCGCGATCCAGGCCAACGTGCTGGCCGGCAACCGCAGCGAGGACGACTGGCTGCTGCTTGACGTGATCCCGCTCTCGCTCGGGCTGGAAACCATGGGCGGCCTGGTGGAGAAGGTCATTCCGCGCAATTCCACCATCCCCGTGGCGCGCGCGCAGGAATTCACCACCTACAAGGACGGCCAGACCGCCATGAGCATCCACGTGGTGCAGGGCGAGCGCGAAATGGTCAGCGATTGCCGTTCCCTGGCGAAATTCGAACTGCGCGGCATTCCGCCCATGGTGGCCGGCGCTGCGCGCATCCGTGTGACCTACCAGGTCGATGCCGATGGCCTGCTCTCGGTCACGGCGCGCGAGCAGAGCACCGGGGTGGAGTCTTCGGTGACGGTCAAGCCTTCCTATGGCTTGAGCGACGAACAGATCACCCAGATGCTGCAAGCCTCGCATGAACATGCGAAGGACGACATGCTGGCGCGCGCACTGCAGGAAGCGCGGGTGGAAGGCGGCCGTCTGATCGAGGCGGTGGAGGCCGCGTTGCATGAAGATGGGCATTTGCTCAAGGAAGGCGAGGGCGACAGGATTTCTGCCATGGTGGCGCAATTGCGCGTGGCCATTGCCGGTGAGGACCACCGTTTGGTGACCCAGGCCCAGGAAAAGCTTAACCACGCCACCGAATCCTTTGCCGCGCGGCGCATGGACGCCAGCGTCAACAAGGCCCTGACGGGTCACAAACTGGAAGAACTGGAAAACTGATATATAGCTTTCAGCTTTCAGCGCTCAGCGGTCAGCTTTTTGTGCTGAAAGCTGAGTGCTGACAGCTACCAACTGAGACCTAAAATGCCCCAACTGATCGTATTGCCCCACGTCGAATTGTGCCCCGAGGGCGCGGTGCTCGAAGCCAAACCTGGCGTGTCCATCTGCGACACGCTGCTCGAAAACGGCATCGAAATCGAGCACGCCTGCGAGAAATCCTGCGCCTGCACCACCTGCCACGTGATCGTGCGCGAGGGGCTGGAATCCCTCAACGAAGCCGAGGAACTGGAAGAGGATATGCTCGACAAGGCCTGGGGCCTGGAGCCCAATTCACGCCTCTCCTGCCAGGCCATCGTGGATGCCCAGGACCTGGTGATCGAGATACCCAAGTACACCATCAACATGGTCAAGGAAGGGCACCATTAAAATGAAATGGACCGACGTGCACCAGATTGCCGAGGCACTGTACGACAGCCGGCCCGACACAGACCCCCAGTACGTGCGCTTTACCGACCTGCACCAGTGGGTGACGCAACTCGATGGCTTCAGCGACGATCCAAACCGCTCCAACGAGAAAATTCTCGAAGCCATTCAGATGGCATGGATGGACGAAGCCAGTTGAAGTAACTATGATTGCGCGCATCAAGGCCAAATCGCTGAGGCACCATGTTCGATCACCAAGATGCTCTCGATGCGCTCAACCGGAATATTCCCATTTCCGAAAAATTGAGCTTTCTGCACGCTTTCCTGCGCAATAAATTCGACTTCATCGACCGGATCGCAGTCGCCTTGCATGAGGAGAAGTCGGATACGCTGAAAACCTTCATTTTCAGCAACACCAACAACGAGCCGACGCTGGTGCGCTATGAAAGCAGTCTCAGCGATGCTCCGTCCCTGCTTGAAATTCTCAAAAAAGGGCGGCCCAGGGTGGTCAATGACCTGGATATTTTCAATGCCGGATCAAACCTCCATACCCGGCGTATCCAGGCCAGCGGCTTCGGCTCCAGCTACACCATGCCGATGTACTCGAACGGCAATTTCTTCGGCTTCCTGTTCTTCAACTCCTACCGCAAGGACGTTTTTACCGAACCGGCGCTCCACTATCTGGACCTCTTAGGCCACTTGCTGTCGCTTACCGTGGTCAGCGAAATCGCCAACATTCAAACCCTGCTGGCCTCGGTCAAAACGGCAAACGATATCGTACATCACCGGGATTTCGAGACGGGGGCCCACCTTGACCGGATGGCCAATTATTCGCGCCTGATCGCGAACCATGTGGCGGATAAATATCAGCTCGACGACGAGTTGATCGAGCATATTTTCCTGTTTTCTCCGCTGCACGATATCGGCAAGATCAGCGTGGCTGACAGTATTCTGCTCAAGCCTGGAAAGCTGGACCCGGAACAGTACGAGGCGATGAAGAAGCACACCACCAAGGGGCGCGAAATTATCGACGAAATCCTGAGCAACTTCGGCCTGGTGAATATGGCGCATGTGGATATCCTGCGCAATATCGCGCAATCTCACCACGAGGCTGTCAATGGCAGTGGTTACCCCGATGGGCTGAAAGAGCATGAAATCCCGATTGAAGCCCGCATTGTCGCGGTGGCTGACGTGTTTGACGCCCTCACCAGCCGCCGCCCCTACAAGGAGGCCTGGAGCAATCAGGATGCGTTTGATTATCTGCTGAAAATGGCGGGAACGACCTTCGATCGGGATTGCGTCAACGCCCTGATTGAGCAGCCCGAAGAAATTGGCCGCATTCAGGAAGACTTCAGGGAAACCCCCCTCGCCTGAATATGCAAGGCAATGCTGGGCGCCGGAATTGCCAGATACTTTTTAATAAGCCCTGCTGCCATCTTGGATGGCCATTTCTGCAGCAATCCCTCCTTTTTTTCCCTGTTTATGCCGCAGGAATCGCCTGTGCCCGGGTTGGCACGGGGGGGCAATCCTGCTATGGGCGGCGCGGAAGTAAATATGGCCTGGCCGGACATGCCGCCCTGAAGAGCGCCGGCAAATGCCGGGGACGCTGGGCGGCAAATTTCAACACGTAAGGCCCGGTGCCGGCACGGCTATTTGCAGGCTTCGCGCCATGTTAAAATGCCTTCTCGAAGAGGGTTGAAATGGCTGAAGACAGCGATCTGGAACGTACGGAACCTGCGTCGCCACGGCGAATAGAGCAGGCACGGGAGAAGGGGCAGGTTGCGCAATCGCGCGAATTGACCACGGTTGCCATTCTGCTCGCTGCGGGTGGCAGCTTGATTGCCATGGGCGACGGTCTGATGGAGCATCTGCGTGCCCTGATGCGAAACAGTTTGACGCTGGATCGGAATGTGATCTTCAATCCCGATCAGATGCTTCTGCAACTGCATCTGCATTCGCTGGATATCCTGCTGGCAATATTGCCTTTTCTGGGATTAATGCTGGTTGTCACGGTGGCCTCTTCCGTGGTGATTTCCGGCTGGCTGCTTTCGGTGCAAGCCTTGGCGCCGGATTTTTCCCGCCTCAATCCCCTGAAAGGGGTTACCCGCATCATTTCATGGTCTGGCATGGTGGAAATGCTCAAGGCGGTGGCAAAGTCTGCGCTGATTGGGGGCGTTGCTTTGTGGGTGGTATGGGAGGATGTGGACGGAGTGATATCGCTGGTGGCCGAGCCGCTTGAAGTTGGCCTTCCCCATCTGGCCCGCATGGTGGGTTTTACTTTTATGGCAGTATCGGGATCCATGCTGTTGATTGTTGCGATCGATATTCCTTTCCAGCTATGGAATCACAGCCGCCAACTCAAGATGAGCAAGGAGGAGGTGCTGCAGGAAAACAAGGAGACCGAGGGCGACCCACAGGTCAAGGCGCGTATCCGTCAGCTTCAGCGTGAATCGGCACGGCGCCGCATGATGACGGAGGTGCCCAAGGCGGACGTGATCATCACCAACCCGACCCACTACGCAGTGGCTTTGCGCTACCAGGAAGGCAAAATGGGCGCGCCGCAAGTTGTGGCCAAGGGCGCAGCTCTGCTGGCGCAGCGCATCCGCGAGCTGGGGGAGGAAAACAGAGTGCCGATACTGGAGTCGCCGCCACTGGCACGCGCCCTCTACCGGCATGCAGAACTGGGGCAGGAAATCCCCGCCAAGCTGTATACTGCGGTGGCGGAAGTGCTGGCTTATGTGTACCAGCTGCGCCGCTATCGAACTTATGGCGGCACGCAACCCGAAGCGCCGAGCGAGCTGCCGGTGCCGCCGGAACTGGATTCTGTAAGGGAAGAAGTTTGATTCAATCAGAGGTGCCTAAATGAATGCCAGGGTGGATGCGTCGCCCCTGCTCAGCCGCCGTGGCCTGAAAGGCCTGGTGGGGCCGATTCTTATCATCCTGATTCTGGCGATGATGGTCCTGCCGCTTCCCCCGTTCCTGCTCGATCTGCTGTTTACTTTCAATATCGCCATCGCGATGATCGTGATGCTGGTCAGCCTGTATACCCAGAAACCGCTGGAGTTCGCGGTGTTTCCTACCGTGCTGCTGGTGACTACCCTGCTGCGTCTTTCGCTCAACGTAGCCTCTACCCGGGTCGTGCTGATGGAAGGGCATACCGGACCGGATGCCGCAGGCAAGGTGATCGAGGCTTTCGGGCACTTCCTGGTGGGCGGCAATTACACAGTCGGCATCATCGTGTTCATTATTCTGGTGATCATCAATTTCGTAGTGATTACCAAGGGCGCGGGAAGGATTGCAGAGGTCAGTGCGCGCTTCACCCTGGACGCGATGCCAGGCAAGCAGATGGCCATTGATGCCGACCTCAATGCCGGCTTGATTGGCGAAGAAGAAGCCCGCAAGCGGCGCACCGAGATTTCACAGGAAGCGGATTTTTTCGGTTCCATGGATGGTGCCAGCAAGTTCGTGCGCGGCGATGCCATAGCCGGCATCCTGATCCTGTTCGTCAACATCATCGGCGGTTTTCTGGTCGGCATTTTCCAGCACGACCTCGATTTCGCCACCGCTGCCAATAACTACACCCTGCTCGCCATTGGCGACGGTCTGGTGGCGCAGATTCCGGCCCTGATCATTTCCACCGCCGCCGGCATGGTGGTAAGCCGTGTGGCGACGGACGAGGATGTGGGTCAACAGTTGGTCGGCCAACTTTTCAACCGGCCTTCGGTGCTGTACGTTACTGCCGCCATTCTAGGTTTGATGGGGGTGATTCCAGGCATGCCCCATATCGCATTTTTTACCTTGGCCGGCATTCTGGCGGGCGCCGCCTACTATCTGGAACAAAAAGCCAATGCGCCGGAACGGCTTTTGCCGCCGCAGCCGGAAGTCGTGCCGCAGCAGGATATGCAGGAGGTGAGCTGGAACGACGTGTTGCCGGTGGACGCACTCGGCCTGGAAGTCGGCTATCGCTTGATTCCCCTGGTGGATCGCGCTCAGGATGGGGAATTGTTGCGCCGGATTCGCGGCATCCGCAAGAAATTCGCCCAGGATATGGGCTTTCTGGTGCCGCCGGTGCATATCCGCGACAACCTTGAATTGCGCCCCAATGCCTATCGCATCAGCCTGAAGGGCGTCGAAATCGGGCAGGGCGAGGTCTATGTCGGCATGTACCTGGCGATCAACCCCGGTCGCGTGCTCGGCACATTGCCTGGAACGCAAACTACCGATCCGGCTTTTGGCCTGCCCGCGGTGTGGATCGAGGCCAACCTGCGCGATCAGGCCCAGACCTTCGGTTATACGGTGGTGGATTCCAGCACCGTGGCGGCGACCCACCTCTCCAATATCATCCAGACTCACGCAGCCGAACTGTTGGGGCGCGAAGAGATGCAGCAGTTGCTGGACCACCTCGCCAAGGAGTCGCCAAAACTGGTGGAGGACCTGGTGCCCAAGCTGCTTCCTCTGGGGGTGGTGCAGAAAGTTTTGCAGAACCTGCTCGATGAAGGCGTGCACATCCGCGATATGCGCACGATTGTGGACACCCTGGCCGATCATGCCGTACGCACCCAGGATGTCGCCAGCCTGACAGCTGCGGTTCGCGTTGCGCTGGGCCGTGCTATCATGCAGCAAATTTACCCGGGAGCCGCAGAGTTGCAGGTGATGACACTCGAACCCGAGCTCGAACAGATCATGATGCATGCCGCCCAAGGCATGGGAGAAGGTTTGGGGCTGGAACCCGGACTGGCGGAAAATTTGGTGCAGCAAACGGCCTTGGCGGTGCAGCAGCAGGAACAGATGGGCCTGCCTGCGGTGTTGCTGGTGCCCGCCGCATTGCGACCGCTACTCTCCCGTTTCCTGCGTCGCGTGGCGCCTCAGCTCAAAGTGGTTTCCCACGCTGAAATTCCGGACTCCAAAAATATTCGCGTGACTGCCGTGCTGGGTGCCAGAGCATGAATGTAAAAAAATTCCGCGCTGCCAATACCCGGGAGGCCTTGCGCCAGGTCAGGGATGCCCTCGGCGCGGATGCCATCATTCTTTCCAACCGTTCCGTGGACGGCATGATCGAGATCATGGCCGTGGCCAATATGGATGTGGCTTCACTCGCCACGCCTGCGCTGGCTTCGGCGCCCATGATCAGCCAGCCGCGCAAGCCGAAAGCCCAAGAACGTGTCCAGGAGCCGCGTTTGAGCCCGGCCGGCCAGGAACCGCGTCCAGTCAAAAGGGAGGAAATCAGCGTGCTGCAGCGCATCCGCCAGGAAGCCATGCTGGACGCGGTTGCCCCCGCCAAGCCCCAAGCAGCGCCGCCTGCAGCACCTGGCGCCATGGATGGCGTGGTGCAGGAAATGATGCATGAAATTCGCTCCTTGCGCGGCATGCTGGAGGGGCAGTTGGCGGGGCTGGCGTGGGGTGAGCTGCAGCGCAACGATCCGGTCAAGGTGGAAGTGCTGCGTCACATGCTGGCAGTCGGATTCAGCCCGGCGCTTTCGCGCCAGCTGCTGGGAAAGCTGCCGCCCGGCGGTGATTTTGCCCGTGGCATGAAATGGGCCAAGGCCGCACTGGTCCATAATTTGCGCGTGGTCAAGGAGGGCGATGACATCATTGACCGTGGTGGCGTCTATGCCCTGGTTGGCCCGACCGGGGTCGGCAAGACCACTACCGTGGCCAAACTCGCGGCGCGTTGCCGGCTCAAGCATGGCGCCAATAAACTGGCGCTGCTGACGACCGACAGCTACCGGATCGGCGCTCACGAGCAGTTGCGGATTTATGGAAAGATTCTTGGCGTGCCGGTGTATGCGGTCAAGGATGAAGCCGATTTGCAATTTACCCTGGCCGACCTGCAGAGCAAGCATCTGGTGCTGGTCGATACCGTTGGCATGAGCCAGCGCGACCGCCGGCTGGAAGAGCAGGTGGCCCTGCTGGGCAGTGGCGGCCGCAGTGTCAAACGCTTGCTCCTGATCGGCGCCAACGCACAGGGCAGCACGCTGGAAGACGTAGTGCGCGCCTACCGGGGCTCTGGAATGGATGGCTGCATCCTGACCAAGGTGGATGAGGCCATCAGCTTTGGCGGCGCGCTCGATGTCATTATCCGTCATCAGTTGCCGCTGCATTACATCACCAATGGGCAGCGCGTGCCGGAAGACCTTCATCTGGCGAATGCCTCCTATCTGGTGGACCGGGCATTTCGGCCGCCTGAAACGCATGCCTCGTTCAGCCTGGAAGAGGGGGAGTTCCCCCTGGTGATGGCCGGAGCCAGTGATGAAAGTACATCCAGTGCGGGGACCTTGCGTGGCTGAAGTGATGCAAGATCAGGCCGAGGGCTTGCGCCGGCTACTGTCCGGTGATTTTGTGCGCATTGTGACGCTCACCAGCGGCAGGCGCGGCGTGGGCAAGACCACTGCCTTGATCAATCTGGCGGCTGCACTGGCCAAGCGCGGCAAGCAGGTGATGGTGCTGGATGAGCATCAGGGTGCACATAGCGTGGTTGGCATGCTGGGTCTCACCCCTTATTACGACCTGAGCCATGTCGTGAGGCGCGAACGCAGCCTGGAACAGGTCATGCTGGCCGGGCCGGAAGGCATCATGGTGGTTCCGGCAGGCAAGGGCGTGCAGTCCCTGATCGGGCTGGGAGCGGAGGAGCAGGCGTCGCTGGTGCGCGCTTTTTCTCAGCTTCCTCAACCTGTCGATGTGGTACTGGTCGACGCCGTGGCGGGCGTGGCAAGCCATGTTCTGCCGCTCAGCCTGGCGGCGCAGGAACTGGTGTTGGTAGTGGATCCGCAGCCGGCTTCGATGACCGATGCCTATGCCCTGATCAAGGTGCTCAACCAGGGTTTCGCAAGGCGAAGTTTTCATATTATCGTGAACCGGGTGGCCAGTTCCGAAGAGGGTGAGGCGGTGTTCAGGAATGTGGCTTCCGTGGCGAGCCGTTTCCTCAAGGTGACGCTGGATTACATGGGATGCGTGCCGCGCGACGAGAAATTGCGCCGCGCCACTCAGCTGGGGCGTTCTGTCGTGGATGCTTTCCCGGCTACCGAGGCGGCCCAGACGTTTCGCGATCTGGCGGAAGAAGTGGATCAGTGGCCGCCCCCAGGTGGAGAAGAAGGGCGGTTGGGTGCTTTCATGCAGCGCCTGATTCAGACCAGCCGCGCCGCCGCAGGCGAATCCAGCCTGCCGGGACGGCTTTGAGCGGCAATATGTATCAGGCGGACGGCAAGCTGCAGAGCAACGAACAGTATGTGGTGCAGTATGCGCCGCTGGTCAAGCGCATCGCGCACCATCTGGCGGCAAAACTTCCGCCCAGCGTGCAGGTGGACGACCTGATCCAGGCCGGACTGATTGGCCTGCTGGATGCGATTAGCCACTACGATCCAACTCAGGGCGCGCAGTTTGAAACTTATGCAAGCCAGCGTATTCGTGGGTCCATGCTGGACGAATTGCGCGAGGCTGACTGGGCGCCACGTTCAGCACGCAAGAATATGCGCACGATCGAAGCCGCAGTCAGCAAACTTGAGCAACAGCTGGGACGAGCTCCGGGTGAACAGGAATTGGCCAGGGAGCTGCATGTGTCGCTGGAGGAATACCAGCAGATGTTGCTGGATGCACGTGGTCACCAACTGGTGCACTACGAGGACTTTCAGGCCGAGGGCGAGAACGATTTCTTCGAGCGTCATGCGGCTGATGAACGGCCTGACCCTCTGGGGCAAATCGAGGCGGGAGGGTTCCGTGCCGCGCTGGTCGAGGCAATCAAGGTTCTGCCGGAGCGGGAAAAATTGATGATGAGCCTGTATTACGAAGAGGAGTTGAATTTGAAGGAAATCGGGGCAGTGCTCGGTGTGACCGAATCCCGCGTCAGTCAGCTCCATAGCCAGGCAGTGGCGCGTCTGCGCAGCCGGCTCAGGGATTGGTTGAACCGCTGATGCGAGGCGGCGTGGATCTGATCAGTATTGCCGGCCTGTTGTTGGCGGTGGCTGCCATTGTCGGTGGTCAGATTCTGGAAGGGGGGCATATCGGCTCCCTGGTCCAGGTCACGGCATTTTTTATCGTGATTGGCGGCACCATGGGCGCGGTCATGTTGCAAAGCTCGTTGCCTGCTTTCCTGAACGGAATGAGGTTGCTAAAGTGGGTGTTTGTGCCGCCTCAGGCGCATCCCGCGCAGTTGATCGAGGAAATCCTCGGCTGGAGCCAGATTGCCCGTAAAGGCGGCCTGCTGGCGCTTGAGCCGATGATCGACCGCATATCCGACCCTTTCAAGCGCAAGGGCCTGCAGATGCTGGTGGACGGCGCGGAGCCGGATAAAATCCGCGAGGCCCTGGAAGTGGAAATCAATACCTACGAGGAGCACCAGCGCCAAGCCGCCAAGGTATGGGAGTCGGCCGGCGGCTATGCGCCCACCATCGGCATTCTGGGTGCAGTGATGGGACTGATTCATGTGATGGAAAACCTGTCCGACCCCTCCAAATTGGGCAGCGGGATCGCTGTGGCGTTTGTCGCCACCATCTACGGTGTGGGTTCGGCGAATTTGTTGTTCCTGCCCATCGCCAACAAACTCAAGGCGCTGATCGGCCACCAGGTTACGATGCGTGAAATGTTGATCGAGGGTCTGGGCTCGATCGCCAACGGTGAGAATCCGCGCATTATCGAGACCAAGCTGCAAGGTTATATTGTGTAGCGGTCAGCGGTCAGCGGTCAGCGGCAAGCTGAAAGCTGAAAGCTGATGGCTGAAAGCTGATGACATGGCCCGCAAAAAGAAACCCGAAGAGCACGAAAATCATGAGCGCTGGCTGGTTTCATATGCCGACTTCATTACGCTGCTGTTTGCTTTTTTTGTCGTGATGTACGCCATTTCCTCTCTCAACGAGGGGAAGTATCGTGTTCTCAGCGATTCGCTCGTTGATGCCTTCAAGCGTGCGCCAACCAGTCATGATGCGATACGTCTGAAAACCGAATCTCCCGCGCTGTCCCCGAGCGGAAAACCCAATGTGATCATTCAGCGCATTCCGGTCAGAAGCGACCCGGCACAGGAAGCCCGGCGCAAGAAGCAGGAAGAAAAGATGAAGGGGATTGCCGGCGATATTCTCAAGGTGATGGAGCCGCTGGTGAAGGAGGGCCAGGTACGCGTCACCCAGAGCCCCCTCGGCGTGTCGATTGAAATCAATGCCAGCGTGCTTTTTGCCCCAGGCCAGGCAACGCTGGAAAAGCAATCCATACAGGTTTTGAGCGCGGTGGCGCAGGTAGTGGCCATGGTGCCCAATGCAGTGCAGATCGAGGGGCATACGGATAACATCCCAATTGCCACGCAGGCGTATCCTTCCAACTGGGAACTATCTACCGCACGTGCCAGCAGCGTGGTGCGCTTATTTATCGAGAATGGAGTCGATGCGGCGCGCCTGACCGCGCTTGGCTATGCTGACCAGCGTCCGGTGGAGCCCAATGACACGAATGTAAGCAGGACGCGCAACCGGCGCGTGACCGTCATGATAGAGCCGGACGTCAAAGTGCCAACGACGGTGTTGCAGTAGGGTGCGGTTCCGCAACTATCACTATGGCAGTCAGTCATTGCGAGCGCAGCGAAGCAATCTCGATCTTTGTAAATCAGCAGGTTACAGATTGCTTCGTCGCTTCGCTTCTCGCAATGACGGTTAAATCAGTGTTTCCTTGGCCGGCCGCTCCTCAGGCTTTGTCGAGGCGCCGTCCGCTCGCGGCGCTGCTGATCTGGCCATCAGGGCCATATAGGTTGGCGCCCGGATTGGCTGCGTTCTTGAGTACGGAAAGGGCTTGCTGATTGTGGCTCAGGCGGGTATTAATCAGGATGCCGTTGCTACGGTTGATCTGGTCGACTTCGCGGACCAGGTCCAGCAGCTTGCTCCACCGTTCGCGTGTTTCGCTTCGCGCGTTGATGGCGTCAAGGTAGGCCGCGATGCCAGGGGCGCTATTCTTGCAGCCTGCTGCATTCATGTGATGACTACGCTGGGCGCTGAGCCCTGACAGTCTTTCGATCAGTTCGGCTTTGTGGTCGGCAAGCTGCAACAGCTGATCCACGTCACCTTTGATCAGTGCACCCTGTTCCTCCTGCAGTAGCTGGTGGAATTCCTGAAATCCGCCAAACTCAGCTTGGAGCAGCGCGGCGAAAACGGCATCTGCGGTCTGGTTCAAATTAGGCCTTGTTATTCGCCAGCAGTTCTTTGACCGAATTCAGCAGGCCGTCAGCGATTTTTTCCGGGTTTATTTTGAACAGCCCGTCGGAGATCGCCTGCTTGATGGCTTCCACTTTGGCGCTGTCCACAGGCTGGCCTTCGCCCGCGCCCCCGATCAGAGCCTGGAGTTGAATGGAGGAGGTCAGTTTTACCTCGGCTGCGCTGCCTGCTTTTGTGCTTTCCGGCGCATTTGTATCCTTGTTGCGCACAAGCTTGCTCTCTCCGCTCGGAGTGGCAACGGTTTTACTGATTGAGCTTTCTATTTTCACGATATTTCCTTTGCGCTGATCCTGATTGTTCAGGGCAATCCTGTCATTGGTTGTAGCGGCATGCGTAGAATAAACTTTAGTCGTATCCAATAAAAATATCACGCCACTGTAATAGCTAAGGCGCATCGCTCTGGAATTCAGAACGGAACTTCCACAATGCCGCCCTCGCGTGCTGTGCCCTTGATGATCTGCCCCGACCCGCTGCGTACAGAAACGATTTGTCCGGCCGCTGCGTTGGTCAGAGCCTTGCCTTCAGCGTTGACCTGGAAGCCTTGGCCTTGAGCGAGGATCTTTACGCTCTGTCCCTGCTGAATTACGTAGGGTGCGCGCAGCATGTCAAGCCGTAGCGGATATCCGGCCGCCACGCTGATGGTGGCGATTCTTCCCAGAGCCTGTTTGGGGTCGGTGATGACGCCTGATGCATACTGGGTGATGTCTTCGCTTTTCAGCAAAATATCCGCTTCGGTGATTTTTTGGCCGGAGCCAAGGGGGCGGGCGGAGAATACGACTTCACTGGTGATGCTGACGGTGAGCGGAATGTACACGGTCCAGGAAGAAGGCGCGCCGCAGCGGGCGCCGATGTTGCTGTTGCCCCACAGGCGGTTGCCGGTGGGAATGAAATAATCCAGGGTTTGGCAGGCCGGCAGGCGTAGGCGCGGATCGAGCGGTACGGCACTGATGGCTACGGTGCCGGGCTGGGCTGCAGTTTGCTGTTGGGCAAAGCGGATGGCGCCATTTCGCACTGCTTCGAGATTTTGCCATTGAGTTGCGGCGAGCGCAGGAAAGGGGATAAGGAGAAACAAAAATAAAGGTGAGAAACGCGTCGGCATGGTTTGATTGTAACCGAAAAAGTGTGGGTGCTATACTGATCTGGCAATTACCCCTACGGCCCAAACTGAACATGCCTGCCTTTACAAATCCTACCGATATCGCCCGTGAAACCCTGAAAACTCTGGCGGCGCGGCGGATTGCCCCAAATCCGGAAAATTACCAAGCCATTTATCACGAAATCGCCGGTGCGCCGCCTCCCGCGCGCCAGCCCAAAGGCGAGCAAGTATTGCCGCTGAAACCCGGAGATAGGGGTGATGCGAACTGGGCCGACTTGATCCGCGAACTGATCCGGCAGTGGGATCTCAAGCAGAGCGGGGTGACTGCGTCGCGCAAGAGAGAGGGGTTGGGACGGGTGCTGAGCAATTTTGCCAAAGATACTGCTTTGCTGCATGTCAAATTACAGGCGCTGGTTAATTCATGGGGGGAAAAACCCGCTGCTCAGGCGGGCGTGCCGGTGGACGGGGCCGAGCCTGACGAGGGGGCGCAGGCTAGTCCCGCTGCTGCGACGGCGGAGACGGTGGCCAACGTGGAAATTTCGCTGGCTGATGTTCCCGGCGCATTGCGGGAAATGCTGGCGCAAACGATTCAGACCGGCGTGGCGCCGCGTTTGTCACAGTTCCCCGAGTTGCGTGACGAGGCCATCCTGCTTGCCCAGCAGATGCGCGATGCGCGCGACTCGCTGGCGATTCAGGGGGTTGCGAAAAAACTCAAGCAATTCTGGATCAAGCTGGAATTGCGCAACGATTCCGATGCCCAGGTGCAGGATGGGCTAGTGCGGCTGCTCAGGCTCCTGGTCGACAATATCAGCGAATTGCTGCTGGATGATAAATGGCTTATGGGCCAAATGGCGGTAATCCAGGACATTATTTCCCAGCCTCTGGACAGTCGTGTGCTGTATGACGCGGAGCGCAGTTTCAAGGAAGTGATTTTCAAACAGGGTAATTTGAAGCATAGCCTGATGGAGGCCAGAACCACCATCAAGAACATGATGTCGACGTTTATCGACCGCATGTCCGAAATGTCGACCAGCACCGGTGAATACCACAACAAGATTGAATCGTATGCCGCGGCGATCAGCAAGACCGAAGACATCAACCAGCTTAACCTGATTCTGGGCGATCTGATGAAAGATACCCGGGGAATGCAACTCGACATGATTCGCTCCCGTGACGAGCTGGAGTTGGCGCACAGGCAAGTCAAGGAAGCCGAAGAAAAGATTCGCCAACTGGAAAAGGAACTGGACCAGGTCAGCGAACTGGTGCGCGAGGATCATCTCACGGGTACGCTCAACCGGCGTGGCATGGAGGAGGCATTCGGGCGCGAGATGTCGCGCGCCGATCGGCTGAAAGCGCCTCTGTGCGTTTCGCTGCTGGATATTGACCATTTCAAGCGCCTGAATGATACCTACGGCCACGATGCCGGCGATGATGCCCTGGTGCATCTGGTGCGCGTGACCAAGGAGGCGCTGCGGCCGACGGATGTCATCGCCCGTTTCGGGGGCGAGGAGTTCGTGATCATTCTGCCGGATACAGGCATGGATGAGGCGGTAAAGGTAATGACCCGGGTGCAGCGCCATCTCACCAAGAATTTCTTTATGCACGACAACCAGCGACTCTTGATCACCTTCAGCGCCGGCGTAGCGCTGAGAGGCACGGGTGAAGACCCGGAATCCATGATCTCCCGTGCCGACAAGGCGCTTTATCAGGCCAAGGAAGCGGGGCGTAACCGGGTGGTCCCGGCCGACTGATTATCTTGCCGCCCCGGCAATTTTTGCCGCTGCTTCCCCCTTTGTGTGAAATGTGAAGCCACTTGGCTTCGCCATCGTTGTGAAGCGTGAAGAGTGAAAGGCGGGGGTTTTTACGTTTCACAGCGCAGCGGCTTCACTTTTCACTTTTCACGCCATCCCTGGCACGTTTCGTGCTCATCAATCCTGCATACAATCATTTTTCGGATTGGCCGCGATGATCAGCAGGATAAACGACGAAATCGGATTCATGAGCAAGGCGCTCAATCTTCATGCTCACCGTCAGCAGTTGCTGGCCGGCAATATAGCCAATGCCGATACACCGGGCTACAAGGCGGTGGATATCGACTTTTCCCGTGCACTGAAGCTGGCAGTCGGGTCTAGCCGTCCTGTAGGCTTGAATGCGACGGCGCCCGGCCATCTGCAACCCAAAGGCGGCAACCCCCTGGGTGCGCAAACCCTTTACCGCCAACCTGCGCAGCCCAGTATCGATGGCAATACCGTGGATATGGACGTGGAGCGCACCCAGTTCATCGATAACGCCATCCGCTACCAGTTCACCCTTGATCGTGTGAGCAGTAAATTCAAGACCCTTGATCTCGCATTGAAAGGTCAATAATCATGTCCCTGTTCAACCTGTTTGACATATCCGGCTCGGCCATGACGGCGCAGTCGCAGCGTTTGAACGTAGTGGCCAGCAACCTGGCCAATGCCGATAGCGCTACAAGTTCCACCGGGCAGCCCTATCGCGCCAAGCAGGTGGTGTTCAGCGCCACGCCATTGGGGGGCAATAACGGCGCGGCGGCCGGGGTGCGGGTGAGCAAGGTGATTGACGACCCGGCGCCGATGAAGCTGATGTATGACCCCAAGCATCCTCTCGCCGACGCCAAGGGCTACGTCACCATGCCCAACGTCGATGCGGTTGAGGAAATGGTGAACATGATTTCCGCTTCACGCTCCTATCAGAGCAATGCGGACGTGATGAATACGGCAAAAACCCTGTTGCTTAAAACGCTGCAGATGGGTCAATAAGGAGATAGGAAATCATGTCTACGGTTAATACGGTTTCGGGCTCGACGGCCACAACAACCCCCGCCAGGACGGCCGCGCAGGAGTCGGAAGACCGTTTCCTCAAGCTGCTGGTGACGCAGATGCAAAATCAGGATCCGCTGAATCCGCTGGATAACGCCGAAGTGACCAGCCAGATGGCGCAGTTGTCCACCGTGACCGGCATCAATCAGCTGAATGATGCAGTAAAGGCGATTTCGGAATCGTTTCTTGCCGGGCAGTCTCTTCAGGCGGCAAGCCTGATCGGCCATGGGGTGATGATCCCGGGTAAGAAATTGGAGCTTGCCGATGGCGTTGCCTACGGCGGCGTGGATTTGCCTCAGGCGGTGGACAAGCTGACGCTTAAGGTCAAGGATGCTTCAGGCGCCGTGGTTTACACCACTGATCTGGGCGCTCAGAAGGCGGCGGGCACCATCCCGTTCCAGTGGGACGGGGCGATGGATGGCGGTGGCACGGCGCCCAGCGGCTCCTACACCTTCGAGGTGTCCGCCGAGCAGGGCGGCAAAAAAATCGCTGTTGCCGCTCTGGAGGTGGGCCAGGTCGCCAGCGTGTCGCTGGGGCTCCAGGGTGCGACGCTTAATGTGGTCGGGCTTGGCCCGGTTGCCTTGTCACAAGTCAAACAGATTCTGTAAGGAGAAATATCATGGGTTTCCAAACTGGATTAAGCGGTCTCAATGCATCCTCCAAGAACCTGGATGTGATCGGGCATAACGTGGCCAACTCGGCCACCGTCGGTTTCAAGGCTTCACAGGCGCAGTTTGCCGACGTGTTTGCCGCTTCCCTGGCGGGCGGCGGCGGCGCCCAGGTCGGCATTGGCACCCGGCTGGCGAGTGTGGCGCAGCAGTTCACCCAGGGCAATATCTCGGCTACCAACAATCCGCTGGACATGGCGATCAATGGCCGGGGTTTCTTTCGCCTGAGCGATGCCGGGGCCATCAGCTATACCCGGAACGGCCAGTTCCAGCTGGATAAGGATAATTACATCGTCACCAGTTCCGGCCTGAACCTGACGGGATACCAGGCCGACTCGGCCGGAACGGTGACCGGCGCGCTGGGGAATATCCAGCTCAATACCGCGGATATCGACCCGAGCATTACCAGCACGATTTCCATCGGCGCAAACCTGGATTCCAGAATGATCGCGCCAACTGCGCCGTTGGTCGCAGGCACACTGACCGGTGTCGCTCCCGATTTTAATGCGCCGAATCCGGCAAGTTACAACAGCTCGACTTCCCTTTCCATTTATGACAGCCTCGGAAATTCCCATATCGCGACCTTCTACTTCGTCAAGGCCCCAGCGCCTGCGGCGAACACATGGAATGTGCTGATGACGGTGGATAATGGGGTAAATGACGGCGGTGAAATCAGGACCGTAACCAGTATGGTTTTTGATGCCACCGGCAAGCTGACAGCACCTGCCGGGCCGCCCCTCGGCTATGTCCCTAGTGCGGCGACCAATGACATCGCATGGCCTGCCGCCATGGGTGTGACGACGCCGCAGCTTTTGAATTATGACTTTGCCGGCTCCACCCAGTTTGGCAGCGCTTTCGGCGTCAATGCCCTGAGCCAGGATGGCTTCACGTCCGGACGCATGGCCGGCTTCAGTATCGGTTCCGATGGCACGGTGCAGGGGCGCTACACCAACGGGCAGACCCGAACCCTCGGGCAGGTGGCGCTGGCAAATTTCGCCAATCCGCAGGGTTTGCAGCAGATGGGCGATAACCAGTGGACGGAAAGTTCAAGCTCCGGCGCAGCCGTGGTGGGCGCGCCAGGCACGGCTTCCCTGGGCGTGCTGCAAGCTTCCTCGACCGAGGATTCCAACACCGACCTGACGGCGGAACTGGTGAATATGATCGTGGCGCAACGCGCCTATCAAGCCAACGCGCAGACCATCAAGACGCAGGATGCGATTCAGCAAACCCTGATGAATATCCGCTAACCGAAAACCGATCGCCGACTACGGATAAAGATACATGGATCGCCTGATCTACATCGCCATGACCGGTGCCAAGCATACGCTGTGGCAACAGGCCTCGACTGCGCACAATCTGGCCAATGTCACCACCACCGGATACCGTGCCGAAACCAACGCATTTCGCGCCCTCCCTGTGTTTGGCGAGGGGGCGAAAACCCGTGCCTTCGTGGTGGATTCGACCACCGGCGCGGACTTCAGTCCCGGCGTGATCCAGCAAACCGGGCGCGACCTGGATATGGCGGTGCAGGGCAAGGGCTGGATTGCGGTTCAGGCGGCGGATGGTTCCGAGGCTTATACCCGCAACGGCAGTTTTCAGATCAACGCGAACGGCGTGCTGCAAACCCGCAACGGCCAGAATGTGCTGGGGGATGGCGGTCCGATTTCGATCCCGCCGGATAACGACATCACGGTCGCCAAGGATGGCACGATTTCTGCCATTCCCACCGGGCAGACGCTGACTTCCGTGACCGCGCTGGGACGCGTCAAGCTGGTCAATCCGCCCGAGGCGGATCTGGTGAAGGGCGCGGATGGATTATTCCGCCTCAAGAGCGGCCAGCCCGCGCCGGCAGACGCCGGCGTGATATTGGCTCCCAATTCGCTGGAAAGCAGCAATGTCAGTATGGTGGAGGCGATGGTGAACATGATCGCTCATGCGCGCAGCTTCGAGATGCAGACCAAGCTGATAAGCAATGCTCAGAGCAATGATGCCAAAGCCGCCCAGCTTTTAAATATGAACGGTTAATTAAGGATTAGACATGATTCGCTCGCTGTGGATTGCCAAGACCGGTCTTGATGCTCAACAGATTCAAATGGACGTGGTGTCGAATAATCTGGCCAACGTCAGCACCAACGGATTCAAGCGCAGCCGGGCGGTGTTCGAGGATCTGCTTTACCAGACCCTGCGTCAGCCGGGCGCTCAGTCTTCGCAGCAAACACAGGTGCCTTCGGGTTTGCAAATCGGTACAGGTGTGCGGCCAATTGCCACTGAGCGCATCCACATGCAGGGTAATTTGCAAAAAACCGAAAATCCGCTGGATCTGGCCATTCAGGGCAAGGGTTTTTTCCAGATTCTGATGCCGGATGGCAGTTCAGGCTACACCCGTGACGGGGCCTTCCAGGTCGATAACCAGGGGCAGGTCGTGACCGCCAGCGGTTATCCGGTGCAACCGGCGCTGACCATTCCCGCAGATGCGTTGAGCGTGACCGTAGGCCGTGATGGCACGGTTTCTGCGCTGCAGGCGGGTGGCGCGGCGCCGACACAGGTGGGCAGTCTGCAGTTGGTCAATTTTATCAATCCCGCCGGCCTGCAGAGCGAAGGCGAGAATCTGTACAAGGAAACCGCGGCATCCGGCTCGCCGGCGGCGAACACGCCTGGAACCAACGGGCTCGGGGTGTTGAACCAGGGCTACCTGGAAACTTCCAACGTCAACGTGGTGGAGGAAATGGTGAACATGATCCAGACGCAGCGTGCCTACGAGATCAACTCCAAGGCGATTACTGTTTCCGACCAGATGTTGCAGCGCCTGACACAGATCTGATTGGGAGCTTGATCATGCTTAACGGGCTGAAAAGTGTTGTGCTGATGGCGGTTGTTCTTGCGGGTTGTACAACCGTGCCTCCGGTCGCAGTGCACCAGCCGATGACAGCGCGGCCGGTGCCGGCGGCGGAAGCCCCGGGGGGCAACGGGTCGATTTACCAGGCTGGCTACGCCAACCGTTCGCTGTTCGAAGATCGTCGAGCGCGCAACGTTGGCGATACCCTGATTATTGCCATCAACGAGAAAATTTCCGCCAGCAAGAAATCCAGTTCCACCGCCAGCCGCGCGGGTAGCAGCAGCATGGAAGTGCCCCTCTTGGGCGGATTGTCAGCGGCCAATATTCTGAGAACCCCGCTGTCTTCCAGCTCCGACAATACATTTGAAGGCAAGGGGGATAGTAGCGCCAACAATGCCTTCACCGGCACCATTGCCGTGACCGTGATCGAGGTCCTGCCCAACGGCAATCTGCTGGTGAGTGGCGAAAAGCAGATGAATATCAACCAGGGTGGCGAATTCGTGCGCTTCTCCGGGGTGGTTAATCCGATGAATGTCAGCGCCGCAAATAGCGTGTCATCGACCCAGGTGGCGGATGCGCGCATGGAGTACAAAGGTACCGGTTACATCGACGAAGCGCAGACCATGGGCTGGCTGGCGCGATTCTTTCTTTCTGTGTTGCCATTCTGAAGATTCGTGAGGGGTGAGGGGTGAGGGGTGTAGGTCGGGCTTCAGCCCGAAATGTCGGGTTAACACCCGAGCTACGGCCCAAGCTCGAAAATAGGGAGCGGCAAAATGAGCAGAATGTGGGGATTCACGGCAATTCTGATTTTACTGGTGGCGGGCTCCAGCCTGGCCCATGCCGAGCGCATCAAGGATATGGCCTCGGTGCAGGGGGTGCGCTCCAACCAGCTGGCCGGCTATGGGCTGGTGGTGGGGCTGGATGGCAGCGGCGACCAGACCACGCAGACGCCGTTTACGGTGCAGAGCATCATCAATATGCTGGGGCAGATGGGCGTAAACCTGCCTCCATCCAGCCTGCAACTGAAAAATGTCGCCGCTGTGATGGTGACGGCCACTCTGCCTGCTTTTGCCAAGCCCGGCCAGAATATCGACGTGACGGTGTCCTCGATCGGCAATGCCAAAAGTCTGCGTGGCGGCACGTTGATCATGGCGCCGCTGAAAGGCGCGGATGGGCAGGTTTATGCGATTTCGCAGGGCAATGTGCTGGTGGGCGGCGTGGGTGCGTCCGCCGGCGGCAGCAGTGCCCAGATCAATCATCTCAGCGTGGGGCGCATTCCGGCAGGCGCTACCGTCGAGCGGGCGGTGAACACGCAGCTGGGGCAGGGTGATTATATAAATCTGGAGTTGAACACGGGCGATTTCACCACGGCCAACCGGGTGGTGCAGGCCATCAACAGCCGCTTCGGCGCAGGCACTGCGAGTGCCAGCGATGCGCGTCAGATCCGGGTGGCGGCGCCGCGCGACAACAACCAGCGGGTGGCATTCCTGTCGCAGGTGGAAAATCTGCCGGTCACGGCCGGCAATGGCGCAGCCAAGGTCATTCTTAATGCGCGCACCGGCTCCGTGGTGATGAACCAGAATGTGGAAGTCGATAACTGTGCGGTTGCCCACGGCAACCTGGCGGTCACGATCACCAGCGAAACCCAGGTGAGCCAGCCCGCTCCCCTGTCGCAGGGAGAAACCGTGGTGACGCAGAGCGCGCAGATTGACATCAAGGCGCAGAAGGGTGAAATGGTGTCCTTGCCGGCCAGCCCGTCGCTGAGCGAAGTGGTGAAGGCGCTGAATGCGGTTGGCGCTTCGCCGCAGGATCTGCTCGCCATCCTGCAGGCCATGAAGGCGGCAAACGCGCTGCGGGCCGAGCTGGAGATTATTTAACCTAAAAACCTCAGTTAACCACGGAGTTCACGGAGAACACGGAGTAAAAACACTTCGACAAACTCGGTGCATCGCAATCGATTGAATATGTTGGGCATTCACCCGTTGGGTGAGGATACAAAAGACCGCAAATGGCTTTTCTCTGTGTTCTCCGTGAACTCCGTGGTTATCGAACTAAGCTTTTCAGGTTTAATGCTTCGCGTGGCATGAAAGCTGCTTTGTAGGCGATTATGATCTCCTCTGCTACCGATATTTCCTCCCGCCTGGCGATCGATGCTCAAAGTGTCGGCCAGCTCCGGCTACAGGTTAAAACCGATCCTGTAGCGGGAGCGCGTGCGGCGGCGCAGCAATTCGAAGCGCTGTTTCTGAATATGATGCTGAAGAGCATGCGTGAAGCAACGCCCCAGGAAGGGCTGTTTGACGATTCGAATACCCAGCTCTATACCAGCATGCTGGATTCCCAACTGGCGCAGAGCCTAAGCAAAGGCAAGGGCGTTGGGCTGGCGGATATGCTGGTGCGCCAGATGCAAATACAGGGCGTTATACCCAAAAATGCGCAAGCAAATGACGACAGGGTGGCAAGCGCGAAAATTGAGCGGCAGTTATTGCCGCTTGCGATTGAAAAAACCATCCGGTCCGGACGGTTGCCAGGAGAGCCGATTTCACCTGGGGCAGAAATGGCGCCAGATGTTTTGCCGAATGCCAGTGTCAAGGCGGGTTTTTCCGATCCTGCGGATTTTGCCAACACGCTTTGGCCGCATGCCGCCGATGCTGCCCAGAAATTGGGCGTTCCGGCACATTTTATCCTGGCTCAAGCCGCATTGGAGAGTGGCTGGGGCAAACGTGAAATTCGCGATGCGCAAGGTAACAATAGCCATAACCTGTTTGGCGTCAAGGCTGGAAAAGGGTGGAATGGCGCAGTGATGGAGGCGCAGACGACGGAGTACGCCAATGGCGTGGCGCAAAAAAAGACGGAATTGTTTCGTGCCTATGGCTCTTACGCCGATGCTCTCAAAGACTACGCCGGCCAGTTGAAAAACAATCCCCGTTACGCGTCCATGCTCGCGCAGCCGCTCGATGCTTCGGGATTTGCGCGCGGTCTGCAACAAGCCGGTTTCGCCACCGACCCCATGTATGCCGACAAACTGGCGCGTGTGATCAACAGCAATGTCCTGCGCCAAGCGCTTTCTTAAACCCGGCTTATCCATTAGGCGGCGCTTTGCGCCTGCGCGATTGCTGGCGGCCGGTTTGCGGCCATTTTTGCCGCTTGTTCGTTGTCCATGGAACGACCATGGATTCCTCGAAAGCAACAAAACTGTCACGCAAACCACCTCGCCATCACCTCGCCTCCTAATGGATACCCGGGTTAAAGAATTGCGTTTTCCTGCCGTTATGTAATCATGAGTCAGTCAGAATAGGCAGAGGGGTTCAAAATGAGCGGAGCTTTAGATGTCGGGATTTCTGGCCTGCGGGCAGCTCAGATCGGGCTAACTACAACTGGGCACAACATCACCAATGCCTCTACGCCGGGCTATCACCGCCAGGAGATCGTACAGAGCGCGAGCACGCCGGTAAATACCGGCGCGGGGTTTCTGGGGACGGGCGTCAGTGTCAACGCGGTCAAGCGTGTATACAGCGAGTTCCTGGAGCTGCAGGTTCAGACGGCCCAAACCCAGAGCAGCTATCTGGAAACCTATTCCGCCCAGATCAGCCAGTTCAACAATATGCTGGCCGACCCCAGTGCCGGCCTGTCGCCCGCGTTGCAGGAGTTTTTCCAGGGGGCGCATGATGTCGCAGCCTATCCGGCCTCTGTGCCGGCGAGGCAAAGCATGATCAGCTCCGCCGATGCGTTGGTGACACGCTTCCAGACGCTGAACCAGCGCTTTGATGAAGTCCGCGAGGGCATCAACTCCCAGGTTACCGCCAGTGTCAGCATGATCAATTCCTACGCCAGGCAAATCGCCGAGCTCAACAGCCGCGTCGTTATCGCGCAAGCGAGCAGCAACGGCCAGCCTAACGACCTTCTCGACCTGAGAGACAACCTGATCGCAGAACTCAACAAGGAAATCAACGTCAGCGTCGTGAAACAGAGCGACGGCGCCTATAACGTTTCCATCGGCAGGGGGCAGGCGCTGGTGGTGGGAAAGCAGGCTTATACCCTGACGGCGCAGCCCTCATTGGACGATCCCTCGCGTATAGATGTGGCCTATCAAACCGGGGGCAGCGAGTCATTATTTCTGCAGCGTGACAGCCTCAATAGTGGAAATCTGGGCGGGCTGCTGGCGTTCCGGGCCGAATCGCTCGACGCGGCGCAAAACGCCCTTGGCCGGGTGGCGATAGGGCTGGCCCAGACCTTGAATGATCAGCATCGCCTGGGGCAGGATCTGAATGGCGCACTCGGCGGCGCTTTATTTAATGTCATGGGGCCAAACGGCACTACTGGAGCATTTTCTGTCCCCAGCGCAAAAGTGGTTGCCAATGTCAACAACAGTGACCTGAGCCCGGCGGGTTCGCCGAAAGTAACGCTCAGCGATATCAGCAAAGTGACGACCAGCGATTACACGCTATCATATAGTGATGGTACTGGCAGTCTGGCTGGATATAGCTTGACTAGGCTTTCTGACGGGGCGTCAATGTTTGTTCCCCCCGTTGTTGCTGCGCCGGGGGCGCTGATCGGGGTTGTTGATGGCCTGACGATCGTTGCGCCTACCTTAACAATCCCGCCCCCGCCCGCCATCCCGCCTACAAATCCGGTAAATGGGGATAGCTGGATGATCCAGCCGACCAGGAACGGGGCTAGGGATATCAGCGTGGCGATCCACGATACGGCAAAAATCGCCGCAGCGGCGCCTATTATCGGAGAGGCGGACTTTATTAACAATACCGGCACAGGCAAGATCAGCGCCGGGGTCGTTAATGTTCCCGTGCCGGCTAACGCCAACCTGCAGAAGCCGGTTACCATTACTTTCACCAGCGCCACCACCTTCAATGTCTCCAGTCCGGCCTCCGTTCCGCCCATTGCACTGGCTGGCGTACCCTACACAGAGGGGGCGGACATCAGCTACAACGGCTGGACAGTGCAGATAACGGGTGCTCCGGCAGCCAATGATAAATTCACTGTCGGCCCAAACAGCAACGGCGTTTCTGATAATCGCAACGCGCTGCTTCTGGTGGGCTTCCAGACCAGAAACACGCTGGCCGGCGGCACTGCCTCCTACCAGAGCGCCTACAGCCAGATCGTAAGTTCTATCGGGATTAAAACGCGCGACATCAACGTCACTGCGCAAGCTCAGGCCAGCCTGGTGGCGCAATCACAGCAGGCGCAGCAATCCTTGTCAGGTGTCAATCTCGACGAGGAAGCCGCCAATCTGCTGCGTTATCAGCAGGCATACCAGGCGGCCGGCAAGATGATGCAGATTGCCTCTACCATGTTCGACATGTTGTTAGGCCTGGGCCAATAAGGAGACGCGCTATGCGTATCAGCACAAGTACCATATATGACCTTGGTGTTGCCAGTATTCAGCAGCAGACATCGGCATTAATAAAGACCCAGCAGCAGGTTTCATCCGGACGCCGCATTCTGACGCCGGCGGATGATCCCGTGTCAGCAGCCAGGGTTCTGGAGGTTTCCCAGTCGAAAGCGCTGAACCAGCAGTACGATGTGAATACCTCATCGGCGACCGGCCCCCTGAGCATGGAAGATACGGTTCTGGAGAGCGTCAGCAATTTGCTTCTGGATGTCAGGACGGCGGCCATTTCTGCCGGGAATACCACGCTGAATCAAACCGCTCTGTCTGGTTTGGCGACGGGCCTGCGCGGGCGTTACCAGGAATTGCTGGGGCTTGCCAACAGCACGGATGGCAACGGGCAATATTTGTTTTCCGGTTACAGGAGCACGACGCAGCCGTTTCTGGAAGCAGCGCCAGGGGTCGTGGCATATAACGGAGATCAGGGCCAGCGTCTGATGCAGATTACCCCGTCGCGCCAGATCGCGGTGAGCGATGCCGGGTCCGATGTTTTTATGCAGAACAAGAACGGCACGAACCAAAGCCTGTTTGCCACAATCAACAAACTGATTGCCGACCTGGATGCGGGCGTGACAAGTAATTTGCAAAGCTCGATTTCAGACTTGGATAATGGCCTTGAACAGATATTGACGGTGCGCGCCTCGGTGGGCTCGCGGATGCAGGAAATTGATTCGGTCAAAAGCAGCGGAGAAGATATTGGGTTGCAGTACGATCAGACGCTTTCCAACTTGCAGGATCTTGATTACGCCAAGGGAATCACTGACCTTACCCGGAATCAGGCCGTCCTGGAAGCGGCCCAGAAATCCTTCCTCAAGGTGCAGGAACTATCGCTGTTTAATTATATTTAGCCATCAGCCATCAGCCATCAGCCATCAGCCATCAGCCATCAGCGCATAATTCCGCTGACCGCTGACGCTTGCTTTACACTTCGTCGGCATTACCCAGCGCGGTGATGTTGAAGCCGCCATCGACATAGGTGATTTCGCCGGTCATGCCGCTGGCGAGGTCGCTGCACATGAATGCCGCCACATTGCCCACTTCCTCGATGGTGACATTGCGCCGCAATGGGGAGTGTTTCTCGTTGTAGCTCAGGAGTTTGCCGAAGTCCGAAATGCCGCTTGCAGCCAGGGTCTTGATCGGGCCGGCGGAGATGGCGTTGACGCGGATGCCCTTGGGGCCGAGGCTGGTGCACATGTAGCGCACGTTGGCTTCAAGGCTGGCCTTGGCCAGGCCCATCACGTTGTAGTGCGGCACGTAGCGTTCGGCGCCGAGGTAGGAGAGGGTGAGCAGCGCTGCGTTGCGGCCCTGCATCATGGGCAAGCCGGCTTTGGCCAGGGCGACAAAGCTGTAGGAGCTGATGTCGTGCGCGATCTGGAAATATTCGCGTGTCACCGCATCCACGTAATCGCCGGCCAGCGCCTGTTTAGGCACAAAGGCGATGGAGTGCACGATGCCATCGAGGCCGTCCCAATGCTTGCCTAGTTCGGTGAACAGATTGGTGATTTCCTCATCGCTCGCCACGTCGCACGGCAATACGATTTCGCCACCGAATTCCCGGGCCAATTCCGTTACGCGCTCCTTGATCTTGTCGTTCTGGTAGGTGAAAGCCAGTTCCGCGCCTTCGCGGTGCATTGCTTTGGCAATGCCGTAAGAGATGGAGCGGTTGCTGATAAGGCCTGTAATCAGAATTTTTTTGCTGCTCAGAAATCCCATGCTCGATTCCTCAAGTGATTTTTTCGAATGGCGTGGATTATAACCCAATTTGAATGAGGGTGATGCAGCTTGGCTGGTTCACAGGCTTTACGCTACACTGCAGCGGCAATGAAATTATTGATACACAATCTGTTTGTTTTTTTTCTGTTCTTAAGCTCTTCTTGGAGCGTAACGGCAGCGCCTGCGCTTGCGTTGGGGTACGAGCCAAAATATGCGCCGGATTTCAAGCATTTCGACTATACCAATCCGGATGCGCCGAAGCGCGGCAAGCTGGTGCTTTCCGTCTTGGGCAATTTTGAAAGCCTGAATCCATTCCTGCTCAAGGGAATCCCTGCTGCAGGGATCAGCGATCTTGCTTTCGAGACCCTGATGGAACAGGCGCTGGACGAGCCTTTCAGCCAGTATGGCCTGCTGGCAAACGATGTCAAGCTGGCAAGCGACCGGCTTGCAGTCACCTACCGCCTCAACCCCAAGGCCCGTTTTTCCGACGGCTCGCCGGTGCTGGCTGAGGACGTGAAATTTTCTTTCGATGCCCTGAAAAGCCCGCTTGCCCACCCGCAGTACCGTTTCTATTGGGCGGACATTAAGCGGGCCGTGGTGGTGGATGCGCGCACGGTACGTTTCGAGTTCGCCCGCGTCAATCCGGAACTGCATTTGCTGACCGGCCAGATGCCTATCTTTTCCAGAAAATGGGGCGGAGGCAAGCCATTTGACAAAGTGATCACGGATACTCCGCTGGGCAGCGGGCCCTATCAGGTGGAAGAAGTGCAGCTCGGCAAGAAAATCACTTTCAGGCGCAACCCCGGCTACTGGGCGCGGGATCTCAATACCCGCCGCGGCATGTTCAATTACGACAAGGTGAGCTTGCTTTACTACAAGGACGAGACGGTGCAGCTTGAGGCCTTCAAGGCCGGAGAGTTCGATTTTGTCGCGGTGTTTAATTCCAAACAGTGGGCGCGCGATTACCGAGGGCCGAAATTCAACCGCGGCCTGATCAAGAAGGCGGAACTGAAGCACAGCAACAATGCCGGCATGCAGGGTTTCATATTCAACATCCGCCGCCCCATGTTCAAGGACCGGCGGGTGCGCAAGGCCATCTCGCTGGCGATGGATTTCGAGTGGTCCAACCGGAATCTGTTCTTTAACCAGTACCAGCGCTGCAACAGCTACTTCAGCAACAGCGAGCTGGCATCCTCCGGCATTCCCCAGGGCGATGAGCTGCAACTGCTGGAGCCGTTCCGTGCCCAATTGCCGCCCGAGGTGTTTTCCCGCCCCTGGCAGCCGCCTTCCACCCTGCCCCCCGGTTCGCTGCGCGCCAACCTGCGCCACGCCAAACAGTTGCTGGCGGAAGCCGGCTGGGTATACAAGGATGGCGCTTTGCGCAATGCGCAGGGGCAGCCCTTCGAATTCGAACTGCTGCTGGCGCAGAAAGGTTTCGAACGCATTTCCGGGCCCTTCGAGCGCAACCTGGCCAAGCTCGGCATCAAGATCAATTACCGCACGGTGGACGTGGCGCTGTGGCAGCGCCGTGCCGATACTTTCGACTTTGACATGATCGTGCATGTCTTCGGCCAGTCACAATCTCCCGGCAATGAACAGATGCACATGTGGCATTCCAGCGCGGCGGACAAGGAAGGCTCGAACAATTTCATCGGCATCAAGGACCCGGTGGTGGATGCGCTGGTGGAAAAAGTCGTCTACGCCCACGACCGCAAGGCCCTGGTCGCGGCGACCCATGCCTTGGACCGCGTGCTGCTCAACGGAGAATACCTGGTGCCCAACTGGTACGTCCCCACCCACCGCATCGCCTACTGGGACAAATTCGGTTTCCCGGCGAAGCTGCCGCTGTATTATTCGGCGACCGAGTGGATGATGCGCTTTAGCTGGAGCCGCCAGTAATGTGGGCCTATATCTTCAAGCGCCTGTTGCTGATGATTCCCACGCTGTTCGGGGTGATGCTGATTACCTTCGTGGTGACGCAATTCGTGCCGGGGGGGCCGGTGGAACAACTGATTCACCAGATGAAGGGGCAGGCTGCTGGAGGAGAGGCGAGCGGGGCGATGGCGACCCTGTATCGCGGCGATCGCGGCCTGGACAAGGAACGCATCGAGGATCTCAAGAAACTGTACGGTTTCGACAAGCCGGCGCATGAGCGCTTCTTCGAAATGATGAAGAACTATGCGACCTTCGATTTGGGCCAAAGCTATTTCCACCACAAGTCGGTGATGGAACTGGTGGTCTCCAAGCTGCCGGTTTCCATCAGCCTCGGGGTGTGGACCTTTTTCATCGTCTATCTTACCTGCATCCCCCTGGGGGTGGCCAAGGCGGTGCGCGATGGCTCCGCCTTCGACGTGATCACCAGCACCGTGATCCTGGTGGGTTATGCCATTCCCGGTTTTGTGCTGGGCATCCTGCTGCTGGTGCTGTTCGGCGGCGGCAGCTTCTGGGATGTGTTCCCTCTGCGCGGGCTGGTGTCGGACAACTGGGCGGCGCTGCCATGGCATGCCAAGATTACCGATTACCTGTGGCACATGGTGCTGCCGATCACGGCCTCGGTGGTGGGCAACTTTGCGGTGATGACCATGCTGACCAAGAATTCCTTCATCGAGGAAATCCGCAAGCAGTACGTGCTGACGGCGCGGGCCAAGGGCCTCTCCGAAAATACCGTGCTCTATAAGCACGTCTTCCGCAATGCCGTGATTCCCCTGGTGACCGGCTTCCCGGCGGCCTTCATCGGCGCCTTCTTCACCGGCAGCCTGCTGATCGAAACCATCTTCTCGCTCGACGGGCTGGGCTTGCTGTCCTATGAATCGGTGCTGAAGCGGGATTATCCGGTGGTGCTGGGCACCCTGTATCTCTATACCCTGCTGGGCCTGGTCGCCAAGCTGCTGTCGGACCTGAGCTACGTGTTGATCGACCCGCGCATCCAGTTCGAGAGCGTGGACCGATGAAGGCCGTCTCTCCGGCAGGGCGCGCCTGGCTGCGCTTCAAGTCCAACCGCAGGGGCTATGTCAGCCTGTGGATTTTTTTGATCCTGTTCGTCCTCAGCCTGGGCGCCGAGCTGCTTTCCAACGACAAGCCCTTGCTGGTGGCCTACCAGGGCGAATATTACTTCCCGATCGTGAAGAATTACCCGGAGACGGTGTTCGGCGGGGATTTCGCCAGCGAGACCGACTACAACGATCCCTTCATCGTGGAACGCATCACCTCGGAGGGGAACTGGGCCTGGTTCCCCTTGAACCGCTACAGCTTCAACAGCATTAACTATTTTGCCGAGCTGCCCAATCCTGCTCCGCCATCACGGCAAAACCTGCTCGGCACCGATGACCGCGGGCGCGACGTGCTGGCGCGGCTGATCTACGGCTTCCGCATTTCGGTGCTGTTTGCCATGGCGCTGACGCTGGTCGGCACGCTGGTGGGGATTCTGGCCGGTGCCCTGCAGGGCTATCTGGGCGGACGCTTCGACCTGGTATTCCAGCGCTTCATGGAAGTCTGGGGTTCCATGCCGGAGCTGTACCTCTTGATCATTTTCTCCGCCATCTTCCAGCCCAGCATCACCCTGCTGCTGATCCTGCTCTCCCTGTTCGGCTGGATGGGGCTGGCGGACTACGTGCGCGCCGAGTTCCTGCGCGGGCGCAACATGGATTACGTCAAGGCGGCGCGCGCCCTGGGCGTGTCCAATCGCGCCATCATTCTGCGCCACCTGGTGCCCAACAGTATGACGCCGGTCATCACTTTTCTGCCTTTCCGGATTTCCGGCGCCATTCTGGCGCTTACCAGCCTGGATTTTCTCGGTCTTGGCGTGCCGCCCTCCACGCCCAGCCTGGGTGAGCTGCTGGCTCAGGGCAAAGGCAACATCGAGGCTTGGTGGCTGTCCATGACCACCTTCGCCGTGCTGGTCGGAACGCTGATGCTGTTGATCTTTATCGGCGAAGCATTGCGCGAAGCGATGGATACCAGGCGTGGGTAAGATGAACCTGGAAAAAGCAGTTAGCAACAGAGGGCACGGGGCAAAAAACAACCCCTCCCGGCCTCCCCTTGTCAGGGGAGGAGTTGACGGCCTCCCCCCTGACAAGGGGGGATTGAGGGGGGTTGGTTTTCACCGTGCCTTCCGTGGTTTCGATCTAAGGTTTTTGGAATGAATCACGACAGTGGACCTTTGCTATCCATCGAGCGCCTGTCGGTGTCCTTCGGCCGCCCCAGCCAATACGCCGATGCGGTGCGGGAAGCGAGCTTCGACATCCATGCCGGTGAAAAGCTGGCGCTGGTCGGCGAGTCGGGTTCAGGCAAGTCGGTGACCGCGCTCTCCATCCTGCAATTGCACGATCCGCGCCAGACGCACTATCCGGGCGGCTCGATCCGCTTCCAGGGGCGCGAACTGATGGGGTTGGGCGAGGCGGAGCTGAGAGCCATTCGCGGCCGCGATATCGCGATGATTTTCCAGGAGCCGATGACCTCCCTCAACCCGCTGTATTCCATCGGCGAGCAGCTGATCGAACCCCTGCTGGCGCACGAGCACATGAGCAAGCCCGCGGCCAGGGTGCGCATGGTCGAACTGCTCGCCCGTACCGGCATCCCCGAGCCGGAAAAACGCTTTGAGGATTTTCCTCATATGCTTTCCGGCGGCCAGCGCCAGCGCGTCATGATCGCCATGGCGCTGGCCTGCAGCCCGAAACTGCTGATTGCCGACGAGCCAACCACCGCACTGGACGTGACCATCCAGGCGCAGATACTGGAACTGCTGGAGGACTTGCAGAAAGAGTTTTCCATGGCGGTGCTGCTGATTACGCACGATCTCAACCTGGTGCGGCGCTTCGCAGACCGCATCTGCGTGATGCAGCAGGGGCGGATCGTGGAGCAGGCGCCCGTGGCGGAGCTGTTCGCAGCGCCGCAGCATTCATATACACGCCATTTGCTGCAAAGCCAGCCGCAGCGCCTGGTCTCCTCCGAAGAAGTGCGCGCCCTCGAGGCCCGGCCGCCATTGCTTGAAGCCAGCGGCGTCAGTTGCAAATTTACATCCAAGGCGGGTTTTTTACGGCGCACCGTCAGCACGGTACAGGCAGTGGATGATGCCGGCCTGTTTTTGCGCAGCGGCGAGACGCTGGGCATCGTGGGTGAGTCGGGGTCGGGCAAAACCACTCTTGGCATGTGCCTGCTGCGGCTCCAGGACTGCACAGGTCAGATTCGTTTCAACGGCGCGGATCTTGCCGCGCTCAAGCAGCGCCAGCTGCGGCCTTTGCGGCGCGACTTCCAGGTGGTGTTCCAGGACCCCTACTCTTCGCTCTCGCCGCGCCTGACGGTGGAGCAGATCGTGGGCGAGGGCTTGGGCATCCACTTCCCCCGCCTCGACCGGCGGCAGCGCCGTGAGCGCATTGTGGCGATCATGGACGAGGTGGGGCTGGAGGAGTCCATGCTGTGGCGCTATCCCCATGAATTTTCCGGCGGGCAGCGCCAGCGCATCGCCATAGCGCGCGTGGCCGTGCTGGAACCCAAGCTGATCCTGCTCGACGAGCCCACCAGCGCGCTCGACGTGTCCGTGCAGAAGCAGGTGCTGGATTTGCTGCGCGGCCTGCAGCAGCGGCATGGCATGAGCTACCTGTTCATTACCCACGATTTGCGCGTGATTCGCGCCATGGCGCATCGCATGATCGTGATGCAGTCGGGGAAAGTGGTGGAGGCGGGTGAAACGGAGGCGCTGTTCGAATCGCCCCGGCAGGAATACACCCGCACTTTGCTGCGGGCTTCGCTGCTCTGATCGACGCGGTTAGTTATAAACCAGCAGGGTGTTGCCCGGCTGCAGGCTGTTGCTGGCCGGGATCTTGTTCCAGCGCTGCAGATCGTTCACCGCGACATCGAAGCGCCGCGCAATGCTGAAAACGGTATCGCCACGCTTGACGACATAGCGCGTGTGCTTGCTTTTCGCAGCGGAATTATTTGCCACCTTGAGTGCTTTAGCCGCTTCGGGTTTGTTCCTGGCAACCTGGGTTTTTTCCGTCTTCTGCTTGCTGTTCGCCAGCACGGCCAGCTTCTGCCCTCTGGCAATACTGTTGGATTTGAGGTGGTTCTGCGTTTTGAGCTGGGCGACCGTCATGCCGTAACGTTTGGCGATGCTGAGCACGGTGTCGCCCTTGGCGACGGTGTGAGTGGATTTGGCATTTGTGGCCAGGGTTTCGTGCAGGGCTTCGGGTTCAGGGATATGGGCCAGCAGTGTCGGCGTGTTACCCGGTTTGGCCACGGGTACCAGCAGTGTTTGTGTAACAGCCGCCTTTTTCCTGCCGCTGATGGCATTGATTTCCTTCAGTCGCGCCGGCGAAATGCCGAAACGCTGGGCAATTTCGGCCAGCGTTTCGCCGCGCCGGGGCGTGTAGGTCTGCCAGGAGGACAACGGGCGCTCGTTGTTTTCCAGGTTGAGCGAGAAGCTGTTGACCTTGTCCACCGGCAGCAGCAGCGTGGGCTTGCCTATGCCTGCAACCAGTGGCTTGTTGTAGGCCGGGTTGAGGGCGACGAATTCATCCAGAGGGACTTCGGCCAGGCGCGCGGCCACGGCAATATCCATGTGCTGCTTGAGTTTTACCGAGGCAAAATAGGGGCTGTTGGGAATGCTGTTGAGCGCCAGGCCATAGGCGGCAGGATTCATGACGATATTCTTGACTGCGATCAGCTTTGGCACGTAATTGCGTGTTTCCGGCGGCATGCGCAGGCTGAGGTAGTCGGTGGGGTCGCCCTTTGCCTGGTTGCGGGCAATGGCTCTGGAGACCGAGCCCTCGCCCCAGTTGTAGGCGGCTAGCGCCAGTTCCCAGTTGCCAAACATGTTGTACAGCTTCTGCAAGTAGTCGAGCGCCGCATTTGTGGCGGCAAGGATGTCTCGGCGGCCGTCGTAGAGCAGGTTTTGATCGAGGCCGAAGTGCTTGCCGGTGGAAGGGATGAACTGCCAGATGCCGGAGGCGTGGCTGGTGGAGTAGGCCTTGGGGTTGTAGGCGCTTTCGATGATGGGCAGCAGCGCGATCTCGGTCGGCATGCCGCGCTTTTCGATTTCTTCCACGATATGGAACAGGTAGCGCTGGCTGCGTTCCACCGTGCGCTGTACGTAGTCCGGTCGATTCGCATACCAGGCCTCGTGTTCCTGGACCAGCGGGCTGTTGAGTTCGGTCAGCGCAAAACCGGAACGGATACGTTCCCAGAGATCCTTGGGTTCGTTGTTCAGGGACTCAAGCTGGAGCGGGAGTATGCTGGAACTGATTTTTTCCGACGAGCGCAGACTCAGTTGCCCTTCTGCGGCTTCAAGTCTGGCTGCACTTTGTTCTTCCGGTTCGTCCGGCCCGCTTTGCGTGAAGGCGAAGCCGCTTGCGAACGCTGCGTAATTGTCCTCGGCGACGGCAATGCTTGACTGGCTGGCGCCGATGATCAGGCAAAGAAGGAAGAAGACTGCTCGTGATCGCATGCGTATCGGGCTTTTTGTGATGAGGTAAAAACCCTTGAATGGTAATGAGTTTTACGTGCCTAGGTCAAGGAAAAATGGTTCAGTCGAGCTTGTCTTTCCATTGCCGGATAGCCGCAAATATGCTGGCCGGACTGCCCAGCGGACGGCCGGTGAATTGGCTCGCCGCTTCGATGAGATGAGTGTCGTGCCAGCGCAGGAAGGGGTTGGTGCTTTTTTCCAGGGCGATGGTCGATGGCAGGGTGGGCAAGCCTTGCGCCCGGATTTTCCGCTCCCGTATTTCCCTTTCCTGTAGCGCTGCGTTGTCCGGGTCGGCAATTCTGGCGAAGCGGATGTTGTCCAGGGTATATTCGTGTGCGCAGAAAACCCTGGTTTCGTCAGGCAATGCAGACAATTTAGCGAGGGAAGCCTGCATCTGCTCCGGAGTGCCTTCAAACAGGCGCCCGCAGCCGCAGGCAAACAGGGCATCGCCACAAAACAGGGAATTTATCCCATAATACGCGACGTGGCCTCGGGTGTGGCCAGGCACGTCGATGACATGAAATTCGGCACCCAGTTCAGGAAGGGCGACAAGATCGTTCTCGGCAACGGTTTGCGTGGTCGCCGTGATTTTTTCCCGGCGCGGACCATACACCGGGCAGTTGAAATGCTGGCTCAGTTCCTTGGCTCCACCACAATGGTCGCCATGATGATGGGTAATGAGAATGGCAGTCAGTATTAGGTCGTGTTGTTGCAGATATTCCATGACGGGATCTGCATCGCCAGGATCCACTACGGCAGCATATGCCTGGTTATGGATCAGCCAGATGTAGTTGTCTTCAAATGCGGGGATGGGAATAATTTCAATCATGGTTTTATCTTTGGCCGGAGCAGCCTGAATGTCAAGTGTTGATGAAAAGGCATGGCTTGAAACACCGCTCGGCCAGTATCTGCTGCGGCGTGAGCAGGCTTACCACGACCAGGTGGTGGCCAATATTTTTGGCTTCAATGCGCTTCAGTTGGGATTGCTGGATCATGATCTGCTGCGCACCAGCCGCATTCCGACACGCTTGCGGGCGGGCGATGGAGTGGAGGTGGCGCTGCGGATGGAGCCGGAATTCTTGCCTGTTGCCAGTCAGTCGATCGATTTGTTGTTGTTGCCCCATTTGCTGGAGTTCAGCGCTCATCCGCACCAGATCTTGCGAGAAGCCGAACGCGTGCTGATGCCTGAGGGGAACCTGATTATCAGCGGCTACAATCCATTCAGTTTGTGGGGTTTGTGGCGGATGCTTCCCAACAATAGGCAGCGTTATCCCTGGTGCGGGCGTTTTATCAGCCTGTCGCGCCTCAAGGACTGGCTTGCACTGCTGGGGTTTGAAGTGGTGGGTGGACGCATGTGCTGTTACGAGCCGCCATTTCAGAAAGAACAACTGCTGGACAAGTTTCATTTCATGGAAGACGCGGGAGATCGCTGGTGGGCACTTGCCGGCGGGGTATATTTCATTCAGGCAAAAAAGAAAGTGCTGGGCATGCGCCTGATTTTACCGGGCTGGAACGAGGGCCGGGTCGCGCGCAAGGGGCTGGCGCCTGCGGCGCAGAAGTTACTAAATCAAAGGACAATTCGTGATAAATGATGACGGCGGCATCGTGGACGTCTATACTGACGGCGCATGCAAGGGAAACCCGGGCCGGGGTGGATGGGGAGCCTTGCTGCGCTTCCGTGGCCAGGAGCGGGAACTGTTTGGCGGCGAGTTGCACACCACCAACAACCGGATGGAACTGATGGCGGTGATCAAGGCGCTGGAAGCCTTGAGCCGCCCTTGCAAGGCGCGAGTACACACCGATTCGCAGTATGTCCAGAAGGGAATCAGCGAATGGATACACAACTGGAAGCGGCGTGGCTGGCGTACAGCGGACAACAAGCCGGTCAAGAACGTGGATTTATGGCAGGAACTGGACCAGCTTGCAGTGCAGCATCATCTGGAATGGATCTGGGTGAAAGGGCATGCGGGCCATGAAGAGAATGAGCGCGCTGATCAATTGGCCAACCGTGGCGTCGAGACGCTTAGCGCGGTTGGCTGAACAAATATTAGAAGAAATATGAAACGGAGCGCTTAGATCTTGCGCCAGATTATTCTAGATACTGAAACTACGGGCCTGGAGACCAGCCTCGGCCACCGCATTATTGAAATCGCGGCGGTCGAGATGGTGAACCGCCAACTGACCCATAACCATTTCCATCAGTATCTCAACCCTGGACGTGAAATCGATCCTGGCGCTCAGCAGGTGCATGGCATCAGCCTCGAATTCCTGCAGGACAAGCCATCCTTCCGCGATATCGTCGAGGAATTTCTGAACTACGTGGCGGGGGGCGAGCTGGTCATTCACAATGCCCAGTTTGACGTCGGCTTTCTCAACTACGAGCTTGGCTTGCTCGGGATGGAGCCGATTCAGCATTACTGTCCGGTCATTACCGATACGCTGAAAATGGCCAAGCAGTTGCGTCCGGGGCAGAAAAACAACCTTGATGCCTTGTGCCGGAATTATCAGATCGACAATTCCAAACGTACTTTGCACGGCGCCCTGGTGGATACCGAACTGCTGGCTGAAGTGTATCTTGCCATGACGCGCGGCCAGGAGAGCCTGATGATCGAGACTGCGCCGGTGCCGGCGAAGAATGTTGCGCGAGCACAGCGCGAGCGCGTGAGACTGCGCGTTCTGCAGGCGGGTGAAGAAGAGTTGGCGGCGCATTCCGCTTACCTTGATGATCTGCATAAATCGAGCCGCGGCAATTGCTTATGGAAACCGGCCTCGCAAGGTGGCTAGTGCCGTTTAGCGTGCAACACTTCACTAGATTAAACCTGACTGCGCGTTTTATCCTGCTCATCGCCTTGAGTTGGGCTGGCATGCTGCTTGCCGCGCCGGCGAATATCGCCATCGTATTGAGCGACGAATCCACGCCCTATCAGGATACAGCCAGCAGTTTGCGCGCGACTTTGGCGCAGAGCGGGGCAAAGGTGGTGGTCAGTGTTTACCCCCCGTCGGATAGGAAAATGGATTTTCTTAGGGAGAGCCCGGACCTGATCGTCACCATTGGCGTGAGTGCGGCGCAGGAACTGGCAGCGCAAAACTTGCCCATCCCGGTTCTGGCGGTTCTGATTCCACGCCAGGCCTTTGAAAGAATCGCCCGCCAACGCGACTACAAACTTTTTTCCGCGGTATTTCTTGATCAGCCGCTGGCGCGCCAGATGGAGTTGATCCGTCTGGCAATGCCGGACCGCAGCCGTGTCGGGGTGGTGCTTGGCCCTGAATCTCTGGCGGGACTGAAATCCCTGCAAGCTGCGGCCAGCGAAGCCAAATTGGGCCTGGCCGTGGAAAAAATCAGTACCGCCGAAGAATTGTTGCCCGCTTTGCAACGGGTGCTGGCAGACAGCGATGTGCTGCTGGCAGTGCCTGATCCGCTGGTGTTCAACAAAGGCACGGTGCAAAGCCTGCTGCTGACCACGTATCGCTACCAGGACCCGGTCATCGGTTTTTCGCATGCCTATGTCAAGGCCGGCGCCCTTGCCTCAGTCCATACCATGCCGGAGCAGGTTGGCCGTCAGGCCGGGGATGTCATCGTGCGTGCGCTGGGGAGCCGGCCGGTATGGCTGCCTCCGCCCGAATATCCCAAGTATTTCTCTGTTAGTGTGAATTACCAGGTGGCGCGCTCTTTGGGCCTGAGCATGGGTGATGAAACGGTATTGCTCCAGAAATTAAAGAGGGCGTCCGAGCCGCAATGAAGCACTGGGGCATCAAGACAAGGGTGTTGTTTCTGGCTTTGATGCCGGCGGCGGGTATCGCCTTGCTGCTGGCCGTGTATTTCGTGTCTTCCGGAATTCAAAGCCTGGAGCAGTCTCTGCATGAGCGCGGCTTGGCCATTGCCCGTCAACTGGCGCCTGCGAGCGAGTTCGGGGTTTTTTCCGGTAACCGGGAAATCCTGCAGAACCTGGCGGATTCCGCCATCAAGGAAACCGATCTCACGGCTGTAACCATCAGCAATCTGGATGGTGCAATTCTTGCCTCCAGCGGGAAATCCGTAGGGCCCCCTGTATTGAAGGATTACCGGGCGGGCCTTTACATTGTGGTGGCCGAGAGGGGTAATGTGCTGAATTTCAGCGCGCCGGTGTTTCAAAGCCAGACTGAAGTGGATGATTTTGCAACCGGCGGTGGCGCGCAGTCGGCAAAAGCCCCCAAGGGAAAAATACTGGGCCGGGTAACTCTCGAACTGTCTCGGGTCAGCACCCAGAATCACAAGAGATTGCTGATTCTGAATGGCTTGCTTATTTCCCTGCTGGGCCTGCTGGCGAGCGCTCTCCTGGCGGTACGCATGAGCCGTGACGTGACCGTGCCGGTGAAGAACTTGGCAGATGCGGTCGACCAGCTTGGCCGCGGACGCCTGGAGGTGCGCGTCAGCGAGAATTCCGCGGGCGAACTGCGCACGCTCGAACGTGGCGTGAATTCCATGGCGGCGGCACTGCAGATGGCCCAGGACCGGATGCAGGAACGTATTGACGAGGCAACAGAGCGCTTGTCCTACCAGGCGTCCCACGATGCGCTGACCGGACTGGTCAATCGGCGCGAATTCGAGCGCCGGCTGGAGAAGGCGCTTTTGAGCGCGCGCGAGGACGGGCGTGTGCATGCCTTGTGTTACCTTGATCTTGACCAGTTCAAGATCGTCAACGACACCTGTGGCCATGTGGCGGGGGATGAGTTGTTGCGGCAGCTGACCGTGCTGCTGCAGAGCAAGGTGCGCGATGCCGACACCCTGGCGCGTCTGGGTGGCGACGAATTCGGGGTGTTGCTGGACAACTGCCCGCTGGAGCAGGCCGGGATCGTCGCCGAACTGTTGCGCCAGACGGTCAAGGATTTTCATTTTGTGTGGAAGGAAAAACCATTTGTCATCGGGGTCAGCATCGGCCTGGTATCCATCGACCAGGATGCGGGTTCGCTTGATGTCGTGCTCAGCCATGCCGATGCCGCGTGCTACGCGGCAAAGGATCTGGGGCGCAACCGCGTCCATTTGTACCGGGATGAAGACGGGGAGCTGGCTCAGCGCCAGGGCGAAATGCACTGGGTGGCGCGGATTACGCGCGCGATTGAGGAAAATCGCTTCCGGCTTTATTACCAGACTATTCTGCCGATCCAGGAGCGGGCGCACGAGGGCAAACATTTCGAAATATTGCTGCGGCTGATTGATGATAATGGCCAGCTTGTTCCGCCCATGGCCTTTATTCCTGCGGCGGAACGCTATAACCTCATGCCATCCATCGACCGCTGGGTGGTGAGTACCGCCTTGGGCCTGTACTGGAAAATCTTTCCTGAATGCAAGGATGTTCGCGGGGGGCCGTGCAATACTTGCACGGTGAATTTGTCCGGCCCTTCGCTGTGCGACGAGCATTTCCTCGAGTTCATCAAGCGCCAGTTTGTCCTCTACAAGGTGCCGTACCAACATGTCTGTTTCGAAATTACCGAGACCGCCGCAATCACCAATCTCGCCAAGGCGATGGATTTCATCAGCGAGCTGCGCTCCCACGGCTGCCGTTTTTCGCTGGACGATTTCGGCAGCGGCCTGTCATCCTTCACTTACCTCAAGAACATGCAGGTGGATTACCTGAAAATTGACGGATCGTTTGTGCGCAATATGGTGGATGACCCGATGGATGCGGCGATGGTGTCGTCCATCAACCAGGTCGGGCACGTGATGGGCCTGAAGACCATCGCCGAATTCGTCGAGAACGATGCTGTGCTGGAGAAGCTGCGCGAAATGGGCGTGGATTTTGCGCAGGGTTATGGCATCGAGCATCCCAAGCCGCTGGAAGACTTGATCGCTTTGCAGGGCATGCCTTCTGTTGAGTAGCCTTATACAAATTACGTAATCGTAACGTGTATTTCCCCTTTTCCTTCGTACACTGCCTTCCCATAAGTAGGAAAAATCCTGCTTTCCGGCCAGACCCGGCCCATGTCTGGTCCGCGAAATTCCGCCCAATCAAGAGGCCAAGGAGGTCACCATGTATCGTATTCTTGCTGCAGCTTCACTGGCTGCGCTTTTTGCCTATTCTCAAACTGCCAGCGCCGCGCCGCCCCACCCCGGCAGGCTGCTTGCCTCCAACTGTTTCCAGTGCCATGGCACGGATGGACGGAAAGGGTTCGAGGAACTGGCTGGAAAATCATCCTCGAGCATCTACGAGGAGATGAAAGAGATGCAGGCAAAAGCTGCGGACTCAAACATCATGAACGCCCATGCCAGAGGATTTTCCGATAACGAGATCTGGCTGATTGCCGATTATTTCTCGAAAGTAGCGCCCTAAACAACCAAGGAGAAAAAAATGAAACGCAGACAATTTATTGGTTTGTTTGGCGCTTCCGCGCTTGGCCTGCTGCTGCCTGAGCTGGCGCTGGGAGATACCAGAAGGACGGCCGCCACAACCGCTGCATTGGTTCCGGCCGATACTGGCGCGGTAGGCAGCGTGGTGGTGGTGGGCGGGGGCATGGCAGGTGCTACGGCAGCCAAGTTTCTCCGTCTCTGGGGCGGCAGCAAGGTTAAAGTTACGCTGATCGACCAGAATGCCACCTACAGCTCCAACATCATGAGCAACCTGGTGCTGAATGGCTCCACCACCATGTCCCAGCTGACCTACAATTACAATAACCTGAAGACGCTCTACGGCATCAATTTCGTGCAGGGCAGCGTGGTGGGCATCGTGCCGCCGGTGGGCACTGCCACGGGTTCGGTGCGCCTGGCCAACGGCACGTCGATTGTGGCCAACAAGATCATTCTCGCGCCCGGCATCGAATTTGACGCCGTCCCCGGCCTGACCCCCGCGCTCCAGGACGGCTATGTCACCCATGCCTGGAAAGCCGGCGCGCAAACCACCAAGTTGGCGTCGCAAATACGCAATATGCCTGTAGGCGGGACCTTTGTCATGACCATTCCTGCCGCTCCCTATCGCTGCCCCCCTGGGCCTTATGAGCGGGCCTGCATCGTTGCGGACTGGGTGAAGAAGAACAAGGGCCCGAACGCGCGCGTGATCGTTCTCGATGCCAATGCCGGTATCCAGGCGGAAAAACACAGTTTCGAAACGGCATTCAATGTGACTCACGCCGGTGTGATTGACTATCGCCCCAGCCAGACAGTGGCCAGCGTGACTGCAAGCACCACGGGCGGCAAGCATGCGGTCACCACCAATACTGGCACGGTGTATGCCGATGTGCTGAACGTCATCCCCTCTCACAAGGCTGGCAAGATCATCACCGACAATCCTGCACTGGCCAATGTCGGCGGCCGCTGGGCGGGGGTCGATGTGCGCAGCTATGAGTCCACCGGCGTGCCAAACGTGTATGTGATCGGCGATTCGGCGGCATCCGGCCAGCCCAAGGCCGGCCATATCGCCAATCAGGAGGCCAAGCTGTGCGCGGATGCCGTAACCCGGGCGCTACGCGGCGATCTCATCCCCAATCCAGCCCCGAAAACCAATTCCGCCTGCTACTCGCCGATCACTGCCGATACGGCTTCATGGCTGACCGTGGTGTATGGCTACGATGCGGTGAATAACAAGATGGTGGCCGTTCCCGGTGCAGGTCCTATCGAGGCTGCCGCGGCATCGCAGGATAATTTCAACGACATGAAGAAATGGTTCGCCACGCTGATGGCTGACAGCTTTGCCTAGGCAATCCAGTCGATGAAAAAGGCCGCCCAATGGGCGGCCTTTTTTATTGGGGTATTCGTCCTAATAACCCAGGGAACGCGCGCCCTGGTAGAACATAAAACTCAGCACCCACGCCAGGCCGAGCGGCCAGGCCAGCGCCAGCGCAGTGTAAGCGTAGCTTCTGGACTCGTTCCTGAGCGTTGCCAGGGTGGAAAGGCAAGGCGTGTAAATCAGGGTGAAAAGCATGAAACTATAGGCCTGCACCCAGTCCAGTTGCTGCGCCATGGTGCCCATCAGCGCCGAGCCTTCGAGGCCGTAAATGACGGCCAGCGAGCCGATCACGATTTCCTTGGCGACAAAGCCGAAGATCAGCGCGATCGCCAGTTGCTGGTTGATGCCGAGCGGGTCAAGAATGGGTGCAAACCAGCCGCCGATCATGCCGGCCCAGGTATCGATGCCTGCCGGGGTGGCATTGAGGGGGAAATGGGTGAGTATCCATACCATCACTACGCCGACAATGATGAATTTGCTGGCGCGGCTGAGAAAATGCCGCACTTCGTGCCAGCCGCGCAGCACGATCTGGCGCCAGGTGGGCATGCGGTAGGGTGGGAGTTCGAGGATGAAAGGCTCGCTGTTGCTATAGTGTTTCTTGAACAGCAGGGCGGTCAGGAGCGCGGCGGCAAAGCTGAACAGGTACAGGCTGAACAGCACCAGGGCCGCATGCCTGGGGGCGAACAGCGCGGCGGTGATAAAAACAAACACCTGCAGACGTGCCGAACACAGCGAGAAGGGGATCACCAGCATGCTCAAGAGGCGCAGGCTGCGCGAGCGCATCACGCGGGTGCCCATCAGCGCCGGCACATTGCAGCCGAAGCCCATCAGCATCATGACGAAGCTGCGCCCGTCCAGCCCCATCTTCGCCATCAGGGCATCCATCAGGAACGCCGCGCGGGATAGGTAGCCGCTGTCTTCGACCAGCGCCATGAAAAGGAAAAACAGCACGATGATGGGCACAAAGGCGGCCACCGTGCCGACACCGTTGTAAATCCCGTCCAACAGCAGGCCCTGCACCGGGGCGGGCAGGTTCAGCAGCAGATGCTCCAGGATTTCGCCGCGGAACAGTCCCAGCGCCCATGCAACGCCGTCCTGCAGCGGCTTGCCGAGAATGAAAATGGCCTGGAACAGCACATACATGACGCCAAAAAACAAGGGCAGGCCCAGCCATGGATGTAGCAGCAAGGCGTCCAGCCGGGTGGTCAGGTTGTCCGTCATCTGGGTCGGCACCTGCACTGCGTGCCTGAGCACGCTTTCCATCTTGGCCTCGATCTGGTTTTCGAGTTTCAGCTTGTTGCGGATTTCCTGGATATCGGCGGGCCGGCTGGACTGGATGGCGCTGGAAATGGCCTGGTAGGCATGCTCGTAGCCGCTGCCATACTTGGCGGACAGCAGCGCGACCGGCATGTCCAGCGCCTGGGCCATTTTTTCGACATCGACCGTAACGCCGAATTTCTTGGCTTCATCAGACATGTTGAGCAGCAGCATGGCAGGAAGGCCAAGCTGCTTGAGTTGCAGTGCCAGGCTCAACTGGCGCTCGATCTGGGTGGTGTTGAGGATGATCAGGACCTGATCCACCGGATTGTTTTCCAGGAAATGCCGCACCACCAGCTCGTCATCCGAAAAGCCATGGATGTCGTACACGCCGGGCAGATCGATAATCTCCACCATGGCACCGCCGAGCAGCACTTTTGCGCTCATCAGTTCAACAGTAATGCCGGGCCAGTTGCCGACCCGTGCCGATGCGCCGGTCAAACGGTTAAAAAAAGTGGATTTGCCGGTATTCGGCATCCCCAGCAGGGCGATGCGCTTCATTGCGGGGTGCTGGAAGGGGTAACGTCGATATGTTGCGCGTCAACGCGCCGCAGCATGATGTCGGTGGTGCCGATTCTAACGTGCAGTGGGCCGGAAAATTTCGCCCGTCTGACCAGTTCGATGTGTTTCCCGATACGGAAACCCATCGCAGCGAGGCGGTGATAGAGCGCTTCGTCGGTGTGTAAAGCGGCGATCACGGCGAATTCGCCGGGTTTGAGAGTGGAAAGGCTGACCGTGACCATGGACATCAAGCTTGCTAAATAGGAATTGTTCTTGATTGTGACATAAGCGGCCTGTTTTGCATAGCCATAAACGCTTTCTTGATTTCCACTATTGATATGGCACGAATTATCCGTGAATGTAGGCCTGGCTTCAGCACGACATGTCGGACTAAAGGCCGACCTACAGTCCGGAATAAAATCTGCCGGATCAATAAAGACATGAGCCCGGGGGCGCGCAACCAAGCGCCATTTGCCCTCGGCATACAACGCGTCGGAACGCTGATTTGCTACGAAGACCTGACCGGCCAGGAAGTCCGCCGCTGGCTGCCATCGGCCACGCTGTTGCTCAACCCAAGCAACCTTGCCTGGTTTGAAGGCGGCCTGGCAATCGGACAACGCCTGCAAATTATTCGTATGCGCGCACTGGAGTCCGGGCGCCCCATCTTGCGCGTAACCAATACAGGGTTCACGGCACAGATTGACGCTCACGGCAGCATCCTGGGGCGGCTGCCAGTGTCTGTCGAGGGCGTGCTAAGTGGAACCATTCAACGGCAACAGGGAGTGACGCCATATGGGCGTGGGGTGATTGGCCTGCCGTTCTGGCAAGCGCGATGTGCGTACTGCTTGCGGGTAATATCCAGCGCAGGCGCAGGACGGTCAATGCCCTATTCTGGGTGACCATCTCCCGATCTGCATCTCCAGTTGATCGAATATGTCGGTAGAGGCGAATCGTCAGGCGGCAAATTACACGAACATTTCATTTGAATTGCATATTACATTCGGGTAATATTCGTGCGATTAAAAAATTCTATCGCTACATAAATCAAGTTTATCAACGGGAGGGATTCATGAACACACATGCGCAAAAAAACAGGCAACTCGGTCAGGGCATGACCGAATACATGACCGTGCTGGCCGATTCCTGGGCAGCAAGCGGTCCTGGCATGATCGAAAGCAAGATAAAGAACGACGGATTCAATCCCCTCGGGCCGTTCCCTTACAAGCCGCTCGAAGTCCTGGGTGGCAACCCCGTCGTCGGCCTGGCGCTTACCTTTTTTGAATACGGCGCGCCGCCGCCCGACATTGGCCGCGTCGAACCGGACCGCGTGCATGCAAACAGGCTTAAATGATCCGGACATTTTTTTCTGTTTGCCTGCTGCTGTTGGCGCCGTGCTGCCGCGTGGCCGGATCTGTCGTGTTTGAGATAACACCTGATTTCTGTTCGGCGCTGCCCCGCGTTTATTGACGAACCTTGTGTGCAATGTGAATGAACTTAAGAGGAATGAGCGATGAGTGATTGCAATAATAATCAAGATACGGCAAAAGATGCTATTGATGCACTGGGTAGAATTGCGACTCGCGCCCTCCCCGTCCTAAAGCTACCGACCAAGCTTGCAATAGATTTGATAAATAGAGTCATGGATCTGGGATTCAAAGTTGCAGAAGATCTGCGTGGCGGGATCCCAGGCGGCCCTGGACTCCCAGGCGGGCCCGAACTTCCTGGAGGCTGCCCGCCACCAGATCCCTATAGGAAGCCTGGGCCGGATGATGAGCCTAAGAAGATAGCAATACCACCAAGAAAAGATCCTCTCGCACTTGACCTGGATGGTGACGGCATAGAAACGACCAGCCCCAGCAGTGGCGAAGTAATATTGTTCGACCATGATGGGGACAGCATTAAAACGGGTACGGGTTGGATAAAGCCAGATGATGGTTGGCTGGTTCTTGATAGGAACGAAAATGGCACCATTGATAGTGGTCGTGAATTGTTTGGTGTCGACACCTATAAGCGTAATGGGCAATTTGCCACTGACGGTTTTGATGCCCTAAAAGATTTTGATGAAAATGGCGATGGAAAAATAGATGCAAATGATAGTGTCTTTGCGAATCTGCGCATCTGGCGAGACTTGAATCAGGATGGCATCAGTCAAGCGGGGGAATTAACCACGCTTGGTTCTAACAATGTTAGCGCGATTAGCGTCAACGCTGAGGCGGTGAACATCAATCTTGGCAACGGTAATGTTCAAACAGCCCTAGGCACTTTCACACGTACCAATGGCATATTGGGAACGGCTGCAGTAACGAGCTCGACTGCGGCAAATCTTGATCTGCTAACAGCTTCATTCTATCGTGAATTTTTGGAACAGATCCCGTTAACTGAACAGGCTATAGCGTTGCCGCATCTCAATGGATCTGGAAGGGTGCGTGATTTGCGAGAGGCAATCAGTCTTTCTCCCGAGCTTGGCGCTTGGGTTGAAGACTACTCCCTCCAAACAAATCGACAGTCGCAAATTGACCGTTTGGATGGGTTCATAGATCGTTGGGCCAATACTTCCGACATGAAGTCGCTTAAACAACAAGCAGATGCCTTGGCCAACCAAGGTGTTCAGCTTACATACAATCTGTCGGGGGTTTCCATTGGGTCAGCATCGCATCAAGAATTGGTACGTAAACTGGGCGTGATCGAGCGTTTTATGGGCTTCACGTATGCTGGCCCGGGCGGAGAGGCTCGACTCGCACCACTAGACGCGAGTTCGGGAAATCTTACGGTGACCCTGTCTAGCGCTCAAGTTGCAAGTATCGAATTATCGTATAGCCGGTTTACAACGGATATTTATGAATCGTTATTAACCAGGACCCGACTTAATCCATATGTAATGGCAATCCTGGAAGGAGTGGAATGGGATGCCGACATTCCTAAAATCAACCCTTTATATTTTAAGCAATTTGTGGACAGTGCGATTGCGCAAAACCCAAGGGTTGCGGCGATTGATCTTATCGAGCTAGTTAGTGCAACTGGTGGCAACCTAAATTTCAGCAAGCTTGGTTTTGATATCGAAGGGTATCTATTCACCAAACTCAACTCGCTTCCAGATACCGAAGCCTTTTCAGCAAAGCTTCATAGATGGGATGCCTGGGTGGCTGCGGCCACTGAGCGCAACCTTACCGGCACCACGGGGTCGGAATTGCTGTTGGGCACTAGCGGCGACGATACGTTAAATGGGGGCGGTGGAGATGACATCCTGATTGGGAAGGGTGGTAACGACATGTTAAATGGGGGGAGCGGTTCTGATACCTACCTGTTTGGCAAGGCCTCGGGTAACGACACCATTTCGGAGAGTTACGACAGTGTCGCCAACACCGACAAGGTGCTGCTCGATGCCGGGATCAGCCCGGCTGATGTAACAGTCAAGCGCGACGGCACTGGGGATGATCTGCTGCTGAGCATTGCCGGTTCGACCAACCAGCTGCGGATCAAGCAGTACTTCCACCAGGACGGTGTCGGTCCATACGCTGTCGAGTTGATCGAGTTTGCCGATGGCACCATTTGGGATGAAGCCACCGTCAAGGCCAAGGCCATTCAGGGCACAGCGGGCAACGACCACTTGGTGGGCTATGGCAGCGCGGATGTGCTTGATGGAGGCGCGGGTGATGACCTGCTTAATGGTCGTGGCGGTTCTGATACCTACCTGTTTGGCAAGGCCTCGGGTAACGACACCATTTCGGA
>CAYLMA010000011.1:0-871 GCA_964384915.1 uncultured Sulfuricella sp. | reverse complement strand
GTCGGTCCATACGCTGTCGAGTTGATCGAGTTTGCCGATGGCACCATTTGGGATGCGGCGGCGGTCAAGGTAATGGTGACCACCAACCATGCCCCGGTATTGTCGACCGCCCTGCCGGACCTGGCGGCAGGGCAGGGTAGCGCCTTCAGCTACACAGTGCCTTCCAGCGCATTCACCGACCCAGATGCGGGCGACACGCTCAGTTATAGCGCCACGCTTGCCGACGGCAGCGCGCTGCCGTCATGGCTCGGCTTCGACGCCGCGACACGCACCCTCAGCGGCACGCCAAGCACGCTCGGCACGATCAGCGTGCGGGTGACGGCGAAGGACCCCGGCAACCTAGCCGCGTCGGACATCCTGGACATCGCCGTCAGCGTGAACAACCTGACCCTCAATGGCACATCGGGCGTGGACACGCTCAATGGCGGCGCCGGTAACGACACCCTCAGCGGCCTGGGGGGCAACGACGTGCTCAACGGCAATGCAGGCAATGACCGTCTCGACGGCGGCACCGGCGCCGACAAGATGTTCGGCGGAACAGGGGACGACACCTACGTCGTCAGCATATCCACCGACGTCATCACCGAGAACGCCAATGAAGGCATCGACAGCGTGGAGTCGAGCGTAACCCTCACCCTGGGCGCCAACGTCGAAAACCTCACCCTCGCCGGAACCACCGCCATCAACGGCACCGGCAACACGCTCAACAACATGCTCAAGGGCAACGGCGCAGTCAACAGCCTCACCGGCGCAGCAGGCAACGACACCCTGGATGGCCTCGGGGGCGCAGACACCCTGACCGGCGGCACAGGCAAGGACACCTATATCATGGGGCGAGGTTACGGCGCCGACACGGCTGTCGAGAAGGACA
>CAYLMA010000010.1:62402-101881 GCA_964384915.1 uncultured Sulfuricella sp. | reverse complement strand
AGCATAACCCGCTGCAGCGCCTCGCCTATCTCGGCGTGCTGCTGTTCATCGGGCCTCTGCTGTGGTTCTCGGGGTGGTTCTACCTGTTCTTCGGCGACTGGAATGCCTGGGGGGTGGACAAGTACCTGTCCCTCGAGTGGGTGGCATTCTTCCACACCGCGGGCGCCTTCATGATGCTGCTGTTCCTGATCGCACACGTCTACCTGACGACAGCAGGACATACCCCAACAGCGCACATCAAGGCCATGATTACCGGATGGGAAGAAGTGGATTAGAGTCTCCCTCCCTCCACCCCAGCCGGGAGCCGGGCAGCGAAAGCTGCCCGGCTTTTTTATTGCCTAAATCCAAAAAAAACAGCTCTCGGCTGGACCCGGCAGACGACTATCAGGCCTGAAACAAATTGATACAGTTTTATTTGAATTGAAATAGTTTGGCAACACACTTCCTGCACCATTGCTGCAAAAGGAGGGTAAATCATGAAGCAATGCTTAAGTAGCGCATTTAAATTTGGCGCAATGCTGCCGGCTCTGCTCGCGCTTATGCATTGGCCCGCGCTGGCCAATGAGGGGCAGGGTAGCGCCGTGCAGCAGGCACAACAGACGGCTGGCGAGGCGGGCACTCCGGCGCATTTAAGCTGGATGCTGGATCAGCACTGGCGTGCAGTTAACGGGCAGCATCGTTAAGAAAAAGAGACTTCTGCACAAGAAAACCCGGCGCCCAAGCAAGCATCAGGGTGAGCGCTGACAGGGCTTAGAGCAGTGCCGCTCTACGCCCCACTCCCTTCTTTAGAAGGTAAATTCAAATTTATCCACTCATATCCAATTTTAATTGGACATTCGTGTCCTGTTTGAGTAGCATTTGCATGAAAGATGATAAATGATTATATTCGTATCCAACAATAAACTAATGAAGGGGGATTTTCCATGAGAACCAAGCTTTCTATAGCCGTCGCTCTCGCCATGCTTGGCAGCACGGCATATACCACCGCGCAGGCCTATGATGGCGACTGGAAACGCGGCCGCATTTACTACCGCCAGGTATGCACCAGCTGCCATGTCGCAAAAACAGAGAAAGCCATTTCCCCCACTACCAAGACCAAGGCCGAATGGACTGCCTACCTCCAGGCGGACAAGCACGCCAAGGGCAAGGACAGTGTCAAGCAATACCTCAGCCAGCAGTACCGCGCCAGCATCAAGGCCAGCAACAAGGCCGCCGAAAAATTCGCTGACGTTCCCGACCAGGAACTCCTGGAAGACACCAAGGCCTTTGTGCTCAAAGGCGCCAAGGATGGCGACAGCCCGGCAAGTTGCAATTAATCAGATCAGCCTGATCGTGTTGTAATCCATAGGGAGCATCCGTCGCCCCCACTGGTCACTTGTCCGAGGCGCTTGCAATGAGTTCTGAAAGCGGTTCTACCTGGCTCGCCGGCTTCAAGGCGGACTACGAAAATATTTTTGTAGAAGAGTGGTCGCCCTACCTGGGCAGCATCCTGCTGGTCATGGTGGTGATCGGCCTGATGATCAGCGGTCTGTTCTGGGGTGTATTCGGCGGTGTCAAATTCTGGGGCGACTGGTTCAACAACCTGATCGGCCTGGGGCCGTTACTCGGCGTCCCCCAGGAACTCGACAGCTTTCTCATGCATCGCATGTCGCTGATGAACATCATGCTGGTGCTGGGCTCATTCTGCGCAGCACTGCTGTCGCGCCAGTTTCTCCCCCGCCGGCCACCCAAACTGGAATACGTCTGGGCGGCATTGGGCGGCTGCCTGATGGGCGCCGGAGCGGCACTGGCCGGCGGCTGCACCACCGGCGGCTTCTTCAACCCGGTATTGCATGCATCCCCGGCAGGCTGGGCGATGTGGGCGGGGCTCCTGGCGGGCGCCGTGATCGGCCTCAAACTTCTGTTGTGGACGCTGGAAAATATCGAGTGGGGCATGGTTGCGCCACCTGCGCTCCAGGCGCCGCAGAGCGTGCTGCGTATTTATCCCTTGATCGGGCTGGCGGTGGTGATCGGCGTCCTGTTCTGGGCAACCCAGTGGTATAGCTCAGGCAATGAAAAGTGGGCTGCCCGCGCCGTGATCGTGCTGGCCGGCTTTGCCATCGGCTTCATCATGCACCGCTCGCGCCTGTGCTTTGCACGCGCCTTCCGCGAACCCTTCATGACCGCCGAGGGCGACATGACCAAGGCCATCATCCTGGCGCTGTCCATCGGCCTGCTGATTTCTTCCCTGCTGTTCCAGAAGAAAATCCTCGATCCCTATGTCGCCATCCCAGCAAGCTTCTGGATCGGCTCGCTGCTTGGCGGCCTGATCTTCGGCGTCGGAATGGTCTTTGCCGGCGGCTGCGCATCCGGTTCGCTGTGGCGCATGGGCGAGGGGCATATCAAACTGTGGGTGGCGATTTTCTTCTTCTCCTGGGCAGGCTCCATTGCCAGCGCGCTGTTCAAGAAATTCAAGATCACTTCCATTGATGAAGACAACGTGGAACTCTTCGAAAAGACCGCCGTGGGCTTCCAGGCCTATCTGCCTGACATGCTGGGAGGCTGGGGCTGGACCTTCCTGATTAGCGGCGCCATTCTGCTGGTTTGGTATCTGCTGGTGCGTTACAACGAATCGACCGAAAAGTTTACTGTCATTTAATAATAAAGGAGACTTCGAAATGAACAAGAAACTTCACAATCTGGGGCTTGCCCTGGTTCTGTCCCTGCCAGTTGCCCTGCCGGCCGTAGCTTGGGTGGCGCCGGCTCACGCAGAACAAATCAAGGCGAAGGAAGGCTGGTACAGCAATATCGTGGATATCGAGTTCGTCAAACAGAATGTCGACATCCCGCCCAAGAAGGGAGTCATGTTGATCGACTCGCGCCCTGCGGCGCGTCAATACGACCCCGGCCACATTCCCGGCGCGGTCAGCATCCCGGACAGCAAGTTCGACAAGATGCACGACAGCTTGCCGGAGGACAAGAACACGCTGCTCATTTTTTACTGCGGTGGCGTCGAATGCATGCTGAGCCACAACTCCGCCTTCAAGGCGGAAAAACTTGGCTACACCAATATCCGCGTTTATGCCGACGGCTCCCCAGACTGGGCAGCCAAGGGGATGAGGCAATCCGTCTCTGGCGCCTACATCAAGAAACTGCTGGATGAAAAAGCCAATTTCATGCTGATAGATGCCCGTCCAAAGCGCACTTTCGACAAGGGCGCCATACCAGGCGCGGTGAACATTTCAGACACCGACTTTGACAAGCACGTAGACCAACTCCCTGCTGACAAAACGACACCACTGATTTACTACTGCGGCGGCCTGGAATGCGTGCTCAGCGACAAATCCGCCGACAAGGCCCGGAAGCTTGGGTACACAGACGTCAAAACCTATGCTGAAGGGCACCCGGAATGGCTCAAGCTCTACGGTCAAGCGCCAGCCTCCGCTGCGGCCGGTAGCGCCGGCCCGGCAGGCAAGGCCAAAGCGGGCGTCGAGCCAGGCAAGGAGAAAGGCACCATCACGGCTGCGTCATTTGAACGCGTCATGAAGGAAAACCCGGATTCCCTGCTGCTGGTGGATGTGCGTGATGCCAAGGAATTCAAGGCAGGCACCATCAAGGGGGCGATCAACATTCCTATCGGGGATCTGGAGAAAAAGCTTGATACCCTGCCCAAGGACAAGCCCATCGTCTTTCTGTGCGGCACGGGCGCCCGTTCGGGAGAAGCCCATGACACGGCAAAACTGATGCGCAACGAGCTTCAGACCTATTTCATCGATGCAGAAATGAAATTCAATGCGGATGGCTCGTTCAGCATCAAGGAACGCGGAAAATAAGCCCCAGGCTTGCGAGGCGGGCACTTGTCCGCCCGCCTCGGGCTCATTCATCGAACATCCAATTGTTCACTGACATCGTGCTTTCCCGGAAGGATTTGCCATGAACTCCCAGCACTCTCGCTGGCCTGCCGCCGTAACGCTTACCGGCTGGCTGGTCACGCTGTGCGCCCTGGCCATGAGCAGCATGGTTGGCGCAGCCAACACCTCGACCGCTGACCACAGCAAATTCAAGGAACTGCAGCAAACCTTCCAGACCGGCCCGGATGTCACCAAGGCCTGCCTCTCCTGCCATACCGAGGCCGCCGCACAGGTGCACAAAACCAAGCACTGGACCTGGGAATTTCTCAACCCTGAGAACAACCAGCGCCTGGGCAAAAAAAATGTCATGAACAACTTTTGCATCTCCATTTCGCAGAATTATGCCTTCTGTACCTCCTGCCATACCGGTTATGGATGGAAGGACAAGAACTTCGATTTCAGTTCGGAAAACAATGTTGACTGCCTGGTCTGCCACGACAGAACCGGCATTTACAAGAAACCGCCCGGCCTGGCCGGGCACCCTGTCTACAAGGAAATGGAATTCCCTCCCGGCTCGGGCAAGATCGTCAAGCCGGTGGATCTCGCCAAGGTGGCCCAGAAAGTCGGCAAAACCAGCCGTGATACCTGCGGCGCCTGCCATTTCAATGGAGGCGGCGGAGATGGCGTGAAACACGGCGACATGGATAGCTCGCTGGCCGAGCCTGACAAGGAACTCGATGTCCATATGGATTCCGTCGGCCTGGACTTCACTTGCAGCACCTGCCACAGGACTTCCAGCCACGACGTACCGGGCAGCCGCTACGCGCCGACTGCAATGGACAAGGAACAGGCCCACATGCGCGGCAAGGCGGACAACAGCAACCCGGCCACCTGCCAATCATGCCATGGCAACCAGCCGCATCCTGTCGATCTGGTCAAACTGGATAATCATGGCAAAAAATTGAACGAACATACCCGCAAGATCGCCTGCCAGACCTGCCACATTCCCGCCATCGCGCGCGGCGGCGTGGCCACCAAACTGTCCTGGGACTGGTCAACGGCCGGCAAGATGGGGCCTGACGGCAAGCCCATGGTCAAAAAGGACGGCAAGGGCCATGTCACATACGATTCCAGAAAAGGGGATTTCGTGCTCGGGGAAAATGTCATCCCGGAATATTTCTGGTTCAACGGCAAGGTGACATACACCCTGCTCGGCGACAAGGTCAGCAAGAGCGATGTCGCAACCCCGATCAACCGGATAGACGGCAGCCCAACAGACGGAAAATCGATGATCTGGCCAATGAAAGTCATGCATGGCACGCAGCCATTCGACCCGGTGAATCAGACCCTGGTCATGCCGCATACGGCCGGCAACGACGATATCGGCTACTGGAAAAATTACGAGTGGGAAAAGGCCATTGCCGATGGCATGCGGAACGTGGGAGCCCCTTTCTCCGGCAAGGTCGATTTCATCAAAACCGAGATGTTCTGGCCGATTACCCACATGGTCGCGCCCAAGGAAAATGCGCTCGATTGCGTGTCATGCCATAGCAATGAGAGCCGTCTCAAGAACATCCAGGGCATCTACATGCCAGGGCGTAGCGACAACAACAAGATGCTCGACATGGCAGGCTGGACGCTTGCCCTACTGACCCTGCTCGGTGTGATCATCCACGGTGCCGGCCGCATCTACATGAGCAACAGGAAAGGATAAGATCATGTCTGAAAAAATCTACGTCTTCAAACTCTTCGAGCGCTTCTGGCACTGGTCTCAGGCTTCCCTCATCATCTTCATGCTGATCACCGGCTTCGAGGTGCATGGCTCCTACCATCTCCTCGGCTTCGCCAAGGCGGTGGATCTCCACACCATCGCCGCCTGGACCCTGGTCGGCCTGTGGGTGTTCGCCATCTTCTGGCACTTCACCACCGGGGAATGGAAGCAGTACATCCCGACCATGGACAAGGTCGTCGCCATGGTCAAGTACTACTCCGTCGGAATCTTCGTCCATGCGCCGCATCCCTTCCGTGCCACCACACTGAAGAAGCATAACCCGCTGCAGCGCCTCGCCTATCTCGGCGTGCTGCTGTTCATCGGGCCATTGCTGTGGTTCTCGGGGTGGTTCTACCTGTTCTTCGGCGAGTGGAATGCCTGGGGGGTGGACAAGTACCTGTCCCTCGAGTGGGTGGCGTTCTTCCACACCGCGGGCGCGTTCATGATGCTGCTGTTCCTGATCGCACACGTCTACCTGACCACCGCGGGCCATACCCCAACCGCGCACATCAAGGCCATGATTACCGGATGGGAAGAAGTGTAAAAAACCGCGATCCGTGCTGAAAGACAAAAAGGTGGGGGATGTATTCCCGCCTATTTTTTCATGGGGTTTCAGCCTGCCGGAGGTAGTGGCAGCTCCACGGCATCCCGATTCATTTCGGCGCTGAAAAATTGAACATTGTTGCGGCCCTGAGACTTGGCGTGATACATGGCGGCATCGGCGTTCTTCATCAAGGTGCAGCCGTCCTCTCCATCATCCGGGTAGAAGGCAAGGCCGATACTGGGGGTGGAATGCAGCACGTTGCCACCAAGGTGGTAATCCTGGCCCAGGGTACGCAAAATCTTGTCCGCCAAGCGCTCGGCCACCGCGGCATCCTCCACCTCGGCCAGCACGACCACAAACTCGTCGCCACCCAGACGCGCCACGATATCGCTTTCTCGCACACTGTAGCGCAGGCGCTTTGCCACCTCGATCAGCAGTTCGTCTCCAACGGCGTGGCCCAGCGTGTCGTTGATGGTTTTGAAGCGGTCCAGGTCGATAAACATTACTGCCAGCATGCTTTGCTCCCGCCGCGCCATGGACAGTGCTTGCTCCAGCCGGTCCTGCAAGCTGAAGCGGTTGAACAGGCCGGTCAATGCGTCATGGTGGGCCAGATGGGTGATTTTTGCCTCGACCTCCTTGCGCTCGGTAATATCGGTGAAACTGGCGATGTAGTGGGTTATGGCCTCGTCGCAGCCGCGCACCGCCGATATCGCCACCCACTTCGGGTAAATGCTGCCATCCTTGCGCCGGTCCCAGATTTCCCCCTGCCAGTATCCTTCCCGCTCCAGCGTGTTCCAAAGATCCCGATAGGTTTGCGGCTGGGTGTGGCCGGAAGCCAGCAGACGCGGATTCTTGCCCTGCACATCCTCGATACTGTAGCCCGTCATGCGGGTAAATGCCGGGTTTACCGCCAGAATGCGGTTGGCACTGTCACTGATGAGGATGGCCTCGCCACTGTGCTCGAATACGCTGGCGTAGAGCCGCAAAGATTCCTCGGCCTGCCTGCGCGCGGTGACGTCCTGCACCGTGCCGCTTGAGTGCAGCGCCGCCCTGCCCTCCTCATCGTAGAAAGTCTCACAGCGCTCGCTCACCCACTTGATGCGCCCATCCGGCATGAGCAGGCGATGGGTGATTTCATAGGGTGCGTGTGCCGCTACCGAGCGGGTATAAGCCTGATTGACCTTCTCCCGGTCGTCCGGATGGATGGCGTTGAGAAAGGCCTCATAGGAAGCGCCGAACAGGGCGGGATCGATTTCGAAAATATGGAAGATTTCATCCGACCAGGTCAGCTTGTTGCTGACGAGATCAAGCTCCCAGCTGCCGACCTGGGCAATGCGCTGGGCTTCGTTGAGGCGATAAGCGCTCTCGCGGACTGCAGCCTCAGCGGCATTGCGCTCGCTGACATCCATCGCAATACCAAGAAAACCGGCAATCACCCCTGCTTGGTCATATATGGCCGTGACCGACAGCAGCACCGGGAAACGGGAGCCATCCTTGCGCAGATAGGTCCACTGAAATTCATTCGGTAAACCAAGCCGGGTTCGCGCGACAAACACCTCGAAACCCGGATCGAGTGGAATGCCCAATTCCCTGGAAAGAACCGCTGCACGCGCCGCAACTTCATCCGGATCATGCAGGATCACAGGGGTGCAAAGACCGACCATTTCACTGGCACGATAACCCAGCATGCGCTCGGCGGCACGGTTGAATACCGTGATTACACCGTCCGGCTCCGTGGCGATAATGGCATAGGCGGCGTTATCGAGTATCGCGCCCTGCAGGGTAACAATATCCATGGCGCGAGTATACCCGTGCACTCGAACATTTATAAGCTCGAAGGAAACACCACCTTCACCACATCCTTGAACTGCTTTGCGAAGTGGATTTTCACCCCCTCCCGCACATGCTCCGGCAGCTCGTCGAAATCACGGCGGTTGGCCTCGGGCATGATCAATTCCATGATTTTGACGCGCCGCGCGGCGATCACCTTCTCGCGCACGCCGCCGATTGCCAGCACTTCGCCGGTGAGTGTCAGTTCGCCGGTCATGGCGAGCGGCCGGGCGATTTTCTGGTTACGCGCCAAGGACAGCAATGCCGTCGCCATGGTAACGCCGGCGCTGGGGCCGTCCTTGGGCGTGGCGCCCTCGGGCAGATGCAGATGCACATAGGCTTCGTCGAAGAACTTCAGGTCGCCCTTGTACTCCTTGAGATGTGACGAGACGTAGCTGAAGGCGATTTCAGCCGATTCCTTCATCACGTCGCCGAGCTGGCCGGTGAGCTTGAAGCCGCGGTTGCGGGTATGCACCCTGGTTGCCTCGATCGACAGCGTGGCGCCGCCCATCGCGGTCCACGCCAGGCCGGTGACCACGCCGATGCCGCTGAGCGGCTTCTCCTGGCTGAACAGCGGCTTGCCGAGGTAATCCTCGACCTGTGCCACATTGATGCGGGCCAATTCGGGTTCGCCGCTCACGCGCTTCACCACGGATTTCCTGACCAGGCGGCCGAGCTGTTTCTCCAGGTTGCGCACCCCGGCTTCGCGCGCATAGCCGTCGATCACGTGCTTCAGGGCCGCATCGCTGATCGAAAGCTCACCGCGTTTCATGCCGGTCTTTTCCAGTTGCTTGGGCCACAGGTGGTGCTTGGCAATGGCCACTTTTTCGGCGGTGATGTAACCCGACAGGCGGATCACTTCCATGCGGTCGAGCAGCGGACCCGGAATGGTGTCGAGCTGGTTGGCGGTACAGACGAACAAGACCTTGGACAAATCGAAGCGCACGTCCAGATAGTGGTCGAGGAAATCGCTGTTCTGCTCCGGGTCGAGCACTTCCAGCAGCGCCGACGCCGGGTCGCCATGGTAGGAGGCGCCGACCTTGTCGATCTCGTCCAGCATGATGACCGGGTTCTGGGTATCGCACTCCTTGATCGCCTGGATGAACTTGCCCGGCATGGCGCCGATGTAGGTGCGCCTATGGCCCTTGATTTCCGCCTCGTCGCGCATGCCGCCGAGCGAAAAGCGGTAGAACTTGCGCCCCAGCGCATCGGCGATGGAATGCCCGATGGAGGTCTTGCCCACCCCCGGCGGCCCCACCAGGAGCACGATGGAACCGGCGATCTCGCCTTTCAGGGCGCCCACCGCGAGGAATTCGATGATGCGCTCCTTGACGTCTTCGAGGCCGTCATGGTCGCGGTCGAGAATCTTGCGCGCACGCTTGAGATCGAGCTTGTCCCTGGAAAACTTGCCCCACGGCAGTTGCGTCAGCCAGTCGAGGTAGTTGCGGGTGACGGCATATTCCGGCGAGCCGGTTTCGAGCAGGGAAAGCTTCTGCATTTCCTCGTCCACGCGCTTCTGCGCGGACTCGGTCAGCTTGAGCTTGCCCAGGCGCTCCTGGAATCGCTCGATCTCCGCCGTCTTGTCGTCCTTGGCCAGGCCAAGCTCCTTCTGGATCGCCTTCAACTGTTCGCGCAGGAAGAACTCGCGCTGCTGCTTGGTCATCTTTTCATCGACCTGCTCGCGGATCTGCGACTGCAGGCGCGCAACGTCCAGCTCCTTCTTGATCAGCACCAGCACCTTTTCCATGCGGCGGCGCAGGTTCAGGGCCTCCAGCACGTCCTGCAATTTTTCCTTGGATGCCGTGGTGAGGGAGGCGGCGAAATCCGTCAGCAGGGAAGGCTCGTTCGGACTGAAGCGGTTGAGGAAGAACTTGAGCTCCTCGCTGTACAGCGGGTTGAGCGGCAAGAGTTCCTTGATGGAATTGATGATCGCCATGGCATAGGCCTTCACCTCGTCGCTATTGGCGCCCCGGCTGTCACTGATGTATTCCACCTGCGCCAGGTAAGGCGACGTCCTGGAGAGCCACTTGACGATGCGGAAGCGCCGCTGCCCTTCGGCGATAAACTGGATCTTGCCCTCGGTGCGCACCGGATGGTGCATGTGCACCGCAGTCCCGGTGGCATAAAAATCCTGCGGCGTGACCTCGTCGGCAGAGTTGGGCCGCACCAGCACCAGGCCGACCATCTTGTGTTCGGTATCGCCGATCTTTTCCACCGTTTCCAGCCACGGCCCAATGTTCATCAGCAAGGGCAATGTCTGGGCAGGGAAAAAAGGCCTTTCGGTGAGCGGCAGCAGATACAGGGTATCGGGCAATACCGGTTGCGACAGCGTCAACTCGGTCGAACCGGCAGACTCGATCACTTCACCTTCAATCGCTCCATTTGCTTCAGGCATCTTGCTTTCCATTTAGTCATTCACTTGTTCAAATTTTGTGGCCGTGCTGCGACAATTCAAGCCCGGACTGCATATACAATGGAATTCATGAAACAACTTTACTTATTGCTGGCGCTTCTGGCCGCAAGTGCCACAGCCGCTGCATACGATTTTCCTCAGGATACGCGCACCTCTGCGGCCATGGCAGCCAGCGGCTCCATCCAGCTCGCCTTCAGCCCGGAGGATGACACCGGCGCACTGATAGTCCGGGCGATACAGGGGGCGAAAAAACAGGTTCTGGTGCAAACCTTCAGCTTCACCCATCGCAAGATCGCGCAGGCACTGGTTGAGGCCAAACGGCGCGGTGTTGATGTCCAGTTGATTGCCGATAGAGAGCAGATCCGCAGAATGCAGCGCGGCCTGGTGCCGGAAATCGCAGCCGGAGGGGTTCCGACCTTCGTCGACAGTGAGCATGATAGCGCCCACAACAAGATCATGGTGATTGATGCAGGGCTTCCCCAAGCAGCCGTCATCACCGGTTCATTCAACTTTACCCACGCGGCGCAGTACCGCAATGCGGAAAACCTGCTGATTTTCCGCGACAACCCGCAGTTGACCCAGGCTTATTTGAAAAACTGGCAGCGCCACCGCACCCATTCACATGCTTTCGAGGCTCACCTCTACTGATGCAAAACTCTCAGGAAATCCACAACCTGCTTCTCGAACTGCTGGACGATCTCGGCCAGACCGCGATGCTGTGGCAGATTGCCGCCCTGGCGATCAGCCTGGGCCTGGCCTGGCTGACCACGCGCCTGATCCGCAAGCAGATCCCGGCGCAGGAAGGCGCATGGAAGCTGGGCATGGGCGGCGTGAACCGGATCATTTTTCCGCTCACCGCCCTGCTGCTGGTGCTGGTGGCCAAAACACTGCTCAAGAACTGGCATTCCATCAGCGTGCTGAACCTTGCCGTGCCGCTCTTGCTCTCGCTTGCCCTGATAAGGCTTGCCGTGTACATGCTGCGCCACATCTTCGCGCCCAGCGGCTGGCTGCACACCTCGGAGCGTTTCATCGCAATAATGATCTGGAGCGGCGTGGCCTTGCACATCAGCGGCTTTCTACCGGAAATCCTGGGCGTGCTGGAGGACTTCAGCTTCCGCGTCGGCAAGCAGAAAATATCGCTGCTGATGATCCTGAGCGGCCTGCTTTCCATTGCCGTGACGCTATTGATCGCGATGTGGCTGGCTTCCACCCTGGAAAAGCGCCTGATGGCGGCAGACAGGCTGGACATGAGCCTGCGCGTGGTGCTGACCAAACTGATCCGCGCGGCATTGCTGCTCCTGGGCGTGCTGGTCGCCCTGCCCATCGCCGGCATCGACATCACCGTGCTCTCGGTTTTTGGCGGCGCGCTGGGCGTGGGCATCGGTTTAGGGCTGCAAAAGATCGCCAGCAACTACGTCAGCGGCTTCATCATCCTGCTCGACCGCTCCATCCGCATCGGCGATCTGGTCACGATAGACAACCGCTACGGAAGCGTCTCCGCCATTACCGCACGCTACGTGGTGGTCAAGGGCATGGACGGCACCGAGGCCATCATCCCCAACGACACCCTGATCACCTCCACCGTGATGAACCACTCCTATACCAACCACGAACTGCGCATCAGCATCCCGGTACAGATCAGCTACGACAGCCCGCTGGAGAAAGCCATGGCCATCATGCTCGACACCGCGCTCAGCCACCCCAGGGTAATACAGGAAAACGAGCCCAAGGTTTTTCTCAAGTCCTTTGCCGACAATGGCATCGAGCTTGAGCTGTCGCTGTGGATCAAGGACCCGGAAGAAGGCCAGCAAAACCTGCGTTCGGACATCAATCTCGCCATCTGGCGCGGCTTCCGGGATAGCGGCATCGAAATTCCCTACCCGCAACGGGTGGTGAAACTCTTGCAGCAAGCATGACCACCCAAGCGACTACGCATCCAGGGGTGGATTTGTTCGACCACCTCAAACTGCATGTGGGAGACCGGCTGCAAATCGAAATCCCCTCTCACCAACATGACCAGCGTTATTTCACCACCCTGGTAGGCTATGTCAGCAATCTCAGCATACTGGTACGCAACCCGGTGGTTCACGGACTCACCCTGCCGATGCGGGACAATGAGCGGCTGATCGTGCGCGGCTTTTCCGGGCTTGAAACCTTCTCATTCGAAACCACGGTAGAGCGTGTCTGCCTTTCCCCTTTTCCCTACTTGCACCTGGCCTACCCCCATGCCATCCGGACCATGCCGGTGCGAAATGAGATGCGCATCAAAACCAGGCTTCCCGTCAGGATTTCCACCGGACAGGGCGACACCGCCATTGAGGCAATCATTTCAAACATGAGTTCCGGCGGAATCCTGATTGACGCAGCAGAAGAACTGGGGAAGGTGCATGATGAAATTGGCGTTTCATTCCACATCACCGTCCAGCCCAACGACTACCAGGCACACATCGAGGCCCAGGCCGTCATTCAAAACACCAGTATTCGCAACAATCCGGAGGGCGAATTCCTGTTTCAATATGGCGTCAAACTGCTGAACCTCCACAGCAGCCAGGCGATCCTGCTACAGAGCATGATTTATCAGGCTTTGCTCGAAGACCATCACAACATCACCTGATTTTCAGATACATTCAAGCAATGCATTAGAATATTTCAATTTAATAAGAATGTAATATACTCATATGAATTTTATACTCAGGATGGCTGCGCTGTATTAGCCGGCCTGCTTGGCCTCACTCAGGATCACCATGGCGGACTACCCTGCTACCAACACCCCCGCTCCGAACCAGTCCTTAAGCTATCTCGATTATGTGCATGACGCAGTGTTCATTATTGGTGAAGACATGAAATTCCGTTTCGCCAATAACACGCTCACCCACTGGATGCATGAACGGGATTTCACCCCGGGGCGCTCTATTCTCTCCCGCCTGATCGGCCTCAGCGAAAGCATCGATTTATTCGTGCACAAATGTGAAATCGCCCTGGCCGGCACGCCGGTTCGGTTTGAATGCCTGATCAAGCCCCGGAGCAGCCTGCCGCGCTGGGTGGAAATCTCACTCAAGCGTACGCAGCATAGCCACCCGGATGTGGAAATCATTGCCATTGCGCGTGATATCAGCGCGCACAAAAACGAAATCGCCAAGTTCAAACACCAAGCCAACCACGACGAACTGACCGGCCTGCTCAACCGGCGCGAATTCACGCGCAGGCTGAAAGCCCTGGCCGCGAGCCAAGATGCCCATCACATACTGCTCTATCTCGATCTGGATCAGTTCAAGGTGGTCAACGACACTTGCGGCCACCAAGCCGGAGATGAATTGCTGGGGCGTCTGGCCAGGCTGATCAGGGAAGCCCTTCATGAAAACGACATTCTGGCCCGCATTGGCGGTGATGAATTCGCCATCGTGCTGGAAACACAAACGCTGGAAAAGGCTCAGGAAAAAGCACAGACGCTGCGGGATGCCATCGCGGATTTCTGCTTCCACTGGGAGGGGAAACGCTTCGACATGGGCATCAGCATCGGCATTGCGGCCATCAAGCCCGACAACGAAGGCGCAGACTGCATCCTGAGCGCTGCGGATGCGGCCTGCCGCGTTGCAAAAAGCAAAGGCCGAAACCAGATCCACGTCTATGCCGAAAGCACGGAGTGCTCTACCCTGCAGCGCGAAACGGCATGGATCTCGCGCATTACCGAGGCATTCGAAAACGACCGCTTTCGCCTGTTCTACCAGAACATTCTGCCTATCGGCTCGGAATATGGCTGCTACAGTCACCGTGAAATCCTGTTGCGCCTGATCGACGAAGATGGGCGGCAAATCGCGCCGGGAGAATTCGTGCCGGCAGCGGAAAAATACCACCTCATGCCTCTCATCGACCGCTGGGTCATCCGTACCCTGTTTGCCAGCAACGCCGCGGTGTGGCGCGCTGCATTCACGCTGCTGGAGAACTGCGAGGAAGCCGCCATGCCGCTGTGCTGCATTAATCTGTCAGGAGCCAGCCTCAACGACGAGTATTTCCCGGTTTTTTTGCGCGACCAGTTGAGCCTGCATCAGATTCCCCCTGAATCGGTGTGTTTCGAAATTACCGAAACCGTGGCCATCAACAACCTGGAAAAAGTAAGCGTACTGATCACGGAGCTGAAGGCCTTGGGCGTTCGCTTTTCGCTCGATGATTTCGGCAGCGGCATGTCTTCCTTTGCCTACCTCAAATATCTGCCAGTCGATTTTCTGAAAATTGACGGTTCGCTGGTCAAAGACATGGATCACAACAAGACCGATTTCTGCATGGTGGAGGCAATCAACAAGATCGCGCAGGAAATGGGCATCCTGACCATTGCAGAGTTTGTCGGGAATCATGCTGTGATTGAAAAACTGCAATCCATCGGCGTCAACTTTGCCCAGGGCTACAGCATCCACCAACCCGAACACCTGCACTGACCTGGCACAAGCGCTGAACCCCTGCGTACAAGGGGGTCAGCGTAAAACCAGCTACAATTTGGCTTTAACCCATCCTGCCACGCCGGCCAGGGCCTGATCCAGGTTTTCCGGCTGCGTTCCACCCGCCTGGGCCATGTCCGGGCGCCCGCCCCCCTTGCCGCCCACCTGCTGGGCGACAAAATTGACCAGTTCACCCGCCTTCACTTTTGCAGTCAGATCGGAGGTCACGCCGGCAATCAGCGTCACCTTGCCGTCAGCGACCGACGAGAGCACGATGGCCGCGGATTTCAACTTGTCCTTGAGCTTGTCCATGGTATCGCGCATTGCATTGACATCCGCGCCTTCCAGCTTCGCCGCCAGCACCTTCGCGCCCTGTACATCGACCGCCTGATTCACCAGGTCATCACCCTGGGCCGAGGCCAGCTTGCCCTTGAGCGCAGCGAGTTCGCGCTCCAGCTTGCGCACTTGCTCCAGCACGGCGACAACCCGCGCCGGAACATCCTTGGGCAACACCTTCAACGTGCCCGCCACGCCGCCCAGCGCGGTTTCCATGCCTTGCATGTAGGCCAGCGCATTATCGCCCGTCACCGCCTCGATTCGGCGCACGCCGGCTGCCACGCCGCCCTCGGCAACAATGCTGAACAGGCCGATGTCGCCGGTGCGCTGCACATGGGTGCCGCCGCACAGCTCGCGAGAAGTGCCGATATCCAGCACGCGCACGGTATCGCCATATTTCTCGCCGAACAGCATCATGGCGCCCAGTTTCTGGGCCTCGGCAATCGGCAGCACGCGGCACTCGGTTGCACTATTGGACAGAATCTCCGCATTGACGAGCTTCTCGACGCGGCGGATTTCCTCATCCGTCATCGGCTGGCTGTGCACGAAGTCGAAGCGGGTCTTGTCCGCATCCACCTGCGACCCCTTCTGCTGCACATGCTCACCCAGAACTTCCCTGAGCGCCTTGTGCATCAGGTGCGTGGCGGAATGGTTGCGTACGGTACGGGCACGGGCCAGGGCGTCCACCTTGGCGGCGACACTGTTGCCGACGCTGATCCTGCCGGTCCGCACCACGCCATGGTGGCCGAAAACGGCGGCCTGGATTTTCTGCGTATCCTCCACGGAAAAAATGCCGTGCGTGCTTTGCAACAGCCCGCGATCGCCCGCCTGGCCGCCGGATTCGGCGTAAAAGGGCGTGTCGTCCAGCACCACCACGCCAGTCTCGCCTTCCAGCAGTTCGTTGACCGGCGCGCCGTCGCGGTACAGGGCCAGCACGTTGCCCTTGCTTTCGAGCATGTCGTAGCCGTGGAAAGCGGTGGCCGGGCCTTCGTATTCCAGGTTGGCCGCCATCTTGAACTTTCCGGCGGCGCGCGCCTGTTCGCGCTGGTGCGCCATGGCGGCGTCGAAGGCAGCTGCGTCCACGCCCACATCATGCTCGCGGCACACGTCCTGTGTCAGGTCGAGGGGGAAGCCGTAGGTGTCGTGCAGCTTGAAGGCGGTCTCGCCGTTGAAGGTCATGCCGCCCTGCCCGGCCATTTCGGCCAGATCCGCTTCCAGGATGGCCATGCCGTGCTCGATGGTGGCAAAGAAGCGCTCCTCTTCCTGCTTCAGCACCTCGGTTACGCGCGCCTGATTCTGGCGCAGTTCCGGGTAGGCCTCGCCCATTTCACTGGCCAGATCCGCCACCATCCTATGGAAGAATGCAGCGCGCACGCCCAGCTTGTAGCCGTGGCGGATGGCGCGGCGGATGATGCGGCGCAGCACGTAGCCGCGCCCCTCGTTGCCGGGAATGATGCCGTCGGCAATGAGGAAAGCGCAGGCGCGGATGTGGTCGGCCAGCACTTTCAGCGAAGGACTGTCGAGGTCGGCGCAATGGGTTTCACGCGCGGCAGCCTTGATCAGGGTCTGGAACAGATCGATCTCGTAATTGGCATGCACGCCCTGCAGCACGGCGGAGATGCGTTCCAGCCCCATGCCTGTATCGACGGAAGGCTTCGGCAAGGGGTGCATGACGCCCTGCTCGTCGCGGTTGAACTGCATGAACACGTTGTTCCAGATCTCGATGTAGCGGTCGCCGTCCTCTTCGGGCGTGCCGGGCAGGCCGCCGGGGATGTGCGCGCCGTGGTCGTAGAAGATCTCGGTGCAGGGTCCGCAGGGCCCGGTGTCGCCCATCATCCAGAAATTGTCGGAGGCATAGCGCGCGCCCTTGTTGTCGCCGATACGGATCACCCTTTCACTGGCCAGGCCGATTTCCTTGGTCCAGATGTCGAAGGCCTCGTCATCCTCGGCATACACGGTGACGTAGAGCTTGTCCTTGGGCAGCTTGAACACCTCGGTGAGCAGTTCCCATGCGTACTGGATGGCATCACGCTTGAAGTAATCGCCAAAGCTGAAGTTGCCCAGCATCTCGAAGAAGGTATGGTGGCGCGCGGTGTAGCCGACGTTTTCCAGGTCGTTGTGCTTGCCGCCGGCGCGCACACATTTCTGCGAAGAAGCGGCGCGGGTATAGGGGCGCTTGTCGAAGCCGAGGAACACGTCCTTGAACTGGTTCATCCCGGCATTGGTGAACAGCAGGGTCGGATCTTCGTGCGGCACCAGGGAGCTGGATGCCACCACGGTGTGGCCCTTGGAGGCGAAGTAATCGAGAAACTGCTTGCGGATTTCGCTGCTTTTCATGCGTATTTTCCAAAAATTATTCTGTCGTTAACGGCAAAAACCATTAACCGCAAAGGACGCAATGGTACGCAAAGGAAGGCGACAACTCCAAACACCTTGTTTTACCTTTGCGTTCCTTCGCGTCCTTTGCGGTGAACAGCCTTTCTCTAAAATTTGCTAATTGCGCTTCAGTTCCTTGATGCGCAACCCGATCGACTGCCCGCCCACGATCGCGGCGCTTTCCACCACGCCGGTGACATTGACGGTATCGTTCACCGCCGGCAGTTTGTCCTGCGCGATCACCGTCACCTCGCCACTGCCGTCATCCACGACATACATGGAAAGATCGATCAGCGGAATCTTGGTCACATCCTTGACCTTGCCGCGGATGCGTACCTCCTTGCCTTCGAACTGCGCCGGAGCAGCCACTATTTCCTTCAGCGGCGTCTGGCCGAAGGGCAGATAGTTGCAGCCGGACAGCAGGAATAGCCCTGCCAACACACCACTGGTAATCAATTTTTTCATTAATCCATTTCTCCGCTGCCCTGCAACACCTTGCCAATGACGCCCGAACTGAAGCCACGGCTCATCATGAAACGCATCTGCTTCGCCCTTTCCCCGGCATCCTGCGGCATGGCTCCAAATTTCTTCATCCACACTGCCCGCGCCGTTTCCAGCTCGCTTTCCTGCAAGCCGGGCAGGATCTCTGCCAGCGCATCCGCGCTGACGCCTTTTCCCTTCAACTCATGAACAATGCGCTGGGCACCGTACTTGCTGCGGCGGGCATGCACGACCTGCTCGGCAAAACGCGCTTCCGAGAGCCAGCCGCGCGCGGAAAACTCATCCAGCAGCGTTTCTACTACATGTTCTTCTTCGGCATGGGGCGAAAGCTTGCGTTTCAGCTCCAGGCGCGAATATTCACGCCGCGACAGAAAACCCAGCGCGCGCTCCCGAATGCTCATGGCGCTACGCGACATGACCATTCCACTCCCCCGCAGGCTGGCGAGGGGGGTTTAGAGTCGCTTTGCGACTCTTTATGATTGGGCCGGGTTCACGCATCCACGCTATCGGGGTCGACCGTGGTCGGCAGGCCGCTCACGCCGAGAGCTTCGCGCACCCGCGCCTCGATCTCGGCGGCAATATCCTTGTGCTCGCGCAGAAACTCGCGTGCATTGTCCTTGCCTTGGCCGATCTTCTCGCCCTTGTAGCTGTACCAGGCGCCGGACTTCTCGACGAACTTGTGATCCACGCCCAAGTCGATGATCTCGCCCTCGCGCGAAATACCCTCGCCGTAGAGAATATCGAACTCGGCCTGCTTGAAGGGAGGCGCCACTTTGTTCTTGACCACCTTGACGCGGGTTTCCGAACCGATCACCTCGTCGCCCTTCTTGATCGAGCCGGTGCGGCGGATGTCGAGGCGCACCGAGGCGTAGAACTTGAGCGCATTGCCGCCGGTGGTGGTTTCCGGGTTGCCGAACATGACGCCGATCTTCATGCGGATCTGGTTGATGAAGATTACCAGGGTGTTGGTGCGCTTGATATTGGCGGTGAGTTTCCTGAGCGCCTGGGACATCAGGCGGGCTTGCAGGCCCATGTGGGAGTCTCCCATCTCGCCCTCGATCTCGGCCTTGGGCGTCAAGGCCGCGACCGAGTCGATCACCACGATATCCACCGAACCGGAACGCACCAGCATGTCGGCGATTTCCAGCGCCTGTTCGCCGGTATCCGGCTGTGAAATCAGCAAGTCGGCGACTTTCACGCCGAGCTTCTGCGCATATTGCGGGTCGAGCGCATGCTCCGCGTCGATGAAGGCTGCAGTGCCCCCCAGCTTCTGCATTTCCGCAATCACCTGCAAGGTCAGCGTAGTCTTGCCGGAGGATTCCGGTCCGTAGATTTCCACCACCCGGCCGCGCGGCAGGCCACCCACGCCCAGCGCAATGTCCAGCCCCAGCGAGCCGGTGGAAACCACCTGGATATCCTGCGACGCGGCATGATCGCCCAGGCGCATGATGGAACCCTTGCCGAATTGTTTCTCGATCTGGGAGAGGGCCGCGGCAAGCGCCTTGCTTTTGTTGTCATCCATATATTTTCCTTAAATCTTAACTTGCGGATTATGTCACAGTTGCAGGAGCGCTAAAACACCTTGCAAGGCATGAAAAACCGCCTGCTGCCTGACGGCCTCGCGGCCTCCGGCAAAGACACGGCGTTCACTTTTTAGCGGCCCGTTCTTGATGCTCCAGGCGAAGCATACCGTACCCACAGGCTTATCAGGTGAGCCACCCCCGGGGCCGGCAATACCGCTGATTGCCAGGGAAATATTGGCCTGGCTATGCTGCAGCGCGCCAACAGCCATTTCCCTGACAGCCGCTTCGCTGACTGCGCCGTTCTGTTGCAGCGTTTCCGCCTGTACGCCAAGCATTTCCTGCTTGGACGCATTGGTGTAGGTGATAAACCCTCGGTCATACCACGCCGAACTGCCGGCCACCGCCGTCACCGCCTCCCCCACCCAGCCGCCGGTGCAGGATTCCGCCGTGGCCAGCATCCAGCCGCGCACCTTCAGGGCCAGGCCGGTTTCCTCGGCCAATTGATAAAGCTCGTCATCCATAAAAATGCTCCAGCAACTTGAGAACAGCAAGCGCATAGCCCGCTGCCAGCAGATCATCCAGCATCACCCCGAAGCCGCCTTTGACGTGCTGGTCGAAATAGCGGATGGGAAAGGGCTTCCAGATATCGAACAGGCGGAACAGCGCAAAGGCGGCGCCAAACCACAACCCGCCCGGCGGCGTGAAAGCCAGGATCAGCCACATCGCCACGATCTCATCCCACACGATGCCGCCGTGGTCGGATACGCCCAGCGCCTTGCCGGTCAGATCGCAGAACCACACTCCCAGGCCGAACGACAACGCCACCACGGCCAGCAGGATCGGCAGCGGAAAAAAATGAGCCAGCGCCAGGAACAGGGGAATGGCCAGCAGCGACCCCGCCGTCCCCGGCGCGACAGGCGACAGGCCGGAACCGAAGCCCAGGGACAGGAAATGGGCCGGGTGGGCAAAAAGCAGTTTCAGGTCCGGCTTATGGCGCAAAGTGGTCAAATCCCTTCACTTCTACCGGCATGGAATTTCCCTTCCCGTCCAGCACGGCCAGCCCCACTTCGCCGGCAATACGGCCGACGCAGCTCAGCGGCAGCGCCAGTTTTTGCGCCAGGGCATGCAGTTCCGCATGGCGCCCGACAGGCGCGGTAAAGCACAGTTCGTAATCATCACCGCCCGCCAGCACGCAGTTTTTCGTGACATCGAGGCCGATATGGCGGCGCACCACCTCATGCAGGGGCAAGGCCTCGAAATGAATTTCCGCGCCCACCCCTGACTGCTCCAGGATATGCCCCAGATCGGCGAGCAGGCCGTCGGAAATATCGATCGCGGCACTGGCAATGCCGCGCAGCGCCAGCCCCAGCGCCACGCGCGGCTGGGGAACATAGAGCGCCGGCAGGCAGGCGGCGGCTTCCATCTGTTCCAGTTCCACCCTGCCCTGGCGGAAAGCCAGCGCCAGAGCGGCGGTACCCAGCGTGCCGCTGACCCAGATTTCATCTCCCGCCTCGGCACCATCGCGGCGCAAGGCCTGCCCGGCCGGCACTTCGCCCATGATCTGGATGCAGATGTTGAGCGGCCCGCGCGTGGTGTCGCCGCCGATCAGCTCGACGCCAAACTTGCTCGCCAGGCCGAAAAATCCCCCGGCAAAGCCGCGCAGCCATTTCTCGTCGGCTGCCGGCAGCGCCAGCGCCAGCGTCGCCCAGCGTGGCGTGGCGCCCATGGCAGCCATATCGGAAAGATTCACCGCGAGGGACTTGTGGCCCACCGTGCCGGGGCCGTCCTGCGGCGAGAAATGCCGCCCTTCCACCAGCATGTCCACCGAAACAGCCAGCGCCATGCCTGGAGAAATTTGCAGCAAGGCGGCATCATCTCCCACGCCCAGCAAGGCGCTCGGCGTGGGCCGGGTGAAATAGTGGCGGATCAGATCGAATTCGGAGGGCATGGCGATGGTGGGCTCTTTCCGTTTCTATTCGAACGGATTGACGACTGCCACACCCAAAGGTGCAAAGTGGCGCGCATTCCGCGTCGCGATCTGCAAGCCGTGGACCAGCGCCGTTGCGGCAATGAGCAAATCGGCGCCATCGTTGCCATGTTGCGCGGAAAGACGACCCCAACGACGGGCGATGGCCGGGGTGACGGGCAGCACGCGATCGCCATAGAGGCGCAGCAAATCCTCCAGCCAGCGGGTCAGCGCGGCGGCAAAAACGGGATCGTCGTGGCGTTTTTTCTCGATCCCGCGTTCGATTTCGCCCAGGCTGACCACGCTCAAGAACAGGTCGCTATCGCAAAAACCGCTCAGCCAGGCAACAACCTCGGGAGATGGGTGTTGCTTGCGCAGCTCGGAAAGCACCACCGTGTCGAGCAGAATCAAGAAAAATCCACTTCGCGGGGCGCCAGGGATAGGCGCTCGAATGCCCCGCCATCTTTAGGCACGGCAAGCAGGTGAGCGACAAAGCCCGGTGCGGCGGCCTGGGCACTGTGTTGCAGGGCTTCAAAAGCCTGCTCGGAAAGAACCACTACCGCTTCCTTGCCACGGCGGGTGATGTGCTGCGGCTCGCCGCGCATCGCCGCTTCCACCACTTCGCTGAAGCGGGCCTTGGCGTCCTGGAGTTGCCACTGGGTTGAATGCATGATGACCTCGCACGAAACTGGTTAGATTAACTGACTAGATTCTGCTCTATCCATCCCCGGCACGTCAATAGATTTCCAGCAGGCGCACAACACTGAAAATTACTCCGCCCCCTTCTGCTTGGCTTCCAGCTCTTCCCAGCGCGCCAGCGCCAGGAGCAACTCCTCCTCGATCACGCTGACACGCTCCTGCAAGCGCTTGGCCCCTGCCGGATCGCTGCGATAGATGTCGGCATCGGCCAGCTTGGCGCCGATTTCTGCCTGCTCCTGTTCCAGCGCTTCGATCTTGCCGGGCAGCGCTTCCAACTCGCGGTTTTCGTTGAAGCTCAGTTTCACCCTGGGAACGGGCTTGACTGGCTTTTGAACAGGCTTTTGCGGCACGTCCGGCTTCTTCTGCTCCCCGGCTTCGCGCATCTTTTTCGTGCGCACGTAGTCGTCGTAGCCGCCGGCATATTCCTGCAGCTTGCCGTCGCCCTCGAAGGCGATGACCTGGGTCACCACGTTGTCGAGGAAAGTCCGGTCGTGTGAAACCAGCAGAACCGTGCCCTTGTAGTCCTGCAGCAGGGATTCGAGCAACTCCAGGGTTTCGATGTCGAGGTCGTTGGTGGGTTCGTCCAGCACCAGCACGTTGGCCGGGCGGGTGAACAGGCGCGCCAGCAGGAGCCGGTTGCGCTCGCCGCCGGACAGGGATTTCACCGGCGAGCGGGCGCGCTGCGGCGCGAACAGGAAGTCTTCCAGGTAGCTGATGACGTGCTTCTTCTCGCCGCCGATTTCAATGAAATCGCTGCCCTTGCTGATGGTGTCGGCCAGGGTGGCCTCCTCGTCGAGCTGGGTGCGGAACTGGTCGAAATAGGCCACGGCCATCTTGGTGCCCAGCTTGACCGTGCCGCTGTCCGGCTGCAGTTCGCCCAGGATGAGCTTGAGCAGGGTGCTCTTGCCCGCCCCGTTGGGCCCGACCAGGCCGATCTTGTCGCCGCGCATCACACGGCCGGTGAAATCCCGGATGATGGTCTTGTCGCCGTAGGACTTGCTGACGTTTTCCAACTCCGCCACCAGCTTGCCGGAGCGCTCGCCCTGGTCGACGCTGAGGTTGACCGTGCCGCTGCGCTCGCGGCGCGCGGCGCGTTCGCGGCGCAAGGCCTCCAGCCGCAGCACGCGGCCTTCGTTGCGGGTACGGCGCGCCTGGATGCCCTTCCTGATCCAGACTTCCTCCTGGGCCAGCACCTTGTCGAATTTCTCGTTGTGCACCGCCTCGATTTCGAGCAGCTCCTGCTTCTTGACCTGGTAGGCGGAAAAATTGCCATCGAAACCCACCAGCAGGCCGCGATCCAGTTCGACGATACGCGTCGCCACATTGTCGAGAAAGCGCCGGTCGTGGGTGATCAGCAGCACGCTGCCGGAGAATTCGTTGAGCAGGCCTTCCAGCCACTCGATGGCGGCAAGATCCAGGTGGTTGGTCGGTTCGTCCAGCAACAGCATGTCGGGCGCCATCACCAGCGCCTGCGCCAGCGCCACGCGCTTTTTCTGGCCACCGGACAGGGCCCCGATCTTGACATCTTCCGGCAAGGAGAGCCGGCTCATGGTGGCCTCCACCCGCGCCTTCATGTTCCAGCCATCGTGCGCTTCGAGCTCCACCTGCAAATCGTGCATACGCGCCAGCAGGGCATCCATGTCGGCATCCGGGTCGCCCATGGCATGGGTGACCTCATGATAGTCGAGCAGGAACTGGTGTGCCGCGCCCAAGCCCTCGGCCACGGCTTCGAACACCGTATGCCCGGGATTGAGCTCAGGCTCCTGCGGGACGTAGGCCAGCTTCATCCCCGGCGCGCGCCACACCCGGCCGTCGTCGGGTTGCGCCGTACCGGCGATGATCTTGAGCAAGCTGGACTTGCCGGTGCCGTTGCGGCCGATCAGGCCGACCCGCTCGCCGGGTTCCAGCACCAGGTCAGCATGGTCGAGCAGTGGCACATGCCCGAAGGCGAGAGATATTTTATCGAGTTGAATAAGTGGCATAAATTACATCGAAGGCGTGTTTTCGCTGGCGTGTGTTTTTTCATGTTGCTCTTGGCAATTGATGCAACGCACGGCTGTGGGATAGGCCAGCAAGCGCTCGAAGCGGATATGCTCGCCGCAATCTTCACAAACGCCATACTCGCCCATCTTGATCTGTTTGCGTGCCGATTCAATGGCGCGCATTTCGTTGACCTGGCGGTCCACCCGTGCCGCGGCAATGTCCGCCAGCGCATCGGCGACGGATTCATCGCCCTGGTCCGATCCGCCCGCCTCGGCGAAATCGGCAAAGTGCTGCTCGCCGTCCTGCCCGAGCTCCTGACGCACTTCACCGACCAATTGCTGGTAACGCGTTTTCAGCGCCAATTCAAGTTGTTTCTGCTGCTCTGCCGACAGTGCCATGATCTTTCCTAAAAAGCGCTTAAATTCTTGCGTCTATTGTCATTGCAATAGTCTGGAGTTTAACATAGCCGAAGCCATTCATTCCGCCGCAGCCGGCCTGGACAAACAGAGGTGACCATGAACCCGTCGCGCAGGAACGTCCTGAAAGCCCTATCCGCCCTGCCTCTGGCAGCGCTCAGCGGAACAGCCAAGGCCATTGCCATCCGAACGCCGATACGCATTAACATTCCCGGCCCCCGTTCGCTTCCCTTCCTCCCTATCGAACTCATCCCCATTCTGGGCATAGACCACAACCAGGGCGTGCAATTGATCATCCGTTATTTTCCCAGCGGCGTACACGCCCTGGAGGACATGCTGGACGGCAACGCCCAGTTCTCCGCGCAGGGTTTTACGGTGTTGCACGCCTTCCACAGCAAGGGCAAGAAAGTCCTGGCCCTGGCCTCTTTAAGCGGCCAGGTGCCGCCCTATGGCATCGTGGTGAGCAACAAGTTACGCAAACAGATCAAAAGTGTCGCCGATCTCAAGGGCCGCTCGATTGGCGTTTCTGTCGGGAACATAACCAGCAAGACCTATCTTCAGCAAGTGACTGAAGTTTTTCTGAACGCCAATGGAATAAAGCCCCATGAGGTACGCTGGGTGCCCACCGCACAGAACTGGGATGGGCAATTCGGCGCACTCAGCAGCGGATCGGTCGATGCCGTTTTCTGCGAGGAACCTTTCATGAGCGGCCTGGCGCGGCACAAAGCCGGCTTTGTGCTCAGCGACTTTAGCGACCCCAAGATATTAGACAAAATTCCCGGCGCGGGGCATTTGCGCGCCACGCTCACCACTTCCGCCGAAAACCTGAAACAAGATTCGCAACGTGCTGAGACCATGGTGCGCATGCTGAACCAGTCCTTGGAATGGATCGCCAAGACTGACGCGGCGGGGGTTGTCAACCGTCTCGGCCTTCAGGATCAGAACGAAAGACTCGAACTGATTGACGTTCTGACCCGCCAACGCGGCATGTACCCGAGCGATGTCCGCTTTTCGCGCCGCCAGATCGATGCCACGGCACAATTCATGCGCGCGGCGGGCATTCTTGCTGATGACGCCTTCGACATCGACACCCTGATAAACAGCCGGATCGCAGGAGTCAAGCCATAGTCCAGCTCATTTCAAAGTGCATTTCCGGGCTGCTGCGCGACCGTGGCACCTTGCGTGGACAGGCTTTGGCCCGCCTGCTGCTGGTTGGCCTTTTCGTGACAATCGCCATCACGATGGTGGCCGCCAACAACTATTACACCCAGCAAGAACGAGAGATCACCCAGAAGCGTTCTTCCATCCAGCAACTCTACGATACGGAACTTCCCAGGGAGGAAGAGCGCTGGCAGGACGACGCCGAGCAAATGAAGGCGCGCATCGAGTTTTCCCGCATCCTGGAGGAAGAGAATGACGCCCGCTGGCCAAAATTCAATGCCTTCCTCAATGCGCAATCGGAATTCACCCACTTTGCCAATCTACTGATTGTGCGCGGGGAAGACCAGGTCATCTTCCGCTACGGGCCCGAAGCGCACAAGATACAAAGTACCCCTGCCCTGTTTACTTCCGCCTGGCATTATGCCGAGGAAGCACGTGAACTATATCGCGTCTATCGCTTGCCGATCTGGTTAGGCGAAGAGGGGCAAGGCATGCTGCTGTTGCTGAAAACCATTAACAACGCCGCGATGAGCGCCATGGCCGCACCGGAAACCCGCCTCTATCTTTACTTCCATGACCAGGTCCTTGCCACATCCACTGGCGGCATCCCCGAAACGATCCGACCCGGCACGAAACAAGCGTATACGCCAAACAGACTGCAACTGGTCCAGACAGATCTGGACTGGCCCGGCGGCGGCATTCAGCCAACGCTTATCGTGCAGCGTGAACTGCACCTAGCCTACCCGCTAAAAGAGTTTCTGCTGCGCCCTATCGCTGTCATTCTGATTATCACCAGCCTGATCTGGCTTGGCCTGGGGCGCTGGCTGACACACACCGTCAGGCGCATTGAAAATCTGGAAACAGCCGCCAACGATTACGCCCAGATCGGCCAGGCGGCGCAGGCCAGAGAACAACTCCAGGCTGCCGGCAGGCAACCGGACGAAATCACCGACCTGGCTAATGCCATGGCCAAACTGATGCAAGAGATCGAAAACCGCAACCTTGAGCAGAAAGCCTATCTGGATACTTTGTCCATGCTCGAGGAAGCGGTACTTGAAGTAAGCTGCGATGGCGTAATTTTGCGTGCCAGCCCAGGCTGGAGCAAGCTATCCCACTGCAAAGACGCAATCGGCAAGAGCCTCTATGAATTCATCCACAGCGAGGACCGCGAAGTCTTGCGGTCGCAATGCAAAGCCCTGTCCAGCGGCGAAAAAAACTATGCCCTGTTGCGCCTGCGCCTGGCTGTGGAGGGCAGCCTCCATGCGCCTTGGCTTGAATGCCGCTTTGTCTGCTTCCACGATGAGGGAGGAAAGGTGGCTGGCGTACGCGGCGTTCTGCGCGACATTACGCAAACCTATCTAAATGAAAAACAAATCACCCACATGGCGTTGCACGATGCCCTCACCGGCCTTCCCAACCGGGTGCTGCTGGAAGACCGCATCAAGATTTCACTGCGCCAGGCATCGCGCACACAGCAAAAGGTCGGCATCTGCTTTATCGATCTGGACCATTTCAAGAACGTCAACGATACGCTCGGCCACAAATCCGGCGACAAACTACTTCTAGCCTTTGCCGAACGCCTGCGTCGTCAACTGCGTGTGGGCGACACCGTGGCACGCTGGGGCGGGGATGAATTTGTGCTGCTATTGCCCGACATGGACTCGGAACAGGATATTCGCGATGTCGCCATGAAAGTGAGCGAAGAAGTCCAAATTCCCTTGCAGGTTGAAGATACTGACATGCTGGTGACTTTCAGCATGGGCGTGGCATTGTATCCCAACGATGGGGAAGATATCGAAACCCTGTTCTCCCAGGCCGACCGCGCCATGTTTTTTGCCAAGGCGCAGGGGCGCAACCAGACCTGCTTCTTCCGAGACATGTCCGCCAAGGGGATAGGCAAAAAAGAACTCTACATCCAGAACCGGCTCGCCACCGCCATCAATGCCCAAAAAATTCAGGCCTGGTTCCAGCCCATCATTGCCGCAAACAGTGGCTGTTGCGTAGGCGTCGAAGTGCTGGCCCGCTGGCATGACGATGAGCAGGGCTGGATCAGCCCCGCCACCTTCATTCCCATGGCGGAAAATCTTGGGCTGATCCACGAACTCGGGCACCAGGTTCTGCTCGCCAGCCTCGCCGCCGCCAAGCGCTGGCGGGAATCCGGCATAAATCTTACCCTGGCAATCAACATTTCCAAGCGCCAGCTCTTTACCCCCTACTTCACCGAACGCCTGCGGGAAGAGGTCGCAAAACACCAGATTGCCCCAGAACACATCACCCTCGAAGTCACGGAAAGCCTCGCGCTGCTGGATGTGGAACATGCTGCGGATCGCTTACAGGAGCTGAAGCAAGCAGGTTTCCGCATTGCCATTGACGACTTTGGCACCGGCTATTCGTCGCTCTCGCAGCTCCACGAAATGCAGGTGGATGAGCTCAAGATCGACATTTCCTTCGTAAGGCGCCTGCATGAAACAAACGGACTATCCATGACGCAGGCCATCATCAATCTGGCACATGCACTAAACCTGCAAACGGTGGCAGAAGGGGTGGAGACTGCGGAAGCAGCCGCCAAACTGATCGAGCTGGGCGTGAACCATCTGCAGGGCTATTATTTCGCCAAACCCATGCCCGCCGAAGAACTCGATCACTGGCTGGAAAACCAGCCCCATCCCGGCGCCCGGCTTGACAACGGCGCGGATTAAACCAGATCGCGCTCGTTAGCGGCCTGTCAGTCCGCTCCCTGGCGCCCCGCATCCGCCTTTTCCATCCGCCGCGTTTTTAGCGTAAAATCACGCCTTCGCCCCGGTAGCTCAGTGGATAGAGCAACCCCCTCCTAAGGGGTAGGTCGGACGTTCGATTCGTCTTCGGGGCGCCATATTACGGCTGAGGTAAGCTGAAAAAAGTGGACACCAACGTTTTGTTAAAATAGAGACGGAGGTGTCAAATGAAGCAGAGAATACCGAAAGCGATTTACAGCAAGGAATTTCGTGAGCAGGCGGTCAAGCAAGTCACGGACGAGGGATTGAGCGCCAAGGAAGCAGCGAGACGTTTGTCGTTGCCGCCTTCGACCTTGGCGAACTGGGTAAAGATTGCGCAGACAGGCAAGTTGGGCGAGATTGGCAAGACCCGACGCCCTTTGACCGAGGTTGAACTGGAACTGGCAAAGCTCAAACGGGAACTGGCTCTGGCGGAGAACGGCGTCAACACCTCGGTTTACCGCGTCAAGCGCATCCGCAGGAAATTGGGGATCCGCTGCAGGCAGAAGCTCAAGTTCAAGGCCACGACGAACTCCAACCACACACTGCCGGTAGCACCCAATTTGCTGGCGCAGAAATTCGCGACCGCCGCTCCGAACCAGGTCTGGCTTAACCGACATCACCTACATCCCGACCGATGAAAGATGGCTCTATCTGGCGGGTCACAAAGACCTGTTCAGCGGCGACCTGGTGGGCTACGCCATGAGCGAGCGCATGACCAAAAACCTGGTCAGCCAGTCCCTGTTTCGTGGTATCGCAGAGAAACGTCCGCCGTGCGGGCTGATTCACCACTCGGACCGGGGTAGCCAGTACCGTGCCCATGAATACCGGAAATTGCTTGACCATTGATCCGGCACATTTTATTCCGGACTGTAGGTCGGCCTTTAGGCCGACATGTCGGGCTGAAGGCCGACCTACATTCACGGAAAATTCGTTCCATATCCACAGTTTGGCATGGTCGCATCGATATCACGCCGTGGAAATTGCTACGACAACGCACCCATGGAAAGCCTCTGGAGATTGCTCAAAAATGAACTGGTGCATCACCGGCAATTCAAAACCCGCGCCGAAGCTACACAGGCTATTACCGAATACATCGAGATATTTTACAGGAGACAGCGCAAGCAGGCTCGGTTGGGCTACCTGTCTCCCGCTGCGTTTGAGCGCCAGTTCTATGAAAAAAGACTGGCCGCATGATTCCGTTGGTGTCCATTATTGACAACCTACCTCATCTTCCAGTATCCGCTCCACTGTGGTCACGATGCGCCTTTCAGGCAACCCGGTATTCCCGCACGTCCACCCTCACCCCTTCGGAAGCCGCCCGGCTGGCGCGTTCCAGCAGGCTGCCCGTCACTTCCTCGCTGACGAATTCCTCGCCGCAGTTGTCGCATACCTCGGCGGGCACATGCTTGAATACCAGGGTTGCGTCATCGCGCTCCAGGGTAATGCTGGCATAGCCTGTGTGGGTGCTACCGTGCTTGCAGATTGGGCATTTCATGGCTGCTTCCTTTCAAAATCCGCTTCCCAGATAGCTGGGTCTGGTTCATAGACTGTAATAATGATGCTGGTTTCCGCTTCGGCATCTTCCGCGACAACCACATGCAGCGGCTTGCCTGCCACCCATCCCAGAATTAGACGGCTGGGATAGGGTGTGTCATCCGGATATTCCCGGATCGTTTTACCCGTGGCCAGCACATCGCGCACGTCTTCCGGCCTGACGTTGCGCTCGAACATGCGCTTGATGGCGTGGCTGCGAAAAATCAAATTCATCGTAATACGCCCTGTCACGCTTCAGCTCAGTTTAACCACATTAACCGCCAAATTATAGCCCGGCCAACAGCATATTTACCCCGCCTGCTTGATCGGTAGCACGTCAGCAGTCTGCTTCACCCCTGCCGCCGCCATCATCGCGCTGGTGGCGGTATTGACCGACTGCCGCACCGGGTCAAGATCAAGGCGCGCATAAATGGCCGTGGTGCTCTGGTTCTTGTGGTTCAGGCTCTTGCCGATGATCGCCAGGGACGCTCCGGTTTAAGTTATTAAGCATTACGCAAGGCAGTGAAACAGGTGGAGCAGAAACTCATAAGGGGTAGGTCGGACGTTCGATTCGTCTTCGGGGCGCCAATCCATGACGCTAATGGGCACCTCCGGGGTGCCCATTATCACATCAGAAACAGCCTGACTTGGCATCGCCGCACTCCCAGCTGTCGTCGCCACTCAACGAGACCTGCAGCAAATATGGCATTTCCAATGCCTACTGCTGCGAGAGAGAAAACGCTGTTTGTTAAATTCCAAATGTTCGCCGCAGCACTGAAAGCGGTTTGCGCAGGACATGGTAAATCAGGGGTCGCCAGGCACCATAAATTTTTGCCGTCCCCTTGAGGCCTATTCTTGGCGGAAGCTCCCCTGGCAAGGTATCCGCCTTTAGGCGGTAAGCGACGAAACCCTCCGGAACCAGGAAAGGTTCATAACTTGATTGGGTCAGCACCCCCTCCACCGTATCAAAAGGTGAAGCGTTAAGATACAGTTTTACTTTGGCGCCGGGTTCAAGATTCATCGCATCGTTTACCGGCAGGCTGATGCTGATTTCCACGTGCCTGGGGTCCGCAATCTGGACGATACGTTCCCCGGTCTGCACCGGTTTCCCCATCCAGTCATTGGGATCGGAATACACCACGATTCCACCCTCTGGCGCGGTAACCACCAAGCGCTTCATAAGGTCGGAACTGTATTTTGCCTCGGCGGCTTTCTCTTCAAATTTTGCGTTGAAAGCGGGCAATTCTGCCTTGCTGTTGTCGTTGCCGAAGGATTTCTGTGTTTCGCGCAGATAATCCGCACGCGCGACTGCAAGGGACTTGAGAGCGACCTCGTTACGGTTCCGCACCACCGTATCTTCAAGGGCGAAAATCGGGCTGCCGGCTTTCACGATCTCGTTGGGTTTTACAAAAAATTTTTCCACCACCCCATCCATTGGGGCGCCAATCAGTTTGGCGTCTTTGCCGATGATTTCGGCAGGCGCCAGCACAGTGAGGCGCATCGGAAAAACGATCGTTCCCAGCACTACTAGCCACAGACGCTTCCGATGACGCTGCTCTTTGATTTTTTTATACCAGTTTTCCCAGACCGGCTTGTGCGGCCTCCATGCCCAGAGAGCTTGTCCGTAGGCCCATGCCAATCTTTCAAGCAAGGCCAATTCAGATTCTGCGGGAATGCTCTCGACAGCGACCCAAAGTCCGCCGCAGGTTTCTCCAGTAGGCGTAGGAAGGCCGATAGAAACCACATGCCTGGGCATCCATTCCTGCCAGCCATCTTTCAGTTCTTGGGGAAGCAAGTCCACTGTGACGATCTGGTGCTTGCCAGGAACAGCATCCCGCATGACATGAGGAATGGCCTGGTTAAGCCACTGTTTGAAAGGCGAGTCGCCCGTCAGGTCCGCGAGGCCTGAAACCAGTGTCACAGATGGCTTCTGACTGTTTCCATAGCGCCAGAGTATGGCTTGGCGGTATGGAATCACCCTCCAGGTATCGTTAACGGCGATGAATTCGACTGCGCGTTCGCTTTGTGCCTGCCGGACATCCTGCTCGATCTGCAACAGGCTTCCCAAGGTTTCCATCTGCGGGGTGGATTGCGGCAAACAATGGCTCCTAGTATTTCTGCGCGTCGGGGAAGGCGGCGATCCCGCTCATGCCGGGCAACAGGTCATCGGTACGGCCGGTTAATTCACCCTCGATTTCGATAGATTGGCTGACGGCATCCACCTTGCCATTCATGCGGCGGACCCGAGCCTGATAAGTCTTGCCGGTTTCATCTATGCGCACACTGAAGGTGTTGTTCACTTTTACATGGGCCAGCCAGGACGAAGGAATGTTGAGTTGCATCTTGAGCTTCTCGTCGTTTACCACTTCCACCAGCGGCTGGCCGATGTTCACGCTCTCGAATGGCTTGACGCGCAGCTTGGTGACACGCCCGGAAAACGGCGCATTGATGCTGCAGAGCCGTATCTGTGCCTGGAAAAGCTGGATCTGCGCCTTGAACTTTTCCGCTTCCGCTGCAGCCTGGCTCACTTCAAGCAGGCTTGCCGACTGCATTGCCTGCAGCTTGGCCTTGGTCGCGTAAAGCTGGTTGGCCCCCTCCCATTCTGCCTTGGCCATGTTGAGGCGGGCTTCCTGCTCGCCGCAGTCGAAGCGCAAGAGTGTTGCACCCTTCCTGATGCGATCGCCTAGTTGCGCATTGATATTGACAATGCGCCCAGCCATTTGCGCCGCCAGCACACTTTCTCCCTCGGCGGCAACCAACACACGCACCGCTTCACCCTTCTTCTCCGGAGTCGCAGCGCCCCAGGCGGGACAAACTCCGGCCAGGGCGCAAGCCATCGCCACACCCTGTGCCAAACGCTTGATCATTCTGTTCCCTTCCGGGGTGCTTTTGGTGCTTCTGCCATGGCCAGGAAGCCGCCTTTTTGCCAGGATTCGTCAACTTGCTCCAGTTGCTTGGAAAAAGCCTTCAGGTCCTGCATCTGTGGCGCAGCCGGCAGCATGTCGGCGCCAACAGAGTTGGCCACACGCGCATAAGACGCCTGCACATTGGCGAAACTTGAATAGCGCTGCATGTCGGACAATGCTGCTTTGACCTTGGCGCGCAACAGCGTCATATCGGATTCTGAATTTGCCTTTACGCCGGAAACGATGTGCTTCTCGATACGCGCATCCACGTCCGCACCCTGGCGGGTGATGTCGTAATCCGCAACAGATTCACGATAGCGCTGGCCTGCAATCCGCACCTGCGCGAGCACCGCCATGCTGAGTGCGATGCGGCGCGTATCTCCGAGCGTGGCTTGCGCCTCCTGAGCGCGTTTCATGGAAGGGTAGGAGAATGCACGCAGCAGGTTTAGTGAAATGGCGGCCCCCGCCTCGCTCCAGTCGTTCTTGTACAGGTAACGATTGCTGTCGTGGTTGGCGGACATATTGATTTCGATGCCTGGAAGCAAGGCTAATAGAGCCCTGCGCGCTTCCAGGGCTGTGATTTTCTTGCGATGGTCCTCTTCACGTAGTTCGGGGCGATTTGCGAGCGCAGCCTGATCAAGGGTATCCATGTTATTCAGGAAATTCATGCCGGGAATGGCGTTCATATCCGCGCCGCCCGCCAGCGTATATTCCGTGCCGGGCTTGATGTTGATCAACGCTGCCAGTTCGGTTTTGGCGACCACCAGTTCCTGGCGTTGTTTCACGATTTGCTGGAAGAGGTCAATCAGTCCGCGCTGGTAAGACAGAGCATCGATGGGTGACTGAAGACGCTGCTTTTCCATGCTGCGACTGCGCGTCAGCGCCTCATTTACCTGCAACAGCAATGCATCAAGACGCGGCAGCGAGTTCTGCGCGCCATATGCACGCCAATAGGCCTGACGAACATCCTGCATGATGTTCTGCACAACTTTGCGTTTGCGCTCGTTGGCCATCAGTGTTTGTTCAGCCTGCTGCTGAGCGCGCACATAGCTCACGCCGAAATCCAGCACGTTCCAGGCGAGAACGACATTCGATGTGTTTCGATTCCTTTCCTGCGCGCCCGAATAGACAGGCGGATTTGATGGCACCAGCTGGCCGTTGATCAAGCTCACCGAAGTGGAAAGAGCATCGTTGCTTCGGGATGAATAACCGGCTGACGCAGTCAGGCGCGGCAATAAATCATAGTGGGACAAATCAAGTTGAGCGTTGGCAAGTGCCTCTTCCATCAACTTTAGACGAGCGTCATAGTTGTATTTGAGAGAACGCGCCAAAGCCTCGTGCAAAGTCAGTGGACCTGCTATAGGTTCGACATCCTTGAACAGCGCATCCATATCCTGATGAATACGCTGCTGACGGTCAGTATCGGTCAAGGGTTTTGGTGTTATGGCGCACCCACTAAACAAAGCGGCCATCAAGGCGGCCAATGGCAAAAGCATCAGGCGTTTGTTTACAGTATTCGGCATGGATAGTTGGTCTTGCTGAGACATCGTAAAGTACTCCCTGGTTTTTTGATTATTTAAGATAAGAAATTAAATTGATCTTCTAGCCTGATCCACGGCGGCAAGATGCCGCAGGGTGTCCGCTCGTGCTTGTTCGAAGCGTTGCGCCTCACGCTGCACCTGTGCTGACAACTTGGGCGCATGAGCTTCCCCCTCCCCCGTCGCGTGGTTGACCAGCGGCGCATTAGCGTCAGGCGAGCCGTCCAGTTGCGCCACCTGTTCAGCAGCCTGCCCCCCAATCTGGGCGCCGTCATCCGGCACAAGCATGAAACCGGAAATCCCTAAAGTGGCCAGCAATCCTTTCCCGGAAAGGGCTGTATGTGGTGCAGGCTTGGCTTTATCGGCATGGTCTTTCAAAGAGACGCCGCTCCGGATCGTGAATGCAGTGACCGCCTCATTGCCTTTGCTGTCCGTGGCCTTGACTCGGATGCCCCATTCGCCAACTTCATCCTGCGGCACCACACCAGAAAAGGCACCTGTATCAGGATTAAATCGAATCCAGCTTGGCAAAGGTGCGCCGCTGTCCAGAGTAGCCTGGTAGCTCAGTTTTGCATCCGTTGAACTGGAGAGGAAGGCATCCTTGGGAATGACGAAGGTAAAAGCTTGCCCCGCATCAAACGTAAAGTTACTGATACCGCGATCGACAACCAGGTCAAACGCTGGAATCGACAAGACATCTATCGAAATAGCCGGTAGTGACCACGATGCCGGAATGTTTTGCAGTGCATCAGAAACGGGCGGCGTGGCTGGCATTGCGGGTTGCATTACGGACTGTGGTTGAGAAATTACCGGAGGCGGTGCGCCAAGATTCAGCACAGGGGGCACAGTTTCCAAAACATAATTCTGGCTAGCGATTACACCTTCATTGCCCGCAATGTCGGTAACCCTGAGCTGGAGAGTATTGCTACCAGCAAGCGTCACACCATTCCAGGCAAGGGCTGTACCGTTGACCTTGCTCGTAAGGTCGATCCAAGTAACGCCGTTATCCAGCGATCCATGGACAATGTCGCCAGCGGCAAGCGGGCCACTTAAAGTTGCGCTAATGGTCTGCTGAGCAATATTGGTCTTGAAATCGCCGGGGGTGGCCGTATCAGCGGAGAATGCCAGAGCACCAAAGGTGGTATGTGGGGCGATGGTATCAATGATGACACTCAGCCCTCCCGAAACAAGGCTGGAATTTCCAGCGGCATCAGTGGCTTTGGCAGTGAGGGTATGCGCACCCCTAGTCAATGTGCTGCTGGTGATGCTCCAGTTGCCGCCGCTGGCCACTGCCGTGCCGAGCACAGTGGTGCCGTCGGAATCGTAAAGGGTGACGGTGGAGCCTGATTCCGCAGTGCCGGTAATCACCGGGGTGGTGACATTGGTGATGCCGTCCGTATTCAATGTACCGCTATCGCTGGCGGCAGAGAGCACCGGCGTTGATGGTGCAATAAGCACTACTGCGTCAAGCACATAGGCCTGAGAAATCGCCGTTCCGCAATTACCCGCCGTATCCGACACCCGAACTTGCAAGGTATTGCTGGTGATCAGAGTCTGGCCTGCCAGACTCCAGGTATTCGTTCCGGCGGTAGCAGTCGCTGTCGTCCAGCTTGCACCGTTATCCAGCGACACCTCGACAAATTCACCTGCCGCCAAGTTGGCGCTCAGCGTCCCGCTGACGGTTTGAGCTGCGGTCCTGGTGACGAAGTCGGTACTGCTCGTACCCGTATCGGCGGAAAAAGCCAGGGTCGCTATTGTGTTGGTCGGCGTAACGGTGTCGAGCGTATAGGCCTGGCTCGCCACCGTGCCGTCATTACCCTTGCTGTCAGTGACCTTGAGCAGCAAGGTGCTGCTGCCGGTCAGTGTCACGCCGCTCCAGGACAGCGCGGTGCCGGTCACCTTGGCGGTGATGTCCGTCCACGTCGCCCCGTTGTCCAGCGAACCGTAAACAATGTCGCTTCCAGCAGGCGCTGCGCTCAAGGTCGCGCTAATAGTTTGTGTTGCGGTCTTGGTGATGAAGTCGGTGGAACTGGTTCCGGTGTCTGCCGAAAAAGCCAGTGCGCTGAAGCTGGAAGTAACTGAAGGCGCAACCGTTTCGAGCGTGTAGGCCTGGCTCGTAATCGCGCCGTCGTTGCCGGCGCTGTCGGAGACCTTAAGCTTCAGGGTGCTGCTGCCGGTTAATGTGGCGCCGTCCCAGGTCAGGGTAGTGCCTGCCACCTTGGCGGTGATATTCGTCCATGTCGCGCCGTTATCCAGCGAACCATACACGATGTCGCCCGCGCCCAGGCCCGCGCTCAGCGTCGCGCCTATGGTCTGGGCGGCGATGCTGGTGACGAAATCGGTCGCGCTGGCGCCTGTGTCGGCGGAGAAGCTCAAGGCGCTGAAGGTGATCGCAGGTGCTGCCTGATCGAGGACATAGGCCTGGCTAGCCACCGCGCCGTCGTTGCCCGCGCTGTCTGTCACTTTCAGTTTCAGCGTGTCGCTGCCGGCCAGTGTCACGCCGTTCCAGCTCAATGTGGTGCCCGCCACCTTGGCGGTGATGTCCGTCCAGGTCGCGCCGTTATCCAGCGAACCGTAGACGATGTCGCCCGCGCCCAGGCCCGCGCTCAGCGTCGCGCCTATGGTCTGTGCGGCGGTGTTGGTGACGAAGTCACTGCCGCTCGAACCTGTGTCGGCGGAGAAGCTCAAGGCGCTGAAGGTGATCGCAGGTGCTGCCTGATCGAGGACATAGGCCTGGCTAGCCACCGCGCCGTCGTTGCCCGCGCTGTCTGTCACTTTCAGTTTCAGCGTGTCGCTGCCGGCCAGTGTCACGCCGTTCCAGCTCAATGTGGTGCCCGCCACCTTGGCGGTGATGTCCGTCCAGGTCGCGCCGTTATCCAGCGAACCGTAGACGATGTCGCCCGCGCCCAGGCCCGCGCTCAGCGTCGCGCCTATGGTCTGTGCGGCGGTGTTGGTGACGAAGTCACTGCCGCTCGAACCTGTGTCGGCGGAGAAGCTCAAGGCGCTGAAGGTGACCGCAGGTGCGGCTTGATCCAGCACGTAGGCCTGGGTCAGTGCCGTGCCGCCACCATTCACGTCGGCCACGCGCACCTGGAAGGTGTTGTTCCCGGACAGTGTCGTCGTCGTCGACCACGCAGTGGAGCCCACGCTGTATGTCGTCGCATTGGCCCAGGTCGCGCCGTTGTCGTAGGAGACCTCCACCCATTCTCCAGCGAGCAGATTGACGGAGAGCGTGCCGCTGATGGTCTGGGCGGCGGTTTTGGTGATCCAGTCGGTATTGCTCGTCCCCGTGTCGGCGGACAAGGCTGCAGCGGTGACCGTGGTGCCCGTAGCGAAGTTGACGGTGAAGGTCTTCGCGCCCGCTGCCGCCGCGACGGCGTTTCCGGCCTGATCCTTGACCGAGTTGCCGTTGATGTCGATGGTGTAGGTTCCCGCGTCGGTGGCCGAGTTCCATGCCCCGGCGTTGGGCGCTTGCACCGTGTAGGTCGCCGTGCCGGCGCTGTACGACGCGCCAGTCACCGTAAGCGCGCCCACCGCGCCGGGGCCGGTCACCGTGACGTTGCCGACGGCGATGGTCGCGCCGTCGATGCCCGCGCCGGTATCGGAATAATCCACGGTGAAGGTGAAGCTCGCGGCGCTGGGCGAAACCAGGTTGCCCGCAACGGGCGTGGCGGCGGTCGGCAGGCCCGCATCCAGCACGTAAGCCTGGCTCGCCACCGCGCCATCGTTGCCGGCGCCGTCGGTCACCTTGAGTTTCAGCGTATCGCTGCCGGCCAGGGTGGCGCCGTTCCACGTCAGCGTCGTGCCGGCAACCTTGGCGGTGATGTCCGTCCAGGTCGCACCGTTGTCCAGCGAGCCGTACACGATGTCGCTGCCTGCGGGTGCGCCGCTCAAGGTGGCGGTGATGGTCTGCGCGGCGGTGGCGGTCACGAAGTCGGTCGAGCTCGTGCCGGTGTCGGCGCCGAAGCTCAAGGCGCTGAAGGTAATCGTCGGCGCGACGCTATCCAGCACATAGGCCTGGCTTGCAATCACACCGTCGTTGCCGGTACTGTCGGTCACTTTCAGTTTCAGCGTGTCGCTGGTCGCCAGCGTCACGCCGTCCCAACTCAGCGTCGTGCCACTCACCTTGGCGGTGATGTCCGTCCAGGTCGCGCCGTTATCCAACGAACCGTACACCACGTCGCCAGCGCCCAGGCCCGCGCTCAGCGTCGCGCCTATCGTCTGGCCGGCGGTGGCGGTCACGAAGTCGGTCGCGCTCGTGCCGCTGTCGGCGGAGAAGCTCAAGGCACTGAAGGTGATCGCGGGGGCAATGTTGTCCACTGTGGCGTTGCTGGCATCCACCACAGTGGTGGCATTGCCCGCATTGTCCGTCGCGGTGACGCTGACGTTCTTGTTGGCGCCGTCGATCGCGCCGGCGACGATGGTGTAGGTCGCCGTCCAGGTACCGGCGCTGTTGCTTGCCGCCACCGCCGCGCCGCCGCCGAAGGCGGAGAAGTCCACCGTCACGCCGCTCATGGTGTCGGCGTTATTGTCGCCGCCCGCAGTGTTGTTCCAGGTGGCGGTGACGGTATCACCGATCTTGTACGCGCCGCCCGTGCCGGACGCGCCGCTGATCGAAATGTTGCCGTCGCTGACGGTCGGCGCGACGTTGTCCAGCGTGGCGTTGGTCGTATCCGCAGTGGTGGTGGCGTTGCCCGCGTTGTCGGTCGCGGTGACGGAGACGTTCTTGTTGGCGCCGTCAATTGCGCCCGAGACAATCGTGTAGGTCGCCGTCCAGGTGCCGGCGCTGTTGCTTGCCGCCACCGCCGCGCCGCCGCCGAAGGCGGAGAAGTCCACCGTCACGCCGCTCATGGTGTCGGCGTTATTGTCGCCGCCCGCAGTGTTGTTCCAGGTGGCGGTGACGGTATCACCGATCTTGTACGCGCCGCCCGTGCCGGACGCGCCGCTGATCGAAATGTTGCCGT
>CAYLMA010000010.1:0-62302 GCA_964384915.1 uncultured Sulfuricella sp. | reverse complement strand
TGGTGTCGCTGTTGTTGTCGCCGCCCGCGGTGTTGTTCCAGGTGGCGGTGACGGTGTCGCCGATCTTGTACGCGCCGCCCGTGCCGGACGCGCCGCTGATGCTGATGCGCGCATCGCTGACGGTCGGTGCGACGTTGTCCACCGTCGCGTTGGTGCTGTCGGCGGCGGTGGTGCTGCCCGTGGCGGTGGCGGTGACGGACACGTTCTTGTTCGCACCGTCGATCGCACCGGAGGTGAGGGTGTGGGTCGCCGTCCAGATGCCGCCGCTGTTGCTCGCCGCCACCGCCGCGCCGCCGCCGAACTGCGAGAAGTCCATGGTCACGCCGGTGACGCCGGCATTGTTGTCGCCGCCCGCGGTGTTGTTCCAGGTCGCGGTGACGGTGTCGCCGATTTTGTACGCGCCGCCGGTGCCGGACGCGCCGCTAATCGAGATGTTGCCGTCGGTGACAGTCGGGCCGGGCGCGGTGATATTATTGAACACGATGTCGTCGAACGATAACATCATGTCTGTTGCGCCACTCGTGATGGTAAAGCTGGTAATTCCCCGAAAATTCGCGGCATTCGCATTAGCCGAGACATTAAAAGTCGCGTTTGCCACCGCGCCGACTGCGGTGTAACTCAACGTTCCTTTCGTTGAGGTAAACGTCAGGTCCCTATTCGTTCCAACCCATTCGCCGATATTGATTGATGCTAGGTCGAACAACTTCCCGCTGGCCAAGGTGAATGTGTATGAAGACTCGAAACTTGTTGCCCCCCCAGCGATAAGGCCTTCGACGCCATTCATACTGTTTGGAGCGGCGATATACGCCAGACTATAGGTGTTATCGGATACCACGGTGACCTGAAGCGTCTCGCCGGCAACCGTCTGGGTGGCCGTCTTATATGCCCCGCCCGGAATGGCCGCGGCTTCCAGCCCGGTAGTATTGGCTTCCCAGTCGAAAGTCGCGTTGAGCAACAGTCCCCTGTACTCGGAAAAATTAAAGGTAATGGAGGGGATTGTCTCGACCTGCCCGACTTGTTTCTCCAGCACCCAGTCGCCATCGAGGCTGGCGGCGCCGGTGATGTCGGTTGACGCGGCGATGTCCGCCTGCGTCGCCTGCGCCAGCGCATCGACCAGCGCCGCGCCGTCCGAGCCCGCCGCCACGCTACAGCCGTAGAGCAGGATGTCGGCATTCGCATCGAGCGCATTGCCTATGGTCGCGAGGTCGGCGGCGTGGTCCTGCAAGTTACCGGAGGTCAGCGTCAGCGCGCCCAGTTGCAGCGAACCTTGCGCACCGTGCGAAACGATGTGAATAGCGGCTATGCCGCTGCGCCCGTCGAGGATAGCGGCCATCTGCGCCAGGCCGTCCCGCGATGCGTCCAGCACATGCACTTCCGCGCCCGGATTTACGCCGTTCAGCAGCGTCTGGTAGTCGGCGACGTTGCTTTCGACGAAGACGATCTCGTTGCGCGCGCCGGCGACGGGAGCGACCGCATCGGGCCGGATGGCGACATCGGCGCTTGCCTGCGCCAGCGCATCGACCGCCGCCAGCGCCGCGCCGTCGAACACGATGCGCGATTCCAGCGCATGCATGCTGCGGCGCGGACGCAAGCGGGATTTGCTGGCCGCTGCTTTCAAATGACCGGGAAAGTCCTTGGGGCTATTCATGGGGCGGCTCCTTTTGTTATTTGTATTCAGACGCAACTATTGCGTTAATTCGGTTTTGAAATTCGCCAGATGTTCGGAAACCTTCCTGTCGAGATCGGGACGCCAGGATTCCGGCATCACCGCGAGCACCATTTTTTCGATGCGGTCGATTTCGGCGAGTCGGGCCGGATCGGTGGCGCGCGCCTTCGCGGCGCTGTTCCACAGGTAAATCTTGGCGAGGTGCTCGGGCCTCAATGCGCCGGTTTCCGGGGAGACTTCGGCGTTGGCGTAGAGGATCGCGGTGGGCAAATAGGCCGGGGCGTAACCCTCGCTCGCGGCGGTCTCCAGCCAGAACAGCGCCGCATTCAAGTCCGGCTCGCCCCCCTGCCCTTCGGCCAGCATCGAGCCCAGCCGGTATTGCGCCTCGCGGTGGCGGCGTTCCGCCGCCTGCCGATACCAGTGGCGCGCGGCTGCGAGATCCTGCGGCACGTCTGCCCCCTCACGGTAATAGTCGGCCAGCCTGAGCATCGCGGGCGGCGACTCGGCTTGCGCGGCCTGGGCGCATAGCGCCAGTCCGCGCTTCGCGTCCCTGTCCACGCCCTCGCCCTTGATATAGAGGCTGGCGGCGGAACACAGCGAAATCAAGTGGCCGCCCGAAGCGGCATCGAGATACAGGTTCAGCGCCGCCTTGGCATCGGCGGGACGGTGCGCGCCCTTGACCAGGCAATCGCCCAGGTAGTGCTGGGCGGCCGGAATTCTTTTCCGCGCCGATTTTTCGAACCAGCGGCAAGCAGCGATTTCGTCGACGGGGCGGCCCCAGCCGTTCTGGTGGAACAGGCCGAGGGTGAATTGCGCCAGCGGGTTTTTCGCGGCGAACCGGGAATAGCGGGCGTAAGAACGGGAATAGTCGCCGGCGGCCAGCGCCTGCTGCGCGGGCCGCAAGCCTGCGCTGTAGTCGGTGCCCGCCAGCGCACAGGGCGCAGCGACGAACAGCGACAAGAATATCGGGATAATGCGTTTATTCAATTCGGGCATTCCGAAAACCGTTCCCGCACGGATGCGCGGGAACGTTCGATGGCAAAAAACCACCGGTCAGTCGCGCGTCGGGAAAATGCCGCCATTGGCGGCGACATAGTAATTCATGACCAAGTAAGGCTGCATCAGCGACACCTGCTGGCCGAGACCGGACGGGTCGGTAGCGCCGGACAACGAGGCGGCGCCCCCGAGCGTAGTGGTGGCCGTACCGCCGCTGACGGTGCCGGGCGCGGTGCCGCTGAGCGTGCCTGATACTGTGCCGGTGACACTGCCGGATTTCATCGCGACAGTAGGCGCCGCATCGGAATATATGTTAAGCGTTGGCCCGGTTTGCGTCCCCAAGGTTGCGCCCGATGGGTTTTTACCTAGGGTTCCACCGCTTGAGCCGTTGAGCGTCAGGCTGGAGGACGACGAAGTAAACGCAACTCCTGCCAAATTAGTGGTCGTCGTCAAGCCGCTCAGCGAAGTGGTCGCGGTCATCTTGCTGGTGTCCACCTTGACGGCCGAGAGCGTATGGTTGTGCTGGGGCAATTGCATTGCGGTCAGCGCAACCGCTTCCACCCCGCTATATTGACCGGTGACATACGTGTTGCCCGAGACCGGGGAGCGTCCGCTTCCCACCACCACGCGACCGCCCAGGTTGGGCAGACCGACGGTGGTTCTCCCATCGCCACCCCAGGTCGTACCGACGATGGCATAGAGCGCCTGATACTGGTTCAACGGCAACAACTGCCCCATGGCGGGAACATAGGTCTGGCTGAAATTGCCGTAACCGCTCGGCGTCGCCATGATGCAGACGGCTCCCAGATACGGCTCGACCGCACAGGCTTGGGCGGCAGTGCTCCATGCGGCGCTACTGAGCAGGCCGGCAGCCAGCGCGATGGATAATGTGGATTGACGTAAAACATGCCTCATCGAATTTTCCCTGAATGAATGTTTGTGACGCTCGCATATTGTGAATACCCCGCGATTCTATTTTTCAATTAATTGAATTACAAGTGAAATAAATTTGTATACAGGTTTCATAAATATCTATACTTTCTCCTGGAATTGGGGTTCTTTTTTAAAAATATATTTCTTTAAAATTAATATCAATATAATCCTGGCCTTTTTATCGGCTAAAGCTGACCGGCTAAAGCTGGCGATTTGAACCATTTGATGGAAAATGAACGACCGGGAACCGGCCTGAATCCCATGGGAATTACATTCGCCCCCGACCGCATTGTCCTGCCCGCCCTGCGCGAGGACATTTCCTTGCAGCCCGCGCCGCCCGGCAGGGACGGGGCGCCATACTGGAATCTGTATGATCCCGTGCGCAACAGTTTTTTCCGCATCGGCTGGATGGAGTTCGAGCTGCTTTCCCGCTGGCGGGCGGGGGCCAGACCGGACGAGCTGTGCGCCGCGGTATGCGCCGAGACGCCACTGTCAGTCGAGCAGGAGGATGCACTCGCGCTGCTTCAGTTTCTCCAGAACAACGAATTGCTGCGCGCCGGCCAGCGAACCCAACGCGACTTGCTGCTGAAAATCGCGGCCAGCCGCAAGCTTTCGGCATGGAAGTGGCTGCTGCACCACTACCTTTTCTTCCGCATCCCGCTGGTAAAGCCGGAAGCGTTCCTGTTGCGCACGATGCCCTATCTCGGCTTCCTATTCCGCCCGGCGTTCTTCGCCTGGGTCGGTGTGTTTTCGCTGATCGGACTGGTGCGCGTCGCCAACCAATGGGACGAGTTCAGCCAGACGTTCATGTACTTCTTCTCCTTGCAGGGCGCGATATATTACGGGCTGGCCCTGATGCTGACCAAGACGGTGCACGAGCTGGCGCATGCCTACACCGCCAAGCATTACGGGCTGCGCGTGCCGACCATGGGCGTGGCGTTCATGGTGATGTGGCCGCTGCTCTACACCGACACCTCGGAGGGCTGGAAGCTGGCCTCGCGCCGAGCTCGGCTGAGGATCGACGGCGCCGGTGTGGCGGCGGAGCTGTGCCTGGCTGGGCTTGCCCTGCTCGCCTGGAGCTTCCTGCCAGAAGGGCCGCTGAAGAGCGCGGCTTATGTGCTGGCCGCAGTCACCTGGGTGAGCACGCTGCTGGTCAACCTGAACCCGTTCATGCGCTTCGACGGCTATTACCTGCTGATGGACGCGGTGGACATGCCGAACCTGCAGCAGCGCAGCTTCGCCTTCGGCAAATGGCAGTTGCGGCGCTGGCTGCTCGGGATAGCAGAGGACATTCCCGAGCCTGAATTCGAGGCCGCGAAGCATTGGCTGATCACCTATGCCTATGCCACCTGGATTTACCGGCTGGCGCTATTCATCGGCATCGCGCTCGCAGTCTATTTTTATTTCTTCAAGGCTGCCGGCATCATCCTGTTCATAGTCGAAATCGGCTGGTTCGTGGTGCTGCCGATATGGAAGGAGGCCGCAATGTGGCGGGAAATGCGCAAGCAATGGCAAGGCAACAAAGTCTCGCGGCGCAACGCCGTGATCGCCGTAATCGCGCTGCTCTGGTTGGCGATTCCATGGCATTCCGGCATTGACGCCGAGGGATACTTGCAGGCGGAACCCTACACCCGGCTTTATCCGCCGATGGCGGCGAAACTCGAAAGTATTCTGGTCAAGGACGGCCAAGAGGTGCATCGCGGGGATGTATTGTTCGTCCTCGAATCCCCGGAAGCACTGTCACAACTTGCAGCCATCAACAGCCGGATCGAGGGAATCAAGGCGCAGCTTGCAGGATCGGTAGGCAGCGCGAGTTTGTTTGAGAAGATCCGGGTGCTGGAGCAGGAATTAGCTGCAGCCGAGGCGGTGCGCCTGGCAGAGACTGAAAATGCGGACCGGCTCAGTATCGTGGCGCCCCATGACGGCACTTTTCGTGATCTGAGCGCTGGGCTTTATCCGGGCGCATGGGTGGCGGCAACACAGAAACTCGGCCTGGCTCTGGGCAGGCAAGGCAGCTCGGCACAGGTATATGTGCGCGAGACCGAGGTGGCACGAATCAGGATTGGCGCACATGCCAGACTGGTGACGCGAAGGGCTGATGCGGAAGCGCTGGATGCCGTGGTAACCGGTATAGACGAGACGGCAACCCGGAACCTGCCGGAGCCAATGCTGGCCTCATCGCACGGCGGAGAAATTGCCGTGCGCGATGACCCAGGTGGCGCGCTACTCGCGAATGAGGCGATTTACCGGGTAACGCTGAAGACGAGCGGATATGTGGGGGACGGGCAAATGACCCCGCTGGTCGCGCGCATCAATGGCGAACGAAGCAGCATGCTGGGCGATTTCCTGCGCTGGATTGCCGGGATCGTCATCCGCGAAAGCGGGTTCTAAGCGATGCGCTAACGCGTTTTTCAGAAGAATGCGCTTTCAAGCGATCTCCGGCATTCCCTTAAACCCAGATTTTCCACTAGGACGCGAGATGATGGCGAGGCGATTTGCGAGGCAGTTTGGCCGCAAAGCGTCCGCCAGCGCTCGAGTAGGCTCAAAGAGCCGCCTAATGGATAATTTGGGTAAACATTCAAAGCGCAACTTCCTCCCCCCAAATCATGGCCTTGACATGGGTCACATTCACCTCGTCCGCAGTCAGCCCGCAAGCTTCAGCGTAGCGCGCAATGGCATCCTGATCAAAGTTTTCGCAGGCGATGGCAAGCTGCAGATAGGGAGCATATCTGCCGGTGCGCTTCAGCAGTGCCTCAACGACCGGGTCAGGCAGATTGAGGCGCGCCAAGGCCTGCGCCATCGGCACATTAAGCAGCGCATCCAGCAGGGAAAAGATTCCGACAATGAATAAACCGCCGCGCTCGGCAGATTCAAATCTGTTCTGACCCAGCGTTTCGGTAAAGCGCGCCCGGACCAGCGCATTCTTGAGCAAGGTCCGGCTGCGGCCATCCGTCTTGCCGCTGGTGAACAGCAGCAGCGTCAGCCAGCGGTACAGTTGATCATAGCCCAGCAGGGTCAGTCCATGGCCAATGGAACGAATTTTTTGCTGCAAGCCGTTAGCCGGTGAATTGATGAAATTGAGCAGTTTGTAGGAGAGCCCCGGATCGCGCTTGACCTTGTCTTCCAGTTCGGAAAGCTCGGCATGGTTCATGACAAGATTCAGCATTTCGACCACGCGCATCCGGTCGCTGTCGAGCCGTTGCGGGGCATTGGGTTGAAGACGGGAAAAATAGGCCCCCTGGAAATACTCAAAGGCCAGCGCACGATAGGCTTCAAATGCGTCATCCGTCTCCACATTCTGCGCGATAAGGCGTGGCGTGCCGGAACTCAGGATGGCGCTTATCTGCCGGCCGAGCGCCAGGGCATCGAAGCGGGTTGTGTCCATCTTCACCCAGGAACAAATGGCGAGAAATGGCGCATATTCAGGTTGGTATTCGAAGTCTTCAAGCGCCAGCGGAATACCCAGCGCAGCAAGTTCACGGCAACGCTGCAACAATGGCTCGCCAGGCGCGTCTGTCAAGCGTATGCCCACCACCACTTTGTGTTTCGGCAGGGATTCGATGATCGGGTTATCCAGCATGCCGGGCGACACCTGGATAAAAACCAGCCTGTTTCCCAGCACTTTCTGGAAATCCAGATCGATCACGCTGATCACCAGCAATTCATCCTGCACACTGCGAAGTGATGCTTCATCACCGATGCTGGGGGGGAAATTCTGATCCTGAAGTTTCAGTTCATAGCCGACAAACTGGCTTGAGGTATCGAGTATGGGCTGGCGTCCAAGAAACATGCGCCATTTTTCCCCTGCCACGCTACCCTGACCTTGGCTGAGCATATCCAGAACGCCGGGAGCGTCACTGCCGGATGGGTTCTTTGACGAATCCGGAACGGCTGCTTCCGTAGCTGAGTCACGATTTGAGAGATCGGCATCCTGGCCGGTCTTGAGAAAATTCAGAAATTTATCCAGCATGAGCGTTCTCGCCGTTGGCAGGGTCGGGAGGCCCATAAAAGCGGCCACACCGTCAAAGCATGCAACAAACAGGGGCGATTGTAAACGCCGGACTAGCCCGCTTCGACCGAGGTTTGCTTGAGACGCTCCATGAGGTTGTTCACGGCACGATCCACCAGGGCAATATCATCAATCACATGCGCCATCCCGCTGCGGAATTTCTCGGCCAACCCCTCCGGCGTAATGGACACCGCTCGCTCACCCAGTCGATTGGTAAACAGGAAGAGCCCCTTGAGCGGGCTGACCCAGGCCAGCTTGACGCGGGTGGATGCACCGTTTTCCTGCTCGATTTCGATCCAGGTGCCGCGCTTGATGCGCTTGACCATGGCATCGTATTCGTCAGATGCAGCGGCTGCTTCAGCCTGCCAATTCGCACCGCCAATAGTGAATGTTTGCCAGCCTGATTCAATCTCGGTATCGGCAACCAGCGCCTGCATGATTGCGGGGTCCGGTTCGGCATGTTCCTGCGGCACAGCAATTTCAGCAAAGTCTGCCTGCTCGGCCTCATGGCGCGCCATTTCTGCCGCATCTTCCGCTGCGATTTCCCGCTCCACGAATTCCGCCTGGTGCGCCCCCTCCTGCTCTATTGCGCGCAAGCCGGCCTTAACCACCACAGCATGGCAGTTGACCAGACGCGCAAAAAACTGGTCACGCTCGGCATCCTGCAAACCGGCCTGCAGCATGCCATCCTGCAGGCGTTTCAGCAGGCTGGGCAAGAGGGTAACCAGTTTCTTGCGGTCATCCGGCACGCATTTTGGCTCTACGCTCCAGACCAGTTCATCCATGGTGACAATAGCCTGATTCCAGGACGCGCCGTCTTCTCCCGCTTTGGTATAGGCCGCAGCAAGAACGGATTCCCAGCAGCCTGCAAGGAAACTCCGGATGACTTCGGGCAAATGCGGGGTATGGATGCGGCGCCGCACTTCATCATGCGCCATGATGCGCGAAATTTCCGCCTGTTCACGGTGATGGACGACCTGGGCGCTCAGCCCGGTGAGTTCATCGCTGCGTTTTTTCTCTTCGGCGAGATAGTTTTCGAGATTTTCCAGAACCTCGGCAAAAATCCCGACTTTGTCATCGAACTCGTTCATGATGCGCTGGATCAGACCATCGACTGCCTGATAAAGGCCACATTGGTGCCCCTCGGTTTCATCCCAGCCAATCGAGACTTCCGCCAACCGGTCCAGCAGTTTCCTGGCGGGGTGGGATTTCTGCGAAAAGAAGGCCTTGTCCAGCATGGCCACCTTGAGCACCGGGATCTGAAGCCTGCCAATAAGGGCTTTCATGGCATCCGGGATACGCCGGTCATCCAGGATGTAGTCGAACAGCATGGCCACGATATCCAGGGTCATGGCATCCACATGCCCCATGGAACTGGCAACCGGGCCAGCCTTGATCTCGCGCAGCACATTGACCTGGCCATTCGACAGCGATGCCGCATCCAGCGCACTGCCCACGCCTGCCAATTGCCCTTGCTGCAGTTGCGTCAGCGAATGCAACACAGCCATGCTTTGTTCCGGCAAACCGGCTTGCTGCGTCCCACCCTCCATGATCATCGCCGATGCGGCGCCCGCGCCGGACCCACCCGCAGCGCCTGCGCCACCAATTCCACGCGTAAGCAGTTGCTGCAGCGCCGCGAACAGCCCGCCATCGCCGGGTCGCGATGGCGCCGCCATTTCATTGCCGGCCGCTGCCGGCTCGCCAGCCACGCTTGCAGCAGTCTGTTTTTTCATCCCCACCCGTATCTTGATCAGCACGCCCTTATCCACCAGAAGCTGGTTGATATCCTGATAAATTGCTTTTACCTGGCGTGGCATGTGTTTGTTGAACATGTTCACCAGCAATAACTTGACCTTGACCTGGCAATCGAGCGCTTTCATGGATTTCATGAAGGCATTAGCAATCACCTCGGGCCCGAGTGGATTATTCGACTGCAGCAGCTCCGGGTCATGCAGCAGCATCCCTACTCGTTTTTCGACGCCAAAAAGCTCCTCGGCGCAATCTCCATGAATGCTGTTCGAGATATTGATCGACGCCAGCGATTCCTCGAGGTCATCCGGTTCAACCAGGCTCAGTTCCGTGGCATCAAGAGAGAGCGCCTGCTGCGGGCGTGTTTCGCGGCGTGTTTCCTGATTGAAGTCCTGAATGAAAGCCTGCCTGAACCCAGCTTCAATGATGCCGCGTTGATCGCGAGCGACTGCCATGGCTTCCATGTACAGATTGCGCATCTCGTAATGCGACACCTGCTCGGATAGCTCGAAGAGATCATCTACCGCCTTGCCCATCGTCTGTGACAATGCCTGCGCCAGTCGAGAAGCAGCCATATCCCGGCAATCGTTCAATACTGACATGGATGTACCCGGCACCGCGCGGGGGCGGTCGAACTGGCTCATCTTCACGATGTTTTTTTGCGCGGCGTCATTCATGATTCCGTCTCCTGACAGAGCTGGCAAACACCATTGCAAACCTTTCTGCAATCTGACTTGTGTTGGCGCGAAGCTGCAACGGCCGAACGAGGGGGAAGAAGGAAAAGCGGAGATGATGTGAAATCGCAGCGCGCCACACCACGACCCATGCTCACCCAGCAATCCCGCTATCCTAGGACATCTGCCCCTTAGACCGGAAACTTTGCGTCCCCACCTTTCGATGGGTTTGCCCTTAAATTTTAGGTGTTACCTGAGCAAAAAATCCGAATAAATTCTTTGATCAGCAATGCCATCTTTCTACCACGAAACAGGAGTTTGTTCAAGTCTATTTTGTATAATCAAAGTGTCGCCCAGGAACAGCACGACGCACTCCCCCCACGCAATCAAATCTGCTTGGGAAAACCCCCGGGGGCAGTCATAATCGCCAGAAAATCAAACGTCCCCCGGATCGCAGCCATGTTAAACAATCTTAGCGAATTTCTGGTTCACTGGGCCATCACCGCCCTTGCCCTGTGGGTTGCCAGCGTAATCTTTCGGGGCATCAGCTTTTCAAACAAGCAATCCCTGTTCATCGCGGCCTTGCTGCTGGGTTTTGCCAATGCGATCGTGCGCCCGGTGCTGGTCGTTCTGACCTTGCCGATTACGCTCCTCACCTTCGGTTTATTTCTGCTGGTCATCAATGCTCTGGTCATCATGCTGGTCGCGGCCATCGTGCCGGGCTTCAGGATATCCGGCTTCTGGACCGCGTTTTTCGCCAGCATCTTCATTGCAATCTTCAGCTTCTTTATCGGACTGTTTATTTTCCAGTCGGGCGGACATCCCGTCATGATGCCAACCCATGGCGGCATGATGGTATAGCCCTCACAGCGACCACAGCGGCCCTTCATCCATCAGCGCCAACTGTTCGCGCAACTCCAGAATACGATCCTGCCAGTAGCGCTGGGTATTGAACCATGGGAATGCCGCCGGAAATGCCGGGTCATCCCAGCGCCGGGCCAGCCAGGCGGAATAGTGGATCAGGCGCAGTGTGCGCAGCGCTTCGATCAGATGCAACTCGCGGAGATCGAACTCGTAAAAATCCTCGTACCCCGCCAGCAGATCGGCCAGTTGCCGCGCCATGTCGGCGCGCTCCCCCGACAGCATCATCCACAGGTCCTGCACCGCAGGGCCCATGCGGGCATCGTCAAAATCGACAAAATGCGGGCCATTGTCCGTCCACAGCACATTGCCTGCATGGCAGTCGCCATGCAAACGTAGCATGCGCACCCGGCCGGCACGCTCGAAACAGCGCTGCACCCCCTCCAGAGCCAAGGCCACAACACTGCGCCAGGCCTCGTCAAGATCAGCTGGGATAAACCCATTGGCCAGCAGATAATCGCGCGGCTCCGTGCCAAAGCTTGCAATGTCCAGCACAGGGCGGTGCCTGAAGGGCTGCAGCGCCCCCACCGCATGAATGCGCCCGAGAAAGCGCCCCATCCATTCCAGGGTATTGCTTTCCTCAAGCTCCGGCGCACGTCCGCCCTGCTTGGGGAAAACGGCAAAGCGGAAGCCCTCGAACAGGTGCAGCGTACCCGCCCCGGCCAAGCTCAGCGGCGGCACCACCGGAATTTCGCGCTCGTCCAGCTCCAGGGTAAAGGCATGTTCTTCGAGAATCGCGTCGTCGCTCCAGCGCGCCGGCCGGTAAAACTTTGCCACCAGCGGCGGCCCATCTTCCATGCCGATCTGATAGACGCGGTTCTCGTAGCTATTGAGCGCGAGCAGGCGTCCGTCGCTACGCAAGCCAACGCTGTCCAGCGCATTCAGAACCACATCCGGCGTCAATGCGGAAAAAGGGGTCAAAGCGGTAATTTTCATGACTGGCATTGTACAGTGACCTGAGCGCCCAAACCGTGTTGAGATAGTCAAATCGATATAGCATGAACTCATGATAATGGAAGCGTGCCCAATACCCCGAATGGAGGCATTACATGACTGGATTTGAATTTTTCAGCGAAGAGACCCATGCACTGGAGCAACAAATTGTACGCACGGGGATCGCGCTCGGCATAGACTGGTCTGACGAAGCGCAAGTCAGGGGCGCTCTGAACGGTGGCGCCGGGGATATGCGCGAAGCGGTCAAACACGACGACTATCGCCGCATGGCAAAAGCCGAACTATTTGCGGTGGCCGCGCTGATGCACAGGGTGATGGAAAAAAGCGCACAAGGAGAAGGCGTCATGACGCATGGCGGGCCGGCATGGAAGGCATTCGCACGCGCCCTCTGGGCTGAGCATGGAAGCCCCTGAAAAACCGGGGATACCTCAGCGCTCTGATGTTTTCAGCGGCGTTAATTCCACTTGCACGGTGTTGTTCTTGTCGGACAGCCAAATCTGCCCATCCTGAACGGTGCATTGCAACTGCATATTGCGCTGAGCCAGCCCTGCCATGGCCTGGCAGCTCTGGGGCGACAGATTCATGACGCTCAGATTATCGAGCCGCGCGAACTTTCCGCTGTTCTGGCCCCACCAGATGTCGGCGCCACGTCCGCCATAGGTATAGACAAATACCTTCCTGGCCCGCCCGCAGGCTTTGCGGATGAGTTTTTCATCGGGCAGTCCCACATCGATCCAGCACTCGATGGCGCCGGTCAGGTCCTTTTGCCACAGATCCGGCTCGTCATCGGTGCTCAGCCCCTGCCCAAAGGACAAGCCCTCGTCAGCATGCAGCGCAAAGGCCAGCACGCGCACCATCATGCGCTCGTCGTTTTCAGAAGGGTGGCGGGCGATGGTCAGGGCATGGTCGTGGTAATAGTTGCGATCCATATCGGCGATATTTAGATCGGCCTTAAAAATAGTTGCCTTAAGGGCCATATAATGACATCCGCTTCAGAGCGTGGATTGATGAAACGCCGAAGAATACCTGATTTTGAATTTTATTAAACAGCTTCTCGGATTACACAGCTTCTCAAAGGCCAGACACCATGGAAAAACGCTTCGAATATTATGCCCAGCTTGCCGCCGTGCTGATCCTGGTGGTGGGCTGCTTCCTCGTACTTCAGCCGTTCCTGACCGCGATACTGTTTGCCGCCGTGGTGTGCGTGTCGACCTGGCCACTCTATCTCTGGCTGCTGGGCAGAATGAAGGGCCGGCACAACCTGGCCGCCCTCGCCATGACGCTGTCGCTGATCGTCACCGTGATCCTGCCGCTGGCGCTGGTGGCGTACAACCTCGCCGACAACATTACAGTCTTTTATGACCAGATCAGAGAGGCTATCGAGGAAGGGCCGCTGCAACCGCCCGCCTGGCTGACCGGACTACCATTGGCAGGCGAGGCGATCAACAATTACTGGCATCTGATCGCCAGCAGCCAGGAAGAAATGATGGCGCTGCTCAAACGCCTGCTCGAACCCACCCGTAAATTCCTTCTCGCGGGCGCCATCCTGCTGGGGCAGGGAGTGATGGAAATGAGCCTGGCCGCCTTTGTCAGCTTCTTCCTTTACCGGGACGGTGAAACACTGGTAAGCGCGCTGGGCGTGGCGATGGAACGGGTGGCCGGCCACCAGGCGGTAAATGTCCTCGACACGGTCAACAACACCGTGCGCGGCGTCATGTACGGGCTGGTAGGAACAGCGCTGGCGCAGGGTTTCGTGGCCATGATCGGCTTTGCCATTGCCGGGGTGCCGGCGGCAATGCTGCTCGGCGTGGCGACTTTCGTGCTCTCGCTGATCCCCGCCGGGCCGCCGCTGATCTGGGGCGGCGCGGCCATCTGGCTGTTCTATCAGGGCAGCATGGGATGGGGAATTTTCATGTTGCTGTGGGGAGTTCTGCTGATCAGCAGCGTGGATAACGTGGTGAAACCCCTGCTCATCAGTCGCGGCAGCAATCTGCCTTTCATCCTGGTGATGTTCGGCGTCATGGGCGGCGTGTTCGCCTTCGGTTTTATCGGCATTTTCATCGGGCCAACCCTGCTTGCGGTGGGATTCAGCCTGATGAAGAAGTGGACGGCGCTTGAACATGGCGCGATCAGCAGCGAAGCCTGATCATCCTAAAACAAACGTTCATCAACCGCAAAGGCGCAAAGTAAGCCAACGCGTTTGAATCCAAAGGCGAGTGGACGACCAGAGCAAGCTAATGGGCTGGCTCTGCATGCTTTGCGCCTTTGCGGTGCAAATCTTTTTTATTGATCATTTGATCTCTTCGACCTTGAGCCACACGCTGCGGCTGTCGCGCCCGCGCGTGTTCGCGTAGCTGGTGTAGCCGCGCTCGCGCCCGCTTTCTTCCTGGCTGCTGCCGCCGAGCTCGATCCATTCGCCCAGACGGCCGGAAACGGTGGTGCTGAGGCGCTGAATATCTGCGCCACCCAGGCGGCCCTGCTCGCGCTCGAACTGCGGGCTGATTTCCAGCGTGACCCGGTCCCCGGCCACCCGCGGCGTCACGTGCAGGCCGCTGCCGATGTCGCGGTACACCAGGTTTTCGGACACCGCCACGCCATGCGGCCCCATCACCACCTGGCGGAACGGGACCGGCAGCGAGCGGCCCACCATGATATAGCCGCTGCCGCCTTCCATCACCTGGATGCGCTGGCTGCTGCTCCGGCTGCCGCTGCTGACCGTGTCGTAAGCCCGCCCCCGGATGCGGTTGTTGCCGCCCTGCCCCAGCTCAATGCGCCCGGACAGGGCGGCGCCCTCCCTTTCGCTCTCCTGGCTGATGTCATTGCTGACCCTGATCACCAGGTTCCGGGGAGCGGTATCCAGCGTGGCGAGGACTTGTCTGATCTGCTCGATGTTCCTGCGGCTGGCGCGCAGGAGGATCTGGTCGTTCATACCCGAGACGCTGCCGCCCGGTTCAACCAGGGGACGGAGTACCGGCACGATCTGGTCCACCGTGCGGTTCCTGAGCTGGATGATTTCCAGTTCCTGTTGCGCCGCAGCGGGAAGGGAGAGCAGCAGCAAAATAAGCGTCAACCAGCGCCTCATGGATTCCTCCGGACTGATTTCATGGAAATTACTTGTACTTGCGGAACTGCCCCACGACCACGCCGAAGATTTCCAGTTGCCCCTTGGGACGGATGACGGGGAAGGCGGGATTCGCCGGACGCAGGATGAACTGGCTGCCTTCCCGGTCCAGCGTCTTGAGGGTGAATTCATTGTCGACGATGGCGATGACCAGGTCGCCCACGCTGGCGGCGACATTTTTTTCCACGATCACCGTGTCGCCGGAATGGATGCCCGCGTCGATCATGGAGTCGCCCTTCACCCTGACCAGGACGGTCTGCGAAGGGCGTTCGACCAGGTAGGCGTCTATCGTCAGGGTTTCGCCCTGATCGTTGCTGGCCGGCGTGGGCATGCCGGCCTGGACGCTTTCATACACGGTGCGTTCGAAGAACAAGGGCCCCGGCTTGAGGCGCTTGTCAGGCGTGGCTTCCAGGAAACCGCTCAGCTTCAGGCGCGCCACCAGCGCCGCCACCGGGCTCTTGGAGCGCAGGCCGAGCAGGGTCATGATGGTGGAGTAGGACGGCAGTACGCCATGCGTGGCGTAATAATCCTGCAGTTGGGAAAGGTATTCGCTGTCGTTTGCCATAAGGCGAGAGATTATGGAACGATCGTTCCACTGTCAAGCACCTTACTGGTAGCGCAGCGCCTCGATCGGATCGAGCCTTGCCGCCTTCTTCGCCGGGTAGAAGCCGAAGAACACGCCCACGCTCGCGGCCACGCCGAAGGCCACCAGCACCGAGCTGCCGGAGATCACCACCGTGGCCTCGGTCAGGAAGTTGGCCAAGAGGGCGCCGCCCACGCCGAGCACCAGGCCGATGAAGCAGCCCACCACCGAGATGATGATGGCTTCGAGCAGGAATTGCAGCAGGATGTCGCGCTCGCGCGCGCCTATGGCCAGGCGGATGCCGATTTCGCGCGTGCGCTCGGTGACCGAGACCAGCATGATGTTCATGATGCCAATGCCGCCCACCAGCAGCGAAACCGAGGCGATGGCGCCGAGCAGCAGGGACATGGTGCGCGCGGTTTCCGCCGCCGAATCGGCCGCTGCGGCCAGGTTGCGCAGGAAGAAATCGTTGTCCACGCCCTCGCGCAGGCGGTGGCGCTGGCGCAGCAGCGAGACCATGGATTTTTCCACCATCGCCATGGCGGCGGCGGATTCCGCCTGCACCATGATCATGCGCACCGATCCCTGGAAGGAGGTGCCGAACACCTTGCGCTGGGCGGTGGTGAGCGGGATCAGCAAGGTGTCGTCCTGGTCGCGCCCGTCCAGGCTCTGCCCCTTGGCGGCCAGCACGCCGAGGATCACGAAGGGGCTCTGGCGCACGCGTATGGTCTTGCCCACCGGGTCCTCGTCGCCGAACAGGTTTTTGGCCGCGGTCTTGCCGATCAGGGCCACCCGTGTCGCCGAGCGCAGGTCGGAATCGCTGAAGGGATAGCCGCTCACGACCGTCCAGGAGCGCACATCCAGGTAGGAGGGCGTGGTGCCATAGGTGCTGGCGCTCCAGTTGTTGGAGCCGTACACCAACTGGGTGGTGCCGGGGTGCACGGGTGCGACCGCCTGCACCCCCGGCAATTCAGAGATGGCGTCGGCGTCGGCCACCGTCAGCGTGGGCGCGCCGCCGCTGCCGGAGCGCACGCCCCCGGCGGTGGTCGAACCCGAGACCACGATGAACAGGTTGCTGCCCATGGAACTGATGGACTGGCTGACGGCGTACTGCGCCCCCTGGCCCACCGCCATCATCAGCACCACGGCGCCGACCCCGATCACCATGCCGAGCATGGTGAGGAAGGTGCGCAGCCGGTTCGCGCCCATGGCGTGCCAGGCTTCGCCCAGCATGGCGGCTAACATCGAATGATTCCCCGATCCATTTTCACTCCAAAGATTCCAACCCCTCACCGATCCGCCCCTCCCCTGACAAGGGGAGGCTGGGAGGGGTTGGGAAGGATGGGGAGGGGTTGCCGTCGTGATGTTCGGTCGGCCCGTCATGCACGATGCGCCCGTCGAGAAAGCGCACCTGGCGCTTGGCATGCCGGGCGATGTCCGCTTCGTGGGTGACCAGCACGATGGTGATGCCTTCCCGGTTGAGCTCGTCGAACAGGGCCATGATTTCCTCGCCGGTATGGCTGTCCAGGTTGCCGGTGGGCTCGTCGGCGAGGATCAGCCGCGGCTTGTTCACCAGCGCGCGGGCAATCGCCACGCGCTGCTGCTGCCCGCCGGAGATGCGGTTGGGCGGCGATTTGGCATAACTGCCCAGCCCCACCTTGCGCAGCATCTCGTTGGCGCGGGCGCGGCGCTCTTCGCGCTCCACCCCGAAGTAGACCAGCGGCATGGCGACGTTGTCCTCCAGGCTCATGCGCGGCAGCAGGTTGAAACCCTGGAACACGAAGCCGATGGTGCGGTTGCGCAAGCGCGCCAGCTCGTCCTTGGACAGTTCCGCCACGCTGCGCCCATCCAGCACGTAATGCCCGGCGCTGGGCCGGTCCAGGCAGCCGAGAATGTTCATGAAGGTGGACTTGCCCGAGCCGGAAGGCCCCATCACGGCGACGAACTCGCCGGGAGCGATGCTGAGGCTGACGTCCTTCAGCACCGGGAACGGCCCGGCCGGCGTTTCATAGGACTTGTGCAGCCCCTCCACGCGGATGAGGGACTGGCTAAAATGAGCCTCGCGCAGCGAGCCTGAGTCCCTCTCTCCCTCAAGCGGGAGAGAGTTAGGAGAGAGGGGGCCTTCCATCAGAACATCCTCATCTGTACCGTTCTTTTCTTGGCCGGGCCATCTTCTTCAAGCTGGTTCTCACCCACCACCACCTTGTCGCCAGGCTTGAGTTCGCCGCCCAGCACTTCGGTGTTGCGGCTGTCGGTGATGCCGAGGGTGACGCTGACCGGCTTGAGCTCCTTGCCCTGCAGGATGTAAACCGTGCCGCTGGAGGCGTCGCGCTTCTTGCCCGGCTTCTTGCCGTTGGCCGCCTTTTCCTCGCGTTTCTCGCCATTCTTCTCGCCTTCCTTCGCTTCCGGCTTGAAGCGCAGCGCGGCATTGGGCACCAGCAGCGCGTCCTCGCGCTGGGCGACGACGATGCTCACGTAGGAAGTCATGCCCGGCAGCAGGATCTGTTCCGGGTTGTCCACCGAAATCACCACGTTGTAGGTCACCACGTTCTGCTGGGTGGTAGGGTTCAGGCGGATCTGCTTCACCGCGCCCTTGAAGCTGCGGTTGGGGAAGGCATCGACATTGAAGCGCACCGCCTGCCCGACGCGGATGCTGCCGATGTCCGCTTCGGCGAAGCTGGAATCGATCTGCATGCGCGACAGGTCCTGCGCGATCTGGAACAGGGTCGGCGTCTGGAAGCTGGCCGCCACGGTCTGGCCGACGTCGATGTTGCGCGCCACGATCACGCCGGAGACCGGCGAGCGGATGATGGAATAATTCAGGTTGGCGCGGTCGCGCTCATTCTGCGCCCGCGCCAGCGCCAGTTGCGCGCGCGCCGCCTTGAGGGCCTGCACCGACTGGTCCAGCTCCTGGCGCGAGACATATTCCTGCGCGAACAGGCCGCGCACCCTTGTTTGGTTGGCGCTGGCCAGCTCGACCGATGCCTGGGCGCTCTGCACGTTGGCGTCGCTTTGCTTGACCTGGGCATTGAGCAGCGCGGGGTCCAGTTCCAGCAGCACCTGGCCTTTTTCCACCTTGTCGTTGAAATCGACATAGAGCTTTTTCACCGCGCCCGAGACCTGGGTGCCCACGTTCACCAGGGTCACGGGGTTCAGGGTGCCGTTGGCGGAAACGCTTTGCTTCAGATCGCCCTTCTCCACTTCTTGCAGCTTGTAGCGCTGCTCCGGGCTCACGCTCTTGTACTGGCGCCAGCCAAAGACGCCGGCGGCGATCAGCGCGCAGACAAGCAGAAACAGGATAAAGGGGTTTTTCAGAAAACGCTTCATGGTTTGGTTTGCTCTTCACTAGTGGCGACGCCCGGCAGGGTCTGCAACAGGCCATAATCAAGGCCGCCCATGGACTGGGCCAGGGTGGCGCGGGAAACATTCCAGTTGAGCGCCGCCTGCACCCTTTGCTGGCGCGCGCTGGCCAGCGCGCTCTGGGCGTTGAGGACATCCAGGATGCTGCCCACGCCGGCCTTGTAGCGGCCCAGCGCCACCTGTTCCGACTGGGTCGCGCTGTTGAGCAGATCGGTGCTGGTGCGCAGGGCCTGGGTGGCGGTATGCAGGTTCTGGTAGGCATTCCACACATCCAGCGCCACCTGCAGGCGGATGCGGTCGCGCTGGGCACCCCTCGCATCCACCTGGGCCGCCGCGGCGCGCACGCGGTAAGTCGGCGCGAAGCCCGAAAAGAAGGGAATATTCAGCGTGACGCCCAGTGTTGAAGTCTGCGTGTTCGGACCGTCATCCACCTTCAGGAGATTACTGCCGGCAACGAGGGAAACCGTTGGCCGGCCCGCGGCGCGGACCGCGTCGAGGTTGGCCGCGGCCGCGCGCACCTGGGCCTCGGCAGCCAGCAGGTCGGGACGGCGGCGGCGCGCCTCCTCCACCAGGGCATTCACGTCGCGCTCGAAAGCATCCCCCGGCGTGACTTCCGCCGCGGGCGTGAGATTCAGGGGGTGATGGGCGTCCTGGCCGATGACGTTCGCCAGCGCGCCCTGGGCGTTCTTCTGGCCGCCTTCCGCCGTGATGCGGTTGAGGGTCGCCTGCGACCAGGCGGTCTGCGCCTGGAGCTTGTCGGCGGGGGTGGCGGCGCCAATCTTGTAGCGCGCCTCGGCGGCGCTGAAGCTCTCCCTGCTGGCGCGCTCGGATTCCTGCGCCGCGAGGAGCGCCGTCACGCTCGCCTGCGCCTGGTAGAAAGCCTGCACTGCCGCGAGAAACACCGCCTGCACCGTGCTGTCCTGGGTGGCCGCGGCGGCAGCCAGCAACTGGCGGGCGTTTTCCAGCGTCGCATCGCGCGCGCCGAAGTCGTAAAGCAGATAGGAAAGCGTCAGCCCGGCGCTGTTCTGGTCGTAAGGCGATCTGCGCACAGCAGAGTCGGTCCAGTTGCGGCTGGCGGAAACGCTGCCGGCCAGGCCGGGCAGGTAAGCCGCCCGCGCCACCCCCACCTGGGCCGCCTGGGCGCGGGCATTGGCCCACACCTCGCGGGTTTGCGGATTGTTGCACAGCGCCAGGTCCACCGCTTCCAGCAAGGCCAGCGGCGCGGCGGACTGCGGCGCTGAGCAGGGCGTAACGCCATCCGCAGCGGCCCCGTACAGGGCCGGCCTGGGCGGAGCCAACGCATCCGTATCGAAAGGATCGCCAGCCCCGGCAGCCAGGGCGCTGCCGACCTGGACGACGGCCAGGAACAGAAACGGCGCCAGTGTGTTTGTAAAACCGTATTTCATAAAATAGGGAATTGTCGAGAGGCTCGATTGGATGGTGTTTTGCATGCTTAGTTCAATCATGCGCATTATAGGCAGATAGGGCATTTGTAGCCATCCCCGCCCCAGATGCGGCTTTATTCCGCCGAATCGCCGCGACCAGCTCGATATGCGCCTGGCCAGTGCACTACCTGGACGATGCTTTCCGGCTGCAAGGTCACGTGCTCGATGCCGAAGCGCTCGTGCATCAACGCCCGGCTTAGCCCCAGTATGGATGGCCAGCGCGTCAAATCCACAATACTCAGGTGCGCGCTCAGCATGACCTCCTCTGAAGAGACGCTCCAGACATGCAGGTCATGCACCGAATCCACACCCGGCACGCTTGCCAGCGCCTGTCCGATCTCCTCCATCGACAAATGCAGCGGCACGCCTTCCATGATCCCGTGCAGCGCATGGCGCAGCAGGCGCAGGCTGGAAACCAGGATCAGCGCGCCAATGGCCAGCGACAACAAGGGATCGATGGGAGTCCAGCCGGTGAAGGTGATCACCACGCCGGCGATCAGCGCTGCCACCGAGCCCAGCAAATCGCCCATGACATGCAGCAGCGCGGCACGGGTATTGAGGTTCTGTTCCCCGCGCATGAGCAGCCATGCCACGCCGATGTTGATCAGCAGCCCAAGCGCGGCGGTCAGCGACACCGCCTCGCCCAGCACGGCCTGTGGCGCTTGCAGGCGCTGCACGGCGGAAACGGAAAGCCACGCCACCAATGCCAGCAGGCCCAAACTATTGATCAGCGCGGCCATAAATTCCGCCCGTCCCAGACCATAGCTGTGCAGGTGCGAGACTGGCCTTTTCGCGACCCAGGCCGCCGCCGCCGCGATCAGCAGGGCGCCCGCATCGTTGACCATGTGGCCGGCGTCCGCCAGCAGCGCCAGCGAGCCGGCCCACCAGCCGACAACTGCCTCGACCCCGGCAAATGCCAGGGTAAGGCCCACGGCAAGCCAGAGCAGGCGGCCCGCGCTTTTGCCATGGGCGTGGCGATGTTCATGATGGTCGTGGTCGTGTTCATAATCATGGTGGTGGTGACGGGGCGATGCGCTCATGCGCTTGTTCCTCTGCTCATGCGTGCTGCGCTCCAGGTAATGGCCAGGGCAACGCCCAGCAAGCCGAACGCCACCGCCAGATTATTCAGTTGCTCCGGCGCAATCAGCAGCAACGCGCCCAGTTCCAGCATCATGCAGCCGGAGAGCAGCTTGAGCAAACGGCCCTCGCGCTCCGTCAGCTTGCGCGCGCCCATGCTGCGCACGAAGGCCAGCACGATGAGCGCCAGCGGGATCACGTAGACCAGGTTGTACAGGGCCAGGTAAAGATAGCGCATGCCCTCTGCCTGAGCGCTCAGCGTGAGCAGGCGGGTATAGACCATGGGGAACCCGGCGGTGCACAGCAGTTCGTAAAAATTGGCGGCGATTGCCAGGAACACCGTTGCCGCGACCATCGCCGGGAAGTTGTCGGCGCCAATGATGGCGCGCGCGCGGCGGTAGATATCGGGCTTGCGCGATTCCGGGATGGACAGGCTCAATCCACGCTCGAAAGCAAAGAAATCCTTGATGTTGACGGCGCCGACGAACACCGCCAGGACACCTGCGGCGATGGTCACCCAGGCAAGATTGCCGAGCAACTGGAACAGGCTGAGCCAGGCCGCCATGAAAGCGAAATACATCAGCCCGGAGCACAGCACGAAAATCCCGCCGATGGCGAGCATGCGCTTCCTGTTTTTCTGGTGCACCAGCAGGGAGAGCAGGAACAGCAGCACGAAAAAGGCGCAGGGATTGAAGGCGTCCAGCGCGGCGATGGCGATGGTCAGGAGGGGGAGTGAAATATGCCCTGGGTCAATTTCACCCAGCACCGGAACAGTGATTTTCTCGCTTGACGTCTGGATATCCGGCGCCGTGGCGCCAGCGGCGATCCGTTCCTGGCATGCATCCAGCCGCCGCAGCATCTCTACGCCCGTGGTTTCGGCCTTGTCCCAGCCCACATGCATCTCACCGCAGAACAGCAAGGCGGGCACGGATGCCGCCTCCTGATTCAACTGCGCCGCCATTTCCCGGTACTGGCGGACATGTTCCGGGTGGCGCGTCAGTTCCAGTGTATGCAGCGTCACCCAGGGGCGGGCGGCGGGGATGGACTCGACAAAAGGCCGCGCTTCCAGGCAATGCGGGCAAGTGAGCGACCAGAAAAAATAGAGCTGCACATGCATGCGCCCGTCCGGGCCGGGTTTGGCCCACAGCTCATCGGATTGAGCCTGGAGGGGCAGCATCCAGAACAGAAACAAGGCAGCCATGGACAGAAAACGCACTTCAGGATTTCCCGCGCACGAAATTCTCGAACTCATCGGCCGGCAGCGGACGGCTGAAATGATAGCCCTGCACTTCGTTGCAGCCCTTTTCGCGCAGGAACGCCAGTTGTCCTTCCGTTTCCACGCCCTCGGCTATGGTCAGCATGCCCAGGCTGTTCGCAAGGCTGATGATGGCGCCGACGATCGCCTTGTCATCCGGATCTTCGGTAATGTCGCTCACGAAGGACTGGTCGATCTTGAGCTTGTAGACCTGGAAGCGCTTGAGATAACTCAGCGAGGAATACCCGGTGCCGAAATCGTCGATCGACATGCGGATGCCGCGTTCATGCAGCACATCCATCACCGCGATGGCTGCGAGCGGATCGTCCATGGCAACGCCTTCGGTCAACTCCAGTTCAAGGTATTGCGGCGGCAATTGCATTTCGTCGAGAATCCCCGTCACCAGGTCGGGCAGGCTGGGATGACGGAATTGCACCGCGGAAAGGTTGACCGCCATCATCATCGGCGCGAGGCCATTGTCGATCCAGGCCTTCATCTGGCTCGCCGCGCTGCGCATCACCCATTCCCCGATCTGCAGTATCTGTCCGCTGTCCTCCGCAATGGGGATGAATTCTGCCGGAGAAATCAGGCCCAGTTCCGGGTGCTGCCAGCGCAGCAAGGCTTCCACGCCGACGATGCGCCCGTCTTCAAGCGACACCTGGGGCTGATAGAGCAGATGCAACTGACCGCGTTCCAGCGCGTGGCGCAAGGCATTTTCCAGTTGCAGGGTGCGCGCTGATCGTGCCTGCATCTCCGGGGTAAAGAAACAGTAGCTGTTGCGGCCGTCGCGCTTGGCGCGGTACATCGCAACGTCGGCACGCTGGGAGAGCACATCGAAACTGTCGCCGTCGCCAGGAAAGATGGCGATGCCGATAGAGGGCGTGACGAACAATTCGTGCTGTTCGATCAGGCAGGGCTGGGCGACTGCCTCCAGCAATTTTCCGGCCACATGCGCGGCGCCATCGGCATCGGTGTCCGGCAGAACCAGGACGAACTCGTCCCCACCCAGGCGCGAAACCGTGTCTTCCCCGCGCACCACGGATTTCAGGCGTTTCGCCACCTCCATCAGCAATTCGTCGCCGACGCGGTGGCCGAGCGTATCGTTCACGTTCTTGAAGTGATCAAGATCGAGGAACAGCAGAGCCAAGTGCCCATGATTGCGCCTGGCCAAGCTGAGGTCGTGTTGGATGCGCTCGCTGAGCAATGCCCGGTTCGGCAAGCCGGTGAGCACATCGAAATGCGCCAATTGCTGGATGCGTTCCTCGGTCGCCTTGTACTCGCTGATGTCGCTGAAAATGCCGATATAGTGGGTCGGATTGCCTTCCGCATCCCGCACCCGGCTGATCGAGAGGCGCTTGGGGTAAATGCTGCCGTCCTTGCGGCGATCCCACACCTCGCCCTGCCAGTAGCCATGCGAATCGAGGTTGGCCCACATGGTGCGGAAAAATTCCGGGGTATGGCGCCCCGAGGCCAGCATGCGCGGATTCCGGCCCATAACCTCGGCCTCGCTGTAACCGGTGATGACGGTAAACGCGTGGTTGACCAGCACGATGTTGTGCTCGGCATCGGTAATGATGAAAGCTTCGTTGCTTTGCTCGAACACCTCGGCGGCGAGCCTGATTTGCGCCTCGGCCCGCTTGCGCCGGGTGATGTCGCGAATGGTGGCGGCGATGAACCAACCGCCTGCCAGTTCGCACTTCGCCAGCAAAAGCTCCAGCGGGAACTCGCTCTGGTCCCGGCGCAGCCCTTCCAGTTCCAGCGTTTGGCCGATAACGTGCGACTCTCCGCCGGACAGCACCCGGTTCATGCCCGCGAGATGCCGCTCCCGGTAACGCAACGGCATCAGTATCGTCAGCGGCTGACCGCAAGCCTCGGCTTCGGTGTAGCCGAAGATGATTTCCGCGCCCCGGTTCCAGCCCACGATATTCCCGGCGCCATCGGCGGTGATAATGGCATCGCTGGCGGACTGGGTCACGGCGCGGTAACGCGCCTCGCTCTCGCGCAGCGCCTCGGTGGCCTGCTTGCGTTCGCTCTCGCGCACGAAGTTATCCAGCGCGTAGCTGATATCCAGCGCCATTTCGACCAGCAGGCTCTGCGTGGCTGCATCGAAGGCATTGGGCTCGCCGGCATACAGGTTGAAACAGCCGATGGTGGCGCCATTGCGTTGCAGCGGCAGCGAAGCCGAGGCGGCCCAACCCGCGCGCGCGCCGCGTTCGTGCCACGGCGCAGTGAGGGGGTCATTGAGAAAATCCTGGCACCAGAACGGCTGCTTGTCGCGAATGGCGACGCTGGTCGGTCCGCACCCGGACGGATCGGCAACATCCAGTGAAACCTCGACACCGTCCAGATGCGCCATGCCATCGCCATATCCGGCAACGGGCTTGATATGCCGCTTTTCATCGTCCAACATACCGATCCACGCCATTTTCATACCGCCGAACTGCACTGCATCATGGCAGATTTGCGGAAACAGTTCCTGCTCGCTGGTGCAGCGCACGATCGCCTGGTTGCACTGGCTTAATACGGCGTAGAGCTGGCTCAGATGCTGGATTCGTGCCGCATCTGCCGTGCGTTTGAGGTCGAGCTCTTGCAGCTTGTTCTGGGTTTCCGACAACCAGCCCAGCACGCTGTTTTCCCTGCCATGGGCTACAGAGATGGCGGAGGAAAAATCCCCGCCGCCGATCCGGGCGATCTGCCGCTGGACATCGTCGACGGCCCCGCCCAGCGTGGCGCGCAAGACCGCGTAATTGCGCCACAGCGTGAACATCAAGCCCAAGCCCAGCGCAATGAACAACAGCCGCAACAGCGTGGCGCGGCGCTCGGCGTCATGGACGGCAGCGAGCGTGCGCTGCTCCATCAAGGTATTGAAATCATGGATGGGGCTCATGATGGCGGCCTTGGCCTGATGGTACTTGCCGTCATGCATCATCATGCGCGCGCGCGCCCGGCCGGCCTCGGCACCGGGCCCGCCGATCTCGGCCAGCCTCATCGCCTCGAACTCGGTGGCGGTGAGCGCGTCGGAATTCGACTTGGCTTGCGCCAGTTTGGCAAACTCCGCGCGGGTGAACCCGGCCCGCCGCATCAACTCCAGCAGCGCGACCGCTTGCCCGCTATCGGGGCGCGGCGGCTTGCCGTCCGCCAGCACCAGATCCCAGTAAATATCATGGCTCCTTTCCGGCCGCGCTTTCCTTCCCTCGCGGATGTCCAGGATGTCCTGATAATGTCTTTTGTAGGCGGGGTCGCCGGTCACCACGTAGGTGCGGGCCATGCGGGTCAGATCGTCCGATGACTGGCGCAATTCGCCGGCCAGCAATAGCGATTGCACCATCAGTTCATTGGCGTGATCGATTTCTTTTTCCGCCCAGGCGTAAAAGCCGAACGCGACCACGAGCAGGACGAACAGGCCCAACGCCAGCCAGAAGCTGCGGGAAAAGCGCGGAAGCCTGTTCCTTAAGGGCATGTTTTCGCTCGTTTAAGCAAAGAATGATTGCACCGTGCCGCCACCCAAGCAGATGAGAATCATTCTCTCTCAAAAGGCGCAAAAACCGCAAGCGAAACAGGACCTGCCCGGTTCCGCAATAACCGCCCGACCGGCGGACGTACGGCGCTAGCGGACTAAGTGAGCCGACGCTGGAGTTCCGGAACCAGCCTGGCGCGAATCTCGTCCCTGACCTTGACGAAACTTTCCAGCGGCTCGCCGTGGGGGTCGTGGAACGGCATGTGGATGGCGGGAACCGGCCTGGGGAAGACGGGGCAGGATTCCCTGGCGTTGTCGCACACCGTCACCACCAGATCGATATTCTCGTTCATCACCTCGTCCACGTTCTTGGGGTAAAGGCCTTCGGTGGCTATGCCGCCCAGTTTCAGCGCCGCTATGGCGCCCTCCGCCACTCTGGGCTGAGGGCGCGTACCGGCAGAAATGGCGCGCACCTCCGGGCCAAGATCGTGGTTGACCAGGGCTTCGGCCATCTGGCTGCGGCAGGAGTTGCCGGTGCACAGGATCAATACGGTCTTGGCCATGTCGATCACTCCTTGCCGCAGCAGCCGCAGCAGGATTCCGCACCGCCCAGCCATTCCTCTACCTTCGCTGAACTCGGCACGCTGCCTGTGTGCACCACCTTGCCGTCGACAACCACGCCCGGCGTGGACATCACGCCATAGCCCAGAATGGCGGCCATGTCGGTGACTTTTTCCAGGCTGATTTCCACGCCTTTGGCCTGCGCAGCCTTTTCTATCATGTTTGCCGTGACTTCGCACTTCGAACAGCCGCTGCCGAGTACCTTGATTTCCTTCATGACTTGCTCCTTATGGTTTAACTGCTTCAATGTTTGCCGAGCAAACGTAGGCTTCCACGCCGCGCCCCGGCGCCCAGTCGCGGATGAATTCGCGGCTGGCATCCTTGGCCTCGATGCGGATATTCGTGAAACCTGCCGCCGCCAGCATCTGTTCCAACTCTTCCACTGCCGCCGCACCGGCGATGCATCCGGTATACAGCGCCAGATCGCGCCGCGCTTCTTCCGGCAGCGGCGCGGTGGCGACGATGTCGGAAAGCGCCAGGCGCCCGCCCGGTTTCAAGACACGGAAAGCGTCGCGGAACACCTGGGCCTTGTCGGGCGAGAGATTGATCACGCAATTGGAGATGATCACGTCCACCGTGGCATCGGCCACCGGCAGGTGCTCGATCTCGCCGAGGCGGAATTCGGTGTTGGCGTAGCCGCCCTTGACCGCGTTGGCGCGCGCCTTGGAAACCATGTCCGGCGTCATGTCCACGCCGATGGCCCGGCCGCTATCGCCCACCTGGCGCGCGGCAAGGAAGCAGTCGAAACCCGCCCCGCTGCCCAGGTCGAGCACGGTTTCGCCGGGTTTCAGAGAGGCGATGGCCTGGGGGTTGCCGCAGCCCAGACCCAGATTGGCGCCTTCCGGCACCGCACTCACTTCGCTTTCGCTGTAGCCGATGCCGCGCGACAGGATGTCGGCGGCCGGCAATTCCGTCGGCGTGCAGCACGCCGGGCCGCAGCCGCAGGCGCCATCGGAGCGGGCCACCGCGCCGTAGTTTTCGCGCACGGCCTGGCGGATTTCGTCATGTTTTACGCTTTGCATTTCGGTTTCCTTTTAAAAAAGCATTTACCACGGGGCACACGGGGGATTTCCGTGATGAAGGCCTTTGCCTTCCCCGTGCTCCCCGTGGATCAATCGTTTTTCCAAGTTCAGCAACACGACTTGCCGCTTGAAGTCGGCGTGCAACAGGCCCCCGCCTCGCCCACCGCGATCGAAGCCAGCATGGAAGTGGCATGCGCCTTCCTGCGCGCTTCGTCGAAACTGGTGTCCAGCGACTGCGCAGCCTCGTCGCGGATATGGCGCGCGATTTCAACCACGGCATCTATCTGCTCCTCCGCCACGCCGTACTGCTTCAGCTTGTCGACCTGGCACAGACCCTGTTTGGGATGGTTGGCGGCGATGTTGGCGGCGAGCGACACCAGCGCCACGATGGAAGGATGCAAATCCGTACTCATAAAACACCTCTCATTTGGTTGAACAACAGGCCGACGATCACGAAGGCGATCGTCAGGTAGCCGGCGAACAGCGCCAGCAGCGGCACTTTCACCACTTTCTTCAGGATGATCATTTCCGGCAGCGACAGCGCGGTGACCGCCATCATGAAAGCCAGCACCGTCCCGATTGGCACGCCCTTGTGCAACAGCACTTCGGCGATGGGGATGATGCCGACCGCATCGGAATACAGCGGCACGCCGATCAGCACCGCCCCCATCACCGACAGCAGGCCGCCATCCCCCGCCACACTGGCTACCAGCTCGGCCGGCACGTAGCCGTGGATGAAGGAGCCCACCCCGACGCCGACAATGACAAACTTCCAGATGCGACCGACGATTTCCTTCACCTGGGACACTGCGTACTCGTGGCGGGCGCGCAGGGATTTGTCCTCTTCCACTTCTGCCACCTGCCCCATGTGGATTTTCCACACGTAGTCCTCGACCCAGCGCTCCGGTTTGAAGCGCTCCAGCACGAAGCCGCCGATCAGCGCCACGGTGAGGCCGGTGAGCACGTACAGCACGGTGAACTTCCAGCCGATCACCGAAGCCAGCACCACCACCGCCACTTCGTTGATCATCGGGCTGGCGATCAGGAAGGAGAGCGTCACGCCGAGCGGGATGCCTGCCTCGACGAAGCCGATGAAGAGCGGAATGGACGAACAGGAGCAGAATGGCGTCACCGCGCCCAGCCCCACCGCCATGAAGCGGCTTTGCAGGTTGCCGCGGTTGCGGATGAATTCGCGCACTTTCTCGGGCTTCAACAGCGCGCGCAGCAGGCCCATGACATAGATCACCAGCGTCAGCAGCACCAGGATCTTGGTCACGTCCATCACGAAGAAATGCGCGGCATCGCCGAAGGGCGTGCCTTTCAGCCCGGCCAGGCCGTAGATCAGCCAGGTGGCGAGCGCGTCAAACATGCTTGCCGCCTCCGCAACAACTGCTGCCCTCTTGCTGCACGGGCGGGCAGGGCACGCTGCCGTAGGAGCAGAACACGCAGCAGTCGCCGGCCTTGGGTTTCAGCAGCGCGCCGCAGCCCTTGCATTCATAGAACCACTGGCAGGCATCCGTGGGCATGGTTTCCGTTGCCACATGGCCGCAGCGGGGACAGGTCAGCACCGACTCCAGGATCATGCTCTTGCCCCTTTCTCGTACCAGATTTTGGAGCCATTCACGATGCGCACCACCGACAGCATCACCGGCACTTCGATCAGCACGCCCACCACCGTGGCCAATGCCGCGCCCGATTCGAATCCGTAGAGCGAAATCGCAGCCGCCACCGCCAATTCGAAGAAATTGCTGGCACCGATCAGCGCCGAGGGGCCGGCCACGCCGTGCACCTCGCCCACGCTGCGGTTGAGCCAGTAGGCGAGCATGGAGTTGAAATACACCTGGATCAGGATGGGGATGGCCAGCAGCAGGATGATCTGCGGCTGATCGAGTATCGCCTTGCCCTGGAAGGCGAACAGCAGCACCAGGGTGGCCAGCAGTGCAGAAATGCCGACCGGATGCAGGCGGGCCAGCACGGCATCCAGCGTGCCCTTGTCCAGCAACACCCGGCGCAAAGCTTGAGCAATGGCGAGCGGAATGACGATATACATCACCACCGAGAGGAACAGGGTGTCCCACGGCACCGTGATGGACGCGACGCCCAGCAGCAGGCCGACCAAGGGCGCAAAAGCGAACACCATGATTGTGTCGTTGAGCGCCACCTGGGAGAGGGTAAACAGCGGATCGCCCTTGGACAGGCTGCTCCACACGAACACCATGGCGGTGCAGGGCGCGGCAGCCAGCAGGATCAACCCGGCGATATAGCTGTCGATCTGCTCCGCAGGGAGGTAAGGTGCAAACAGGACGCGGATGAAAGCCCAAGCCAAGAGCGCCATGGAAAACGGCTTCACGCCCCAGTTGATGAACAGGGTGACGGCTATGCCGCGCCAGTGCTTCCTGACCTGGCCCAGCGCCGAGAAGTCGATCTTCATCAGCATGGGGATGATCATCAGCCAGATCAGCAGGCCGACCGGGAGATTGACCCGGGCCACTTCCAGTTTGCCCAGAGTCTGAATGGGAGCGGGCGCCAGTTGCCCCAGCGCGATGCCGGCCACGATGGACAGAAATACCCACAGCGTCAGCCAACGCTCGAAGAAACCCATTTCCCCACTGGCTGCGGCCTTGGCGGAGACTTCGCATTGCGCACTCACGCCGGACACCTCAGCGCGAGAAAAGGATTGAGGAGCTTATTATTCGCCATTTCAGATATTCGAAATTCCGGATATATACAAGCAAAAAAATCAGGCGGCGCAGCGCACCGGGCGATTTGCGGCGATTGCCAGGCGCTCGGCGTCCTCGCGATACGGTATGCCGTTTTCCACCCCTTCCACCATCAAGCCCAGCATGCGATAAGCCCATGCAGGAAGTTGCGGAGCGAGGCGATAGAACACCCAGGTGCCTTCGCGGCGCTGCGCCAGCGCCCCGGCCTCGCGCAAAACCGCCAGGTGGCGCGACACTTTTGGCTGCGGCACATCCAGTGCCTGGAACAGTTCGCACACGCACAATTCCTCATGCTTCAGGATCAGTACCAGGATGCGGCGGCGGGTTTCGTCGGAGAGGGATTCGAAAAATGCTTGCTCGTTCATGGATCGGAACGATATTCGCTGTACCGCATATTGTCAATATAAAAAAACCGCTGGCTCTCGATCTAGCCCCCCCGCCCTGCCACGACATTCTGACTCGAACTCCGCACACCCGCTCAACCATCGCTCGCCAGTTGCGCGTGAGTTTCCCATTGATGTCGCATGACCCCGAACATCTGCCCGAATTCCTCCCATTCAGCGCATTTATCAATCCCGCCATGCTGTCGAAATACTTTACAGCCGACAGTTGGCAAACTGCGCCGTTGGCACCAAAGGCCATTTGCCCTATCCATGACGTATTCAGCGCAGCAAGCCTACTTTCAGCCGGTGTGGACTCAACTCCCACACCCTATTGCTCCGGCACATTTTATTCCGGACTGTAAGTCGGCCTTTAGGCCGACGTGTCGGGCTGAAACCCGACCTACATTCACGGACAATTCGTGCCATATCAATAGTAGCTGAAGGCGTAGTAGCCGAAGATATCCGGCCAACGGGATGGTAATGTCGATTTTTTTTACAGTCTTGCCAGGACACACTGCAAACAAGTTGTGTTTATCCGCACATAAAAACATCTATGCATCTGTAAAAATAAGGAATTAATGCTCGATTTGATTTACTGGCACGCAGCTTGCTTGCCTAATTGACAAGCCTGTATTAAATATATATTCGTGTTTAGGCCTATTCTGATCACCACGGATTGAGAGGAGAACAAAATGAAAAAATCACTTATTTCCGCACTCATCGGCGCAAGTCTCTCGTTGGTTGCGGCTTCTGCGTATGCCACTCACACGGTGTATTTTGGGGAAGATCTTGGACTGGGAGAAGGGACGCGCTTGCTGAGCCATCCCAATGCCGATGCGGCCCGTGCCAGCTTCTTTAGCAGTCTGGTCGGCGTCGGAACGGAATCGCTGGAAGGGTTTCTGGATAATACGCCCGCACCCTTGACCGTCAACTTCGCCGGCTTCGGTAGCGCCACCCTCCAAGGCGCTGGCAATGTCAACAGCGTGCCCACCGGCACCAACGGTGTCGGCAGGTATCCCATCAGCGGCAACAACTATTGGGAAGGCAGCGGGACATTCTCCATTCTGTTTAGCAATCCAGTGGCGGCCTTCGGCTTCTACGGCATTGACATCGGCGACTTTGGCGGCCAGGTGACGGCAACTCTGAGCGGCGGCAGTAGCGAGGTTTACAACATCCCCAACACGATCAGTGGCGCTGGCGGCGGCGTGCTGTACTGGGGCATCATTTCTACCACGGACACCTTTACACAGTTGACGTTTGGCAATACTGCGCCGGGGGTGGATTACTTCGGGTTTGACGATTTCAGCGTCGGCAGCGCAGAGCAGGTTCACCCGAACCCTGAACCGGCAAGCCTCGCGCTCCTGGCAATCGGGCTGGCTGGCCTGGCAAGCTTGCGGCGCAGGCTTAATTAAGCTCAGGCACAAACTATCGAGCCGCACAGCCCTTCTTGGGGCGTGCGGCTCGATTTTTTCCCTGATGGCAATTTGTTTTCGACTACCGCCGGTTTCGCCTCGCCACATCATTGAGGACAGGCACAAAGCCAGACTATTGGCGCTCGCCTCTTATCCGACAAGCTATTGATCCGGCCAGAATTAACCGAGACATCGTCATTCCGGGCTTGACCCGGAACCCAGCCGACATGTCGGGCTGAAGCCCGACCTACATTCACGGATAATTCGTGCCGGATCAATAGTAAGTAAAGGAGGCGGCCCCGCCTCCAATCAGCGCCAGCCAGGATGCTCGAAATAGGTGGCGTAATTCTCCAGCGCATGTTTGACCTTTTTCGCGCCCTGTCGCGCATCGCCCCAGTTCTGCCCGGCCATGGCATCCACACCGGCAATGATGTCCGCCAGAACGAGATGCAGCATGGCGTCAGCTTCCTTGTCCAGCTTGCAGTTCTGCATCACGAACGCAAGCTGTTCGTTCACTTTCTTTGCCATTGCCTGGTATTGCTGCAGCGACACCCTTTCACCCTGATTGCCTGGCCGGCCGGCCGCCATCTCGCTACGAATGCGGCTCATGGCCTGGCGCAGCGTCTCATCGGTGGCCCACTTGTGGCCATTCTTGAGCATCAGTTTTTGCGGCGCGGATTTTTCGTGGGAATGCTCGTGGTCATGGGCCAGCGCTGCCGGCATGCCGGAACCGAGCATGATTGCCAGCAAGACCGGCGCCAGAATAACTTTCCTTACCTGCATTTGTTTCTCCTTATGGTGGACCCCTGGGTCAAGACAATAATCAGTCGAGTTTAAGAGGGTAACCTTTCACACGCAGCGGCACGGCGCTGCCCCGGTTTTGCTTCTGATTCTGTTTCCTGGTGATTTTCTTTTCTCTCGGTGAATTTATCCACTATTGTTGCGCCACCGCCGCTCGCTGTCCGGTAGACCTCGTCCGGCGTGCTGTAGTCCAGCGATTGATGCGTTCTCTCGGTGTTGTAAAACACAAAGTATTCCGTCAGCCCCAGCAGCAATTCCGGCAAGGTGGCATAGCCTTTCAGATACACGTCTTCGTGCTTGACGCTCCGCCATAGCCGTTCCACGAAGATGTTGTCCAATGCCCGGCCCCGCCCGTCCATGCTGATCTGGATGCCTGCAGCCGCCAACCGCCCGGTGAAGCTCGCCGAGGTGAACTGGCTGCCCTGATCAGTATTGAATATCTCCGGGCTACCGTAAATCTGTAGCGCCTGCTCCAGACAGTCAAGACAGAATCCTGTGTCCATGGTATTCGACAATCGCCAGGCCAGTACCTTGCGCGAGTACCAGTCAATGATCGCCACCAGGTAGACAAACCCTCGCGCTAATCGGATGTATGTAATATCCGTGCTCCACACCTGATTGGGCCGGGCCACTTCCACGCCTCTGAGCAGATACGGGTAAACCTTGTGCTCGGGGTGTGGAAGGCTGGTATTCGGCCCCGGCGCCATGCCGGCCAGTCCCAAGATGCCCATCAGCCGCTGAACGCGCTTGCGGTTGATCCTGTGCCCCATGCCGCGCAGATACACGGTCACCTTGCGGCTGCCGTAGAACGGGTGGCGCGTGTATTCGGCGTCGATCAGTGCCAATAGCGTCAATTCCTGTTCGTCCGGCTTGGGCGCGGGGCGCGGCGCGTAGACGGTAGAGCGGGCAACCCCTGCCAGTTCGCATTGCAGCGTCAGCGCCAAGGGCTCAAGAACGTTGACCCAGGGTTTGCGGGTTTCTACTGGGCTATCCCGGACTTTTTTTTGAGCCAGTCCAGTTCCATCTTGAGCCGCCCAATCTCGGAGTAGAGCCGCTCCGGGCTGGCGGATTGATCCACCGGCTTGGGGCCGCGCTTGGCATCAAATATACCCGATGCTTGTTCTTGCAGCTCCCTCTTCCACAGCCCCACCTGAGTCGGGTGCACGCCAAATTCCTGGGCGATCTCGTTGGCCGTCTTGACTCCCCGAACCGCCTCAAGGGCAACCTTGGCCTTTTGCTGACCACTAAAAACCTTGCGCTTCCGTTCACTCACAACCCGCTCCTTTTTACAGCAGGTTACCATCTTAAATAGCTGTCCGGAAATTGGGGTCCACTATACCTCATTTATTTCCAATTGAGATGCTCGTCACAACATAAAAACAAAAGGCCTCAGCGCCAGCGTTCCGCCGCTTTTTCATCGGTTTCGCGCGCATCCACCCAGCGCGCGCCATCCTGGGTTTGCTCGCGCTTCCAGAACGGCGCCTGGGTCTTGAGGTAATCCATGATGAATTCGCAGGCCGCAAATGCCTCGCCGCGGTGCTCGCCGGTCACGGCCACCAGCACGATCTGGTCGGTGGGCTTGAGATCGCCAACGCGGTGGATCACCAGGGCGTCGAAAATATCCCAGCGCGTTTTGGCCTGTTCGACAATGCGTTCCAGCGCCTTTTCCGTCATGCCCGGATAATGCTCCAGGCTCATGCCGGCCACTGCGTCGCCTTCGTTGATGTCGCGCACCAGCCCCAGGAAGCTGGCGATGGCGCCGATTTTTGGATTGCCCTGGCGCAGCGCGAGCAGTTCCGCGCCGAGGTCGAAATCTTCCTGCTGCACCCGGACGGCCATGTCAGCCCCCGGTCACGGGCGGGAAGATGGCGATTTCATCGCCGTCCCCGATTACGGTCGCGCCATCGGCCATGTCCTGATTCACCGCAACGCGGAAGGCGCGCCCTTCCGCCAGCTCGCGCTCCCAGGCGCCACCGCGAGTACGCAGCATGGCGGTCAGGCCGCCAACATCCCGCACGTCAGCCGGCAGGTCGATCTTTTCCGACGAGACGCCCAGCGCTTCGCGCAGGCGTGCAAAATAAAGTAGTGTAATCATGGCTAACCCAGCAACTCCGTAAATGGTGTAAATTTGATCAAGTCGCCGCGTGCCACGGTGGTGCCCTCGTGGATTTCCGCCAGACCTTCGCCCCACACCGCCGAGGTCAGCACGCCGGAACCCTGGTTGGGGTAAATCGTCACGCCCAGGCTGCCGTCGGCCTGCGGCTCCAGCCGGGCGCGCACGAACTCGCGGCGCCGGCCGGGCCTGGGCCACTCGAAGGCGGCAGGCAACGGGTAGCTGCGCGGCGTCACCTGCGTCACGCCCTGGCAGCGCAGGATGTAGGGCCGCACGAACAGGCAGAAGGTGGCGAAAGCCGAAACCGGGTTGCCCGGCAAGCCGATGAAGGGCGTGCCCTGCACCGTGCCGTGGGCGATGGGCTTGCCCGGCTTCATCGCCACTTTCCACATGTCGAGGCTGCCCAGGCTTTCCACCGCGGCCTTGACGTGGTCTTCCTCGCCCACCGACACGCCGCCGCTGGTCACGATCAGGTCGGCTTCATGCCAGGCCTGCCTGAGCACTTCCACCGTCGCTTCCAGGCTGTCCGGCACGATGCCGTAATCCGCCACGCGGCAGCCCAGGCCTTCGAGCAGGCCGAGCAGGGTGTAGCGGTTGGAGTTGTAGATTTCGCCCTCTGCCAGCGGCTCGCCGGGCATCACGATTTCGTCCCCGGTGAAGAACAGGGCCACGCGCAGCTTGCGGTAAACCGGCACGTCGGCCAGGCCGATCGAAGCCGCCAGGCCCATTTCCTGGGCGCGCATTTTCACGCCGGCATCCAGCACCCGATGGCCGGCTGCGATGTCCTCTCCGGCGCGACGAATGTTCTCGCCCATGCGGGGTGGCTTGCCGATCACCACCGTGTCGCCATCCAGGGTGCAGTCCTCCTGCATCACAACGGCATCCGCGCCCGGTGGCACCGGCGCACCGGTAAAGATACGCGCCGCCGTGCCCCGCTCCAGGGCATGTCCGACGCTGCCGGCAGGAATGCGCTGGGCGACCCTGAGGCGGGTTTCACCAACGGGATTCAGGCCGGCGCAGTTCAGCGCATAGCCGTCCATGGCGCTGTTGTCGAGCGGCGGCACGGTCACGCTGGAGACCAGTGGCTCGGCCAGCACCCTCCCCCGGGCGTGCGTGGTATGAATTTTCTCGACCTCACCCAGCGGCCGGGCATGGCTTAAAAGCAATTCGAGCGCCTCGTCTGCGCTCAGCATTTTCTTGATTTCACTCATGTTTCAGGTCCAGATAGCGCAAAATAAAAGCGGCGATCGCCGCCGGGTCATTGAGGTCAAGCACGGGCAGGGGCGCTTCTAGCGCCACGTCGCTGGCTACGGCGATGATATGGCGATCCTGGGGATACAGCAATGGCTTGCCGTTGGCCGGGCGATGGATTTCCAGCTTGGGGAAGGCTTCCTGCTTGAAGCCTTCCACCAGCACCAGGTCGCACGGAGAAAGCCGCCGCACATGCTCGGCCAGGGGGGGTTCCGGCTCGCCGCGCAGATCGTGCAGCAGCACCCAGCGGGAGGAAGAGGTAAGCAGGACTTCGCTCGCGCCGGCGGCCCGGTGGCGATATGAATCCTTGCCCGGCCGGTCGAGATCGACGTCGTGATGCGTCTGCTTGATGGTGGAGACCCGGATGCCGCGCATAACCAGCAGCGGGATCAGCTTCTCCAGCAGGGTGGTTTTGCCGCTGCCCGACCAGCCGGCAAGGCCGAATACTTTCATCGTAAAAACCTCGCTTGAACCACGGAGTTCACGGAGAACACGGAGGGAAAAACGCGTCACGCATTATTTGGCGCTCACCGTATCAGGCAAGAGCAGAAAGAGCCACAGACTGATTCTCTCCGTGCGCTCCGTGTGCTCTGTGGTTATTCGTTTTCCCCACTTTCAAAACGTCTCCCCTTCCCCCAGGTAGCGCCACTGCCCGGGCGGCAGGTCGCCCAGCTTGACCTTGCCGATGCGCACGCGCTTCAAGCCCACCACTTTCAGGCCCACCAGCTCGCACATGCGGCGGATCTGGCGCTTCTTGCCTTCCTTGAGGATGAAGCGCAGCTGGTCGGCGTTCTGCCAGCTTACCCGCGCCAGCTTGAGCGGCTTGCCATCCAGGCTGAGGCCGTAGTTCAGCAGCTTCAGGCCGGCCTCGTCCAGCTTGCCCTGCACCCGCACCAGGTACTCCTTCTCGATGCCGGAATCCTCGCCGATCAGATGCTTGGCGATGCGGCCATCCTGGGTCAGCACCAGCAGCCCCTGCGAGTCGATGTCGAGCCGCCCGGCCGGGGCCAGACCGAAGAGCTGCGAGGGGTCGAACTGCTGCGGCGCAGGATCGTCCTTGAAGCGGCTGGCCTGGGTGATCAGGCTGGCGGCGGCCTTGTAGCCTTTTTCCGGCTGCGCGGAAACATAACCCACCGGCTTGTGCAGCAGGATGGTGACGCGGCTGGCCTGCTGGGCCAGGGCGCCGTGACCCAGCGTCACGGTCTGTGTCGGCAACACCTTGGTGCCCAGCTCAGTCACCTTGAAACCATCCACGAACACCAGGCCGCGTTCGATGTAGGAATCCGCCTCGCGGCGGGAGCATAGCCCGAGTTGCGACATGAGTTTGGAGAGTCTGACCGGTTCGCTCATTTTATCCCTGCATCATACTGGTGTAACAAAAGTTCAATAAATTGTTCGCTTTTCTAAATTGAAAGCGGCAAAAATGGTTGAAGATAATCAGGCTTACCTGGTCACCGGCTTGCAATATGGCTACAAGCCCGAAGTCCATGCCGTGGCGGTATTAACCCATTCCCATCAGCGCGCAATCGAACTGTTCCGCAAACAGTTCAGCGGGTCTGAAATCTATTCCTGCACCAGTCTCGCCGAGGCGCGCGAAGTGGTGAAAATCCTCGAGGCCGCCAAGGAAGGGCATGAAACACATAGTGACACGCTTACCGCCGTCATCAACGATCTTTGACCCGCTCGCGCAGCAGCAAAGCGGCCAGGCCTGCCAGGAAAAACACCCCGAACCATCCCAGCGCCCATGCGGGAATGGACAGCCCGAACATCGTCCACTCCACCTTGGCGCATTCGCCGGACCCCTGGAATAGCATGGGCAGGGCCTTGTAGAGGGGAAAGGCCTCCAGCATGTATTCCAGCCCCGGCCCGCATTCCGGCACCTGATCCGGCGGCAGGCTCTGCAGCCACACGTTGCGCCCCGCCACCGCCGCGCCGGCAAGCGAAAACAGCGCAATCAGCAGGCCGTAAGCCATCCGCCCCACGACCCCCGGATTGTGGAGAAAGGCCAGCATCGCCGTCATGCCGATCGCCACGAAGGCGACGCGTTGCAGGATGCACAGCGGACAAGGCTCAAGATGCACAATGTGCTGAAGATAGAGACCAAATCCAAGCAGGCCGAGGCAGCACGCCAGCACTGCCAGGAACAGGGCGCGAAAGGAAATGGTCATGCCTTGCCGCCTACAGGCTGCGCAGCGATCGGCGTCAGGTGCCAGATATCCCGGTTGTACTCATTGATGGTACGGTCGCTGGAGAATTTGCCGCTGGTCGCGCTGTTGATGATGCTCATGCGCGTCCAGCACTCCTGGTCGCGGTAGGCCTTGGCGGCGCGTTTCTGGGCCTCGACATAGCTCCTGAAGTCCGCCAGGATCATCCAGTAATCGCCATGTTCGGTAAGCGAACGGATGATGCCATCAAAGATGCCGGGCTCTGCGGCGTTGAAATGGTTGTCCGACAGCAACTTCATCACACGCTTCAAATCCGCGTCGGCCTCAACCAGCGCGAGCGGGTTGTAGTCACTGCGGCGGGCTTCGACTTCGGCGGCAGTCAGGCCGAACAGGAAGAAGTTGTCCACCCCGGCCTCTTCACGAATCTCGATATTGGCGCCATCCAGGGTGCCGATGGTCAGCGCGCCATTGATCATGAATTTCATGTTGCCGGTGCCCGAGGCTTCTTTCCCGGCAGTCGAAATCTGCTCCGACAGGTCGGTGCCCGGAGAAACCACTTCCATCACCGTCACGCGGTAATCCGGCAAATAAGCGGCTTTGAGCAAGCCATGGCAGGCCGGGTCGTCATTGACCACTTGAGCCACGCTGCAAGCCAGCTTGATGATGGATTTTGCCATGGCGTAACCCGGCGCCGCCTTGCCGCCGATCAGCACGCAGCGCGGCGTCCAGTTTGCCGTATCGCCTCGCTTGATGCGGTCGTAAAGATGGATCACATGCAGGATGTTGAGCAACTGGCGCTTGTATTCGTGGATGCGTTTGACCTGCACGTCGAACATGGCATCGACGTCGAAATCCACGCCGCAATCGGCCTGCACCAGTGCGGCCAGGCGCAGCTTGTTTTCCTGCTTCACTTCGCGCCAGCGTGCGCGGAAAGCGGCGTCGTCTGAAAAGGGGATCAGTTTGCGCAATTGCTTCAGATTGGTCGCCCAGCCTTCACCTATGGTGTCGGTAATCAGTTGGCTCAGGGCCGGATTGCTCGATGCCAGCCAGCGGCGCTGCGTGACGCCGTTGGTCTTGTTGTTGAATTTGGCCGGCCACAGTTCGTAGAAATCATGGAAAAGATCCTGTTGCAGCAACTGCGAGTGCAACTCGGCCACGCCGTTGACGGAGAAGCCCGCCACCACGGCCAGGTAAGCCATGCGCACCTGGGCTTCATGGCCTTCCTCGATAATGGACATGCGCCCCAGACGCTTGCTGTCACCCGGCCAGCGCTGGGATACTTCTTTCAGGAAGCGCCGGTTGATTTCATAAATGATGCCCAGCAGGCGCGGCAGCAGCGAACGGAACAGGCGCACCGGCCATTTTTCCAGCGCTTCCGGCAGCAGGGTATGATTGGTGTAGGCCATGGTGCGTGAAGTGATGCCCCAGGCCTCATCCCAGCCCATGCCATATTCATCCATCAGGAGGCGCATCAGTTCCGCCACTGCACAGGTGGGATGAGTATCGTTGAGCTGGAAGCAGTTCAACTCGGCAAAGCGGCTGAAATCCTCGCCGTGGTCGCGCACCCAGCGATGCAGCACATCCTGCAGGCTGGCCGAAGCCAGGAAATATTGCTGGCGCAGGCGCAGTTCCTTGCCGTTCTCGCTCGCATCGTTGGGGTAGAGCACCATGGTGATGTGCTCAGCGGCATTCTTCGCCGCCACGGCTTCGGGGTAGCTGCCGGCGTTGAACTCACTCAGGTCGAATTCGTCCGTGGCGGCGGATTTCCACAGGCGCAGGGTATTCACGGTGCCATTCTGGTAACCTGGCACAGGAACGTCATAAGGCACGGCCAGCACGTCATGGGTATCCAGCCAGCGCACCCTCATCCGGCCGTCCTGATCGTGGTAATAGTCGCAATGCCCGCCAAAATGAATGCGCTGCGTGAACTCGGGCCGCTCCAGTTCCCAGGGGTTGCCGTTGCGCAGCCAGTGGTCCGGCTCCTCCAGCTGATAACCGCCCTCGATATGCTGGCGGAACATGCCGTACTCGTAGCGGATGCCGTAGCCCATCACCGGCAGCTGCAAGGTGGCGCAACTGTCCAGAAAGCAGGCTGCAAGCCGCCCCAAGCCGCCATTGCCGAGACCGGCGTCGTGCTCCTGGTCCGCCACCTCTTCCATCAGCAATCCCAGTTGATTAAGCGCCTTCGTCGTCGCATCGCTGACACCCAGGTTGAGCACTGCGTTGGACAGCGCGCGCCCCATGAGAAACTCCATGGACAAATAATAAGTGCGCTTGCAGCCGCTCGCATCATAAGCGGAATCCGTCGCCTTCCAACGCTCCACCAGCCGGTCGCGCAGGGTCAGCGCAAGGGCGGTGTTGAAGCAGTGTGGCGGCGTGCCATGCCGTTCGCGGCCCAGGGTATGGCTGAAATACTGGCGAAAATCCAGCGCCAGACTCCCGGCATCCATGCCCAAAGGGGGCAAATCGGTCAGAAGAGCAGAAGGGGTGCTGGTCAGATCAGAGGGGAAGGATTGGGTCATGACGGTCTCTTAATTCAATACTTTCGATGAAGATGGTCTTGTTTCCAGCAACATCGGGCCGGCTAAAGCAATGGGTAGACGAATCAGCCGCCTAAAAGTAGGAATTTTAACTTAGATTGGCCGTGGATAGCGAATCTGAAAGCTTGCGCGTGTCTCATCCCGGGATTATTTGCTTGTAACCTGGACTTGGTCTAAATATAATGATCCTTCAAATCAGCAAAGAACCATGAGCAGCAACAGGGCCTTACCTTTCATCAAGTTGCATCTTTTTCCCTTCATTGACAACAAAAAGGAATCATCATGGCAGTTCTCGTTGGCAAGGCAGCTCCCGATTTCACCGCCGCAGCGGTAATGGGCAACAACAGCATCGAAGAAGGCTTCAATCTCAAGACCCACATCAAGGACAAGTACGCGGTGATCTTCTTCTACCCGCTCGACTTCACTTTCGTGTGCCCCTCCGAACTGATCGCCTTCGATCATCGCCTGCAGGATTTCAAGGACCGCAACGTGGAAGTGATCGGCGTCTCAATCGACTCCCACTTCAGCCACCTGGCATGGAAAAACACGGCGATCAACAATGGCGGCATCGGCCAGGTGAAATATCCGCTGGTCGCCGACATCAAGCACGAAATCTGCAAGGCCTATGACGTCGAAGCCGATGCCGGCGTCGCCTATCGCGGTTCCTTCCTGATCGACAAGAGCGGCGTGGTGCGCCACCAGGTGGTGAATGACCTGCCGCTGGGCCGCAATATCGATGAAATGATCCGCATGGTCGACGCCCTGCAGTTCACCGAACAGCACGGCGAAGTCTGCCCGGCCGGCTGGAACAAGGGCAAGGCCGGCATGAAGGCCGACACCAAGGGCGTGGCGGAGTACCTGGCGAAGCACGCCGGCGAACTGTAAGCCTCGAGTTTTTCGCCTCGCGAAAGCCGCCAGGGAGTTGATCCCCTGGCGGCTTTTTGCTTCTGGGAGCGTGTTTTCATAACCTGCAAGGAGAACGATGATGAAAATTACCAAGAAAAAACTGATCGAGGAACTGAACAAGGACCTCGAATGGGAATACGCGGCGGCCGTCCAGTATGTGCAGCATGCTTCCGCAATCAGCGGCGCGCAGTACGATTCGATCCAGAAGGAACTGATCATCCATTCCCAGGAGGAAATGCAGCACGCCGTGATGCTATCCGAGCAGATCGATTTTCTCGGCGGCGTGCCGACGATCAACGTCGAGAAGCGCGAAATCTCCAGCGACAGCAAGGAAATGCTGAAACAGGACCTGCGGGGCGAGGACAATGCCATTACGCGCTACAAGGAACGCATCGCGCAGGCCGAAGCGCTCCAGGAATACGGCCTGCGCCGCGTGCTGGAAGACATCCTGATTCAGGAAGAAGAGCACAAGCGCGATCTGTCGAACGCCATCGTCAACAAATAGCTTCCTGCAACACCCCCGGCATTGGCATCCGCCCGCCGGGGTTCCCCTCGCCTTCCATCCCCCCTTGATAACGGCAAAATCACCTCCATTAGCGCTTGGTGATATACTTTTTTATTTGTCTTGACCCATATCAAGGATAAGCAAAATGATTTCTGATAAAGCCCGCTTTGACCAGGCCATTGCCAAGTTTGACGCCGCGAATGCGGAAGATCCCAACAAGGAAGTTTTCGAAGGCAAGGAATACCCCAAGGAACTGCTCTACGCGCAGCGCATGACCGGCATGCTCCAGCGCTTCGCCCCGGACGCGCCCGAGCATGTCCAGCTCGCCGTGCGCGCCCAGCACATCTGCCGCTGGAAAGTGCCGCGCGCGGATTACCCGATGGACAAGCCCGGCTATTACCAGTGGCGCACCTATCTGTACAAGTTCCATGGCGAAACCGCCGGCGCCATCATGCGCGAACTGGGCTACGACGAGGACACGATCTCCAAGCTCCAGGCCCTGCTGCGCAAGGAAAAGCTCAAGCTCAATCCGGAAACCCAGCTACTCGAAGACGTGGTGGACCTGACTTTCCTGCAATACTATCTGGAAGCATTCGTGCAGAAATACAGCAGCCAGTACGATGAAGAGAAGCTGCTCGACATCGTGCGCAAGACGTGGAAAAAAATGTCTGATAAAGGACATGAAGCGGCGCTGAATCTCGATTTCAAGCCGGAAATGCTGGCCGTGGTGCAGAAAGCACTGGGCTGATTTTCGGGACTGGGAAAAGCCTGAACCGCAAAGGCGCGAAGGCGCAGAGAAATCAAGGCGAGTAACTTCACGCTGCATTCATCAAATGGATGAAGCGGCAGCTTGCCTTTTTCTTTGCGCCTTCGCGCCTTTGCGGTTAAAGAATCACAGCTTTCCGCTTTACTGCAGCGTCCCCTTTTCCGCGGCCAGTTGGCGGGACAGCTCCGCCACGGTTTCGGTATCGAGGTCGATCCCCACATCCCAACCCGGGTTGATGGTCACGCCGGCACCCGCGTCGATGTGCTCCAGCACCCAGCGAAAATCGGCCAGCAAGCCGCCGCCGAACTTGGGAAACTCGTCCATCACCACGCGGGCCCGCTCCGGGCTGCTGAACAGCACCAGCACATGGACGCCTTCCTCATCCTGCACCACCAGGGGACGGGCGTGAACCGAACGCTGAAACCCCTGGATGCCCGACTCTTCGTCTTCCACCGGCATGAAAACTTGGTCATCCAGCAGCCCGCTGATCAGTTCATCCACATCCAACTCGCCATTCGCCGCCGCAAGCAGCTTGTGCTCAAGATCGTTCTTGGGCTCAAAAATTTGGTCACTCATGCTGCTTCTCCGTATTCGTAATCAGGCGCTATTCTAACCTGACAGCGCCACCAATCTAAAAAAAGCAGTCAACCGCAAAGGGCGCAAAGGAACGCTAAGGAATTCAGTAGCTTGGGCAGCGTGTGCTGCTTACCCGATGGGTGAGCCATTCAAATTCATTAACGACTGACTTTCCTTTGCGACCCTTCGCGCCCTTTGCGGTGAAACGAGTATTTCAGGATCAATCTGACTGCAATCTGCTCGCCACCAGCGCCGCGCCCATCAGGCCCACTTCCGGATTCATGACCACATGCACCGGCATGCGCTGCATCAGCGCGGAAAAGCGCCCCTTATCGTTGAAGGCGCGCACGAAGCCGCCATGCTTGAGCCTGGCAATGATTTTGGGCGCGATCCCGCCCGCCACGTAAACCCCGCCGCGCGCCAGCGTGGTGAGCGCCAGGTTGCCCGCCTGAGCGCCATAGATGGCGATGAACAGGTCGAGCGCCCGCAGCGCCGCCGGATCGCGCCCGTCGAGAGCGAATTCCGAGATCGCCGCCGCCGGGTCTTGTTCCAGCATGGCCTGGCGCAACGGCTCCGTGGCCGATGCCAGCCCTTCCCCGGTCAGGTATTCGAAAATCTTCACCAAGCCATCGCCCGAGAGAATGCGCTCGTAGGACACGTGCCCGAAAATCGGCCGCAGGTAGCGCAACAGGCCGTCCTGCTCGGCGTCGGCGGGCGCGAAATCCACGTGCCCCCCTTCGGAAGGCAGCGCCCGGTATTGATCCTCCTGCCACACCAGGATGCCCTCGCCCAGGCCAGTCCCGGCGCCGAGCACCGCGCGCGTGCCGCGCGCTTCAGGCTCCCCCGCCTGCAGTGGCGCAAGCTCATGCTCGCGCATCACCTCGATGCCATGGCCCACGGCGGTAAAATCATTGATCAGGCTGACGCTGGCAATGCCAAATTCGGCGCCCACCGCGTCCGCGTCTATGGTCCAGGCGAGGTTGGTGATTTTCGCGCCGCGCCCGTGTATCGGGCCGGCCACGCCGAAACAGGCCGCGTCGACAGGCCGTGCAGCGGCGGGCGGCAGCGCGGCGGCGCGCAGGAACTCCCCCACCAGGGCGTTGAAATCACCATGGGCGGCGCTATCGAAGCGGCGCTCGCAGATGGGGCGGAAAACGCCATCCCGCACCTCCGCCAACTGCAACAGGGTTTTGGTGCCGCCGACATCGCCCGCCAGGATCAGCTTGTTCATGGTTTCACCACCACTTCTTTTTCTTGAAATAAACCACCATCCCCGCCGCAATGGCAAGCATCGCCAGCCATACCGCGGGGTAGCCATAGTGCCAGGACAATTCCGGCATATGTTTGAAATTCATGCCGTAAATCCCCGCCATCCAGGTCAGGGGCATGAAAATGGTCGCGATCACGGTGAGCACCTTCATCACCGCATTGGTGCGGTTGCTGATGCTGGAGAGGTAAATGTCGAGCATCCCCGACAGCATGTCGCGGAAAGTCTCGATGGTGTCGATCACCTGGATGGTGTGGTCGTACACGTCGCGCAGATAGTAGCCGGTGCTCTCGCGGATCAGGATCGAATCGCGCCGCTGCATGCCGCTCACCACCTCGCGCAGCGGCCACACCGATTTGCGCAGGTAGATCATTTCGCGTTTCAGGCTGTGGATCAGGTGCAGCGTTTCCGGGCCGGGGTCGCTGATCAGGGTTTCTTCCAGCAACTCGATGCGCTCGCCGATTTTTTCCAGGATGATGAAATAATTATCCACCACCGCGTCGATCAGCGAATAGGCGAGATAGTCCGCGCCCAGCTTGCGAATCTGCCCCTTGCTGTTGCGGATGCGGTTGCGCACCGCGTCGAATACGTCGCCCTTGGCGCCTTCCTGGATGGAAAGCACGAAATTCTCGCCCAGGATCAGGCTCACCTGCTCCGAGCTGACTTCTCCAGTCTCGCTGCCGTTGGTGAGCATGCGCAGCACGATGTAGAGGTAGTCGCCGTAATCCTCGATCTTGGGGCGCTGGTCGGTATTGAGGATATCCTCCATCACCAGCGGATGCAGGCCGAAGCAGTGGCCTATCCGTTCCAGCGCCGCGATGTCGTGCACGCCCTCGATGTCCAGCCAGGTGACGGTCGGCTTGCCGCGCAAGGCAAGGCAATGGTCATAGTCGGTCAAAATGATTTCGTCGCAGTTGTGCTCGTCGTAATCCAGCACCACGGCTTTCATCACCTCGGTTCTCTTCTCCCCGATGTGCATCAGGGTGCCCGGCGGCAAGCCCGCCTTTTTCGAGCGTTTCTTAAGCGCGTGCCGAACCATAATGAATTCCCTCCATCGGCGCCGGCACATGAATGCCGAAGCCCTGGGCATAATCCACGCCCAGCACTGCGAGCTTCTCGATCAGCGCCTTGTCTTCGACGAATTCCGCCACGGTTTCGATACCCATCACGCTGGCGATGCGGGCAATCGCCTCAACCATGGCCAGGTTGACCGGGTTCTGGTCCATGCCGCGCACGAAGGCGCCGTCGATCTTGAGATAGTGCACAGGAAGATCCTTGAGATAGGCGAAGGAGGACATGCCGCTGCCAAAATCGTCGAGTGCGAAGCTGCAACCCAGCTTGGAGAGTTCGTGCATGAAGCGCGAAGCCTTGTTGAGGTTGGCAATCGCGGAAGTTTCGGTGATTTCCAGGCATAGCGCCTGGGGCGGCATGCCGTAATACTCAAGCTGTTCCTTGAGAAAAGCAGGGAACATTTCATCGTTCAGGCTGGTAGCGGAAAGGTTCACCGCGCACAGTATCGGAAAAGTCTCTTCCCCGGCCTGGCATTCCTCCCATATGCGGCGCCATTCCTTGCTGCGGGAGCTGAACAGGGTGCGGATCACCCAGCGGTCCACGGTCGGCATCAGATTGTAACGTTCAGCCGCCGGAATGAAGGCTGCGGGTGATATCACCACGCCATTTTCATCCACCATGCGCAGCAGCACCTCGAAGTGCTGCAAGCCGCGCTGGTGCGGCATTACCGCGGCGATTTCCTGATAATAAAGGCGGAAGCGGTCCTCCTCGAAAGCCTTGCTGATACGTGAAATCCATTGCATTTCACCATGGCGCCGGGCCAGGTCGGTGTCATTCTCCAGGTAAACGTGAACGCGGTTGCGCCCCCCCTCCTTGGCGGCATAGCAGGCGGCGTCGGCATTGCTCATCACAGTGGCGAGATTGCCGCTGGTGGCATTTATCTCGACCAAACCGATGCTGATGCCGACTTCAAAGGACTTGTCCTGCCACATGAAGCGGAATTGCTGCACCCCCTCGCGCACTTCGTTCGCCAGGCGTAGCGCGGGTTCCAGCGGGCAACCGTAGAGCAGCATGCCGAACTCGTCGCCGCCCAGGCGCGCCACCATATCGGAATCCCGTCCACGCGCCACAAACACCGCCACCAGCTGGCGCAGCAATTCATCCCCGGCCATGTGTCCACAGGTGTCGTTGACCACCTTGAACTGGTCCAGATCCATGAACAGCACGGCGTGATGCTTGCCCTCAACTGCGGCGTTGTCGATCAGCTCCTGCAGCAGGCGCTCGAACTCGCGCCGGTTGGCCAGGCCGGTCAGGGCATCGTGGGCCGCCTGCCAGGAAAGCTGATTGGCCATCTGGCGCGCATGGGAAACGTCGTGGAACACCACCACCGCACCGATCACATCGCCACTCCGGTTGCAGATCGGCGACAGGCGGTCCTCGATCACGAACTCCTGGCCATCACCACGCCGCACCAGCAGGGAATGGCTTTTCATCCCCACCACCTGGCCATCCGGCAGGGCGTGGCTGGCAAGATGCGACATCTGCTCGCGCGTCGCCTCGTCCACCACGCAAAAGACATCGCGCAAGGGCTGGCCACGGGCTTCCGCCAGAGTCCAGCCGGTAAGGGTTTCGGCCACCGTATTCAAATAATCGACCTGGCCCTTGCCGTTGGTGGTAATCACCGCATCGCCGATCGAATACAGCGTGACTTGCGCCAATTCCTTTTCCTGGAACAGCGCATCCTCGATTTTCCGCGTGCGTCTGATAACCGAGACCGCAATCCCCAACGCCAGCAGCACAGCGGTCGCACCGCTCAGCAGCATGAACAGCGTGGCAAAACGGAACGCATCCTCTGCGTCAGAAACCGCACGGCGCGAAGAGTCGCGCTGCATGTCAAGCAAACGGGAATAAAGCACGAAAATCTTGTCCTGCATGGGAATGACTTTTTGCAGCAGCGCGCCATGCGCGGCATCAGTCTCTCCCCGCGCCACGAAATTCACCACCTGCTCCTGGTACTCCAAAGCCATGCCGATCAGGTGTAGGGACTCCTGCAGCACCTCGTGCTCCACCCTATTCAGTTGCATCGCTTCCAACCGCGAGCGCGCCTTGACGAAGTCGTTGGCCAGTTCTTGGTAGTGCAGGAAGGCCTCGTCCTTTTCAAACGCGTCTTCAAGCAGCGTCATGGCAAACAGGCTGATCACCCGTTCTCGCGCCACGGTGCGCATGTTGGTCACGTATTCGGTCTGGACATTATGCTTGTGCACGATCGTTTCCAGCTCGGCCTTGATCGCATACATGCGGGAAATGCCTATGAAGGTAAGCGTCAGCATGAGTGCCACGGCGGCGCCAAAACCCAGGCCAATGATGAGTTTTGAATTCTGCTTAAACACCGGCTACCGTATTTTGAATACCAGCCGCTTCGAATAAACGGGCAGACAGCATCAGAGGAAACCCGATGCCGCCAGTTCGGTTAGCAGCGCATCGTAATCCTTTGCGCCCTGGCTATGCGGCGCATGGGCAAAAACGTCCTTGTTGCAGGCGGGGCTTTCCGCCAGGCTGACATTTTCGGAGATATGAACGGAACACAATTCGTCGCCGAAACGCTCGCGCAATTGCGCCACGATTTCGCGCGACATGCGGCGACGGGCATCGTAACGGGTCACCACATAGCGCCGCTCGATGCGCTTCTTCACCACGTTTTCCAGTGCCTTGAGGGTGCCTTCGAGTTGGAGCGCCCCCCTTACCGACAGAAAATCCGCCGAGATCGGCACCAGCACCCTGCCCGATGAAAAAATAGCGTTCAGAGACAACACGTTGAGCATGGGGCAGCAGTCGATCACAATCGGCGTGCCTTCCTGTTCCAGCATTTCCTCATGGATAGCCGTCTTGAGGCGCATCACCGACTTCAGCCCCTTGCCGTGAAGCGCATCGACCTTGGACAACTCCATGTGCGAAGGAATGATGTGGCCCCCGGAAGAAAATTTCCGCACCAGGTCGGACAAGGGCCGGGCCTCGGCATAGAAACCGAACACGCTGTCTGCGCCCGAGGCCACCGGCACATCGCCAATGACCGTAAGATGCGCTTGCGGATCAAGGTCAATCGCCAGCGGCTCCAACCCGCCACGCGCCAAGGCCGCGACCAGATTAAGGCTGGTGGTGGTCTTGCCGACACCGCCCTTTTGATTGAACACCGCAATAATTGTCATGATTCCTGAATCCTAAAGGATTTTGCCCACGTTCGGCAAGATTACTGCGCTCTGGCATAATGGCCGTTTTTCTAACCAGAATGGAGATTGTTTAATGTCTGAAACCACCACCGAAAGCGGGCTGATCTACGAAGACATCACACCAGGCGAAGGCGACGAGGCCGTAGCCGGCCGCATGGTCTCGGTACACTACACCGGATGGCTGACCGACGGCAGCAAATTCGACTCCAGCAAGGACCGCAACGACCCCTTCGCCTTTCCCCTCGGCGCCGGCCACGTCATCAAAGGCTGGGATGAAGGCGTACAGGGCATGAAGGCAGGCGGCGTGCGCAAGCTCACGATTCCTCCTCAGTTGGGTTACGGTGCCCGTGGCGCGGGTGGTGTGATCCCTCCCAACGCCACATTGGTATTTGAGGTGGAATTACTAAAGGTGCTTTGACCTCAAGATAGCGCTTTTCCAGGTCCAGGGTTTCCACCTCGCGCCCCAGCATCACCACCATGCCTTTGAGCCGGTTATCGCCGGTATCCGAAAATTCAAAGCGGTAGGTGCGGCGGGACTTGAGGTGGCCGTACCCGTCGCGGCGGAATCCCAGCCCGGAAAAGGCCACCGTATCATCCAGAAACTGAATGCCTTCCTCGCGGCAAGCCCGCTTAGCTGACAGTTCAGCCTGCTCCCGCGCCGCCATGCTGTCGATCCAGAACCAGCCCAGGGCAAGAAAAAATCCGATCAGGAATAGCTCCATCATCCAAAAAACCTCAGTTCGATAACCACGGAGGGCACGGAGCACACAGAGAAAGGCTGTTTGCGGCAATTTATGACCTCACCCAACGGGTGAATGGCAAATATCATGCAATCTATTGTTCTTACTCCGTGTTCTCCGTGAACTCCGTGGTTAACTGCTTTTTTTAGGATCATTTTTTAATAAGCCCCATGGCGCGATTTGCGCGCCGGTTTCGGATGCTCGGACAGATGGCATACGCGGCGGTAGTGAAGCAAGGTTTTTTGCACCTGCCCCAGTACGCTATTGTGGGGGTAACCGCCGCTTTCATCCAGCTCTCCCGCAGGCATGCCCATCAACAATTCCAGGCCATCCATGACATCCTCGATGGCATGAATATGGAATTGACCCTGTTCCACCGCCGCCACCACTTCCGCATTCAGCATCAGATGGGCGCGATTGCACGCAGGCAGGATCACGCCCTGGCTGCCATCCAGGCCCGAAGCTTGGCAGACACGGAAAAAACCCTCGATTTTTTCGTTCATGCCGCCGATGGGCAGCACCTCGCCATGCTGGTTGAGCGCGCCGGTCACGGCCATTCCCTGCCGGATGGGCAGGCCGGAAAGGCTGGAGAGCAGGGCATACAATTCGGCACAGGAAGCCGAATCGCCTTCCACGCCATGGTATTCCTGCTCGAAGGCCAGCGCGCCATTCACCGACAGCGGCCCGAGATGGGAGAACAGCGCGGCAAAATAGCTCTGCAGGATGAACATGCCCTTATCGTGGATGGGTCCGGACATCTGTACCTCGCGTTCGATATTGAGCACACCCTCCTTGCCTGGGAAGGTGCGCGCGGAAACCACCATGGGCATGCCGAAGCGATGGTCGCCGAGGTCGATCTGGGTCAGGCCGTTGATGCGCCCCACCCGTTCGCCCCGTACCGCAATAAGCAATTCGCCCTCGGCGATGGATTCGTGCAGGCGCTGGTCGGGGTAATCATGGCGGCCGGTCTTGTCCGCCAGCGCCGCTTCAACGTCCGCGCGCTGCACCAGATCACCGGATGCATGCATGGCGCTTTCCGTCACCAGCTGCTCCAGATAGGCAAATACCGCGTATTGCCGCCGCTGGTCGTCCGCTTCGCGCTGCATTTCCTCCAGCAGGCGTGCCACTGCAGCCGCCGTGAAATGCGGCAGCCCGAGGCGGTGGCAGGTGTGCGCCACAAAGATGGCCGTGGCGCGGCGGGAGTCCTGCGAAGCCTTGAAGCTTTCGGCGAAATCGACCTTGATGCGGAAATGGCGGCCGAATTCCGGGTCTGCCTCCTGCAATTCGTAATAATGCTCGCGAGTGCCCACCAGGATCACCTTCACGCTCAGGTCCACGGCCTCCGGCTCCAGCGACACCACCGCGCTGGGCGCATACTGCGTGCCCGGCTCCTCGATCTGCAGGCGGCCGCTGCGCAGAAAACGGCGCAGCTTCTCCCACACCAGCGGATCACCCAGCAGATCCCTCAGATGCAGCAGCAGGAAACCGCCATGGGCGCGCAACAGGCTGCCGGCGCGAATGCGCGAGAAATCCGTCATCAGCACATCGTTTTCCACCTGGTATTCGATGCTGCCGAACAGGGAACGGAACAGCGGGTTGTCCTCGATCATCACCGGCGCGCCGTTGAGGCCGCCGTTATCCACCACCAGGTTCACGCGCTGGCGACCCAGCACGGCGTTCAACTCATCCTGGGCATCTTCCGAGACAAACAGGTCGATCTGATCGAGCACATTCTGGCTCACGCTTTCGAGATATCCGCCCAGTTTGACGGAATCCTTGATCTGTTGCTTCATGGCAGCGCGAACCCTGTCAATCTCATGCTCCAGAAGGGATTTCACGACACGCCGCTTGAGCCGGCCCACCGCCTCGTTCGCCACGCGTTCCTTGGGCCGCATTTTCTCCAGAAAACTGGTGATTTCAGCGCGCAACTCCCGTTCAGCATGCTCGACCTCGGACTTGCGTTCAGGAGGCAGCGACAGCACCTCTTCCTCGGTCACCGCATGTCCGCCCTCGCCCAACAGGGTAAAAATCATGCGCTCGTCTTCGCGGTGCAGGCTGAAGTGGCGGGCAGCCGCAAACGCAGTCAGGTCGGAAAAGGCCATTGCCTCCTCATCCTTGAAGCCTTTCTGGATCGCTTCGCTTTCAGACTTGAACTCAGGCCCGGAAAGAAGCGCGGGGATTTCCATGCGCAATTTTTTTCCCAGTTCGGCCATCATGTCACGCAGCACCCGTCCCTGCCCAGGGGGCAAACGCAAGGACAGCGGCCGCTCGGGGCAGTCGAAATTGTGCAGATAACACAGATCGGGCGGCACAGAACGCAATGCCGCCGCTTCCCGCATTGCCACTTCCATCAGCGAAGAGCGTCCGCTCCCCACCTCGCCGAGGACAAACAGGTTGTAACCCGGCTGATCCAGCGACAGGCCAAAACGCGCGGCTTTTTCGGCGCGCTCCTGCCCAATCCAGGGCAATGGCTCGGAAACCAGCAGCGAGGTATCAGGGCAATCCAGTTCCCGTGGATCGATGGTCAGGCGAAGTTGTTGCGGAAGTAACTTGATGGAGGGCATGGCGAACCTGTCAGCTTGGATAGGGCATTGTCCCACGAGTCCGAAAAAAATGCAGTGGCGTGCCGCCTGGCACGCCCGTGGTTAAATCCACAAAATATCGGACTGCAAAGGCGCGAGGATGCTTACGCCTTTGCGGTTGATGTGGTTGCAGCTTATTGGTTAAAAGCGGTAGTTCTGTTGCGGCTTGCCTTTGGCTTCGCGGTACAGCGGTTCCACCCGCGGCGCCAGGCGCGACAGCTCGGCGATGCGGTTTTCATGCGAGGGATGGGTGCTGAGCCACTCGGGTGAGCCGTTGCCCTGGCGCGCCATTTTCTGCCACAGGCTGATGGCCGCAGCGGGGCTGTAGCCGGCCCGCGCGGCAAGCTCGATGCCAATCTGGTCGGCCTCGCTTTCCGCGGTGCGGCTGTTGGGCATCTGGATCACGTACAGAGCCAAGGCATGCGCCATCTGCGTCTGCCCGGCGGAGGCGCGGGCGCCGGTGGCGAGCAGTTGCACGCCCAGGTCGGAAGCCATGGCCATGGACATTTTTTCGCGCGTATGGTCGGACAGCGCATGGGCGATTTCATGCGCCATCACCTGCGCCAGTTCATCGTCACTCGGATTCATCTTGTCGAAAAAACCGCTGTAGATCGCCATTTTTCCGCCCGCCATGCAGAATGCGTTGACCTCCGGGCTGTCGATGACGTTCACTTCCCACTTCCAGCTTGCCGCGTCGCTGCGGTAAGCCAAGGCGTGAGGAATCAGGCGGCCGGTAATGGCATGGATACGCGCGACTTTTGCCGCGTCACGATTGATTTTCGCCTGCTGCTGCAAACTGGTGGTCATGGCCGAATAGGCTTGATAGGAAGAGGCCACCGCCTCCTGCCCGGAAACCAGCATCAACTGGGATCGTCCGGTAATCGGATTGGCGGCGCAGCCAGATAGAACAGCCAGAACCAGAGCAGCGCTGAGAATGTATTTAGCATTTGTCCACATAAGCACTACCTCCAAATAAGCGCGAACCACAAAGGAGAAGACTCAGCCGTAACTCAGCCCCATCGCCTCGCGCACGTCGCGCATGGTCTCGTTTGCCAGCTTGCGCGCTTTTTCGCAGCCGTCGGCGATGATGTTGCGCACCAGGGTCGGGTCTTCCTCGTACATCCGGGCGCGCTCGCGCATCGGCTCCTGCTCCTTCAGCACCGCCTCGATCACCGGCTGCTTGCACTCGATGCAGCCGATGCCGGCGCTCTTGCAGCCCTGCTGCACCCATTCGCGCGTGGCATCGTTCGAATACACCATGTGGAAGGACCATACCGGGCACTTGGCCGGATCGCCCGGATCGGTGCGGCGCACGCGAGCAGGATCTGTAGGCATGGTGCGGATTTTCTTGTTCACGCTCTCCGCGTCTTCGCGCAGGGTGATGGTGTTGTGGTAGGACTTGGACATTTTTTGCCCGTCCAGGCCCGGCATGCGCGAAGCCGCAGTCAAGAGCGCCTCCGGCTCCACCAGAATCATCTTGCCGCCGCCTTCGAGATAGCCGAACAGGCGTTCCTTGTCGCCCAGCGACAGGTTCTGCTGCTCGTTGAGCAGGGCCTGTGCCGATTCCAGCGCTTCATCGTCGCCCTGCTCCTGGTAACGCTTGCGCAGCTCGTCATAAAGCCTGGCACGCTTGCTGCCGAGCTTCTTCACTGCAGCCTCGGCCTTTTCCTCGAAGCCGATCTCGCGGCCATAGAGATGATTGAAGCGGCGCGCGATTTCGCGCGTGAACTCGATGTGCGGCACCTGGTCCTCGCCCACCGGCACCTGGTTGGCGCGGTAGATCAGGATGTCGGCGCTCTGCAGCAAGGGGTAGCCGAGGAAGCCGTAGGTGCTCAAGTCCTTTTCCGACAGCTTTTCCTGCTGGTCCTTGTAGGTCGGCACACGCTCCAGCCAGCCCAGCGGCGTCATCATCGACAGCAAGAGGTGCAGCTCGGCATGTTCCGGCACGCGCGACTGGATGAACAGCGTGGCATTGGCCGGATCGACCCCGGCGGCCAGCCAGTCGATCACCATGTCCCAGACATTGCGCTCGATCACCTCGGGGGTGTCGTAGTGGGTGGTGAGCGCATGCCAGTCGGCTACGAAGAACAGGCATTCGAATTCATGCTGCAGCTCCACCCAGTTTTTCAGCACGCCGTGGTAGTGGCCGAGGTGCAGGCCGCCCGTGGGGCGCATGCCGGATAAAACGCGTTCCTGATACATGTTAGTTAAACGTCCTAATCAGTGAAGTCCAAAAAGAGAAGCAATCAGCGCCGTGGCGGTATTGATCATCGGCCACAGAATAACGCCCAGCGCGCCGGAAAACAGCAGCACCACCAAAATGATCATGCCGTAGGGTTCGAGGCGGGCATAGGAATAAGCCAGGGGCGGCGGCAGCAGGCTGACTGCGATACGCCCCCCATCCAGCGGCGGCAGGGGCAAGAGGTTAAGCACCATGAGCACGGCATTGATGGTGATGCCGGCCTTGCCCATCAGCGCCATGGGCAAGGCCAGGCTGCTTTCCGGCATGGACAGGCCGATTTTCATCACCAGCGCCCAGAATAGCGCCATCGCCAGGTTGGCCGCGGGCCCGGCGGCGGCGACCCAGAGCATGTCGCGCTTGGGGTGGCGCAGATGGTTGAAATTCACCGGCACCGGCTTGGCCCAGCCGAACAGGATGCCGCCCAGCGCCAGGGTGGCCAGCGGCACCAGCACCGTTCCGATGGGGTCGATGTGGCGCAGCGGATTCACGCTGATGCGCCCCAGCATGTAGGCCGTGGTGTCGCCGAAATGCCTGGCGGCATAGCCGTGCGCGGCTTCATGCAGGGTGATGGCAAAGATTACCGGCAGCGCATAGACGGCGATCTGCTGGATCAGGGTAAGTTCCATCAGTCTTCGAGTCCGAAAGGTTCGAGGCTGCCCTTGCCGGCGCGGATCAATACCGGCTCGCTGCCCGTCAGGTCGATCACCGTGGTCATGCCGGTGCAGCAACTGCCGGCATCAAGGATCAGATCCACCCTTTTTTCCAGCCGGTCGCGGATTTCCTCGCCGTCGCTGAGAGGGCCTTCATCTCCCGGCAACAACAGCGTGGAACTCAGCAGCGGCTCGCCCAACTCTTCCAGCAGAGCCAGCGCCACCGGGTGATCCGGTACCCTGAGGCCGATAGTGGCGCGCTTGGGGTGCTGCAGGCGGCGCGGCACTTCCTTGGTGGCCAGCAGGATGAAGGCATAGCTGCCCGGCGTGTTGGACTTGAGCAGGCGATATTGCTGGTTGTCCACGCGGGCATAGTGAGCCAGCTCGGACAGGTCGCGGCACACCAGGGTGAAGTGGTGGCGCTCATCCACCCCGCGGATATCGCGGATGCGCTGCATCGCGTCCTTGTCGCCGAGATGGCAGCCCAGGGCGTAACAGGAGTCGGTGGGATACACCACCACGCCGCCGTTCCTGATGATGTCCGCCGCCTGCCGGATCAGTCGCGGCTGGGGGTTGTCGGGATGGATGGTAAAAAATTGTGACAAATTAAATAATGCTCCAGGTTTCAGGCACTGCCGCGTTGCGTTTCAAAGCGTTCCAGCTCAGGCCAACCCTGCCACACCGGAACGCAGCCGGACGGCAAGGGAGGCAGCCTGCCCATATCGAAAAAATTATGTGTGGGTCCATGATAATCGGAGCCCGCCGAGGCCTTCAGTTCATAAAGCCGCGCGTACTCGGCAAAAATGCGGTACTGATCGGCGGTATGGCTGCCTGAAACCACTTCCACCGCTTCGCCGCCGGCGTCCTTGAATGTGGCAAAAAGCCCGTGCATGGTGGTTTTGCCAATATCGTAACGGCCCGGGTGCGCCAGCACCGCCACGCCGCCGCTGTCTCTGATCCAGCCGATGGCTGCACTCATATCCGCCCACTGGTGCGAAACATGCCCGGGCTTGCCCTTGACCAGAAATTTCTTGAACACCGTTTTCACATCCTTGGCGTGCCCCTGCGCCACCAGGAAACGTGCGAAATGGGTGCGGCTGATAATGCGCTCCTTGGCATATGCCATGGAGCCTTCCAGACTACCGGATATCCCCGCCTTGTCCAGTTCAGCCGCAATCGCCGCAGCCCGTGTCATCCGTCCGGAGCGGATGTTCTCCAGCCCCGCCAGCAGTTCGGGATGGGTTGGGTCCACGCGCAGCCCGACAATATGGATGGTGCGCTTGTTCCATGTCACGGATATTTCAACCCCGTTGATCAGGCTCACGCCCAGGCCTTCAGCCACGACACGCGCCTGATCCAGCCCGGCGACATCGTCGTGATCGGTCAGCGCCATGATTTCAACACCCTGGGCTGCGGCGTAATTTACCAGCTCGGCTGGCGTGTAGGAACCATCGGAAATGGTGGAGTGACTATGCAAGTCAATCTTTGGCATGCGGGGGAACTTGTAAGAAGAAGGCTAATCATAGCAAAATGCTCGATCTATTGAAATGAAGCCATAATCAACGCGATGAAATTCCTCTTCGATTTTTTTCCCATCATCCTTTTTTTCGCCGCCTTCAAGCTGTATGGCATCTACACCGCCACCGCCGTGGCCATTGCAGCCACATTCGGCCAGATCGGCTGGGTCTGGCTCAAGCACCGCAAGGTGGATACCATGCTGTGGGTCAGCCTGGCCATCATCACGCTGTTCGGCGGCGCGACCCTGTTCCTGCATGACGAGACCTTCATCAAGTGGAAGCCCACCGTGCTGTACTGGCTGTTTGCCGTGGTGCTGGCGGTCAGCGCGGGCCTGTTCCGCAAAAACCTGATCCGCGCCATGATGGAAAAGCAGTTCTCCGCGCCGGATTTCGTGTGGCGCAACCTCAATCTGAGCTGGATGGGCTTCTTCCTGCTGATGGGGGTGCTCAATCTTTATGTCGCCTTCAACTATTCCACCGACACCTGGGTCAACTTCAAGCTCTTTGGCAGCATGGGGCTGATGTTTGCATTCGTCATTCTGCAAGGGCTGTTATTGTCCAAGTACATTGAAGAAGAGAAAGGCTCATGATGTTCTACGCCATTCTAGGCGAGGATGCGCCTGACAGCCTCGAGCAGCGGCTCGCCGCCCGCCCTCTGCATCTGGCGCGCCTCACGGCGCTGCAGCAGGCCGGACGCCTGTTGCTGGCGGGCCCCTTTCCCGCCATCGACAGCGCCGATCCGGGCCCGGCGGGATTCACCGGCAGCCTGATCGTGGCGGAATTTTCCTCGCTGCAGGAAGCGCAGTCCTGGGCCGAAGCCGATCCCTATGTGGCCGCTGGCGTTTACGCCAGGGTCAGTGTCAAACCTTTTAAAAAGACATTACCCGCATGACCACAATAGAAGAAATGCAACAAAAACTTGCCACACTCGAACCTGAAGCGATCGAGATTGGCGACGACAGCGCGCTCCACGCCGGGCATGCGGGGGCCAGGAGCGGCGGCGGGCATTACAACCTCACCATCGTTTCGCCCCGGTTTGAAGGATTGTTAACCATCAAGCGGCATCGCCTGATATATAATGCCCTCGGCGATCTGATGCAAACCAAAATCCATGCCTTGAGCATAAAGGCCTATGCACCCGGAGAGCTCTAAGCCGGACTGAATTTAATGTTTTTTTACCATAGCTTTAATCACGTTTAAGGAACTGTAAATGATGTCAATCAAATCACGCATTCTGCTGGCCAGCGCAGCATCACTGCTTACCCTGAGCGCCTGTAACGCCGACGAAAGCACAAAAACCGCCACTCCAGCCGCAAAAGATGCGGCTGCGTCTGCGGCCGCGGCTACCGTGAACGGCACCGCCATCAGCAAGAACCGCGTTGAACTGCTGGTCAAGCAGCGCACGGGCATGGGCCAGCCGGACAACGCAGAGACACGCAAGTCCATCATCGACCAACTGGCGATGCAGTTGCTGGTATCCCAGGAAGCGCTCAAGAAAGGCCTGGACAAGACGCCTGAAGTCATGGACCAGATCGACCTGACCAAGCAATCCATCCTGGCCAATGCCTTCGTGCAGGACTACATCAAGAACAATCCGGTCAGCGACGACATGCTGAAAGCCGAATACGACAAGATCAAGGCCCAGATGAGCGGCAGCGAATACAAGGCACGCCATATCCTGGTTGAAAAGGAAGCCGACGCAAAAGACATCATCGCCAAGCTGAAAAAAGACATCAAAGCCTTTGACAAGCTGGCCAAGGACAAATCCAAAGACCCCGGCTCCAAGGCCCAGGGCGGCGATCTTGGGTGGTTCGACATGCGCAGCATGGTGCCGGAATTCGGCGATGCCGTTGCCAAGCTGGAAAAGGGGAAATTCACCGTTGAACCGGTTAAAACCCAGTTCGGCTACCACGTCATCATGCTGGAAGATTCCCGCCCGCTTCAGGCTCCTTCATTCGAGCAGGTCAAGCCTGGCTTGTCCCAGCAGGTGCAGCAGCAGAACCTGAAAAAACTGGTTGACGACATGAGAGCCGCAGCCAAGATTGAAATCATGGATGCGCCAGCCCCCGCAGCGGCACCCGCGGCAGCGAAATAATTCGGCATTTCTGCAGCTTAAAAAAGGCGGCCTCCGGGCCGCCTTTTTTATTACGGGTTTAAGCATTACAATCAATGTAATAATTTTCGCCCCAAACCCCGGCATGATCAAAAAAATCGACATCTCGCAACTGATTCCAGGCATGTACATCCACGACCTGAACTGTGGCTGGATGGACCATCCCTTTGCAACCAACCAATTTACCGTCAAGAATGAAACGGTCGCACTGGAGCTGCGCGGGATTGGCATCCACGAACTGTATATCGACACCGACAAGGGCCTGGATATCGCCGAGGCCAAGAGTCAGGAACAGGTCAGCGAAGAAATCCATGAACGGATCCTGCATATTGCAGAAGAACAGCCTGCGCCGATCGTCGCCATCACCCTGGCCGAGGAGGCGCACCGCGCAAGGAAGCTGCACGGCGAGGCCAACCGCATCGTCAAGGACATCATCAGCGACATCCGCCTGGGCCAGCAGATCGAGATGGAAAAAGTGGAGCCGCTGGTGGAAAACATGGTGGACTCCATTTTCCGCCACCAGGATGCGCTGATTCCCCTGGCGCGACTGAAAACCCACGACCAATACACCTTCCAGCACTCGGTCTCGGTCTGCGCGCTGATGGTGGCCTTTGCCCGCGGCTTGAAGCTCTCCCGCGACATCACCAAGGAAATCGCCATCGGCGCCCTGCTGCACGACGTCGGCAAGGCCAAGGTGCCGGACAGCATCCTCAACAAGCCGGCCAAGCTGACCGATGCAGAGTTCACAAAAATGAAATCCCACGTGGTGCAGAGCATCATCATTCTGCAGAACACGCCCGGCATCAGCCAGATCGCCCTCGACGTCGCGGGGCAGCACCACGAGCGTTACGACGGCACCGGTTACCCCAACAAGCTCAAGGGCGATGAGATTTCGCTTTACGGCCAGATGGGCGCGATCGTCGACGTGTACGACGCCATCACTTCGGAGCGCGTCTACCACAAGGGCATGCCCCCCACCGAGGCGCTCAAGAAACTGCTGGAATGGAGCAAATTCCACTTCAACCCGGAAATGGTGCAGACCTTCATCCGCACCCTCGGCATCTACCCCAGCGGCTCCCTGGTGCGCCTGAGCAACCACCGGCTCGGCATCGTGCTGGAACAGCACGCGGAAAAAATGCTGCAGCCCAAGGTGAAAGTGTTTTACCACGCCGAAAAGCTGCATTACCTCCTGCCGGAAGAAATCGACCTGGCGCGCCCCGGCTGTATTGACAAGATCGTCAGCCACGAGTCCTTCGAGAAGTGGGGCATAGACCCCGCCAAATGGCTGCCCGCCTGAATACCCATTCAGGGCCTGACTCCCCCTCCCTGTAACAAGTGCGCCATGTCATTGTGTGCGCATAGATATTGCTTATAGGTAATGATCCATTATGACGTTTTTGACTGAGGCCCCGGCCTCCGGGAAAAACGATAGGCGAGGGAATGTCGGGACAGTGTGGCCATGGTTTGAGGGAGATAATGAGTATGGCAATGAACATGAACAGAACTTCGGGCCACATCCGCGTCATCATCCCGACGCCCATCGGTTGGGTGCGCGATTGGCAGGAAGCGGCGAATGATGGGGAATGGAGGATGATTGCATGAAGAAGAACCGTGCCCCCTGTTTCCTGTTCTAGAAACGGCTTGCAACACCGGGCGATTTTATTGCCGGGAAGTCGAGTGTCGGGCATGGCTATTGATCCGGAACGATTCAATTTCGAATGTAGGTCGGCCTTCAGGCCGACTTGTCGGGCTAAAGGCCGACCTACCATTCACGGATAAATCAGGCCGGACCAATAGTTGGGAATGGTCAGCCACACCGTCCTTGGCTGGCGCTGGATGATTTCGCCCCGTTTTTCTCGCCAAACTGCCAGACACTTCACCTGGTCGATCAGCGAGCCGGACTGACTGAGGCGGACGTGCTGGCGATCATCGAAAGGTTAGCGGGCCTCTAATCGTGCCCGCCCCGCAATCCTACCCAACGCAACCCACGAAGCGGGAGCAAACGCAAGCGCGCAGCCGGAACGGTGAAGGCGCCACTTCGGCCAACGGGCAATAGGTAAAACGGAGAACGCGGCCAGTTAAAACAAGACGTGCGAATATCTATTGTTTGCAGTTACAATAATAATTAGATACACAGCAATGGCATGGAGGAATGTATGAACACCGAAACTATCGACCACACGACCCTTTCCCGGCTTGCCCAAGCCGGCGTAGTTCGCAGCGCGCACGTTGTCGGGCAAAAGGGCGGCTGGGGCATTCTGGTGAAGTACGGCATGACGGAAAGGGCGCTGGCAGCACAGCGCAGCCACCAGGTACGGATTTTCCGCAAATTCGAAACACTGGTGAGTTACCTCAAGGGTGTGGGTATTGCCCGCTTCGACGTGGACGCCGTGAATTACGATGCCGACACGCCGGCCACCAGGACAAGGCCAGATCGTTCCGAAGCCATGAAAAGCGCCCACGAAGCCGCAGCCTATAACAAGTGGCTGAAAGCGGAAGTGCAGGAGGCCATCGACGACACCAGCCCAACCATCCCGCACGACGATGTAATGAAAGACGTGAGGGCGGTCATCGCCAAGGCGAAGGCCGGCAAGCGTGCATGATCTGGAATGGAAAAAACAGGCGCGGGCGGACTTGCTGGCCATCGTGGCCCATATCGCCCAGGATAATCCCGACGCCGCTGAAAAGCTGGCCGACGAGATCGAGGCGAAAGCCGAGAAACTGAGAACTCACCCCAACCTCTTCCGGGTTGGTCGCAAGCGCGGAACCCGCGAACTGGTTGCTCACGAAAATTACCTGGTGATCTACCAGGTGAAGGGCGACACGGTAACTGTCTTGCGGGTGAAGCACGTCGCGCAGCAATGGCCGTGATTCGCAACATCATTGGCCCGGCAACCCGCCATGATTTCCGGCGGGTTTATTGATATGGAACGAATTATCCGTGAATGTAGGTCGGGCTTCAGCCCGACATG
>CAYLMA010000009.1:0-112242 GCA_964384915.1 uncultured Sulfuricella sp. | reverse complement strand
ACGATGATGTGCTTGTGCGCCAGCATCACCTGCAGGGCGGAATTCAGGTCGATCAGGTGAAAACCCAGCAGGCGCGATGCGGTCAGCGCGCCTTCCAGTAGCTGGATGTCGAGCCAGAAGGACACCGTGAATAGCAGGTTGATCGCGAGTAGCGTGATCCAGCGCCGCTTGAGCCAGATGCGTTTTTTCTGGTGTGCATGCGCCTCAAGTCTCAGTGCCTGAAAATCCAGCTTCTCGCTTTTCTTGTAGAAATGAATGGTCTTGGCTTCTTCGGTGTATTCGACGGGCTCTGGCCTGCGTGGCGCAGCACCCAGCATTACCCGCATCGATTCAAGATATTTGTTCATCAGGCACCCCACCCTTTGCGCGCTTCCACCACGATGGCCGCCGGTTCGGTCGGACACACCATTTCGCAAACACCGCAGCCGACGCAGGGTTCATGCACCACCGGCGTTTTAATCATGACTCCGTTTTCTTCCACGCTTTCAAGCGAAATTGCGCCCTTGATTGGGCAGGTGCGCACGCACAGGTCGCACAATTCCAGCTCGAAGGGGTGATCGCGCAGGGGGATGGGTTTCCAGCGATCCACTTCCATGAAGCGCATGGTGCCCTTGAATGCAGCGCCCCTTGCGGCGCCCTTGAAGCCCTTGCCCTGCCGGGCGAGGCAAATCTCCGGTTTGGCCAGTACGGCAAGCCCGGTACGTTCTTTCAGATTCAATGTCGGTTCGGGATCTTTTTCCTTGGCGAGCAGGATGGGCGGATTCGCCATGACCATTTCGCCGCGGGTCGGGAGAAAACCGGGTTTGTCGTAAGCCAGCGAACCGGTGGGGCAGGCCAGAATACACTGCACTGCATCGCAGGAAAAATCGCAAGCCTGACTGCGCGAATCGATATAAGGCACCCCGATGCCGAAGCCCTGATCGAGGTCGTCAAGCTTGATGGCCTGTACGGGGCAAACCTGAACACACTGCCCGCATTTGATGCAGGACGAAAGGAAATTCTCTTCTTCCAGCGCGCCAGGCGGTCGCATGCGCACTTTCCATGCACGGGCCACCGGGATGTAGCCCACCGTGGAAATGCCCAGCATCGCCGCTCCCAGGATGATCGAGCGCAGAAATCGCCGCCGCTCTTCCTGCTTGCGCTTGTTAGCCAGTTTAGGTGGGGTGGGTTTCTCGGTGTTCATTTTTGGCCCCGCTTCCAGGGATTGTTAAACAGTGGCCTGTCATCTGCCAACAGCAGGGTCGGGCTTGAAAACGGCGCCAGGCGCTCGAGGAAATCCAGCACCTCAAGTGCGGGCGATATCTTGAAAAAACGCGCCTGGGGGATTTCCATCCATAAGCGGTCTGCAAAGGCATAGAGTACGTAGGCTGTGTCACCGACCCCGTCATTGTTCCGATCGAATCCTTCGTATTCGTCCCAGTAATTGCCTCTCCAATTATTGCGCTGGCCAGACCCGGCTCCGCCCACTGAAAGGGAGGATATGTTGCCTTCGAAGCTGTTGCCCTCTACTTCATAGCCTTCAAGGTCGCTGTTGAAGGAGATGGCGATTCCGTTGTAGGCAAGCCGATTGTTTTTAAGGATGATCTTGCTGTCCGGCTGGAACGGAGACAGGTCCGCCGATAATCCCAGCGCGCAGTAAATGATCTCGTTGCCTTCGATCAAGGCCCCGCTCGCTTCCTTGAAGCCGATCCCCATTCCTGTGGCGCCCGTGGCGTGGGAAATCACATTGTTGCGCACCACCGTGTTGTCGCTGTACATCATGTAAACGCCAACCGCATTGTCGTAAAAACGGTTGCTGTCCACCACGTTATGGTGCGCAAACATGAAATGAATCGAGTAACGGCTGCGGGCGCCATAGTTACGGTAAAACGTATTGCCGTTGGAATACCACACCACCATGTCACGGGAGTCTACCACCCGGTTGTTTTCGATGCGGTTGTTCATGCTGTACCACAGGCGCAGGCCGTCGCCGCGCACGCCCAGATCCGCCGGCTTGGAACGGATTTGGTTGCCGCGCACGGTATTGTTATTGGATTGTTTAAGGTCGATGCCGAACAGGCAGTCATCAATGACGAGATTTTCGATCAGGTTATGATGCCCCCGAACATTGAGGCAGGCATCATCCGAATCGTGTGAACTTCCCGAGCCCTTGATGTGCAGGCCACGCAGGGTGGCGCCGCTGGTTTCGATCACAAACACCGTGCTCTTGTTGCCGCCGTCTATGCTGACCTTGCCGCCACCCTCGATGGTCAGAGGCTTGGTCAGATGCACCGGGCCGGCGTAATTGCCCGGCTTGGGGCGCAGTACGGAACCGGCGGGCGCGGCATCCACCAGGGCCTGAAAAGGCTGTAGCCCGTGGATGCGCTTGTCACGCAAATACAGCGGCACCAGATCCACTGGTTTGTCTACGTCAACGCGAGGCGCATTGTTCATGTCGGCGCCCAGGTTACGGCCGGTATCGGGCTCATCGTCGCCGCCGATCACGCCGCTGCTCATCCCGGTCAGCGGGGTCGCCGAAACCAGCAACAGCAGCAAAACCAGCTTCCACGGTCCCATGGCTAGATCATCCCCTTGCTGAAGGTGTGAATTCTGCTAATGGATTGGCCTGTAGACATGATTCAAACTCGGAATAGATTCTGGATAGAGTCCATCCCCGCCTGGCAGTTAGAATCTGGCAGGCGGGGACATTTTGGATTCGCCTAGTCGGCGTCTGGCTGTTCACGCATCAGCTTGCGGCGAATCAGCAGGGCCAGCAATGACGCGGCGCTGCTTCCCACCAGCATTGCATACCCGTAGTAGGGGTAGGAATAGGTGCTGAATTGAGCCACCTTGCCTTCACCAAATACGGTCGGCATGAACGGCTTGACGGTGAAAGCGCCCCAGGGGTGCAGGTTGTGGCCGAAGAACCATAGCCAGCCGGCGTAGTCCAGTACAAAGAATACTGGCAGCAGTGCTGGAACCAGAACCAGAACCAGGGAGAAGCTGCGGATTTTCCATACCCCCAGCACGAGGACCGCCATGGCCGCAATCAGTCCTCCTATCGCAACTTTTGTGGCCATTTTCAGATTGGCGACCCATCTCGCCAATACTTCCGGCTGGTTGAAGAAAGTGGCCGCAGCATCATGGTAAATCACTGCAAATTTATCCAGATTGCCCATGAAGATCTGATCCGCTACCATCCATGCGCTAACGGCGGCAAAGCCCACGCCCAGAACAACGAGGCGTGCCTTGCGCTGCGCTACCATGAATCCAAGCATCATCACGGCCATGAAGCCGAAGATGAATTTTGATAGACGGAGCTCCACGGGGGAGCCGGTGAGAATGGGGTACATGCCAACATAGTGGTTGATGGTGTTCATTTCATGCACGCAATCGAGGCCCACCTCTTGCTTTCCGGTAGAAGATCCATCGCGGTGCGAGAGGTCGTCGCCAAGATCCATCTGTAGCGTCTCCTGTGCCATCCGTGTGGATTCTGCAGGCGCTTTGCAGCCGTTGTAAACGCCGTCAAAGTGGAAATGAATGCGGATGCCATCCGGGAAGGCTTCCTTGGGGTAATTCGGGGCGGTCAGCGAAACCCACCAGATCGGACTGAAATAGGCCCCTATCATCAGAACAAGGGCAATAAAGGTTAAAATTCTGACTTGCGTCATCTGTTTTTGCGGACTGTTCATTTTATATCTCTCGTTAGGCCTCAAGCGTTAAAACAGGTCGCCTCGCCTCCGTGGAAGTAGATTGCCGTGCAGGCCGGCATCCCTTCTCTGATTATAATGCAGCTTCCAGACAACGGGGGAGCGGAAGCGCGCTACGCTTCCGTCCCGAGGTGGATATTACTTCTTCTTGCCTTTGCTTTCCTTGCACATCGCACCTGGCATCTTCAAGCTCGACTGGTAAGCCGAAATCGCCACCAGCTGATCGTTGGTGTAGGGCTTGATGACCTTCACCATGTCGGGGTTGGCATTGCGGCGATGCCCATCACGGATTTCGGTCATCTGGCGCAGCAGATACTTGTAATGCTGGCCGGCGATCACGGGGAAGAATTTTTCCTTGTTGCCTTCACCGTTCTTGCCATGGCACTCCAGGCATTGCTTCTCATAGAGTTCCTTGCCCTTGGCAACCTGCATGGCGGCGTCAGCGCCTTCATATTTGCCGTGATCGGTTGGGATGCACAACTTCTCGATATAAGCCGCAACGTCGGCCAATTCCTGCGCATCGGTCAGGGTTTGTGCAAATGGATACATGGTGGGGTTGTCGCGCAGACCGGCACGAATATCGGCCATCTGCTTGATGACTACGGTGGTGTGCTGACCAGCCAGCTGCGGGAAGGTGCCGTCCGGGCGGCCTGCGCCGGAGGGCAGGTGGCAGGCGCCGCAAATTTCATATGCTTCCTGTCCAGCCTTGGCGTCGCCTTTCTTGTGCAGCGCTTCGATTTTTTCGCCTTCCTGGGCGTTCCATACATAAGCCTTGCCTTCGATGCCCTCTTTTTTGGGTGCGGGAGCGCCTGCCAGTGCGATGGTGGGTGCCAGTGCAAGCACGATGGCTATTGCCAAGCTTTTTTTCATTTGGATTCCTTTCTCTCAATACGTTTAAACGGTAATTACGGGAATGTGCATGCCCAAGAGCAGAAGCTTAAGGTTTCAATTTTGAAACATATTCAGCAATCGCTTTAAGCTCTTCGTCGCTCACGATGACCATGACGCCCTTCATGGCCGCGCTGTTGCCGTTGGCGCGCGCGCCGCTCTTGATGTCCATCATTTGCTTTTCAACATAATTGACGTTCTGCCCGGCAATTTTCGGATAGTCAGGCATCAGCGTTTTCTTTCCGTCTTTGCCGTGGCAGGCGGAGCAGGTCTTCTCCGCGTACAGCTTGGCGCCATCCAGGGCATGGGCCGGCACCGCGGCTAGCGCCATTGGCAGGGCACATAGGGTAATCAGGGTCTTCATTTTCATTGCAGCGTTCCTCCTTAATAGGGAAATATTTAATCAATAACAACCACACTATAAACAATAAAGCTGAGTTAAGCCATAAACATTGACATGAATCAACTATTCTGCAGCTGAAAAAACAACGGGGAGCAGAATGCTCCCCGTCGCTTCAGGTATTACCTGTTACTTATTTCACTTTCTTGGCGCCATTCTGTTCCAGGAATGTCTTGGCGCGCAGGCCGATGTCAGCAGCCTTGACCTGGTACTGCCACCACTGGCCGGCCCAGAGGGTTGCATTTTGCCAATCGCTCTTCTTGGCAGCCTCTTCCATCTTGACCTTGGCTTCCTGGGCCTTGTTGAGCTGGTCGGTTGCGTCTTCAACCAAGGCCACTACAGGCGGGAAGTCCTTGTAGTTGACGCTGGTGATGTAGCCTACCACGCTGTCGATCACGGCCTGGGTTTCTACGTTGGTCTTGACCTGCTTGTCGTAGTCAGCCTTGGTGTAAACGGCTTTTGCGTCAGCAACCTTGACTTCCTTGTAGCCCTTGGGCTTGACCAGCAGGTAACCCTGCATTTCCAGGTGCAGCGCGGAGCAGAACTCGGTGCAGTAGTAAGGATACACGCCTTCCTTGTCAGCCTTGAACTTCACCGACACGGTCTTGCCCGGTTCGATCGAGGCATGCACGTTGTATGTGCTTACCGCGAAGCCGTGGGTTTCGTCCTGGGCGCGTTCGAGGTTGGTCAGGTTGATCGTGACTTCATCGCCCACTTCGACCTCGATGGTTTCAGGTGTGATGTGCGAACGGATCAAGGTGCCGAATACTTCGACCTTGTTGCCTTTCCTTACGGTCTTCTCTTCACCGGCACGTACCATGCCAGGATGCGGCTTGTCGGTACGGCTGTCGGTACCCACTTTGTAACGGATACCTGGCTTGAGGGTTTTGGCATCGATCGCCACGGAATAGTGCGGCTCACCCAGCGGCAGAGGCATGTCGTACAGAAGCTGCATCTTGTCGTTGGCAATGTCGATCAACTGGTGGTTTTGCGGATGCAGCGGGCCCACCGGGTTGAAGCGGTCAATTGCCAGCTTGTTCAGCGCAACCAGGTAACGGCCCTTGGGATCAACCGAATCGCCTTCCATGGTCATGAGGTGACCGATGTTGTAGTGAATGGAGATCTTGTCCAGCACCTTGCCTTCGCAGTAGTTCCACTTGGCAACCTGGGAGTCCACATACAGGGAGGTGTAGGCTACGCACTGCTTGGAATCATACTGGGTATGCAAGGGGCCAAGACCCAGTTGAACCTGCTTGTGCAGAGCGTCCTGCATGGCAATCACGGGGATGCCGTAGGGATCCTTGCTTTCGAACTTGCCGGCCTTGATTGCTGCCTGGATTTTCTCGAAGCTGAACACGGAAACGTGGGTGTCCAACTTGCCGGAGACGGTGATGAACTTGCCGTCCGGGGTCACGTCAACGCCGTGCGGGCTCTTCGGTTCCGGAATCAGGAACAGGATGCCTTCCTTGATCGAGGTTTCCATCATCAGCACGTTGTGGCCGTTGATCTTCTTGGCCTTGCCTTGGGCTACCAGTTCGGCAGCTTTTTTCCAGTTGATCACGTGCATGTAGTCAGTGTCCTTGGCGGAGCAACCGGCTTCATAAGGTGGGCGGCCTTTCTCGATTCCGCCGACGTAACGCTCGGTACAGAAGGAGTTGGTGAAGGACCAGCCGTCGGAAGCCAGTTTGCCGGCGTCAGACAAATCCTGGCTATATGGTGGCAATTCGAGGGAGAAGGACTTGCTCGGATCAAGACGGCCTTCCTTGCGGTCGAATTTCCAGTAGGTCACGCCGCCACGGTATTCCTCGTTGAAGCGTTCGAGCGGGACGTATTTCTTGTTTGCCAGGGGGGTCGCATACTGTGCAGCTTCGATCACGTATTCGGTATTCGGGGTGACAAATGCGCCACCATGCTCCGACTTGTAAATCGGGTTGACCACGATCTGCTTGGTTTCGAAGTCGCGCAGGTCGATCACTGCCAGCCGAGGGTTGGCCTTGTCGTTGATGAACAGGAACTGGCCGTCATATTTGCCATCGGTTTCGGAAATGGCGGGGTGGTGGGTGTCGCCCCAAGTGATGGATTTGCCGTCGATGTTGCCGCCAGCCAGCACTTTCTTCGAGCTCTCGTCGAAGCCGTAGCCCTGCCATGGCTCAGGCGTAAACACGCCGATGTATTTCAGGATACGCATGGACGGAATGCCATACACGATCACCTGGCCGCTTTGGCCGCCGGAGCTGAATGCAATGAAGTCATCACGTTTGCCGGTTGGCACATAGGTCTTGGATGCTGCCAGCAGATCCTGTTGCGACAGGCCCCTGCGCTTCATGACATCCTGCAGTGATTCAGCGGCCCAGGCGCTACTTGCTGCCCCCAGCCCCAATCCTGCTGCAACCAGCAGCGATGTCGTTCGTAGACTGAACGGTTTCATCTTTAGGCTCCTTATATTTTAAGTTGAACTTCTTGGCGGTTCTGCGGCACTAATGCGGTGCGACAATTTGTCACAGCATTATGTTCGCCATTAAACACCTGCTCCTTGATCCAGGTCAAGAAATGAAGTGATACGTGTAGTGAACTGCTGATTTGCGGGTAGAAAGTTAGACGTTCAGGGTGTTGCAATAGGGCAGGAGGCTTTGCCGCAGCGTCGGATGCAAGGTGGCCGCGATATTGGCGTGGGGGTCGAGGTGAACGTGCACGGTGCGCACTTTGGCAAGCATGCCCGCCGCATTGTGAAATACATAAGCTACGGTAAATGAAGTTTCACCCAGGACTTCGATTTCCAGGGCCACAGTGATCTGCTCGCCGTGGCGTAGCGGTTGAAAATAATCCGCGCTGGCATGCACGATCGGCAGCCGCTCGCCGGTGCGGACCAGGGCGCAGAGATCCAGGCCAAGGTGGGCCATGAACGCCTCGTAGGCATCATGCGCATGGACAAACAGGCGCGCGAAGAACATTACACCGGCGTGATCCACGTCGTGCAGGCGCACATCGAAAGCGTATGAATGATTCATGCAAAAAATTCCCCGTACCGGGAAGCGCCTGGATGCGCCCTCTTATGTAAGATGTGCCCTAGGACTATGTAACACCTTAAATCAACCCCCCCCTCAGTTCCCCCTAAATCAGGGGGGAAACCTTTAAGCCTCCCCTGAAGTGGGTCAAGCAGGCAATCCGCGTAGCGGATGCTCGCACAAGGGGAGGTTTGGAGGGGTTGGTTTGCGAAGATACATGTGTTACACGGCACTAGAATGCCGGTTGATCCTTGGGCATTATAACCTTGCCCAGGAAATCCCAGTTCATCCGTATCAGAACATCGTTGCTCATGCGCAAGGCCCTTTGCGCAGAGCGGATTTTGTCGAGCAAGCCGGCGATTTCTGCTGCAAAGCCTGCGCTGGCGAAATGCCTGTGCCATTCGTCGCCATCCGGGTCTTCCTCGTCGATGTCGCGCCAGAAAAGCTTGGTGAAGCGCTCATAGGGCACCGCTTTGCCGGCCAGCACGTCATTCCTGATTTCGCGCGCCCAGCGGCTGCGCCTCTTTATCAGCGCTTCTGCGCCCTGGTGAACGGTCACGGTCAGGTAGGCGTAGACATCCTCCGGCCGTTTTATCTGGACAAGTTCGAGGAAGCGTTCTCTTTCCGTTGCGTCCGCAATCAGGGCGCGAATCTTAGCAGTCGAAATTTCGAGGCTGACGCCGGTTTGAAATGAGTGAATTTTGTCGAGGTACATCAGATTCTCCTCATGTAAAGAAAAATTCGATTGGAAAATCGTGCCAAGGTTCACTTTGGAAGAAATTAAACTGCTCCTGCGGGAAGGTGCCGGAAAGATCAAGGGGGTTTGCCCATGCCCCGGCGCGGCATATCAGGCCCGCTGAGCGGCGGTTAGCGGTTAGTATAGGGAAGCCGATTGGTCAAGTATGAGTGTGGTGACCTTAGGGATATTTCCGAGCCATTCGCCGGCGATTTTTTCCGCCTCCAGCCGCAAAGGCTCGCTGAGCCCACCGCTGGCCTGGATTTCTATCGCGGCGACCTGGGGTTGGTCCACCGGGGCGCCGATGGCGGAGAGGATCTGCACCGACACGCCTTCCGCTTCCTTCAGTCGTGCGTGGATATCCCGCGCCATCAGCATGGACAGGACGTTGTAGAGCTTGCCCACATGGGAAACCGGGTTTTTTCCTGCGACCGCCTCCAGAGACATGGAGCGTGACGGCGTGATCAAGCCGCTGGTGCGGTTGCCGCGCCCCACCTGTCCATCGTCGCCCATTTCACAGCTCAAGCCGGAAACGGTCAGGTACAGGCCGCTTTCATCCGTGGCGGCCGGGTCATCCAGGGTGTTCAGTTGCAAAGCGCCGCCCCGGTCGATTTGCTGTGCGAGGTAGGCCAGGATATCGGCTTTGTGCTGCCGGTAAGCGGAGACACATGCCACATGGCGGTCCACGAATGCCAGCGCAAGGGTGAAAGAGACGTGGTTTTCCACGCGCATGCCCATGACCTTGAAGTCGGCCCCGGCACTGGGGAATTGTAGCCTGAATGCCTTGGAGCGCAGGGTTGCGGCAAGGTCCAGGACGTTCTGCTCGAGCGGGGAGTAGGGGGCAAACCCCGTGCCGAAGGAAGTGTCGTTTGCCAGGGCGATGCCGGTGCTGCGCGCGAAGACCTGCTTGAGATTGGCGCTGCCTTCGCGGATATGGGTGTTGATCGCGATCCCCGCCGCGGCCTCTTGCAGATGCGTTTCCAGGTAGCCCCGCGCGGCCTGTTCCACGATTTCGCGCACGTCGAAAGCGGGTTCCGGACGCGTCGCCCGCCCGCAAATGATCAGACGCGCCTTTTCCTCGATTGCCCCTCCCCCGAAGCGCGGCGCGCTGCGGCCTGCCGCCAGCAGCCCCTTGTCCAGGTTGTGGTGCAGGATCTTGCCGTAAGCCTTGAGATAGGCAAGCGAAAGCGCGCGGGAAGCTGCTTCGCATACCCCGTCGGCAAGGGTGTCGGGGTGGCCAATGCCTTTGTGTTCGCACATTTCCACCCCCCGCTGTTCCACGGGGATGCAGGAGAATGGCGTGACGATGATATTTCTGGACATGTTTGGAGCCTTACCCCATTGATCGCAAATCAAAGTATTGCACAAATTTCACCACGTGATGATGAGCAGGAAAAAGCTCGCCGATTCATCGTGATATTCCGTTTCAACAGGCATAGAATCATCAAAAAAGGAGGCACATGCAATGGATAACATGTTTCGCTTCGCGGACGAACTGGGCCCGGCCAAAATCATACACGTGCATGAGCCCTCGCTCGGCCTCAAGGCGGTATTGGTGGTGGACAACGTGGCCGCCGGGCCGTCCATCGGCGGGGTGCGCATGGCGCCCGACGTCAGCACGGAAGAGTGTTTCCGCCTCGCCCGCGCCATGACCCTGAAAAATGCGTCCGCCGGGCTCGCCCACGGCGGCGGCAAGGCGGTGCTCTACGGCGACCCGAAAATGCCCAGGGCCGACAAGGAGCGCCTGGTCAGGGGGCTGGCCTGCGCCTTGCGCGACGTGCACGAATACATCTTCGGCCCCGACATGGGCACCGACGAGGAGTGCATGGCCTGGGTCAAGGACGAGATCGGCCGTGCCGTGGGCCTGCCGTGCGAACTGGGCGGCATCCCGCTGGACAAGATCGGCGCCACCGGCTGGGGCATCAGCCACGTGGCGGATGAGGCGCTGCGCTACTGTGATTTTCCGCTGGCCGGTGCGCGCGTCGCCATCCAGGGCTTCGGCGCGGTGGGCCGGCATGCCGCCCGCTTCCTCGCGGCAAAGGGCGCCATCCTGGTGGCCGCGGCGGATTCCTGTGGCACGCTTTACGATCCCGCCGGCCTGGATGTCGCGCTGCTGGGTGAACTCAAGGATGCAGGCAGGAGCGTGCTCGATTATCCCTCGGGAGAGAAACTCGAGCGCGACGCGGTGATCGATATCGAATGCGACATCTGGATTCCCGCCGCCCGGCCGGACGTCATCCACGAGGACAACGTCAATCGCCTCAAAACCCGGCTGGTGATCCAGGGCGCGAACATCCCTTTCACCCCCGGCGCCGAAAGGATACTGCATGCGCGCGGGGTGCTGTGCGTGCCGGACTTCATCGCCAATGCCGGCGGCGTGATCTGCGCCGCGATGGAATACCAGGGCGCCAACGAGGCCTCGGCCTTCGAAACCATTGCCGAGAAATTGCGTCAGAACAGCGAGGAGGTGCTGGAAAAGGTCGCGAAGCAGGGCATGCTCCCCAGGGACGCGGCCATGGAACTGGCCGTTTCCAGGGTCAAGAAAGCGATGTCTTACCGGCGCTGGGGGATTTTCTAACCCCTGTGTGGCAAGGATGGAGTTAAAACCGCAGTTCACAACCGCAAAGACGCAAAGGCGCCAAGAAAGAGGGGGCTTTGAATGGCCGCCGTTTTTCACTTTGCGCCTTCGCGCCTTTGCGGTTCAAGCCTTTTTCAAGTAACAAGGGAGGGCGCGGATGTACCGGATACGCTTCCATGGACGTGGCGGCCAAGGCATGAAGACTGCGAGCCGCTTGCTCGGATCGGCCTTTTTCGCGCAGGGCTACGAGGTGCAGGATGCGCCGCGCTATGGCGCGGAACGGCGCGGCGCGCCGATCTTCGCCTACGTGCGCGCCGCCCGGCAGCCCATCCAGGAGCGCGGCATCATCCGCGAACCCGATCTGGTCATCGTGGCGGACGACAGCCTGCTGCCCATGCCGGCGGCGGGCGTCCTGCAGGGCGTCACGCCCCGCACCGTTTTCCTCATCCGCAGCGGAGAAGCGCCGGAGACCTGGCGCCAGCGCCTGAATATCGCCGGGCCGCTCTTGACCCTGCCGCTGGAGGCCGAGCAGCGTTTTGCCGGCACCGCGCTGGCCGGGGCGGCGGCGCGGCTGGCGGGCGTGATCACGCCCTTGGCGCTGGAACAGGCGGTGCGGCTGGAATTGTCCGGGCTGGGGGAGGAGGCGCTTGCCGCCAATCTGGAGCAGGCCCTGGCGGCCTATGAAACGATGGCGCCCCATGCCGGACTGGTGAGCGAGGGCAAGGCGCTGGCGGCGGATGCCTATCAAGCTCCGGACTGGGTGGAACTGCCGCTGGACGAGGCGGACGCGGCGGCTGCCGCGATCCACGCCGGGGCCACCAGCGTCGAGGTGCGCACCGGCCTGTGGCGCAGCCTGCGCCCGGTGATCGACTACTCGCGCTGCAAGCGCTGCTGGTGGGTGTGCAGCGAATTCTGCCCAGACAGCGCCATCAAGGTCAACGCCGAGCACTATCCCGAGATCGACTACGAGCATTGCAAGGGCTGCCTGATCTGCGTGGCGCAGTGCCCGTCGCACGCCATTACGCCCATTCCTGAATCCAGCGAGGTCCAGCCATGACGCGCGCCCTCATCACCGGCAATGCCGCCGCGGCCTGGGGCGCACGCCTGGCCGGGGCGGAGTATGTGCCGGCCTTTCCTATCACGCCGCAGACCGAAATCATCGAAACTCTTGCCGTCTGGATCGACGCCGGGGAGATGGACTGCCGCCTGGTCACCCTGGAATCGGAGCATTCCATGCTCACGGCGGCGGGTGCGGCGGCCAGCACCGGGGTCAGGGTGTTCAGCGCCACCTCCAGCCAGGGTCTGCTCTATGGCATGGAGATGATCTATGCCGCGCCGGGCAACCGCGCGCCCTTCGTGCTGGTGAACGTGTCGCGCGGCATCCAGACCCCGGTGACCCTGGAGCCCGACCACAACGACGTGCTGGCCGCGCGCGACAGTGGCTTCCTGCAGCTGCATTGCGCCACCTGCCAGGAAGTGCTGGACAGCACTCTGATCGCCTACCGGCTGGCGGAAGACCATCGCGTGCGCCTGCCGGTCCTGGTCAACCTGGATGGCTTCTATCTGTCCTTCACCCGCGAGCCGGTGGAGATTCCCGAGCGGGCAGCGGTGGAAAAATTCCTGCCGCCCTATGATCCTGAAACCACCCGTTTCCACGCCGGCGAGCCGGTGAGCCAGGGCGTGGTGGTACTGGGCGGGGCCTACTATTCCTATTTTCGCTACGAGCAGCACCTGGCCGCGCAACGCGCGCTGGAAGTCTACGACGAGGTCGCCGCCGGGTTCGCGCAGGCTTTCGGCCGCCGCTACGACGCCGTGGAGACCTACCGCAGCGAAGACGCGGAAATCGTGTTCTTCATGATCGGCTCCTTTGCCACCAAGGCCAAGGACGCCGTGGACCGGCTGCGCGAGGCGGGGCAGGCGGTCGGCCTGGTGCGCCCGCGCCTGCTGCGCCCCTACCCGGCGGAAGCCCTACGCCGCGCGCTGGCGGGCAAGCAGGGGGTGGCGGTGATCGACCAGAACCTTTCCATGGGCATGGGCGGCGTGCTGCACAGCGAGCTTGCCGGGGCACTGTACGGGCAGGCCGGCATGCCGCCCGTGCTCGCCAGCTTCATCGGCGGACTGGGCGGGCGCGACATCGCGGCGGAAGAGTTCTACGAAATGGCCGCGGTGACGCGCCGCGCCTGCCGGGAAGGCATTACGCTGCCGCCCCGGCTGCTTTACACCGCGGACGAGCTGCGCCAGATGCGCAAGCTGCAGGCGGTGGCCCACGCCGAGCGCTTGGAGGGGAGAAAATGAGCGACGAGGTTATTACCGTTTACAAGCACATGAAGGACCTGCCCTCCAGCCGCCTGCTGGGGACGGGCACGCCGATGTGCGCCGGCTGCGGCGGCCTGCTGGCGATCCACCAGGCCTACGACATCCTCGGCGAAAACACCGTGTTCGTGAACGCGGCGGGCTGCATGACCCTGCTCGCGGTCTATCCCTACACGCCGTTCCGCGGCTCCTGGCTGTATACCGCCATGGCATCCGCGCCCGCCGGGGCGCAGGGGGTGCGCGACGCGCTCGACATCCAGCTTGCCAGGGGGCGCATCCAGCCCGACGAGGATCTGCAGGTGGTGGTGCTGTCCGGGGACGGGGCCGCCTACGGCATGGGCCTGTCTTCCACCTCCAGCGCCATCGAGCACGGGCTGGATTTCATCTACCTGTGCTATGACAACGAGGGCTATGCCAACACCGGCCAGCAGTCCTCGCCCGCCACCCCGCATGGGGCGAGGACTTCCACCAGCACCGGCGTGCAGGGCTTCGGCGGCCGCAAGAAGGATCTCTTCGCCATCTGGGCGGCACACCGCCCCAGCTATGTCGCCACGGTGATCGCCACCGAGCCGGTCGATCTCGCGCGCAAGATCGAGAAGGCGAAAAACCTCAAGGGTCCGCGCCTCATCATCGCCCTTTCCCCGTGCCCCACCGGCTGGGATTTCGACCCCCAGGAAACGGTCGAAATCGGGCGCCTGGCGGTCAAGACCGGGATGTGGCCCTTGAAGGAATACGAGAACGGCAAGGTCACCCACACCAGGGTGCCGGCCCAGCGCGCGCCGGTGGAGGAATATCTCGTCAAGCAGGGGCGCTTCGCCCACCTGTTCAAGCCGGAGCGCAACAAGGCGGTGCTGGCTGAAATCCAGGCCGGGGTGGACGATTACTGGGCAGAAGTGGAGGCGAATCATGGCTAAAAGCTATTGCCACCGGGGTGGCGAAACGCCCTTGCTGGGCGCAACCATCCCCGAGCATTTCGCGGCCGTGGCGCGGCGTTTTGCAGCGCGCGAGGCAGTGGTCTCCCTGCCCCAGAACCGCCGCCTCACCTACGCCGAACTGGGCCAGGCAGTGGACCGGCTGGCGTGCGGCCTGCTCGGCCTGGGCTTCGGCAAGGGGGAGCGCATCGGCGTGTGGTCCACCAACAACATCGAGTGGCTGCTGCTGCAAATGGCGACCGCCCGCATCGGCGCCATCCTGGTGAACATCAATCCCGCCTACCGCACGCGGGAGCTGGCCTATGCCCTGCAGCGCTCGGAAGTGCAGGCCCTGTTCGTGATTCCATCCTTCCGCGGCAGCGACTACGTGGCCATGCTGCTGGAACTGATGCCGGAGCTTGGCCGTGAGGCGAAAGCGGGCCTGGCCTGCGCCGGGTTTCCTCACTTGCGGCGCGTGGTGCTGTACGACCCGGCCCGTCCCGATGACACCGCGCGCGCCCATGCCGGCTTCACCGTGTGGCAGGAAGTGCTGGCGGCGGCCTACGGCATCCAGCCGGAAAAGCTGGACGAAATCGGCGCCGCACTGGACATCGACGACCCCATCAACATCCAGTACACCTCCGGCACCACCGGCTTCCCCAAGGCGGTGGTGCTCACCCACCACAACATCCTCAACAACGCCTGGTTCGCCGCCCAGGCCATGCATTTCACAGCGGGGGACCGGCTGTGCGTCCCGGTGCCGTTCTACCACTGCTTCGGCATGGTGCTGGCGAACCTGCTGTGCCTCTCCGTCGGCGCCTGCGAGGTGATCGCGAGCGAGCATTTCGATCCCCTGGCGGTGCTGCAGGCGGTCGAGCGGGAGCGCTGCACGGCCATCCACGGCGTGCCCACCATGTTCATCGCCGAGCTGGAGCATCCGCGCTTCGCGGAATTCGATCTTTCCAGCCTGCGCACCGGCATCATGGCCGGCGCGCCCTGCCCGCCGCCCCTGATGCGGCGCGTGATCGGGGAAATGCATTGTTCAGAGATCCTCATCGGCTACGGCGAAACCGAAGCCTCCCCCCTGACCCACCTGACCTCGCGCGACGACAGCTTCGAGCGCCGCATCGAGACCGTGGGCGCCAATCTGCCGCACCAGGAGGTGAAGGTGGTGCGCATGGACAGCGGCTTGACGGTGGCGACGGGCGAAGTGGGCGAAATCTGCTTCCGCGGCCACCACGTCATGAAAGGCTATTACGGCGACCCCGAGGCCACGCGCAAAACCATCGACGCCAACGGCTGGCTGCACTCGGGCGACCTCGGTACCATGGACGAGGACGGCTACGTGCGCATCACAGGGCGGCTCAAGGAGATGATCATCCGCGGCGGCGAGAACATCTACCCGCGCGAGATCGAGGAATTCCTTTTCACCCACCCCAAGGTCGCCCAGGTGGCGGTGTTCGGCCTGCCGGACGACTTCTACGGCGAGGAAATCATGGCCTGGGTGCAATTGCGGGCGGGCCAGACGGCCGGCGAGGACGAGATCAGGGAATTCTGCCGCGGCAACATCGCCCACTTCAAGATTCCCCGCTGGATCTGGTTCGTGGAGGAATTTCCCACCACCGTCACCGGCAAGCTGCAGAAATTCAGAATGCGCGAGATCGCCATCGAGAAAATGGGAGCCGCCGATTCAAGCGTTACGGCTTGAATGTCCAAATTTTCTTGTTTTCAACCATGGTATCGATTTCAGCCGCCGTCACGGAACGGCTGAAATAATAGCCTTGGCCGTACTCGCAGCCCAGTTCGCGCAGGAAGTGCCACTGTTCGCGCGTTTCGATTCCCTCGGCGAGGGCGGAAATGTTGAGATTGTGCGCGAGCTGAATTATGGCGGTAACGATGGCGACATCGTCCTGATTTTCCGGAAGGCCTTCAACAAAGGACTTGTCGACCTTCAGCTTGCTGATCGGGAGCGTTTTCAGGCGGCTAAGGGAGGAGTAGCCGGTCCCGAAATCGTCCAGCGCAATGCGCAATCCTTGCGCCTTGAATTCCTGCAGGATGGTTTCCATGCGCTTGGGATCCAGCACCATTGCGCTCTCGGTCACTTCCAGCTCAATCGCATTGCGCGAAATGCCGCTGCTGTTGACCACTTCGATGACCTTGGCGGTAATGTCCTCTTGCCAGAACTGGCGCACAGAGAGGTTGACGGCCAAGCGCAGCGTGAAGCCTTGGTCTTGCCAGGCGCGCAGTTGCCCGCAGGCTTCTTCCATAACCCAGTCTCCGATGGGTAGGATCAAGCCGCTTTCTTCGGCAACCGGAATGAACTCAGAGGGAGATACTTGCTTGCCATCCTCCGCTTGCCAGCGTATCAGCGCTTCCACGCCGATCATCGTGCCCGCCGTCAGGTCGATGATGGGCTGGTATTCCAGCGTGAAGTCTTTCCTCTCCAGCGCCTTGTGCAGCCGGTTCACCAGCGACAGACGCTGCTGTTGATGTTCAGACAATTCACGGGAAAAGAACTGAAACCCTGAGCGGCCCAGTTCCTTGGCGCGGTACATGGCATTGTCGGCGTGTTGCAGCAGCATCTGGGCATTGCCGGCATCTTCCGGGAACAGGCTGATGCCGATGCTGGCGCCCACGTAGGCATCCTGGTTCTGGATCGAAAAGGGCGTTTTCAACAATTCCGTGATGCGCATTGCGACTGTCGCGGCCTGGGCGGCGAGCTTGTCCGTCACTTCCTCCCGCTTGTCACACTCCTCGGCGTTCGCCAGGAGAATGAGAAACTCGTCTCCTCCATGCCGCGCCAGGACATCCGATTCACGGAGCGCGCTGAGGAGACGCGGCCCTACCTGCCGCAACAATTCGTCTCCTACATCATGCCCCATGGTGTCGTTGACCAGCTTGAACTGGTCCAGGTCGACAAACATCACCGCCACCGACTCCCCATGTCGCCGGGCTCGCGCCAGAGCGTGGTCGAGGGTTTGCATGAACATGGCGCGGTTGGGGAGGCCGGTGAGGCTGTCATGGAGGGCCTGGTAGGCGATTTTATTCTCGATTTGCTTGCGCTCGGTGATGTCCACTGCCGCGCACACGATCCCCAGTGCCTCGCCATCGGTGTCGACCATGACCGATGCCGAAAAAAGCACGGGGATCTTGCGGCCATCCTTGGCCAAATAGGTTGTTTCAATATCGCTAATGGAGCCCTGCATGGGCGGTCTGGAAAGCCTAAGCATGGAAAACAGCTCGGTGCAGTCGGGCATGATCGTCTTGACCGGCTGATCGATGATTTCCTCTTGTTTGTATCCGAGTAGCCGGAGCGTGGTGAGATTGACGCTGCGGATTTTGCCCTGGGGCGAAAGCACAATCAGGCTGCCGGCCATGGTGTTGACGACATTATCCATATAGTTCCTGGATACGGTGGTCTTGCGCAGCTCATCCACCATGGCATTGAAGCTGTTGGCAAGTTCGCCGAATTCGTCGTTGGAATGGACCGCCACTTTCTGGTCGAACCGGCCTTTTGCAGTCTGGCGCACGCCCTTTATCAGAGCGGAAAGGGGCGAGGCAAAACGGTGGCCTGCGGCGGCGAACAACACTGCCAACAACATGAGCGCAAGCAATACCAGCAGCGCTGTGTTCCTGGCCATGCTGCGGATCGGCGCAAACGCTTCGTCCAGCGGCAGTTCCAGCAGCAGAGACCAGCCGTGGGGCCGATAACCGTCCATGCCTTCTTGCGTCACCAGGGCCGTCAACATCGGGCCGTCACCATGCGAGGATTCCTGGCTGATGAAAAAGCCGTTGCCCGGTTTTTCCCCGTGAGGCGTCAAGGCGGGAGGGTGGATGAATTTTACAGCGCTTTGATCATTGCTGCGCCTGGCGATGATGCCCCCTTCGCGGTTAATCAGATGCACCATCAAGCCGGGGTCGACATTGTCGAGAATCCTTGGAATGACGGACCAGTCATAATGGGCGACAACCACGCCAACCGCCGCATGGCGATTGCCTCTTGCGTAAACGGGGGCGGCGATTAGCACGGACGGATGGCCGGTGTGATCGTTGTGGGGCTGGTCCGCGTGGTAAATCCCGCCTTTTAGCGCTTGTTCGAATGCGACATGGGTTAAGGGGTCTATTGAGGGTGGGGCACTCCCTTCATGGAATTCCGGATTGATGGCTGGATTGCCTTTGGCATCCAGCACCATCAGGTCATTCCAGGGCCCGGTCAGTTTCTTCCGTTCATGAAGCTCATCGGTGACGATGTCGGTTCTAGCCTCCCCGGCCGGGGCGGCCAGGTATTCCCCCAGCAATTCATCGGCAGCGATCATGCTGGCATCCCGATAGGCACGCGAGAGCGCGGTATCTATTTCGCGCATGATATGGCGGGCAGTCTCGACCTGTTCATGGGCAATCCGCTCTTGCAGTATGGCGCGGGCGTAGAGGAATATGCTGGCGCCGAGCAATGGCCCGAGAATCAATGCGGAGAGGCCCGCGATTAATCCGAGTTTCGTTGAAAATCTCATGGCAGAAATCGCTTCACGCTATCTTTGCAGTATCTGTGCATGGTGCCGGCTTCGGACCGAGTCATCCAAATCATTTAAGAACATATGTTAATCCTAGATGCCATTCATTGGACGGGATTTCCAGGTTAAAACTTTTGCCGGGGAGTATGCGATTAACCTTCAAGCCGTGGCTATCGTTGAGATTTCAGCCGAGCCTGCGGACCCCGCCCTGCGAGAACAAATTCGCAAAGTTTCCAGTGACCAGGTACAAATCACCGATGTCTCATTGTTGCTGGCGTTATGCACCGACCTCAAGGCCAGGTCCAGGGACGCCGCCAGGTATTGGCGCTGCGTCACCCGAAACCCAGGAAGCGCGGTGTTCCTGATTCTGCAATATTACGGCGGGCGCGAACAGGTATGGAGGGACGAAGCCATGCGTTCCCGCGGCATTGCGGAGATGCCCTTGATGCTTGCCGCCAGGGAAATGGGATACGATTCATGCCCGATGGACTTGTCGGAATTCGACGAGGTGGGCAGATTGATTAATCTGACGGAAGATCATGTGGCGTCATGTTCGTCGCCGTCGGTAAATGCGTGAAGGAAGCGTGGCCGGGAGGCGGGCAACTGCCGATGAGCGAGGTGGTGATTTATGACCGTTTTTGACATCTGGCTGACACGCGTGATAAAAGTGGATTAGTCAATTTACGAGCGCCGATCCATGTCCGAATGCAGCGACCACGATAGTTTTGCTTTTCCGCCCAAAGGCGGCATCGGCATCCCCCGCGATGGACAGTTCAATGGCGAAGCATTCGAAAAGGCGGTGTGCGATTTGCTGCTGGCGTGTGGCGTGTCACCGGAATCGGCGCATACCGGGAAGACGGCCAAGCGCGTGCGTGAGTTATGGGAAAAGCGCCTGCTGGGGGGCTATGATCTCGATCCCGCGACGGTCCTGGGCGAGGGTTTCGAAGATGCGCGTGAGGATATGGTGGTGGTGCGCGGCATCGCCGTGCATGGGGTGTGCCCACACCATCTGGTGCCATTTCGTGGCGTGGCGCACGTAGCCTATGTGCCAGGCGGGCGTCTGCATGGTTTTGGCCGCATCGCGCGGCTGGTAGATGCCATCGGGCATCGCTTCACGTATCAGGAGTGGATGACGCGCGATATTGCGGAGGCTCTGGTGCGCTTCGGTCATGCGAAAGGCGCGGCGTGCGTGATCGAGGCCGAGCAGTTGTGTTTGCTGCTGGGCGAGGATCGGCGAGGCGATGAGCGCGTCTATACGCAGGCGTTTACCGGCTGTTTCCGGGAGAGTGAGCACTTGCGCATGGAATTCTTGCGCGCACTCCCGGGAAGAAACGTCTAGGAAGCCGCCAGGCTAAACGCTGGGACGGACGCGAACAATGATGTCCACGCCCTCAGTCACCAGTCCCGGCGGCAATTGAGGAAGACCAGTGAGGCCGATGTCCTCGACATCAATGTCGGTTAATTGGCCGGTAGCGGTGTTGTAAAAGTGGTGATGAGGATAGGTGTTGGGATCGTAGAAAACCTTGCTTGGGTCCACGATCACTTCACGGATCATTTTCTTTTCCAGAAACAGGTTGAGCGTGTTGTAAACCGTGGCTTTGGAAGTTTCGCTGTGTTTGGCGTTGGTGATGGACATCACCTGATCTGCGCACAAATGGCCATGATGCGAAAACAGCGCATGAGCAATTTCGATCCGCTGGTGAGTGGGGTTGATGCCGTGTTGCCGCAGCAGATCAACTATATTGTCACGTGAGTATTCAGACATTTTCATATATAAAATTCTACCCAAAGAACTGGACCGTGTCTAATTCTTCACTTGTCTGTAAAAATTAACCTTGATTTGCCTCAAGTCTGCCCTTACATATTGGCAAGTTTGGATAAATTCTGGAGAGACCATGCCCTATTTTGTATACAAAGTAACTACTTTCCCCTTCAAGCAGTTTGAGCCTGCTGGACAATTCGAAGCCTTCAAGGATGCAAGCGCCCATGCCAAGGGCTTGCGGCAGGGACTGGCGGCGGATGCTAAAACTTCAATCAAGGTCATGTTCGGCGAGAATCAGCTGCAGGCAGAGGACTTGTTGAATCAGGAGCGGGAGCCTCAGCCCATGACTGGAGAGGATTATTAGGCTGTGCTGAATGAGGACGCTTACAAAGCCACCTACGACGAGAGGGCGAGGCTTTCGTGCCCCTTCGAGAAGGCGATTCTGAGCCGTTGTGCCGAGTGTGGCCAGGCGCAAAAATTAAACATCGCGGAACGTGAGGCGGTCGCTTGCGAGACTCCTTTGGCGCGGGAGAATTGCCTTACTTTGCATGGATTGCTGCATCAGAATGCCTTGTTCGTTCTCAAACACCCTCATCCGGGCGAACCCTTGCCGCACGCAAAGGAAATCAAAGTTCAGTGCGGCGGCCTGCTCGGAGTTCAACGCGTGTTTTGCCAAGAGGCAAGCGTGGTGGAAAATATCCATGCGCTGGTAGGTGAGGTTCAGCGTCGTTTCGGCAGCATGCAGAATGTACCCTTTCAGAGTGTGATCAAGGAGATCGCGGCCTACGAAGGGCGCCGCAGGCGTAAATAACGGCCTGTCTTAGGAAATCATTCGCGGTAGATGGCCATAATGCTTTTTAGCTCGGACAGGACAGCCAGGATTTCATCGCTGCTCAAGTTGAGTGTTTCTGCTACGGCCTGATTCTTTTCAAGGGCAATAATAGTATCCAGCACATCCGTGCACCCCTTCTCGCAAAGTTGTTCTACGCAGAGCTTAACTCTGTTTTGATCCATGAATAGAGACTCTAAATTGAATTGGGGCGTGCCCAAGAGTTTGACCGCATAAGGCTTAAAAGGTAACATGCGCGCAATTAGTGGACAAGGGGCAAGGGATGCGCAAGAAACTGGTTGCAGGTAATTGGAAGATGCATGGCAGTTTGAGCGAGAACAAGGCGCTGCTGGATGCCATCATTCCTCAGTTGGCTGATTTGGACCGCGCTTCCTGTGCGGTATGCGTTCCCTTTCCTTACTTGTTCCAGGCGCAGTCCGCCCTGCAGAGCAGCAATATTTCCTGGGGCGCGCAGAATGTGAGCCAGCAGGAAAAGGGCGCCTTTACCGGAGAGGTGTCTGCCTCCATGTTGCTGGATTTTGGATGCAAATTCGTTCTGGTTGGCCATTCCGAGCGTCGTGCGTTGTATGGTGAGGATGATGCGACGGTGGCAGCCAAGTTTGTCGCCGCTCAGAAGGCGGGGTTGACGCCTATTCTGTGTGTGGGAGAAACTCTGGATGAGCGCGAAGCCAATATTACCGAGCAGGTTGTGGCGCGCCAGTTGGACGCAGTCCTGGCCGTGGCGGGGATCGCCGGCTTGGCAAGGTCTATTGTTGCTTATGAGCCGGTTTGGGCGATCGGCACTGGAAAGACGGCTTCGCCCGAGCAGGCGCAGGCGGTGCACGCTTTTATTCGGGGTAAAGTGGCCGCAGCCAGTAAAGAGGTTGCCGCAGGGCTGATAATTCAGTATGGGGGTAGCGTAAAGGCGGCTAATGCGGCACAATTGTTCTCTATGCCGGATATAGATGGCGGACTGATCGGCGGTGCCGCTCTCAGTGCGGATGAGTTTGTAGCAATTTGCCGTGCTGCCCAGCAGGGTTAATTTGGAATTAAGAAGGTTTGGTTTAAATGGAAACAGTGGTCTGGATCGTTCATGTGGTGGTAGCGCTTGGGGTTGTTGGCCTGGTGCTGATGCAGCACGGTAAAGGCGCTGATATGGGTGCCGCCTTTGGCAGTGGAGCTTCCGGGAGTTTGTTCGGTTCTACTGGATCCGCAAATTTCCTTAGTCGCGCAACGGCTGTTCTGGCGACTGTTTTTTTTGTGACCAGCATGACCCTGACTTATTTTTCCGGATCCAAAAGCAAGGCAGTGGGTGTGATGGAAAGCCAGAAGCAGGTTTTGCCGGTAACTCAGCCTGCCTCCCCAGCTGGCCCTGCTTCGAAAGCCAAGGATATTCCGAACTAAAAGTTTGATGAGATGCGCTTTTTCTGGCGTTATCAAAATGCAATGCCGATGTGGTGAAATTGGTAGACACGCTATCTTGAGGGGGTAGTGGCGAAAGCCGTAGCAGTTCGAGTCTGCTCATCGGCACCATATAAAAATCTTATACCGAAATAAATTTTACGGTATAATAAATAGAATCTATAAAAGCTTTGGTTAATGTGGGTTTGGGCGTGGCGATGTCTGTTGCGTTAGGGATCCTCTCTTGAATCGTTGCGCTGTTCATGGAGCTGCAAAATGTTGGAAAGCTATTTTCCAATCCTCATGTTCGTTGCAGTAGGTCTCTTGGTTGGCGTGGGGCCGATGGTGGCTGGTTTTATATTGGCGCCGCATCGTCCTGATAGCGAAAAACTCTCCCCCTACGAATGTGGTTTTGAAGCCTTCGAGGATGCGCGTATGAAGTTTGACGTGCGTTACTACCTGATAGCCATTCTTTTCATCCTGTTTGACTTGGAAATTGCCTTTCTTTTCCCTTGGGCTGTCGTGCTCGAAGAGATCGGCTTGTTCGGTTATCTGGCTATGGTGATCTTTCTTGCTATCCTGGTGGTGGGTTTCATCTATGAGTGGAAGAAGGGGGCCCTCGAGTGGGAATAGAAGGCGTTTTTGAGAGGGGGTTTGTAACTACCACCCTCGATACTGTCATCAACTACACGCGCACGGGGTCGCTATGGCCCATGACTTTTGGTTTGGCCTGTTGCGCGGTAGAAATGATGCAGGCTGGTGCTTCGCGTTATGATCTGGATCGTTTTGGGATTGTTTTTCGTCCTAGCCCGCGCCAGTCCGATGTGATGATCGTGGCGGGGACCCTGACTAACAAGATGGCGCCTGCATTGCGCAAGGTGTACGATCAAATGGCGGAGCCGCGTTGGGTAGTGTCGATGGGTTCCTGTGCCAACGGTGGTGGATATTACCATTACTCTTACTCGGTGGTTCGTGGCTGTGATCGCATTGTCCCTGTCGATGTATATGTGCCCGGTTGTCCGCCCACCGCTGAAGCATTGTTATATGGACTGATCCAGTTGCAAGGCAAGGTTTGCCGCACCAATACCATCGCACGATAAAAAAATAAGAATCTACATTCATGAACGCTTTTCTTAACGGTCTTGCCAATTCACTGCAGAACGCGCTTGCTGGTAAGGTTTTTACCCTTGCCGAACGTTTGGACGAGTTGACCCTGGTGGTTCAGGATACGGATTGGGTTTCGGCGGCGCTGGTTTTGCGCGACCATCCCGATTTGCGCTTTGAACAATTATGTGATGTCTGTGGTATGGACTACAGCGATTACGGTCATGGCCAATGGGACGGGCGGCGATTCGCGGCGGTATATCACCTATTGTCTGTCGGCCTAAATCAGCGCCTGCGCGTGCGTGTGTTCGCTCCGGATGACGATTTTCCACTGGTGGATTCGGTGATGGATATCTGGCCTGCCGCAAACTGGTATGAGCGGGAATGCTTCGATTTGTATGGCATCGTGTTCAAAGGGCATGATGACTTGCGCCGCCTCCTGACTGACTACGGATTTATCGGTCACCCCTTCCGCAAAGATTTTCCGCTTTCCGGCAACGTGGAAATGCGTTATGACCCCGATCAGCATCGAGTGATCTACCAGCCGGTGACGGTTGAAGAGCGGGTGCTGGTGCCGCGTACCCTGCGCGAGGATAGTTACAGTGCCTGAAATCAGAAATTACACCCTAAATTTTGGCCCGCAGCACCCGGCTGCGCATGGTGTGCTGCGCATGGTGCTGGAGCTCGACGGCGAAGTGGTGATGCGCGCCGACCCGCATATAGGCTTGCTCCACCGCGGTACGGAAAAGCTGGCTGAGCACAAGACATTTCTCCAGTCCGTCCCCTACATGGATCGCCTCGATTACGTGTCCATGATGTGCAATGAACACGCCTATGTGATGGCGATCGAGAAATTGCTGCAACTGGAGGTGCCGATCCGGGCGCAATATATCCGCGTCCTGTTCGACGAGATTACCCGTATTCTCAATCATCTGTTGTGGATAGGTGCGCATGCGCTGGACGTCGGCGCAATGACCATGTTTCTCTACGCGTTCCGCGAACGCGAGGATCTGATGGATTGCTACGAAGCTGTCTCGGGTGCGCGGCTACACGCTGCCTATTACCGGCCGGGTGGCGTTTACCGTGATCTGCCGGATAGCATGCCACAGTATGATTTGGCAAAAATGCCAAAACACAATGCTGGCGATATCAAGTTCATGAATTCAAACCGCCAGGGCTCGATGCTGGATTTCCTTGAGGATTTTACTCAGCGCTTTCCTGCCTATGTGGACGAATACGAAACCTTACTGACCGATAATCGCATATGGAAGCAGCGCACAGTGGGTATTGGGGTGATTACGCCTGAACGCGCTCTGGCAAAGGGGTTGACGGGCCCAATGCTGCGCGGTTCCGGCGTGGTGTGGGACCTTCGCAAGCATCAACCTTATGAGGTTTATGACAGACTGGATTTCGATATACCCGTTGGTGTGAACGGCGATTGCTATGATCGTTACCTTATTCGCATGGAAGAAATGCGCCAGTCAAATCGCATTATGAAGCAATGCGTAGACTGGCTGCGCAAGAATCCGGGCCCGGTGATTACGGAAAACCACAAGATAGCGCCGCCTAATCGCGAATCCATGAAGAGCAACATGGAAGAGTTGATTCATCACTTCAAGCTCTTCAGTGAGGGTATGCATGTGCCCGCTGGAGAAGCTTATTGCGCGATCGAACATCCAAAGGGTGAATTCGGCATCTATCTGGTCTCCGATGGCGCCAACAAGCCGTACCGTTTAAAGATACGTGCGCCAGGTTTTGCCCATATGCAGGCCATGGACGAAATGGCGCGCGGACACATGATTGCAGACGTAGTGGCGCTGATGGGTACGATGGATATCGTGTTCGGTGAAATTGACAGGTAGTCGAAAATAGACAGGGAAATGGAGCCGACAGGATGGAAGTTCATGAAGCAGATTGTATTTGTCCTGTAGTTATCGTTTCTCCTCTCCATTAAAAGAACATAAAGAATGTTAAGCCAAGAATCCCTAGCGAAAATTGACCGCGAAATCACCAAATACCCTGCGGAACGGAAGAATTCCGCGGTGATGTCCGCGTTGCGCATTGCCCAGGATGAGTTGGGCTGGCTATCGACCGAAGTCATGGACTTTGTGGCGAATTATCTCGGCATGGCGTCAGTGGCTGTTTACGAGGTGGCCAGCTTTTACAACATGTATGAAATGCATCCGGTCGGTAAATACAAGATCACGGTATGCACCAATCTTTCCTGCACGCTGATGGGTGCAGAGGGAATTGCTGAGCATATGAAGAAGAAGCTTGGAATCGGTTTTGGCGAGACGACTGGTGATGGTCGCTTTACACTCAAAGAAGGAGAGTGCATGGGTGCCTGTGGCGAAGGCCCGCTGTTCCTGGTCAACAACAAGCGCATGTGTGGTTCCCTTTCCCCCGAAAAAGTAGATCAGATTTTGTCGGAGCTCGAATAATGGCCAATGAAGTCATCTTTCACTCCATTCATCAGCCAGAGTCGTGGAAACTCTCAAGTTACCTCGGCACGGGCGGCTATGAAACGCTCAAAAAGGTTGTTACGGAAAAAATGCCCCCTGAGGAAATAATCAATCAGGTCAAAATCTCCGCCCTGCGTGGTCGGGGTGGTGCGGGTTTCCCGACGGGCCTCAAGTGGAGCTTTATGCCGCGCCACTTCCAGGGTGACAAATACATCGTATGCAATACTGATGAGGGCGAGCCCGGTACTTTCAAGGATCGCGATATCATTCGCTACAATCCACACCAGCTAATTGAAGGGATGGCGATAGCCGCTTATACCATGGGCGTTACAGTGGGTTACAACTATATCCATGGTGAAATCTGGGAAGCTTACGAACGCTTCGAGGAGGCGCTTGAGGAAGCGCGTGCCGCGGGTTTCCTGGGCGAGAACCTGTTTGGAAGTGACTTTTGTTTTAACTTGCATGCGCACCACGGTTATGGGGCATATATCTGTGGCGAAGAAACGGCGCTGCTTGAGTCCATCGAAGGCAAAAAAGGCCAGCCACGCTTCAAGCCACCATTTCCTGCAAGTTTTGGTCTTTATGGCAAGCCCACTACTATCAACAACACCGAAACATTCGCCAGCATTCCTTACATTATCCGGAACGGCGGGCAGAAGTTTCTTGAGTTGGGCAAGCCAAATAACGGCGGCACCAAAATATTTTCCGTTTCAGGGCATGTCAATAATCCAGGTAATTTCGAAATCGGCATGGGGACGCCTTTTTCGGAGTTGCTGGAAATGGCTGGAGGTGTGCGTAACGGCCACAAGCTCAAAGCGGTAATACCTGGCGGATCCTCAGTGCCGGTGCTGCCTGCGGAGATCATCATGGATTGCACCATGGACTACGATTCCTTGTCCAAAGCTGGTTCCATGCTGGGCGCCGGTTCGGTGATAGTGATGGATGAGACGGTATGCATGGTGAAGGCGCTGGAACGTCTCTCATATTTCTATTTCGAGGAATCCTGTGGTCAATGCACACCATGCAGAGAAGGCACGGGTTGGTTGTATCGCATTGTGCACCGTATCGAACACGGCAAGGGCAAGCCGGAAGACCTGGCCCTTCTGGATTCTGTAACAAGCAATATCATGGGTCGTACTATCTGTGCATTGGGTGACGCTGCTGCGATGCCGGTGCAGGGGATGCTCAAACATTATCGTAATGAATTTGAGTATCACATCGAGCACAAGAAGTGCATGGTTTGAAAAAGTTGAAAACTGATCTCTAACATGGCTCACATCGAAATAGACGGCAAGCAGATCGAGGTAAAGGACGGCAGCACTGTAATGGATGCCGCACGTCAGGCGGGTATCCATATCCCCCACTTTTGTTATCACAAAAAACTATCCATTGCCGCTAACTGTCGCATGTGCCTGGTGCAAGTTGAGAAGGCACCCAAGCCCTTGCCTGCCTGCGCTACGCCTGTGACTGACGGCATGAAAGTCTTGACCCGTTCCGAGTCGGCTATACGCGCCCAAAAAGGTGTGATGGAGTTTTTGCTGATTAACCATCCGCTGGACTGCCCGATTTGCGACCAGGGTGGCGAGTGTCAGTTGCAGGATCTGGCAGTTGGCTTTGGTGGCGTCGCCTCACGCTATGAAGAAGAAAAACGGGTTGTAAGCAACAAGGAGTTGGGACCGCTGGTTTCCACTGACATGACGCGCTGCATACACTGTACTCGCTGCGTACGTTTCGGTCAGGAAATTGCAGGCGTGATGGAACTTGGCCAGGCAGGGCGCGGCGAACACTCCGAAATCATGCCTTTTGTCGAGCGCACTGTTAATTCAGAACTTTCAGGCAACATAATCGATTTGTGCCCGGTGGGAGCGCTCACCAGCAAACCCTTCCGTTACACAGCGCGCTCATGGGAGCTCACCCGCCGCGCATCAATCAGTCCCCACGACAGTCTGGGTTCCAATCTTGCTGTGCATGTAAAGAACAATCGTGTCATGCGTGTTGTTCCTCGTGAGAATGAGTTGATCAATGAGTGCTGGCTCTCCGATAAGGACCGCTTTTCCTATGAAGCCCTGAATTCCGAGCAGCGTCTCACTCAGCCCATGATCAAGCGTCACGGCGAATGGCAGGAATGTGACTGGCAGACTGCCCTGGAATATGTGGCCAACGGACTGAAGCGCATTCGAGACGATCATGGTGCGGCCCAGATAGGCGCGTTGGCGACTCCGCATAGCACGCTGGAAGAGTTGTACCTGATGCAGAAGCTTGTCCGTGGCTTGGGTAGTGGTAACGTGGATCACCGTACTCGCCAAGCTGATTTCTCTGCAGATAGCTCCTCTCGGGGTGCGCCTTGGTTGGGGCAAAGCATCGTCAATGTGCAGGAACTGGATTGCGTACTGGTGATAGGAAGTAATCTTCGCAAGGATCATCCTTTGCTCGCGCATCGCCTGCGCCAGGCAGTCAAGGCTGGAGCGGAACTGAATTTTCTGAATCCGCTTGATGATGACCTGTTGTGCCGAGTGGCCAATAAAATAATCGTGTCTCCCGCACAGATGCAGAATTCATTGGGACAAGTGCTTAAAGCGCTCGCGGAGATCAAACAGATAGCCGCGCCTCAAAATGTCGCTGATCTTGCAGTGACTTCATCTGCGCAGGCAATTGCTGCAAGTTTGGCATCAGGAAACAAAACCTCTGTGCTGCTAGGTAATATTGCCTTGCATCACCCCCGTTACAGTGAAGTGCATGCTCTCGCTCAGGAGATTGCACGCGTATCCGGTGCAACCCTGGGTGTGATGGGAGAGGCTGCGAATAGTGTTGGCGCTCATCTTGCCGGTGCGGTGCCATTTGCCGGCCCTATGGGTAAACCTGCAACAGTGGGCTTGAATGCCGCTGAAATGCTGCGTAGCCCTCGCCTTGCATATTTGTTGCTGAATACGGAGATTGAATTGGATTGTCATGATCCGCAGCTCGCTACAAAAGCAATGGACAATGCCGAGTTAGTGGTAGCAATGAGTGCCTATCGACATCAGGCCATGAATTACGCTGACGTAATGCTGCCGATTGCACCGTTTGCCGAGACTTCAGGAACTTTTGTTAATACAGAAGGCTGCGCTCAAAGCTTTAACGCCGTGGTCAAGCCGTTCGGTGAAGCCCGCCCGGCCTGGAAGGTGATGCGCGTGCTGGGTAATATGTTCAATCTGCACGGATTCGATTACAACAGCTCGGAAGAGGTGCGCGCAGATATGCTTGGATCAGATAAAGAATCTTTGCGAGCAGCGTGCAACAATCAGTTGCAGAGCTTGGGTGATGTCACTCTGGCTGTGGGAAGCGGCAGTGTGCAGCGAATCGGTGAAGTGCCGATTTATCAGGCTGATGCTTTGGTTAGGCGCGCGGATTCGTTGCAGCGTACTGCAGATGGAGCTACGCCGGAAGTGGCAATGAACGGTGTATTGATGGCTCAGCTGCAGCTTGATAACGGCAGCATGGCAATGGTGCGCCAAGGTGAGGGAAGCGCGCTGATGCGCGCGAGGCGCGACGACAAACTGCCATTGGGCTGTGCGCGGGTGCCTGCTGCGCATCCTCTGACAGCCGGCCTCGGTGCGATGTTTGGTGAAATTGTGGTAGAGAAGGCCTGATCTGATGGAATTCTTTCAATCCCTGTTGGGCCCCGCATGGCCGGTGGTGTGGACGCTGTTGAAAATCATCGCCATTGTCGGTCCCTTACTGCTGGCTGTGGCTTATGTTACTTATGCAGAACGCAAGGTGATCGGCTACATGCAGGTACGCATTGGGCCTAATCGAGTAGGGCCACTGGGACTATTGCAACCGATTGCCGACGGCGTGAAGCTGATGATGAAGGAAATCATCATTCCCAGCGGCGCCAATAAAAAACTGTTCCTGCTCGGTCCGGTTCTGGCGATGGCGCCGGCGCTGGCGGCTTGGGCCGTAGTGCCTTTCTCACCGGAACTGGTTTTGGCAAACATTGACGCCAGCCTGCTTTACATTATGGCCATAACTTCCATGGGCGTTTATGGAATAGTGCTTGCCGGCTGGGCTTCGAACTCAAAATATCCATTTCTGGGTGCCATGCGTTCGGCAGCCCAAATCGTATCTTATGAAATCGCAATGGGCTTTGCTCTTGTAGGAGTGCTGATGGCAGCGCAGAGTCTGAATCTGGTCGAAATTGTCAATGCGCAAAAGGGCTCCAGTTTTTTTAGCTGGTATTGGTTGCCCTTGTTTCCGATGTTTTTGGTGTACTTGATTTCCTCGGTGGCAGAAATCAACCGAGCACCATTTGACGTTGCTGAAGGTGAATCAGAGATCGTCGGTTTCCATGCTGAGTATTCCGGTATGGCATTTGCGGTATTTTTCCTCGCTGAATATGCGAACATGATCTTGGTCGCTACGCTGACGGCACTGATGTTCCTGGGAGGATGGTTGCCGCCATTCGATGTCGCTCCATTTACATGGATTCCCGGTTTCTTCTGGCTGATTGCGAAAATATGTTTCGTGCTATTCCTGTTCTTGTGGTTCCGGGCAACGTTCCCCCGTTACCGTTATGACCAGATCATGCGTCTGGGTTGGAAGGTTTTCATTCCAGTGACGCTGGTGTGGCTGCTGTTTGTAGGCGCCATGATGCAGACCCCGCTGGGTTATTTGTTCCACTGAAGAGCAAGACTAAATCGAAATGATGAAAAGCCTAACTGCATTCTTCAAGAGTCTGCTACTGATCGAGTTGCTTCAGGGTATGGCCGTGACTGGTCGGTATTTGTTTGCGCGCAAGATCACTGTGCAGTATCCCGAGGAACGTACTCCGATGTCGCCTCGTTTCCGCGGCCTACATGCATTACGCCGCTATCCAAATGGAGAAGAGCGCTGCATTGCATGCAAACTTTGCGAAGCTGTTTGCCCGGCCATGGCTATTCAGATTGACATGGAAGAGCGTGCCGACGGTACACGACGTACCACACGCTACGACATCGATCTGACCAAGTGCATATTCTGTGGATTTTGCGAGGAATCGTGCCCCGTGGATTCCATCGTGGAGACCCGGATTTTCGATTACCACGGTGAAAAACGTGGCGATCTTTACTACACAAAACAGATGTTGCTGGCAGTTGGCGATAAACATGAAGCACAAATCGCAAAGGACAGGGCTGCAGATGCGAAATATCGCTAGTTTTTTGACAGGATTCAGTTAATGAATGCGCAAACGCTGATCTTTTACTTTTTTGCCACAATTTTGCTGGTTGCTTCAGCACGTGTGGTGACTGCGCGCAACCCGGTGCACTCGGCACTGTTTCTGGTGTTGGCTTTTTTTACCGCTGCAGCGCTGTGGATCATGCTGCAGGCCGAGTTTCTAGCCATTGTGCTGGTGCTGGTGTACGTAGGGGCTGTGATGGTGCTGTTCCTATTCGTGGTAATGATGCTGGATATCAATTACGACACATTGCGCGAGGGTTTCTGGGATAACCTGCCTTTTGCCTTGCTGGTGGCCGTACTGATGGCAGCAGAAATGGCGGTGGTGGTTGCCGGTCGAAATTTCTGGGCGAATGGAAGCGGTGTGTCGCCGGTAATTCATGGCCCGGAATACAGCAATATCAAGGAATTGGGGCGCTTGATATATACCGAGTATGTATACCCGTTTGAAATCGCTTCAGTGATCCTTTTGGTGGCGATTGTTGCCGCCATAGCGCTAACACTGCGTCGCCGCAAGGATACGAAATATCAGGATTCAGCCCAGCAGATAGCGGTACGACGTAATGATCGCCTACGCATCATTCCTGTAGCAGCTGACAATAAGCTGAGGCAGAAACCGGAATCTACAGAGCAAATGGAGAAACAATCTTGAGGACTCACTCGTGCTGACGCTATCCCACTACTTGGTACTCGGCGCCATTTTGTTCGCCATCAGCGTGCTGGGGATATTTCTTAACCGAAAAAATGTGATTGTGCTGTTAATGGCCATCGAACTGATGCTATTGGCGGTAAACATGAATTTTGTCGCGTTTTCGCATTACCTCAATGATACTGCAGGGCAGGTATTTGTGTTTTTCATTCTGACCGTGGCTGCAGCAGAAGCTGCCATCGGACTGGCAATTCTGGTAGTGCTATTCCGCAATCTGCGTACGATTAACGTGCAAAATCTGGACCATTTGAAGGGATAAGCGTCAGTGCTTGCACAAGACATCTGACAGCCGATAAGAACCATGACCGAAATGCAAAAACTATATCTGCTCGTGCCTCTGGCGCCCCTCGTAGGGGCGGTGATAGCTGGCTTGTTCGGCAAGTATATCGGCCGCGCGCTATCGCACTGGGTAACGATTGTGGGTGTCGCCGTTTCATTCATTGCTTCTGTTGTCATTTTTCAGGATGTGTCTGCCGGGCACGTTTTCAACGGCAGCGTGTATACATGGATGACTTCGGGTGAAATTCGGTTTGAAGTCGGATTCCTGATTGACAAATTATCAGCCTTGATGATGGTGGTGGTGACCTTTGTTTCACTAATGGTCCATATCTACACCATCGGCTATATGGCTGAGGATCCGGGTTATCAGCGTTTTTTCAGCTACATCTCTCTATTTACCTTCTCAATGCTGATGCTGGTGATGAGCAACAACTTCCTGCAGCTCTTCTTCGGCTGGGAAGCGGTCGGTTTGGTATCCTATCTTCTGATCGGATTCTGGTATACCAAGCCGACGGCCACATATGCAAATTTGAAAGCCTTCCTTGTCAACCGCGTTGGCGACTTTGGCTTCTTGCTTGGTATTGGCATGGTGCTGGCGTACTTTGGCACACTGGATTACGCAGCAGTATTTTCGATGGCGCCAGAAATGTCTTCTCTGGGCGTAAGTCTGCTGCCCGGCGAAACTTGGAGCCTGCTAACGGTAATTTGTATCCTTCTCTTTATTGGAGCCATGGGTAAATCGGCTCAGTTTCCTTTGCACGTGTGGCTGCCGGATTCCATGGAAGGCCCGACACCGATATCTGCGTTGATTCACGCAGCAACAATGGTGACTGCAGGTATTTTCATGGTTTCGCGCATGTCTCCACTGTTTGAGTTGAGCGAAGCTGCGCTGTCTTTCGTCATCGTCATTGGATCAATTACCGCATTATTCATGGCTCTGATTGCCATCGTTCAAACTGACATTAAACGCGTAGTTGCTTATTCAACCTTGTCGCAGCTTGGCTACATGACCGTGGCACTGGGTGCATCGGCATATTCTGCTGCAATGTTCCACCTCATGACTCACGCTTTCTTCAAAGCAGTACTGTTTCTGGGGGCCGGTTCCGTGATCATGGCCATGCATCACCAGCAGGATATGCGCTTCATGGGGGGGCTGCGTAAGTACATGCCGATCACTTATCTGACTGTGCTCATCGGCGCGATTGCCAATGCAGGCCTGCCCCCATTCGCTGGTTTCTTCTCCAAGGATTCGATAATCGAGGCGGTCGGGCTTTCAACGATTCCCGGGGCCGGCTTTGCATACTTTGCTATTCTTGCCGGTGTTTTCATCGGGGGATTCTATTCTTTCCGACTGGTGTTCTACACTTTTCACGGCGAGGAACGTTTCCGCCATGCGCCTGCCGCCGGTCACGGCCATCATGACGACCACGGGCATCACGGCCCGGCCGTACCGCACGAGTCTCCATGGGTTGTAACCGTGCCCTTGCTACTGCTTGCCATACCATCCATCGCTGCAGGTTGGTTTATCGGGCCGATGCTGTTCGGTGGTTTCTTCGGCGACACTATATATATTTCCGATACTCATCCGGCCCTGCACCATATGGCTGCAGAATTTCACGGCGTTTGGGGGATGATGCTGCACGCGCTGACAACTCTTCCATTCTGGCTTGCCATCGGCGGCGCTGGAACTGCCTGGTATCTGTATATCCGCCGTCCTGAACTGCCGGCGGTAATCAAGGCAAGATTCTCTCTGGTTTCCACTATTTTGGAGAAAAAATACGGGTTTGACGCCTTCAACGATATTTTCTTTGCAGGCGGTGCACGGTTGCTTGCGCGTTTTCTGTGGCGTGTTGGCGATGTATGGTTGATTGATGGTTTGTTCGTAAATGGCACTGCACGTTTGGTGGGTTGGTTCTCCTCGCTGATCAGGCATGTGCAGTCCGGCTATATTTACCATTACGCCTTTGCCATGATCATCGGCGTATTTTTGATGGTTTCGCTGTTCGTTAGATGATGAATCCGTTTGTATTGTATGAATATTATGCTGCCTGTCTTTCTGTTCTGCTTGCGCAGTTTGAGCCAGCCCGCCTAGTCTTCATAACTAATGGAATGAGACAGAGTAATTTAGGGAAGTTATGAGCGAAGGTTCGACATTGTTAAGTTGGGTTATTTGGCTGCCAATCGTGGCGGGCTTGCTGGTGCTTGCTACGGGCAGTGATCGTAATGCGCAATTTGCCCGCATAATTGCCTTGATCGGTTCCGGGGCCAATTTTCTGGTTAGCATACCGCTCTTCACGGGATTTAATCGCCTGACCAGTGAAATGCAGTTTGTTGAAAATGCGCCATGGATCGAAACTTTCAACATTAATTACCATCTTGGCGTGGATGGCATATCCATGCTGTTTATCCTGCTCACTACCTTTACCACAGTGTTGGTTGTGATTGCCGGTTGGAATGTGATTGAAAAGAAAGTTGCGCAGTACATGGCAGCCTTTCTGATCATGTCTGGCTTGATGATAGGCGTGTTCTCCGCGCTGGATGCAGTGCTGTTTTATGTTTTCTGGGAAGCTATGCTGATCCCGATGTTTATCGCCATCGGCGTCTGGGGTGGCCCAAATCGCGTGTATGCAGCAGTTAAGTTCTTCCTCTACACATTGCTTGGCTCTTTGCTGATGCTGGTTGCTTTTATCTACTTGTACCACAAGTCAGGCGGCAGCTTCAGCATTCTCGACTACCACAGGTTGCCACTTGATCTTAACGTCCAAATATTGATCTTTATTGCCTTCTTTGCTGCGTTTGCAGTCAAGGTGCCAATGTGGCCGGTGCATACCTGGTTGCCAGATGCTCACGTTGAAGCTCCTACTGGCGGTTCGGTTGTCCTGGCCGCGATCATGCTGAAACTCGGTGCCTACGGCTTTCTGCGTTTTTCACTGCCTATTCTTCCCGATGCCAGCCACGCTCTATCCGGATTCATGATAACGCTGTCCCTGGTAGCTGTAGTCTATATTGGCTTGGTGGCCCTTGCGCAAAGTGACATGAAAAAGCTGATTGCTTATTCTTCCATATCACACATGGGATTCGTGACCCTTGGATTCTTCCTTTTCAATAATATGGGCATGGAGGGTGCGCTGGTACAGATGATCTCTCACGGCTTCATATCGGGTGCCATGTTTCTGTGCGTGGGCGTAATGTATGACCGCATGCATTCTCGTGAAATATCAGATTATGGTGGCGTAGCCAACAAAATGCCTGTGTTCGCTGCATTCTTCATGCTCTTTGCCATGGCAAACTCGGGACTTCCAGGAACCAGCGGTTTTGTAGGTGAATTCATGGTGATTATGGCCGCGGTCAAAGTCAATTTCTGGTACGGATTCCTGGCTGCGACAACGCTTATTTTTGGCGCTGCTTATACATTGTGGATGTACAAACGTGTCGTCTTCGGTCCCGTGGCAAACACTCATGTTGAACATTTAAAAGATATTAGCAAGCGGGAATTTCTAGTGTTGGGTTTGCTCGCTGTGGCAGTTCTCGGAATGGGGCTCTACCCCCTGCCCTTTACTGAAGTGATGCACGCTTCGGTCAACAATCTGCTCGCCCATGTGGCACAAAGTAAACTGTAAAAGGCCGTTTCATGACATTTCCCATGCCCAACCTGACCCCCGCGCTACCTGAAATATTTGTCTTGGTGATGGTCTCGTTGATTCTCATCGTTGACCTGTTCCTTTCTTCCAAGAACCGTTTTGTCACGTATGCGCTGACTCAGATCACCCTGCTGGGTGCTGCATGGATTACTGTGTCTACCCATAGCGCTGTACCGCAATATACTTTCAGCAACATGTTTGTGGACGACGCCATGAGCGATGTACTAAAGCTCATGAGCTATGTGGCCGTTTCCGTTGTTCTGGTGTATTCCCGTACTTACATCAGCCTGCGCGGGATGTTCCGTGGTGAGTTTTTTGCCCTTGCGCTGTTCTCCCTGCTGGGAATGATGGTCATGATCTCGGCCAATCACTTTCTTGTCCTATACATGGGCCTTGAGCTGCTATCGCTCAGCCTCTATGCCATGGTGGCTTTGCAGCGCGATTCCGCGCTTGCAACCGAAGCAGCCATGAAATATTTTGTCCTTGGCGCCCTTGCTTCCGGTTTGCTTTTGTATGGCATGTCCATGCTGTATGGTGCAACGGGTAGCCTGAACATCAATCAGGTAGCAACGGTGATACAGCACACCACTGGCAATCACGTGGTGTTGACATTCGGCTTGGTGTTCGTCGTTGCGGGCTTGGCCTTCAAGCTTGGCGTGGTGCCGTTCCACATGTGGATTCCTGACGTATATCAGGGGGCGCCTACAGCTGTGACCCTTTTTATTGGCTCCGCGCCAAAGATCGCGGCATTTGCCTTTGTTGCTCGACTCCTGGTTGAAGGTTTGCAGGGATTGGTTCAGGACTGGCAGGGCATGTTGGTAATCATGGCGTTCCTCTCCATGGCCATCGGTAATATAACTGCCATCGCACAAACCAACATCAAGCGCATGTTGGCCTACTCGACAATTTCACATATGGGTTTCCTGCTGCTGGGCTTCCTCTCGGGCTCCTTGAACGGTTATAGCTCGGCGATGTTTTACGTTCTTGTATATGTGATGATGAGCGTGGGCGGCTTTGGAATGGTGATGTTGATGTCGCGCCAGGGATTCGAGGCTGAAAACCTGGACGATTTCAAGGGCCTCAATCAGCGCAGCCCTTGGTACGCTTTCATGATGTTGCTGTTCATGTTCTCTATGGCAGGCATTCCACCAACAGTAGGCTTCTACGCGAAGTTGTCAGTGTTGCAGGCCGCCCTGCAAGCGGGCTTCCTGTGGCTGGTTGTGGCTGCTGTGCTGTTCTCTGTCATCGGTGCGTTCTATTACCTGCGAATAATCAAATTGATGTATTTTGATGCTCCGCAGGATGATGCGCCTATCCGGCCCGAAGGCGATATGGCAATGATGATTAGCACCAATGGTCTGGCCGTGCTGGCACTGGGTATTCTTCCCCAGCCATTGATGGCGTTGTGCGCTTATTCGATTCAACGTTCGCTATTGTGATTCCTGGCATGACCCTACTGCTGCTTGCACTTGCAGCTGCAAACATCCCTTTTATTTCCGAGCGGATGCTGCTGGTCATGCCGTTGAAGAACGGTAAACATCTGGCATGGCAACTTTCTGAATTACTGGTGCTATATTTTATCGTGGGCGGGATAGCCGTGCTGCTGGAGCGCCAATTGACGACTCGCCATTCCCAGAATTGGGAGTTTTATGCGATCTCTATCTGCCTATTCCTCGTATTTGCGTTCCCCGGTTTTACTTACCGCTACCTGTGGCGAAAGCGCTAGGGATAGCGGTTTATTTACGCTGCTTTTTTGAAGCTTTCCTTCGAGGCCCGCGCTTCAGCAGCCTGTTCAGTTGTATACGCCATGCCAGGCCACAGCATGCGGTAAGCAATCTCCTCATTTCCGTACTCACATAATTTCAGAAACTGGCGGAATAGCGGTTGGAAAGTCGTAGAGTGATGTGATTGCCAGTGCTCTTCAAAGCTTTTACAGAACGTCACGTCCAGCGCTTCCTGGATCTTGAGTAGGCTTTCGACAGGCTGGCCGATGGAACGTCCTTCATCAGGTCATTTTGAACTGCGCCACTGTTCAGCTTGAAGAGTCCACCGACAAATCCAGTGCCAGAAAGGCAGGCTTCAACTTTTTTGCAGGCAAACAAATCTTGCCTCTATGAAAGCCATATCGGAATGCTCTGACATGGTCTAATTTTAACGGGAAAAAAATGGCTAAAATTGATCTGACAGAAAATCAGCTAAGCAGCCAAACTGTTTACCAGGGCGGTTTACTGCATGTCAAGGAAGACCAGGTACAACTGCCAAACGGTCACTCGGCCCGACGCGAATACATTCTGCATCCGGGCGCGGTCGTCATCATTCCCCTGTTGGCGAATGGGCAAGTAGTCATGGAGCGTCAATTTCGTTATCCACTGAATCGGGATGTCTACGAGCTTCCTGCAGGCAAGCTGGATGCTGGTGAATCTGCTTTGTTTTGTGGTCAACGCGAACTGCTGGAAGAGACGGGATATAGCGCCGCAAGGTGGGAATATGTTGCCACTATCCACCCCTGTATTGGATATTCCAATGAAAGCATGAGCCTGTTTCTCGCGCAGGAGTTGACGGAGGGGATTCATAAGCGTGATGCCGATGAATTTCTCGATGTTTTCACCCTACCCTTGGATGAAGCCCTAGAGTGGGTGCGCATCGGACGGATTACCGATGTAAAGACGGTGATTGGACTATTCTGGGCGGAAAAAATGCTTAATGGATGGCTTCCCCCGGAAATCTCAGCCATTGATTAAGCTAAAACCTTGATCTTTTGGTCCCGGCTAAGCAAAATCGGATCATGATACATGGAACCAGCCAGGCTGAAATCGAAGTAGTAGATGCGGATGGGGCGATACATTGCCACGGTGCGTGGGTATTGCAGTTTGCCGATCACTTGAAACAGCAGTTAACAGCACAGCGTTGGCCAGTGGGCAGGGATATTTTGATCGACTGTACCAAGTTGCAAGCCATGGATACTGCCGGTGCGTGGCTGCTGTATCGACTTAAGCGAGAAGGTGAGCTTGCCGGTTGCCGTTTGACAGTGCAGGGATTGCGGCCTGCTTTTGCCGCCCTGCTGGGCATGATCGTCGCACGTACGGAAGATTCAATGGCGGCGCAGCCTGTCCAGCCTGGAGCGCTGGAGCAGCTGGGACGCAGATTCTCAGGGCATATGGAACAGGTGGCCATGATGCTCGCCTTCGTAGGCGAGGCTGCCCTGTCTGCGCTGCGCCTCATTAAACAGCCCTCCCGCATAAGGATTCGACCGCTGCTGCACAATATCCAGAGCGCCGGGTTCGAGGCCCTTCCAATCGTGGGATTGCTTTCTTTTCTGATGGGTGTGGTGGTTTCCTACCAGGGGGCCGAGCAGCTGGCGCGCTATGGTGCGAGCATTTTCGTGGCTGACCTGGTGGGGCTTTCCATGTTGCGCGAGATGTCCCCCTTGCTAACAGCCATCATCGTTGCCGGTCGCTCCGGCTCGGCTTTTACCGCCCAGATCGGCACCATGAAGGTGACCGAGGAAATCGACGCCATGCGCACCATCGGTATTGCGCCCATGGATTTTCTGGTGCTGCCTAAAATACTGGCACTGATTATTGCAGTCCCCCTGTTAACGGTTTATGCGGACATTCTGGGTATTGTGGGGGGGATGGTGATGGCCAAGACCCAGCTTGGGATCAACTATGCCGACTTCATGGACAGGTTGGAGGATGCTGTCAAGCTTTCTTCCTATCTTGTGGGCTTGGGCAAAGCACTGGTTTTCGCCGTTATCGTAGGCGTCGTTGGCTGTTTCCAGGGGTTTCAGGTGGGCGGCAGCGCCGACAGCGTAGGCCGTCAAACGACCGTCAGTGTGGTTCAATCGATTTTTCTGGTCATCGTGATGGATGCCGTGTTTTCGGTAATCTTTAGCTGGCTGAAAATCTGATGATCGAATCTTCGAATGTTGTCGAAGTTGATCGCATCTACACGCGTTTTGGTGCATTGTCCGTGCATGAGGACGTAAGCCTCAACGTTCGAAAGGGCGAGATCTTCGCCTTGGTCGGCGGGAGCGGGTGTGGAAAATCGACATTGCTGCGTGAAATCATCTTGCTGCAGAAACCCCTGTCAGGGTCAATAAAGGTGTTCGGGCAGGAAGTGCTTGGGCTGGATGACGAGGCGGCACTGCCCCTGCGCCGCCGCTGGGGAGTGATGTTCGAGCGCGGCGCCCTGTTCAGCTCGCTGACCGTGCTCGAAAATGTCGGCCTGCCCCTGCGTGAGCATACCGGGCTGGATAGCGCCCTGATCGATGAACTTGCCGCGCTGAAGATCGCGCTCACCGGGCTGCCGGCCGGCGCTGGTGCCAAATATCCGAATGAACTTTCAGGTGGCATGCGCAAGCGGGCCGCGCTGGCAAGGGCGTTGGCGCTGGAGCCGGAGCTGGTGTTTCTCGACGAACCCACGGCGGGCCTGGATCCGCTCAGCGCCAGCGGCTTTGATGAACTGGTAAAGAACTTGAAAGAATCCCTCGGCTTGACCATCATGATGGTGACGCACGATCTGGATCTGCTATGGCGTGTGGCCGACCGGGTAGCCGTGCTGGGCGAGAATCGTGTGCTGGGAATTGGAACCATGGAAGAATTGTCGCAGGCGGAGCACCCCATTATTCGTGAATATTTTCATGGGGCGCGTGGCCGGGCGGCTTGGGAGCAAGCGTGGAAACAAAAGTAAACCACACCATCGTCGGACTGTTCGTTGTTGTGCTGTTCGTCGCGCTGGTGGCCGGCATTCTCTGGTTGAGCGGGGCAGCGCAATACCGCAAAAATTACGATACCTACCTGGCTTACATGAAAGAATCAGTTGCCGGGCTCAACCTCAATGCGCCGGTCAAATACCGCGGCGTCGAGGTCGGACGGGTCAGGCGTATTTCACTGGAAAATGGCGAACGCGTTCGCCTCGAACTCGATATTGAGCATGGCACGCCAATCCGGGAAAACACCGTGGCAATTTTGCGGGTCCAGGGGCTGACCGGCATTGCACAGGTCGAACTCAGCGGCGGCAGCCGCGATTCGCCGGAGCTCAAGGCTAAGCCGGGAGAAAAACATCCCGTCATCAAAACCGGCCCGTCGCTGCTGATGCGGCTGGACACGGCGGTGACCGACCTGCTTTCCAGCCTGAACCAGGTATCCGTGGGGCTCAGCGCGGTTCTGGATGAAGGCAACCGGCGCGCCTTCCGCAGCATGATGGCCGACATGTCCACGCTGGCGGCCACGCTGGCGGCAAACAAGGATGCGATTGAAACCGGAATGAAGGGCGCGGCGCGCACCATGGACAACACAGCCAAGGCCAGCGCCGAACTGCCGCAGTTGATCGAGCGCGCGAGCAAAAGCACGGCGGCACTGGAAAAAATGGCTGGCGACGCTTCCCGCGCCAGCGTGGCGGTGAACAAGACCGCCAAGGATGTCAGCGGTGGCATGAACCAGATGGCGGAAGGCGTGGTGCCGGAACTGGAGCGCACCGTGGCTGAAATGCGCGAACTGAGCGCTACGCTCAAGCGCGTCAGCGAGGAAGTGGGGCGCAGCCCCAACATGTTGCTGCTGGGAAAACAGCCGGATGAGCCCGGCCCGGGAGAATGAGGAAAATGCGATGAAGTGGATGAAAGCAGGAGTCCTGGTGCTTGGATTGGCCTTTGTTGCGGGCTGCAGCCCGCTGCAGCCGGTCAGGAATGATGCGCTCAACACTTACGTGCTGCAGGCGCAATTCCAGGGCCATGCCGCTGCGGCGAACGGCGCACCCGTGCTGCTGGTAACCCGGCCCAAGGCGCATCCCGGTTTCGATAGCCCACGCATGGCCTATGTCAGAAAGGCGCACGAGCTGGAGTATTTTTCGCGTAATCAGTGGATCGATACGCCCGAGAAAATGCTTGCACCGCTACTGGTGCGCGCGCTTGAGGCAAGTGGAGCCTTTGCTGCGGTGTCGCAGGCCGCTGGGGGGGTTACGGCACAACTGCGGCTGGATAGCGAAATCGTGCGCCTGCAGCAGGATTTTACTTCTGCGCCAAGCAGGGTACGTTTTACCTTGCGCGCACAACTGATCGATGTGGCGGGGCGGCGCATTCTCGCAACGCGTGAATTCGACGTCATCGAGAATGCAGCCAGCGATGACCCCTATGGCGGAGTGGTGGTGGCCAACCAGGCTGTGCAGCGCGTCCTGAGCGAAGCAGCCGGATTCTTTGCCGCCCAGGCCAAAGGCTTCAAGCCATGAGCGATACGTTGATCGATCCCGTTCCAGAAGGCTTTCTTGGGGTCTGGCAGCGCATTTCCATGGAAGCCAAAGGCAAGCCCGCGGATGCCTCTACCCGGGCCTACTGGCTCCAGACTTCTGCCTTGCAAGCCGATCTGCGTATTCCGGCAGGGCGCCCGGATTTCTCCGGCAAGGCCTCGCTGGCCGAATGCAACACCGATGAGCTGCTCTGGCTGGCGCGGCAACAAGGTATCGCCGGCATGACGCTGGCGGGCGGCGAGCTGTTGCACCGGCGGCGCCAGATCGACTATCAGCCCACCCGCGGTCGTGACAACACCCACCGCATGCGTTTCGAGGGAGAGGTGCTGGTGGAAGAAAACATGCACGGCACGGTGGTGGAAAAATGGCGTCGAATCGCGGGCGTTGAGGGTGGCGTGATCACCTTGCGCCTCCTGGAGGAAGCCGAAGCGGATGGCCGTATCGTGCCGCGCAAGGGCTACCTGCTGGTGGTTGGCGGCTATTTCCTGTTTGTGCGCGACCGGCCCGGCTTCACGCGCCAGGCCGCCTCGCTGGAAGACCTGTTCGAAGCGCAGGAGCTGGAGCGCGAAGATATGGTGCCGTTTCTGGACTGTGAATTTTCATTTGGGCGCCGCAGCGGGGGCGTCCAGCCCTGGATCATCGAGCTCTCCACCCTGCCTTACCGCGAAGGCAAGCCGCTGTTCGCGCCCGGCCATTTCGAAGCCCTGCGCGCGGGCGGCAATGCGCTTGTTCAGCGTGGCCGCGGCCGCAACGGCTTGATTACGCGGCGCTGGTCCATCCACGAATGGACGGAGCCAGGTACTTAGGAAATGATTCAGCAATAATCAATCTAGAACCGAGAACGCCGAGCAAAAACGAAGGATTGCACGCCGTCTGCATTTCCCGTGGAGGCTGAAAAAAGCCCTTGGCTTGCTTTCCCTCGTGCCCTCCGTGGTTTCAAACTAAGGTTTATTAGCATGAGTATGGACACCCGGCTGGTCAAGGACTATCTACTTCAGTTGCAAGACAGTATTGTCGAGCGCCTGGAGCAGGTGGATGGCAATGCGTTCCGGCGCGATTCATGGGTGCGCCCGGAAGGGGGCGGCGGAACCAGTTGCGTACTGGAGGAAGGGGATGTGCTGGAGCGCGGCGGGGTCAACTTTTCCCACGTCTTCGGGCCCAACCTGCCGCCTTCCGCCAGCGCCCACCGTCCGGAGTTGGCGGGGCGCAGCTTCGAGGCCATGGGCGTGTCGCTGGTGTTCCATCCGCGCAATCCGCATGCGCCCACCGTGCACATGAACGTGCGCTGCTTCATCGCCAAGAAAGAGGGCGCAGATCCGGTGTGGTGGTTCGGCGGCGGCATGGATCTCACCCCCTACTATGGTTACGAAGAAGATGCCGTGCATTTTCACCAGACTTGCTTCGATGCCCTGCGGCCCTTCGGCGGCGCGCATTATCCGCGCTTCAAACAATGGTGCGACGAATACTTCTACCTCAAGCATCGCCAGGAACCGCGAGGCATCGGCGGCATTTTCTTCGATGACTTCAACGAGCGGGATTTCGCCACCAGTTTCGGCCTGGTGCAGAGCGTGGGCGACCATTTCCTGCCCGCCTACATCCCCATCCTGGAGCGGCGCAAGAACCTGCCTTACGGCGAACGCGAGCGGGATTTTCAGGCCTACCGGCGTGGGCGCTACGTGGAATTCAACCTGGTGTTCGACCGCGGCACCCTGTTCGGCCTCCAGTCCGGTGGCCGCACCGAGTCCATTCTGATGTCCCTGCCGCCGATCGTCAAATGGCGCTACGACTGGAAGCCCGAGGCGGGGAGCGCGGAAGCCAGGCTTTACAGCGACTTCCTGGCTGGGAGGGATTGGCTGGGCAATGATTGGGGAAGTGCTGATGAATAGTCATTTCCCCACGGGATTTCGACCAAAATTGAATTTAAAATCCTGTACGAGGAGAGGAGCGACGAAGCAGCCAGTAAGCAATCAAGTTCAATGGATTGAGACTGCTTCGCTACGCTCGCAATGACAGGGCTGGGGAATAAATTAGCGCTTCCTTAAGCCCTGCGGGGGGAACTCAACAAGCGCTCTTCAAGATGGAAAGCATAATGGAAAAGCATAAGCATACTGGCAACCATACACCCCAAAGCGAACGGCGTGAGCCGCAAATCGCCCTGCTGATGTCAATTTGTCCCGGATTGGGCCAGATTTATGCCGGCCACCTGGCTCGCGGCGTCATCCTGTATATAACGCTCATCGTTGCCTCGTGGCTGGCGGCTATTGCGTTCATGTACGTGGAGAACCGGTTTGTCGGCATTCTCTTGCTCGGTGTGCCGTTCGCCGGCGTTGTGCTGATCGCGCTGGATGCCTTCCGCAGCGCCAAGGAACAGCGAGAGGATTACCGCTTGGCCTGGTTCAACAGACCTTGGGCTTATGCTGGGATTTTCCTGCTCCTGCTTGTTACGGCGAACCCGCTTATGGATTTCTTCGTCGGAAAAAATGTGGTCCGTGCTTTTTATGTCACCTCCGACAGCATGGAACCGGCCATCCTGGTGAACGATGTCTTGGTCATCAACAAGCTTGCCTTTCCTGAAAAGGGAGATATTGCGCTAATCGAACTTGGGAAGAAAACCAAGACGACTGCTCAACTGACAAATATCATGGAGGGCCAGGTCATCAGCAGGATTATTGCCGGGCCGGGCGACATGCTCGAAATCCGCGGCAAGGAAGTGATCGTGAACGGCAAAAAACTGGTGGAACCCTATGCCTTTTTCAGTAACGAAATCAGCACGATCAATATGGGTGATGAAATGGCCAGCTTTGGTCCCAAGCAGATTCCCGCGGACAACTACTTCGTACTGGGGGATAACCGGAATTTTGGCGTGGATAGCCGAATTCTCGGCTTTATCGGCAAAAACAGGATTGGCGGAAAAGTCACCAAGGTGTTCTGGTCGTGGAACCTCGCTCAAGGCTCCATCCAGTGGGACAGGACGGCCAAGGCGCTGAAATAATCGCCGCTTCCCAAAACTGAGCAGGGCGCCCAAACACCGCGTTTAGAACGAAATCCTAGGAAAAGCGCTGCTGCAGGTACTGGATGATGTCGCCGGATTCGTACATCCAGCGGCTGTTGCCCTGCTCGTCGGTGATTTTCAGGCACGGCGTCTGGATCTTGCCGCCGCCTTGCAGCAGGGCTTCGCGGTGCTCTGGGTCGCGCTGCGCATCGCGCAATTCGATGTTCAGGGAGAGGCGGCTGATCTCCTTCCTTACCTTGATGCAGAAGGGGCAGCTCCTGAACTGGTAGAGCGCCAGATTCCGGCATTCCTGGTCCACTTTCTGTTGCGCTTCTGGCAGGCGCGCGATGCCTTGCGGGGTGCTCAGCTTTTCTCCTGCCAGCATGAAAGGGGTCAAAACAAGGCGCAGGGTTCTGAAAAACGTTCTCACAATAAATTTCATAGTCTCTCTATCAATTAAGTTGCCAAATATCAATTATGCAGCGAAGAGGCGTGGATTTTACTGCACTTGCAGCCAGACCCCTAACGTTTCCCGCCCAGGATAGAGCCCAGCACGCCGCGCACGATCTGGCGCCCGAGTTGCGAGCCGATGGCGCGGGCGGCGCTTTTGAGAGCGGTTTCGGCGACGCCCTGGCGGCTGCCGCGCCCGCCGCCGCCCAGCATGCCGCCGATTTCGTCCAGCCAGCCGCCGCTGGCGGGTTTTTCGGCTTCAGACTCGCTGGCGGGCGCGGAAGAAGGGGCTTGTTCAGCCCGTGCCTTCAGCTTTTCATACGCGGACTCGCGGTCCACTTCGGCTTCATAGTGGCCATAGATCACCGATTGCCGGATGATGGCCTGGCGCTGCTCGGGGGTGACGGGTCCGAGCTGGCTGCGCGGCGGGACGATCAGCGCGCGCTCCACCGGGTGCGGGCGGCCCTTTTCGTCGAGCAGGGAGACCAGGGCCTCGCCCACGCCCAGCTCGGTGATGGCGGCTTCCACATCCAGGCCGGGATTGGCGCGGAAGGTTTCCGCCGCGGCGCGCACCGCCTTCTGGTCGCGCGGCGTGAAGGCGCGCAGGGCATGCTGGACACGGTTGCCGAGCTGGCCCAGCACCTTGTCAGGGATATCGAGCGGGTTCTGGCTGACGAAGTAGACGCCCACGCCCTTGGAGCGGATCAGGCGCACCACTTGCTCGATCTTGTCTTGCAGGGCCTGGGGGGCGTCGTTGAACAGCAGGTGGGCCTCGTCGAAGAAGAACACCAGCTTGGGCTTTTCCAAATCGCCCACTTCCGGCAGATTTTCGTACAGCTCTGAAAGCATCCACAGCAGGAAGGTGGCGTACATCTTGGGCGCTTGCATCAGCTTGTCGGCGGCGAGGAGGTTGATCATGCCCTGCCCCTTGGCATCACACTGCATCAGGTCGTCGATGTTCAGCGCCGGCTCGCCGAACAGTTTTTCGGCCCCTTCGGCTTCCAGCGCGATCAGGCCGCGCTGGATGGCGCCGATGCTGGCGGCGGAAATGTTGCCGTACGCGGTGGTGAAGTCCTTGGCATTGTCGCCCACGTGGCGCAGCATGGCCTGCAAATCCTTGAGGTCGAGCAGCAGCAGGCCATTGTCGTCGGCGATCTTGAACACCAGCGTCAGCACGCCGGCTTGGGTGTCGTTGAGATTGAGCATGCGGGCAAGGAGCACCGGCCCCATTTCGGAAATGGTGGCGCGCACCGGGTGGCCCTGTTCGCCGAATACGTCCCAGAACGTGACCGGGCAGCCGGAAAAAGTGAAGTCGCTGAGCCCCAGTTTGGCAATGCGCTCGGCGATCTTGGGCTTTTCCGAGCCGGGCTGGCTGATGCCCGAAAGGTCGCCCTTGACGTCGGCCATGAACACCGGCACGCCGATGCGGCTGAAATTTTCCGCCATCAGTTGCAGCGTGACCGTCTTGCCGGTGCCGGTGGCGCCCGCGATAAGGCCGTGGCGGTTGGCCAGTTGCGGCAGCAGGAACAGTTCCTGGGTGTCGTTCTTGGCGATCAGGGATGGGGTGATCATGGATGGACTCCGGCTTTTTCAATAATGCCCGAAATGGTACCATTGCACCTTTTGAAACAGAACAACGGAATACCTTATGGCCGGTCATAGCAAATGGGCAAATATCCAGCATCGTAAAGGGCGCCAGGACGAGAAGCGCGGCAAGATTTTCTCGCGCCTGTCCAAGGAGATCACGGTGGCCGCCAAGTTGGGCGGCGGCGATGCCAACTTCAATCCGCGTCTGCGCGTGGCCATCGACAAGGCCAAGGAAGTGAATATGCCGGCCGACAACATCGACCGCGCCGTCAAGAAGGGCACGGGCGAACTGGAAGGCGTGGATTATGTGGAAATCCGTTATGAAGGCTACGGCATCAACGGCGCGGCCATTATCGTCGACTGCCTGACCGACAACCGCACCCGCACCGTGGCCGACGTGCGCCACGCCTTCTCCAAGCATGGCGGCAACCTCGGCACCGACGGCTCGGTGGCCTTCATGTTCAAGCACTGCGGCCAGATCATCTTCGCCCCCGGCACCGATGAAGACAAGGTCATGGAAGCGGCGCTGGAAGCCGGCGCCGAGGACGTGCTCAGCAACGACGACGGCAGCGTGGAAGTGATCACCGCGCCGGGCGATTTCGCCGCGGTCAAGGAAGCGCTGGAGAAAGCGGGCCTCAAGGCCGAGGTGGCCGAAGTGACCATGAAGCCGGACAACGAGACGGTCTTCAGCGGCGACGACGCGGTGAAAATGCAGAAGCTGCTGGACGCGCTCGACGCGCTGGACGACGTGCAGGAAGTCTACACGTCGGCCGTGATCGAGGACTAGGACCTAGTTGACCCGCATCCTCGGCATCGACCCCGGCTTGCGCGTCACCGGCTTTGGCGTGCTGGAGAAGGATGGCAGCCGGTTGAACTATATTGCCAGCGGCTGCATCAAAACCGGGGATGGGGAACTGCCGCAGCGCCTTAAGACCATCCTCGATTCCATCGGCGAGGTGATCGCCACCTACCAGCCGGATCAGGCGGCGATCGAGAAAGTGTTCGTCAACGTCAACCCGCAATCCACCCTGCTGCTGGGCCAGGCCCGCGGCGCGGCGATCTGCGCGCTGGTGGCGCGGGACCTGCCGGTGGCGGAATACACCGCCTTGCAGGTGAAACAGGCGGTGGTGGGCAATGGCCACGCCGGCAAGGAACAGGTGCAGGAGATGGTGCGCCGCCTGCTGCATCTCGAAGGCGCGCCCCAGGCCGATGCCGCGGACGCGCTGGCCTGCGCCATCTGCCATGCCCATGGCGGGCAGGGGCTGGGGGCGCTGGCGACAGCGGGTTACCGCGTGAAGAATGGACGGTTGATATGATCGGAAGATTGAGCGGCAAACTGCTGGAAAAACATCCTCCCCAGATCCTCCTGGACGTGCAGGGCGTGGGCTACGAGGTGGATGTGCCGATGAGCACCTTCTACAACCTGCCTGCCCTGGGCGAGGGCGTGGCGCTCTTTACCCAGCTCATCGTGCGCGAGGACGCGCACCTGCTGTATGGCTTTGGTACGGATTCTGAGCGCCAGACCTTCCGCCAGCTGCTGAAAGTCAACGGCGTAGGCGCCAAGCTGGCGCTGACCATCCTCAGCGGCTTGTCCGTGGATGAACTGTCGCACGCCGTGATGGCGCAGGACGCCGGTCGGCTGATCCGGATTCCCGGCATCGGCAAGAAAACCGCCGAGCGCCTGCTGCTCGAGCTGAAGGACAAGTTTGCACCGGGAGAAACGGGGGCGGCATTGCTGGGCGCGGTGGCCAAGCCGGTGCCCGCCAGCAGCGACATCCTCAATGCCCTGCTGGCGCTGGGGTACAATGACAAGGAAGCAAGCTGGGCGGTGAAACAGTTGGCCGCCGAAACCGGCGTGACCGACGGCATCCGCCAGGCGCTGAAATTGTTATCTAAAAGTTGAGTAGCGCATCCTGATGGCCCACAAATATAGACAAACCGATTGATGGGCCGTACATTTGGCAGCATGTTCAGCACTCGATTTCAGCGCCTTGTAGTTATTTCAGACCATGCAAAAATTCGCATGATCGAACGAGGCATCAACGAGTTAATGTTGCTTGAAGTGATTGATGCTGGCGAGACTCGCTACAAGGATGCGACTCACCTGTGGGCCTTCAAGGAATTCCCTGCTCGACATGACAACCTGTTATGCGCGGTACTGGTGTTGGAAGATTGTGTTGTCGTTAAAACGGTTATGCATCATTTCACGCTTTTGTAGGAGATCACCATGCACACCACTTATTTCGATGAAGACGATATTCTCGTCATTCACCTGTCTGACAAACCGATTGCCCGCGAAGTGTCGCAAAGCTGGAACACCCATATCAGCTATGCAGAAGATGGTAGCGCGGTGGAGCTTGTCTTGCTGGAAGCCCGTGCCAGTGGGGCTTATCCACTGGAAGTACTGCATGCACGGGCAGCCTGAACATGAACGGCATGCGCGCCATACACCCCGGTGAAATACTCAGGGATGAGTTGGATGAACTCAAGCTTTCAGCCAACGCCTTTGCCAAGGCGCTGGACGTGCCTGCCAACCGGATTACGGCAATTCTCAATGAGCAACGCGGTATTACGGCAGACACGGCATTGAGATTTGCCCGGTTCTTTGGAACCACACCTGATTTCTGGATGAGCCTGCAAAGCAGCTACGATGTCAAAAATGAGTGTGAACAGGCGAGTCAGGAAATCTGGGAATAGTCATATGGCAATAAATATGTTTTTTAGAAATGTGCACATTTTGTGTAACGATTGTCGTACTGCTGTAAAGGCTCGCAGGTCTATAGCCTCCAAATTTACAATTGCATGCATTACGGCTGCGGCGGTTTTGTTATCCATTTCTGTAAGAGCGGATGACAATCATGAATTGAGCCCCTCTGTTAGAACTGCAAGCCAGATAAACACTCATGAAAATGGATATATTGTTGTCGCCAAGAAGAATGGGAAATGGGGGGTTGTTTCCATAAGTGGTACTAGGCCTGACCGATTATCGGATCAGGAAATCCTACGATATCCAGAGCTTACGCCAGCTTATGAAATAAACGAGGAATGGAGAGATTCAGGCAGAACAACCCCCAACGGGAGCAAGGTGTATGACTGCAAAGTAAGATCAAATAAAGGCTACACCCCTTGTACTAGTGCCCTTACTAGTTTTGCGGGCGCAGATTTATTTGGGATATCGGGATATAACTACTACAGGTTCAATAGTAAGGATTTTGAACAATTGCGCGGTGATATTTTAGCCACCCCGATGTTTATAGACTTTGACTACCACTCGTCGTTCTCTAGAGCAACATCGATAACGGATTTAGAGCGTTGGGTAAGAAAATTTAAGGGTGGTTACGACCCAGATAATCTTGTTGCAACAGCCGAACAACAGATTACTGCGTTTAATGAAGAAAAAGCTGCTGAGGCGGAACAACAGCGAATGGCTACGTATCGCCGCTCATTCGAGACTGCAGCTTCATCTTTTTTTCTTCAATCTTTCATTAGGGAGTATTCCACCAACGACCCAGAGAATTTGGTCCCCAAAGCAAAAGAGAAATTAGTGAAAGCAACCGCAATAGAGACTGAAGAGACAGAATCTAAAAAGGAACGAATTCGCTTGGCCGCAGATAGGGATGCTGCGCATCTAAATGCATGGCAGAAAACCTTAAAAACTGGTGATGAAAGCAACTGTGGGCTGGTTATTGAAGTCAAACGCCCAATAGCGAAAATTCAAACTGCATCAGGAGAACGCTGGCTGAAGGTCGAACAACTATATCCGCATGGCACTCAGGCATGCGGGCAGGATGAAGGGGGTGCTCGTGACGCAAGTCATGACTCTAGTCTCCTTGTGGGTACACGTGTTTGCAAAGTATTTACGGGCATCAGGGATCTAATCTCAGGAGATGGATTTTGTGGCCCTCACGCTAACAACATTAAAAGAACATATGTCACTTGTTCAGGAAGAATTGCCGTAGCTGGTGTCATTGAAAAAGTAGTTGGAAAGAAAATTCAGATCAGGGTAAGTGACGTACATGTGGCCGAACACTCGAATTATTATGCGCCCTTCCAATCCAATGAAGGATTTATAGACAGAAATTCTGTTATATGGGATCAGGCAACTAACTGGTCAGGATGTTAGGAGTATCCATAATGATTATCAATGTTTTAACCGGCATGCTTTTGGGCGTGGCTTTGTGGCTGGGATGGATCACGAAAAGTCTTGCGGGAATACAGGCCATCCTTTGGCTGGTGGCTATCATCTTACCACTCGCTACCGCGCTTGCAGTCTTTTCCAGATTCCGGAAAGGCCTGTTTGGATATCTTGCCTACATCGTTGTTCAAAGCTTGCAACAGGTGGCGCGCCCGAAGTTGAAGCGAGCCGTATGGCGGTTGGCCGGGGTGATGGTGATCGCACTTATTTGCTGGGCAATCACCGGCAGTGGCTATGCTCTGGGCGTTTTCCTGTATGGCGTCCTTCTGGCCGTGCTGATGTCTTATTTTCTCCATGGGCTGACAGTCTTCGCCCAGGAAGACCGTCGGACTTGATGGAACGAAGAAGTATGTCCAAGGCAGTTAACCTGTCAGAATTTGGAGGCAAGGCGATGAATATCGTTGTCGAAGTACCGCAAAATTTGCCCGATGCGATCCATTGCACGCCGCAGGAATTCACCCGCGAAGCCAAAATGGCGATGGCGGCCAAGTTATATGAGATGCGGCGGCTGTCCTCCGGCATGGCTGCTGCACTGGCAGGCGTGGGGCGCGTTGAATTTTTGCTGGAACTTCACCATTTTGGCGTAGCAGTGATCGATCTCAATCAGGAAGAGCTTGAACAGGATGTGGCGAATGCCTGAAGGCGGGCGCATCATTGCTGAGGTGAACGGGGGAATAATCATGGACTGGCACAATTTTGTTACAACTGATCCGGCTGTTTGCCACGGCAAGGCGTGTGTCAAAGGCACGCGCATCATGGTCTCGGTGGTGCTCGACAATCTTTCGAATGGTTTGTCAGTCGAGGAAATTGTGGCGAGCTATCCCTCCCTGAGTCGTGAATCCATTCAGGCGTGCATTGCCTATGCTGCGGACCTGACGCGGGAGCAGCTTGTTGCCTTGCCGGCCTGACTTCCCATGAAATTCAAGATTGACGAAAATTTGCCGGTAGACGTTGCGCAATTGCTCAGGGGCCACGCTTTAGACACTGACACGGTTTTGGAAGAAGGCCTGGGTGGTCAGCCAGACAGCGCGATAGCGGCGGTCTGCCAGGATGAATCCAGGATTCTGGTGACGCTTGATACCGATTTTTGCGACATGCGTACTTATCCGCCCAAGAGTTATCACGGCCTGGTGGTTTTGCGCCTTGACCGGCATGATAAATCTCATGTGCTGGGAATAATGCAACGCCTGATCGGCCTGTTTACAGGTGAAAATCTATGCGGGCGACTGTGGATAGTTGAAGAAAACAAGTTGCGCATCAGGGGATGAGCAGGCAAAGCGCATGATCGAAACCGACAACCTCAAAACGGCCAGCCGCCTGATTTCCCCCGCCCATTCCTCCCCGCAGGAGGAAGCGCTGGAACGCGCGCTGCGCCCCAAGCTGCTGGACGAGTACGTGGGCCAGGAGAAAGCGCGCGGCCAGCTGGAAATCTTCATTCAGGCGGCGCGGAAGCGCGCCGAAGCGCTCGACCACGTGCTGCTGTTCGGCCCGCCCGGGCTGGGCAAGACCACCCTGGCGCACATCATCGCGCGCGAGATGGGGGTGAACCTGCGTTCGACTTCCGGCCCGGTGCTGGAACGGCCAGGCGACCTGGCGGCGCTGCTGACCAATCTCGAACCCAACGACGTGCTGTTCATAGACGAAATCCATCGCCTTTCGCCGGTGGTGGAGGAAATCCTTTATCCCGCGCTGGAGGATTACCAGCTCGACATCATGATCGGCGAGGGTCCGGCGGCGCGCTCGGTCAAGCTGGAGCTTCCGCCCTTCACCCTGGTGGGCGCGACCACCCGCGCCGGGATGCTGACCAACCCCTTGCGCGACCGCTTCGGTATCGTGGCGCGGCTGGAGTTTTATACCCACGAGGAACTCAAGCGCATCGTCACCCGTTCGGCGCGGCTGGTGAGCGTGGGGCTGTCCGAGGAGGGCGCGTTCGAAATCGCACGCCGCTCGCGCGGCACGCCGCGCATCGCCAACCGCCTGCTGCGCCGGGTGCGGGACTTCGCCGAAGTGAAGGCGCAGGGGCACGTCAGCCGGGAGGTGGCGGATGCCGCCCTGACCATGCTGGACGTGGATTCCCTTGGCCTGGATATGATGGACCGGGTGCTGCTCCTGGCGGTGCTGGAGAAATTCGGCGGCGGGCCGGTGGGGGTGGACAATCTCGCGGCGGCCATCGGCGAGGAGCGCGACACCATCGAGGACGTGCTGGAGCCCTACCTGATCCAGCAGGGCTACCTGATGCGCACCCCGCGCGGCCGCGTGGCCACGCCCAGCGCCTACCTGCATTTCGGCCTCAAGCGGCCGGAGGGCGGCCGCAATGGCGAGCTGTGGAATGAGTGAGTTCGTCTGGCCGGTGCGGGTGTATTACGAGGATTCCGATTCCGGCGGCGTGGTGTACTACGCCAACTACCTCAAGTTCATGGAGCGCGCGCGCACCGAGTTCCTGCGCGTCCACGGCTTCGAGCAGACCGACCTGGTGCGCGACCACGGCGTGATTTTCGTGGTACGCGACGTGCATATCAGCTATCTCAGGCCCGCCGTTTTCAACGATCTGCTGAATGTCACGGTGAGCGTGCATGCTGCCGGACGAAGCTGGATCGAATTTGCCCAGAGCGTGGCGCGTGGAGAGGAAGTGCTGACACGCGGGCAGGTCAAGATCGTATGTGTGAACCATCTGTCATTCAAACCTGTCGAGATTCCTGAGATCATCAGGAAAAAAATGGAATTATCATCGTGAATGTTACCCAAGATCTTTCTTTCCTGTCCCTGATCACCAATGCCAGCGTGGTGGTGCAGCTGGTGATGCTGGGACTGTTGCTCGCCTCCATGATGTCGTGGTGGTACATCTTCCAGAAAATGTTCGCCATCAACGTGGCGAAGCAGACGACCGACAAGTTCGAGCGCGACTTCTGGAGCGGCTCGGATTTGCAGAGCCTGTTCCAGAAAGTGGGCAGCCGCGAAGCGGGTGGGATGGAAAGCATCTTCGAAGGCGGGTTCCAGGAATTCTCCAAGATGCGGCGCCAGAGCGGCACGGACATCGCGCTGGTGATGGAGAGCACGCGGCGCGCCATGCGCGCGGCCTATCACCGCGAACTCGACCTGCTCGAAGCCCACCTACCGTTTCTCGCCACGGTGGGCTCGGTCAGCCCCTATGTCGGGCTGTTCGGCACGGTGTGGGGCATCATGAATGCATTCCGCAGCTTGTCCAGCGTGGGCCAGGCGACGCTCGCGCACGTCGCGCCGGGCATCGCGGAAGCGCTGATCGCGACGGCCATGGGCCTGTTCGCGGCGATCCCGGCAGTGATCGCCTACAACCGCTACAGCTCGGAGATCGACCGCCTGGCCACGCGCTTCGACAGTTTCATGGAGGAGTTCTCCAACATCCTGCAGCGGCAGGCGAAATAATGAGCCTGCGACGCCAGCGCAAGCTGATGAACCAGATCAACGTCGTGCCGTATATCGACGTGATGCTGGTGCTCTTGATCATTTTCATGATCACCGCGCCGCTCATCAACCCCGGCCAGATCGAGCTGCCCCAGGTGGGCCAGGCGCTCAAGCCGCCGGTCGCGCCGCTGGAAATTTCCATCAAGGAGGACAAGCGCCTGCTGATACTCGACCGGGAAACCGGCAAGCAGCCGAGGGAAGTGTCGCGCGACGACCTGGTGCAGGCGGTGAAGGAGAAGCAGGAAAAGAACCCCGAGCAATCCGTGGTGATCGCGGCAGACAAGAACGTGCGTTATGAAGAAGTCCTGAACGTAATGGATATCCTGCAGCAGAATCAGGTCAAGAAAATCGGCTTGCTGGCCAAACCAAAGGGTCAGTAGTGGTCTTTGAACGCCAACAACCGGGCCAGTGGAAAGCGGGCGTATTGGCGCTGCTGGTGCATGTGCTGTTTCTGGGGCTGATGATCTTCAGCGTAAGCTGGCAGAACCAGGTGCCGTCCGGCGTCGAGGTGGAACTGTGGAGCGAAGTGCCCGCCCCGGCAAAGGCCGCGCCGCCGCCAAAGAAGCCGGAGCCCGCGCCAAAACCGGAGCCGAAGCCAAAACCGGAGCCGAAGCCAAAACCGGAGCCGAAACCCAGGCCGGCGCCGCCCGAACCCAAGCCGGAGCAGAAACCGCTCAAGGCGGATATCGAGCTCAAGGCAAAGGAAGAAGAGAAAAAGAAGCGTCGTGAAGAGGAACTGAAGCAACAGAAAGAGAAACAGAAACTGGAAGAAGAGAAGCGTAAACAGGAACTGGACAAGAAGCAGAAGCAGGAAGAAGAGAAGCGCTTGCAGCAGGCGCAGCTTGAAGCGGAAAATGCGCGCAAGGCTGAAATCGCAGCGCAACAGGCCGCGGGGCAGAAGGTGCTGGACGATTTCACCGGGCGCATCCAGGCCAAGATCAAGCGCTTCATCATTCTGCCGCCGGATCTGGTGGGAAATCCCCAGGCGGAGTTCGATGTCACCCTGATGCCGACCGGCGAGGTGCTGCATTTGAAATTGACCAAGAGCAGCGGTTCAGCCGCATACGACAGCGCGGTGGAACGGGCCATTTACAAGGCTCAGCCGCTGCCGCTGCCGCCTGATTCGAGACTGTTCAGCAAATTCCGCGAACTGCACCTGAAGTTCAAGCCAAGAGAGGATTTATGAAACGCTATTTAAAGTGGATGTTGATGGTGTGTGTGATGGCGCTGGTTGCGCCTGTGCATGCCGCGCTTACGATAGAAATTACCGGCGGGGCGGGCAACCAGATTCCCGTGGCCATCGTGCCGTTTGCGGCTGAAAATACGCAATCTCAGAGCATCAGCGGCATTATCGCAGCCGACCTGGCGCGCAGCGGCCTGTTCCGGATGGTGGATACGGCAGGTGTCCAGCCCCAGCCGCACGAGCCCGCCGAAGTGCGCTACCCGGACTGGAAGAGCCGCAATGCCGAGGCGCTGGTGATCGGCGGCATGACGCCGCGTCCGGATGGCAAAATCGACGTGCGTTTCCGCCTCCTGGATGTAGTTAAGCAAAGCCAGCTGGCCGGTTTCAGCTACACCATCGTGCCGGCGCAACTGCGCGCCACCGCGCACAAGATTGCCGATGTGATATACGAAAAGCTCACCGGGGATGTCGGCGTGTTCAGCACCCAGATCACCTACATCGTCAAAGAGGGCAAACGCTTCGAACTGCAGGTGGCTGATGCGGATGGCTATGGCGCACAGACCGTAATGGCGTCGCAGGAACCTATCCTGTCTCCGGCCTGGTCGCCGGACGGCGAGAGGCTGGCCTATGTGTCTTTCGAGAAGAAAAAACCGATCATCTACGTGCAGACGCTCAAAACCGGTACCCGTCAGGCACTGGCGTCGTTCAAGGGCAGCAACAGCGCGCCCGCCTGGTCGCCGGACGGCAAGAAACTTGCCATTGTCCTGACGCGCGATGGGCGTTCGCAGCTCTACCTGATCAACGCCGATGGCGGCAATCTGCAGCGCTGGAGCGACAGTTCTGGGATCGATACCGAGCCGGACTTCTCGCCCGATGGCAAGTGGATCATTTTCACCTCGGACCGTGGAGGCAGCCCGCAGATTTACCGCATGCCGGCAGTTGGCGGCGCCGGGCAGCGCCTCACCTTCGAGGGCAGCTATAATGTCTCGCCGCAATTCAGCCCGGATGGGAAAAGTTTTGTGTTCATTCAGCGTAGTGGCGGACAGTTCCACGTCGCGGTGCAGGATTTTGCCACCGGGCAGGTGCAAGTATTGACCGATACCCCGCAGGATGAAGCGCCGAGTTACGCGCCTAATGGTAAAATGATCATCTATGCGACGGAAATTAACCGCCGCGGCGTATTGGCAGCTGTTTCCAGTGATGGACGGGTGAAACAGCGTTTATCCGTTCAGGCCGGGGAGGTTCGCGAACCGGCATGGGGGCCTTTGTTGAAAAATCAGTCAATTATTCAGTAAATTATGGAGAATCAAATGAACAAATTATTTCTAAGTGCAATTCTGTTGGGTCTGTTGTCTGCTTGCGCCAGCACGAGCGATAAGGGCCAGGGCGCGGCTTCGGTCGAAGACAAGAGCCTGGGCCAGCAAGCCGGGGCTTCTACCCAGGGTGCAGACAAGCAGGGCATGGCGATGGATCCGCTCAAGGACCCCAACAACATCCTTTCCAAGCGCAGCGTGTATTTCGATTACGACAGCTACAGCGTCAAGGGTGAATACAAGCCCATGGTCGAGGCGCACGCCCAATACCTGAAACAAAATTCCAAGGCCAAGGCTTTCGTTCAGGGCAATGCTGACGAGCGCGGCAGCCGCGAATACAACCTGGCACTGGGCCAGAAGCGTGCCGAGAGCGTCAGGAAGGTCATGAATGTGCTGGGCGTGTCCGACAACCAAATCGAAACGGTCAGTTTTGGCGAGGAAAAGCCCAAGGCTGAAGGCCACGATGAAGCTTCGTGGGCGCAGAATCGCCGCGCTGACATCGTTTACCAGGGCGAATAAAAATGCGTAGGCTTGCGCTTCTTCCTGCCTTGCTGCTGTTGTCGGGAGCGAGCCACGCCGGGTTGTTTTCGGACGACGAGGCGCACAAGAAAATCAGCGACATGCAGCTGCAGAATACCCAGCAGCAGGGCAAGCTGGAGACGCGTCTTGCCGGCCTTGAGAGCACGCAGCGCGCGCAGGGCCTGGAAATGCTGTCCCAGATGGAAGCGCTGAAAGCTGAGATCAGCAAGATGCGCGGCCAGCTGGAGGTGCAGGCGCACGACATTGAGAACATACAGAAGCGCCAGCGCGATCTGTATGTCGATGTGGATACGCGTTTGCGCCAATTGGAGGGCGTAGCTGCGGCTGCAGCTGCTGCAGCGGCCGCCGCCACAGCAGCGCCGGTTCCGGCGGTGGAAAGCCAGCCCAAGCCCGGCAAGGACAAAAAGGCCGCCGCCAAGGCCGCCGCCGCGCCAGCGGTGGCTCCAGCCGCCGTAGCGGTACAGACGGCGGAGACTGATCCTGCGGCGGAGCCAAAAACCTACGACGCAGCATTCAACCTGTTCCGGAGCGGCAATTACCAGGGCGCCCTGGCCGCTTTTCAGGCCTTCAACCAGGCCTATCCGAAAAGCCCCCTGGCGCCAAGCGCGCAATACTGGGTCGGAAATTCGCACTTTAACCTCAAGGATTTCAGGTCCGCGATCGCCACCCAGCAGGAGTTGATCAGCCTGTATCCCAAGAGTCCCAAGGTGCCGGATGCCATGCTGAATATCGCCACCAGCCAACAAAGCATGGGTGATGCAGGTTCAGCGAAAAAAACACTTGAGGATGTGCTCGCCAGATTTCCGTTAAGCGATGCGGCCGACAAGGCAAAACGTCGCCTGGAAATGATGAAATAAGATCTCGTTAAAGAGCCAAAAGCAGCCTCCATGCTACGCATCAACGAGATTTTCTATTCCCTGCAGGGGGAAACCAGCCGTACCGGTTTGCCCACGGTGTTCGTGCGCCTGACCGGCTGCCCCCTGCGCTGCGGCTATTGCGACACGGCCTATGCCTTCAATGAAGGCGTGGCCATGGATATCCCCGCCATCCTCGAGCAGGTGGCGGCCTACGCGCCGCGCTATGTCACCGTGACCGGCGGTGAACCCTTGGCGCAGAAGGAATGCCCGGCATTGCTTTCTGCCTTGTGCGATGCGGGCTATTCGGTTTCGCTTGAAACCAGCGGCGCGCTGGACATTTCCAGGGTGGACCCGCGCGTCTCGCGCATCGTGGACATCAAGACGCCGGGCTCGGGCGAAATGGGAAAGAACCGCTGGGCCAACCTGGCCTTGTTGACCCCGCATGACGAGCTCAAGTTAGTGATCTGCGACGAGGCGGATTACAAGTGGGCGCGCCAGCAGGTGCAGGAACATCAGCTCGGCGCCAGATGCACGGTGCTGTTCTCCCCTGTGGCAGGGAAGCTTGACCCGTCCCAGCTGGCTGACTGGATCCTGCGCGACCGGCTCGACGTGCGCTTCCAGCTCCAGCTGCACAAGCTGCTGTGGCGCGAGGACCGGGGGCGATGAAAAAAGCCGTGGTGCTGCTTTCCGGCGGGCTGGATTCGGCGACCACGCTGGCCATGGCGCGCAGCCAGGGTTTCGAGTGCTATTGCCTGAGCCTCGATTATGGCCAGCGCCATCGCTCCGAACTCCTCGCGGCGGAACGGGTGGCCAGGAGCCTGGGTGCCGCCGCGCAGCGCACGCTCAAGCTCGACCTCACGCTGTTCGGCGGTTCGGCTCTGACGGATGCGTCGATTGACGTGCCCGATGAGTCAACCGAGGGTATCCCCATTACCTACGTGCCGGCGCGCAACACCATCATGCTTTCGCTGGCGCTGGCCTGGGCGGAAGTGCTGGAGGCGCGGGATATTTTCATCGGCGCCAACGCGGTGGACTATTCAGGCTACCCGGACTGCCGTCCTGAATATATCCGCGCCTTCCAGGACATGGCCAATCTGGCCACCCGCGCCGCCATCGAGGGCCAGCCCACCACCATTCACGCGCCCCTGATAGCCCTCACCAAGGCCGGGATCATTCGCCAGGGAAGTGCCCTCGGCGTGGACTATGCGTTGACGGTTTCCTGCTATCAGGCCGACGAAAAGGGCCGCGCCTGCGGCCGGTGCGATTCCTGCCGCCTGCGCAGGGCAGGCTTCGAACAGGCCGGCGTGCCTGATCCCACCCCCTACCTTTGACCTCTCCTGCTTAGTATTAAAGTACTAAGTATCGAATTAAATTACATTTTTTATCAAAATCCGGATTGTTCTTCGCGGCAATTCGATTACAATCTGGGCTTAGTTTGGAACTTGGGTTCCGGCATCGGAGAGGGGATAAAGAATGATTTACGAGAGTTTCGCACCCGCCCAGTCGTTTTTTCTCTGGGCGACTTTCGGGATTGCCCTGGTCATGGGCGCCTTGGTCAACAAGACCAACTTCTGCACCATGGGGGCGATTTCCGACTGGGTCAACATGGGCGACACCGGCCGTTTGCGCGCCTGGCTGTTCGCCATCGCGGTGGCGATGCTGGGCGTGGTGGTGCTGGAAGCCAACGGGATGGTCAATGCGGACGCTGCATTCCCCCCGTACCGGGCGAATCAGCTGGTGTGGGCGGAAAACCTGCTGGGCGGCCTGTTGTTCGGCGTCGGCATGACCCTGGCTTCCGGCTGCGGCAACAAGGCGCTGATCCGCATCGGCGGCGGCAACCTGAAATCCATCATGGTTTTCTCCATCATCGCGGTGATCGCCTACTTCATGACCAACCCCTTCCCCGATTCCGACAAGACCCTGTTCACGGTGCTGTTCTATGACTGGCTGCGCCCCCTGGCCGTGACCCTGCAGACCAAGCAGGATCTGGGTTCCCTGCTGGCAGGCCCGGAAAAGGCGGTTTCCACGCGGCTGCTGATCGGCGGCATCCTGGCCGTGGCCCTGATTGCCTTCGCGTTCAAGTCGGAAGACTTCCGCGCCAGCCTGGACAACATTCTCGGCGGCCTGGTGGTCGGCCTTGCCGTACTCGCCGCCTGGTATGTCACCAGCAATGTGATGGTGAGCGCAGACGGGCAGAACTACTCCCTGCAGAATTTCGTGGCCGAGCAGTGGGACATGTTCGCCGCCGCGGGAGACGTCAAGCCGGCAGACAGCCGTCCGCTGTCGCCGCAGTCCTTCACTTTCATCAATCCCATGGGGCAGACTTTCGCCTACGCGCTGAGCGGTTTCAAGGCCACGGCCATGACCTTCGGCCTCATGGCCGTGGCGGGTGTGATCCTCGGCTCCATGCTGTGGGCCGTGGTGAGCCGCAGTTTCCGCATCGAGTGGTTTGCCTCCTTCCAGGATTTTTTCAACCACTTCATCGGTGCAGTGCTGATGGGATTCGGCGGCGTGCTGGCCATGGGCTGCACCATCGGGCAGGCGGTGACCGGAGTTTCCACGCTGGCGATCGGCTCCTTCATCACCTTTGCCGCCATCGTGGCCGGCAGCGCCGGAACCATGAAGTACCAGTACTGGAAGATGATGCGGGAGACGTAGCACGCGCCCCCTCGTTTTTAACCCCTCCCGGCCTCCCCTTGTCAGGGGAGGAGGGCTGCTTCCCCCCTGACAAGGGGGGATTGAGGGGGGTTGAAGGTTTCGTTCATGTGACCGCTAACCTTCCTGTAGTGCCTTGGGAAGCGGGAACGACACATTTTCCGGCTTCCCCTCCAGCTCCACTGCTTTCCCGCCACCCAGTTCTTCCAGCCGCGCAATCACTTCCCGCACCAGGACTTCCGGCGCGGAAGCGCCGGCCGTTACGCCAGGCCTATTTTTCCCCTGCAGCCATTCCGCTTGCAACTGGCCGGCATTGTCCACCATGTAGGCCGCGGCGCCGTGATTCTGCGCCACCTCGCGCAGTCGGTTGGAGTTTGAACTGTTGGGCGAGCCAACCACGATCACCACATCGCATTTCTCCGCCAGCCTTTTCACCGCATCCTGGCGATTCTGCGTGGCATAGCAGATATCGTCCTTCTTCGGGCCGGTGATGGCGGGGAAGCGCTGCTTCAGGGCGGCGATGATGGCGCTGGCGTCGTCCACCGAAAGCGTGGTCTGGGTCACGTAGGACAGGTTGTTCTCATCTTTCACCTTCAACGAAGCCACATCCTCCGGTGTTTCCACCAGGTACATGCCGCCTTCCGCCTGGCCCATGGTGCCTTCCACTTCGGGATGGCCCTTGTGGCCGATCATGACGATTTCCTTGTCATGCCGCCGCATCTTGCCGACTTCAACGTGCACCTTGGTGACCAGGGGGCAGGTGGCGTCGAATACCTGCAGGCCGCGTGCCTCGGCTTCCCTGCGCACCGACTGGGGAACGCCGTGGGCGCTGAAAATCAGGGTGCTGCCGGGCGGTACTTCATCCAGGTTTTCGATGAAAATGGCACCCTTGGCGCGAAGATTGTCCACCACGAACTTGTTGTGCACGACTTCGTGGCGCACGTAAATGGGCGCACCGAAACGTTCCAGCGCGCGTTCGACGATGGCGATGGCGCGGTCCACGCCGGCGCAGAAGCCGCGGGGGTTGGCGAGCAGGATTTCCATTATGATTCCTTGATAAAGCAGTTGAACCGCAAAGGGCGCAATGGAACGCGAAGGTTTCTTTTCAGGCGGTTGGGTGTTTTGTCTTATTCCTCACCCATAGTTTCGCATGGAGGGTGCTGCTTTTTTTACTTTGCGATCCTTAGCGTCCTTTGCGGTGAAAAGCCGTTTTTAAGATGATTCCAGAATCTCGATGATCTTGACTTCGAAATTGACCGTGCAGCCGCTTAAGGGATGGTTGAAGTCCACCGTGGCATGGGTCGCGGTCTTGCCGATGATCTGGCCGGGCAGGGTGTCGCCCTCGGGCAGGGTGAATTCGATCAGGCTGCCGACTTCGAATTCCTCATCGGGGAAGGCGTCCAGCGGCAGTTCCATGACCTGTTCCGGGTAATGCGGGCCGAAAGCCTGTTCCGCTTCCAGCTTGAAGGTGTAGCGCCTGCCGACTTCAAGATCGATCAGGCAGGATTCCATGTTGGGCTCGATCTCGCCGCTGCCCAGCGTCAGGATGACCGCCTCCTCGTCGTCGAAGGTGTTGATGGCCTCGGCGCCTTCATCGGAGAAGAGGCGGTAATGCAGGGCGATCTTGTCGCCCCAGAGCGCGGTGCGGGTCATGCTTGCTTGCCTCCGGGCTTGCGCAGGCTGTCCAGGATCAGCAGCATCACGCCGCCGCTAATCGCCATGTCCGCCACGTTGAAGGCCGGCCAGTGGTAGCTGCCATAAAAGAAATCCAGGAAATCCACCACGTAGCCCCAGCGGATGCGGTCGATCAGGTTGCCCAGCGCGCCGCCCAGCACCAGGCTGAGCGCCAGGCTGAACAGGGTCTCCCGGTGGTGTTTCCTGAGCAGGTAGAAGATGACCGCCGAAGCAATGCTGGCCACGGCGATGAAAAACACCCGCTGCCAGCCGCCGGCATCGGCGAGAAAACTGAACGCCGCGCCGCTGTTATGCGCCCTCACCAGGTTGAAAAAGGAGGTGAGGGAGAGGCTGTCGCCGTAGCTGAAGGCCTGCACCACCCAGTGCTTGGTCAACTGGTCGAGCGCGATGACCGCCGCGCTATACAGCAGCCACAGGCGCCAGTCACGCATGGGAGCGCGCCTCCCCGGCGCCGAACAGGTTGGAAACGCAGCGCCCGCACAGGCCTGGGTGTTCGGCGTGCGTTCCGACTTCGGCGCGGTAGTGCCAGCAGCGTTCGCACTTCTGGTGGGCGCTGGCGCTGACCGTGATCTTTTCTTCCGCGCCTTCCATGACCTTGGCCTGCGAGGTGATCAGCACGAAGCGCAGATCGTCACCCAGGGCTTGCAGCAGCTCGAACAGCTCGCCGCCCGCCTGGATTTCGACCTCCGCTTGCAGCGAGGAGCCGATGGCACCGGAAACGCGCACGGTTTCCAGTTCCTTGACGACGCGGGCGCGGAGTTCGCGGATCTGTGACCATTTGGCGAGCAGGGCGGCGCTGTCGTTCTGCAGCGGAAACACATGCCAGGTGTGCAGGAAAATGCTGTCCTCCGAGTTGCCGGTCAGCGCCTTCCATGCTTCCTCGCTGGTGAAGCTGAGGATCGGCGCCATCAGCCGGAGCAGCGAATGGGTCAGGTGGTGGAGCGCGTTCTGCGCCGCGCGGCGCGCCTTCGAGTCCATGCCCGCCGTGTAGAGACGGTCCTTGAGAATGTCGAGATAGAATCCGCCCAGGTCTTCTGAGCAGAAGGACGTGAGCTTCTGCGCCACCAGGTGGAATTCGTAGCGCCCATAGTCGGCGGCGATTTCTTCCTGGAATCCGGCGGCCAGCGCCAGCGCGTAGCGGTCTATCTCGAGCCATTGTTCCACCGGCAGCGCGTGCTCTGCCGGGTCGAAGTCGGCCAGGTTGGCGAGCAGGAAGCGCAGGGTGTTGCGGATGCGGCGGTAGCTTTCGGTAACGCGCTTCAGGATTTCGTCGGAGATGGTCAACTCGCCGGAGTAGTCGGTGGAAGCCACCCACAGGCGCAGGATGTCGGCGCCCAGCGTGTCCATCACCTTCTGTGGGGCGACCACGTTGCCCTTGGACTTGCTCATCTTGTGGCCCTTGGCATCGACCACGAAGCCGTGGGTCAAGAGCGCCTTGTAGGGCGCATGGCCGTCGGTCGCGCAGCCGGTCAGCAGACTCGACTGGAACCAGCCGCGGTGCTGGTCCGAGCCTTCCAGATAGAGGTCGGCGGGGTGGGCCAGGTAATCGCGCTGCTTCAGCACGCAGGCATGGCTGGAGCCGGAATCGAACCACACGTCAAGCGTGTCGCTCACCTTCTTGTAGCTGGCGGCGTCACTGCCCAGCAGCTCGGCGGCGTCGAGGCTGAACCAGGCTTCGATGCCCTGCCGCTCGACGCGCTGCGCCACCTGCTCCAGCAGTTCCTGGGTGCGCGGGTGCAGTGAACCCGTTTCCTTGTGCACGAACAGCGGCATCGGCACGCCCCAGTTGCGCTGGCGCGAGACGCACCAGTCGGGGCGGTTCTTGATCATGGCCTCCAGCCGGGCGCGCCCCCAGGAGGGGAAGAACGCGGTGTTTTCGACCGCTTTCAGCGCGGCTTCGCGCAGGCTGCTGTGAGAACCGCTGGCCTCCATGCCGATGAACCACTGGTGCGTGGCGCGGAAAATGATCGGCGTCTTGTGGCGCCAGCAGTGGGGATAGCTGTGCAGCAGCTTCTCGTCCTTGAGCAGCAGGCCGTTGGTGTTGAGGATTTCCAGCACGGTCTTGTTGGCGGCCCAGATCGACTGTCCGCCCACCAGCGGGGTGCGCTCGAAGAACCTGCCGTCGTCGCCCACCGGGCAGTCCACCGCCAGCTTGTACTTGCTGCCGATCACGTAGTCGTCCTGGCCGTGCGCCGGCGCGGTATGCACCAAGCCGGTGCCGGCGTCCAGTGTGACATGTTCGCCGCAGATGACGGGCACCACACGCTCGTAGAACGGGTGCTGCAATTGCAAATGCTCCAGCGCGCCGCCCTTGACCTTGGCGATGACTTCCACGGTCTCGAAGCCGTAGCGCTGGATGCAGGCCTCGGCCAGGTCCTGCGCCAGGATCAGGATGCCCTTGGGCGTCTGGATCAGGTCGTAAATAAATTCCGGATGCACGGACACCGCCTGGTTGGCGGGCAGAGTCCACGGCGTGGTGGTCCAGATCACGGCATAAACAGGCTGGGAAGGCGCTTTCATGCCCAGCGCGCCGGCCAGGGCGGCGACATCCTTGACCGCGAAGGCTACGTCGATGGCGGGCGAGGTCTTGTCCTCGTACTCCACCTCGGCCTCGGCCAGGGCTGAACCGCAATCCACGCACCAGTGCACCGGCTTCTGGCCCTGGTAGAGGTAGCCATTGGCGTGGATGCGCCCCAGGGTGCGCATGATGTCGGCCTCGAACTTGAAATCCATGGTGCGGTAGGGATCATCCCACTCGCCCAGCACGCCGAGGCGGATGAAATCGGCCTTCTGGCGCTCGATCTGGCCTGTCGCATATTCGCGGCACAGTTCTCGGAATTTCGCCGGATCGATGTTCTTGCCGTGCTGCTTTTCCACCTGCAATTCGATCGGCAGGCCGTGGCAGTCCCAGCCCGGCACGTAGGGCGCGTCGAAACCGGCCAGGGTCTTGGAGCGCACGATGATGTCCTTGAGGATCTTGTTGACCGCGTGGCCGATGTGGATGTCGCCGTTGGCATAGGGCGGGCCGTCGTGCAGGATGAACTTGGGGCGGCCCGCGCTGGCCGCGCGGATGCGCTGGTAGAGCTTCTTCTCCTGCCACTCCCTGACCCAGGCCGGCTCGCGCTTGGCGAGATCGCCGCGCATCGGGAAGGGGGTGTCGGGGAGATTGAGCGTGTCTTTGTAATCAGCCATAGTTTATTGGAGGGTTCTTAAAATATCAGGGTTGTATTTTTATATTGTATGTTTCGAGTTGCTTGACATGACTTCAGTGTCTCAAAGCTTTCGTTTTTTGAGTTCGTCAATGAATCTCTTGGCCCAGAGTGAGGCCTTTTGCACTTCATTGGGGTTGAGCAAAGCAAGCAATTTGAAGGAATGCGCACCTTTCCCATAAGGCGCCTTGGTTTTGCAGGCTTTTGTCGCCAACTCCAAAGCCGAATAAACGTCTTGTTTGGCAACCGATTCTATTGCGCCAGCGGGCTTCCTGTTGTCATCGAACCCTTGCTTGAAAAAAGACTTGGCAGCGGACCAATCCGCTATGAACCAACTTTCCATGCATTGCACCATCAAATGGCAATCGTCATCGGATGCAGCGGCGGGTTTTGTCCAGTTGTCTCTGGAAAGTAAATGTGCCCAAGGGTTAAATTTACCATCACGTTGATTGGCCGAATCGATGGGTGCTTCGCTATCCACAAGCAACAATGCATTTTTCCCCTGAGATAATGCCGTTTTGTAAGCATCATATGCCGCGCTGCGTCCACCGCAAGCAACCAATCTGGGGCGCCTCGTTGTTCCCAATTCTGTTTTGACGAAAAACTCAGCAAAGGCCCGGCGGCACTCTGATCTTAATTCGTCGCTATCACCTCCGCCCTCAGCGTAAACGACCACATCGTTCTTGTTCCGGCCTACCACCGCGTCCCCCCAATATCACCACGAGTCCAGAGTTGTCCCAATCTGTATTTTTCCAGCCACGGCTTAAGTTCGATCCCGTCGAGGCGAGTTAGATGACTGCCCGACTCGTCCCGCTCGCACACCAACACTGCCTCGGGTGTTTCGGACAAGGCATCCACTAAGATGGGGGAATGGGTCGTCACCACCAGTTGGGTGCGCTCCGATGCATCTCTCAATAACTGTGCCAGCGTCGGTAATACATCGGGATGCAGCCCAAGTTCAGGCTCTTCAATGCATATCAGAGGGGGTGGATTCGGGTCGCAAAGCAGCGTCAGCAAAGCGAGATAGCGTAAAGTTCCATCAGAAAGCCGGGTCGCCGGCATCGGTCCGTTACGTTCCAGCAGGAAGACTTGTACAGTCCCTCCTTCAACGCTCACGTCCACATCATCAATGCCATCGTAAATGACTTTCAATGCTTCAACCAAGGTTCGGCGGGCATTGGCGTTGCGGCGTAAACGGCTGAGGATGAGGCCAAGGTTTGAGGCGTCCGGCTCCAATGCCTCGTTGGGCAAGTCAGCTTTATGTGGTAAACGCGGCGTGGCATAACGTCCGAAAGTCCATTCCCGGTGCAGCCGCATACGTCCGAACTGCTCGGCAACGTAAGTAATTTCAGGATAGAGGTCCGCGTCCCGCTTTTGAGCCAGAATAGATTGGTCTGGCCGAATGGACTCCCGTGCTAATTTCCGCTCGCCAAATTCTTTTACATTCAGGATTGGATGTCCGTCGTGCCACTGGTAATAGAAATAGGGATGGGGGTGACCTTTATCTGGGCATTCGTTTTCAACCACCTCATCCCGAATTGCAAAACGGCCCCCTTCCTCCTCGAATTCAATCATATAACGCAAATTCTGCTTGCCTGCAGAATTACGAAGAATCACGTCAAGTTTGGCTGGCACGGTAGAGGGGCGAAGTTTTACTGACTTGTGTAGCCAATCACCTATACCACCCCCGTCACGAATTGGCCGAGTAACCTCAACCGGCGCCGCCTGCAATAGTGATAGTGCTTCCAGGAAATTCGATTTGCCCGAACCGTTAGGGCCAATCAGCACGTTTAGTGCGCCCAGTTTTACCGGTTCGGTGTCAGGGCCATAGCTCAGCAGATTTGTTAAATGTAGGCGCTCAATCAGCATCGTGGCTTCCTTGATTTTTTAGTTTGCTGTAAGGGGTTCCAAAAAACTGTTTAGCGTTGACCACATCGGCCGAGATTTGCGCCGTCAGCGTTTCCAGGTCGGGGAATTTCATTTCGTCGCGCAGTTTGTGCAGGAAATCCACGCGCACGTGCTGGTTGTAGATCTGGCGGTCGAAGTTGAACACATGCACTTCCAGCGTCGGCCGGCCGTTGCTCTTCACGGTCGGGCGCACGCCCAGGCTGGCGGCGCCTTGCAGCGGCTTGTCGCCGATGCCGTGCAGCTCGACGGCGAAAATGCCCCACAGCGGCGGACGGTTGTGCTTGAGCTGGATGTTGGCGGTGGGAAAGCCGATCTTGTGGCCCAGGTTGTCGCCGTGCTCGACCCGTCCGCTGATGCTGTAAGGGCGGCCGAGCAGCGTATGCGCCAGCTTGAGGTCGCCGCCCGCCAGCGCATCGCGCACCGCCGTGCTGGAAACGCGCAGCCCGGCTTCCATCACGCTGTGCATGGCTTCGACCTCGAAGCCCAGCCGGGGGCCGGCCTCGCTCAGCAGGGCCAGGTCGCCGGCGCGCTTGGCGCCGAAGCGGAAATCGTCGCCGATCAGCATCCACTTCGCCCGGAGCCTGTGGTGCAGCATTTCGCTGATGAATGCGTCCGCAGCGATGCCGGCGAAGCGCTTGTTGAAGCGGCAGATGAATACCCGCTCCACGCCGTAGGCTTCAAACAGTTCCAGCTTCTCGCGCAGGTTGGTGAGCCGGGTGGGCGCTTGGTCAGGCGTGAAGAATTCGCGCGGATGCGGCTCGAAAGTCATCACACAGGCCGGCAGGCCGCGTTTCTTCGCGGCATCTTCCATGCGTTGCAGCATGGCCTGGTGGCCCAGATGAACGCCGTCAAAGTTGCCGATAGTCAGCGCAACCGGCCCATCGCTGGCGGGAATTCCTCGAAAAATCAGCATAGTCGGGCAAACAAAAGCCTGAATTATACCTACTCGGGGGGGAAACAAGAAATACTCACCAACAGAGGGTTCAAAGAGCAATATTAAATTGACATATATCATTGACAAATCAATAAATTAGTTTCAGGATGGCAGCTCAAGTGGTTCTGCTTTTTTGTCGTTAAACTGAAAAGGAGAATGTCATGCGTAAATCCAGTTTGATAACAGTTTTGATTGCTGCCGCCCTGGCAGCAGGTAACATGGCCTATGCCGCAGGCGGAGGTGGAGGCGGTGTGCTGCAAGCCCAAGCCGATGGTAAGCATACTCCCCCGCCCGATCAGCTTCGCACCCAGGACCGTTTGAAGGATCAGGACCGCCTGAAGGATGGGACGGGCGTGAAGGCAACGACAACTCAAACCCTGACCAATGGTAAACATACTCCCCCGCCCGATCAGATTCGGGACCAGGACAGGACGAGGTTGCAACAAAGCAAGCCCAGCAAGTAGCAGGCGGTTTGCCTCAGGTTAGGACGGGCACGCACTGTGCCCGTTTTCATTTATGCCGCTTGCGGGAAGTTTCTATTGTTCGTCGGCGATTTGACGCAGCTTGGCCTGGTCACAGCGGCAGTGATGCGGGGATGTTTCCAGGGTGACGCCGCGCCGTTTGAAATCCGCCATCACCCGGCTGGCGGTTTCCTTGGTGATGCCGAGCATGGCGCCCATGTCCTCGCGGCTGATTGCCATGCAACTGCCGTCAGGCGACTTGTTTTGGAGGTAAAGCGGCAGGTGCGCGATCCGGGATTCCGCTGTCCCGTGCCTGGATTTTTGCAGTGTTTATGCGCTGATGCTTGCCACGGTACTTTACATGGCGGCGCGGATGGCCTTGGCTACTTCTGCAGGCGCGGTGCCATGCTGCAGGGTGGCCACCAGCTTGCCGTTGGGGTCGATGACATAGGTCGAGGATGAGTGATCCACCACATAACCGCCTGCGGAACCGGTGTCCTGCTTGCGATAGCTGGCGCCATATTGCCGGGCCGCGTCGGCGATGTCCTGCGGTGAGCCGGTCAGGCCGAGGACCTTGGCGTGGAAAAATGGTCCATATTCCTTGAGTTTTTCCAGCGTATCGCGTTCCGGATCGACCGAGATGAACAGCACCTGCGTGCGCGCCAGTTCTTCCTTGTCCAGCGCGTTCAGCGCCTGGCTGGTGAAGGCCAGGGAAGTGGGGCAGATGTCGGGGCAGGAGGTGTAGCCGAAATACACCAGCACGACCTTGCCGCGGAAATCGTGCAATGAGACCGGCCCGTCGAAGGATTGCAGCGTGAAATCGCCGCCAGTGGGCGCGGAGGAAAGCGAAATGGGGCCATGGGGCGGGTGCGTGCCCGGCTGCCAGAACCAGGTGACCCAGCCAAGCACCAGGCCAAGCAGGGCGATGACAGCGATAAGCAGGGTGCGGTTCATAATTCTGGCTCGAAAAAGTAACGTTCATCATGGGATAGAGCAGGGCGCTTGCCAAGCACTACGGCCGCGGCATTTCGTCGCATCGGACCCGGCGTCAGTTGCGCGATGTGGTGAAGCGGAACGGCGCTATCGCCTTCAGCTTTGGGGTGGTCACCACCACGGCGGCCTGCCACGTCATGTGCCCGGTGATGCATACCGGCAGCACCGTTTCACCGATGAACAGGTGCTCGCCATCCTGTTTCAATTGCGGGCGGTTGTAGCCCATGTTCATATCGGTGCCGGTGAAATCCACTTCCACCTGGCGGGTATCCAGTCCCTGGGTTTTGACCACCAGCCGCAGCGGGCGCAGCAGGGGGATGGGGCGGGGCTCGATCGAAAGCTCGATGCGCCCGCCACCGGGGATGTCGCTGCTGCAAGGGCCGGCGTGCAGATCGCAGGCGGGATTGAGTGGCGCGGTAATGCTGGCTTCAGGATTGGGAACGAGCCATAACCTGGCGCCGACGGCGGCGCCAATGGCCAGGACCAGTGCGGCGATGGTGGCAACAAGCGGTTTGTTGGATAAGTTCATGGGTGAAATGTTTTTTATGCGCAAAGGCGCGAAGAAAATTCGCGGTTTCCTATTGTACGGTTCAGGTTTATTTCAGGGACCAATAACTTTCGAAGCATATCACAGCCGTGAAGGACTTTTTCCCGCCAAGCCTTGCCTTGCTTCTGGTGTTCGGCTGATTTGTCGGTTTTCCAGCTTGCGCGAACTGCGACATTGTCGCAAACACGACAAGCCCATCTTTTTAAAGAATCAATGTAAGCGCATGAAAAACAAAGGTAAATAATTTAATCCCGGCTTGGCATGCCCTTTGCTTAAACAAGTCCAGACACTTGTGCAGCCAAAGGAGGTGCAGCATGTTAACGATCAACGATACGACCCTGCGGGACGGCGAACAGAGCGCCGGGGTGGCTTTCACCGGCGAGGAGAAAATCGCCATTGCCCAGGCGCTTTCCGATGCCGGCGTGCCGGAACTGGAAATCGGCATTCCGGTGATGGGGGAGGAAGAGCGCGAGGTGATCCGCGCCATCGCCGGCCTGTTCCTGCCTGCCGGGCTGATGGTTTGGGGCCGCATGCAGGAAGCCGATCTGCGCGCCGTGGCACATTGCGGCGCGGACATGGTCAACCTCTCGATCCCGGTTTCCGACCTGCAGATCAGCCACAAAATCCGCAAGGACCGGGCCTGGGTGCTGGATGCCATCCGCCGCTTCGTCCCCGCCGCCCTAGATCAGGGTCTGGAAGTCTGCGTTGGCGCTGAGGATGCTTCCCGCGCTGATGTGGATTTCCTGCTGGAGGTGGCGGAAGCTGTACAGGAATCTGGCGCGCGCCGCATTCGCATCGCCGACACGCTGGGCGTGCTGGACCCTTTTTCCACCCATGATCTGATCCGCACCTTGCGCAATACGATCGATCTGGAAGTCGAGATGCACGCCCACAACGATCTCGGCCTGGCGACGGCCAATACGCTGGCTGCTGTGAGGGCGGGGGCGACGCATGTCAACACGACGGTCAACGGCCTTGGTGAACGCGCCGGCAATGCGCCCCTGGAGGAAGTGGTGATGGCCTTGCACCAGCTTTACGGCGTGGACAGCGGTATCGATGCCCAGCGCTTTGCGCAGATTTCCGCCTTGGTGGCTCGGTCCTCCGGACGCCCGGTGCCGGCCAACAAGAGCATCGTCGGCGCGGCCGTGTTCACGCACGAATCCGGCATCCACGTCGACGGCCTGATGAAGCATCGCGCCAACTACCAGAATTTCGACCCATCCGAAGTGGGGCGCAGCCACCAACTGGTGCTCGGCAAGCACTCCGGCAACCGCGCCGTGAAGCGCGCCTACGGGGACCTGGGCATGCCGGTGGAAGATTGGCAGGCGGGCCCCATCCTTGCCCGCATCCGCCGCTACTCGGCCCTGGCCAAGCGCACGCCCGGGATCGGGGAGCTCATGCAGTTTTACCGGGAAACCAGCATGCAGCCGGCTTAACCTCCTTCAGTCCCCCTTGCCACCTGCAAGGAGTGTCCCCGCCGAGAGCGGCAGCAAAGCTGCTCGCACTGGCGAGGCAGGGGGGAAGCCACCCCCTCCTGCCCTGAAGCGGGTCAAGCAGGCAATCCGCGCAGCGGATGCTTGCGCAAGGGGAGGCCGGGAGGGGTTAGGGTTTGCGACGCGCAGATTCAATTTAAAGGAAACACCATGACCTCGCTTTTCGAACAGATGATCACCCTGGCCTCGGCGGAGGAATTCCTCGATTTCTTTGAACTGGAATACGACCAGGCGGTGGTGAACGTGAACCGCCTGCACATCCTGCAGCGTTTCCACCAGTACATGCGCCAGACCAAGGGCCTGGGCGAGATGGCCGAGGTATTGCAGCATGACACCTGCCGCGAGTTGCTGGCGCGCGCCTATCAGGATTTCGTCAACTCCAGTGCCGTCAAGGAAAAGGTATTCAAGGTGTTCCGCGATGCCGAGGGAATCAAAACCATCTCGCTCAACAGCCTGCGCGATGCCATGCCGCCACGCGGGATCAATGCGGCGTAAGGGAAGGAGTTCGTCATGCACATCGTCGTCTGCATCAAGCAAGTCCCCGACAGCGCCCAGATCCGGGTGCATCCGGTGACCAACACCATCATGCGCCAGGGCGTCCCGGCCATCATCAACCCCTACGACCTGTTCGCGCTGGAAGAGGCGCTGCGCCTCAAGGACAAGCACGGCGGCACGGTAACCGTGATCACCATGGGGCCGCCGCAGGCCGAGGGCGCGCTGCGCAAGGCGCTGTCCTACGGGGCCGACGACGCGATCCTGATCACCGACCGCGCCTTCGCCGGGGCCGACACGCTGGCCACCAGCTTTGCGCTGGCCGCGGCGATCCGCCAGATCCGGAAGAACATGCCGGTGGACATGGTGTTCACCGGCAAGCAGACCATAGACGGCGACACCGCGCAGGTGGGCCCTGGCGTGGCCAAGCGCCTGGATTTCCAGTTGCTGACCTATGTTTCCAAGGTCGCGTCGGTGCTGCCGGAAGTGGGGCAGATCGTGGTCGAGCGGCGCGCTGAAGGCGGCGTGCAACTGCTCAAATCGAGGCTGCCGTGCCTGATCACCATTCTCGAAGGCAATAACGAAATGCGTTTTGCCACCATGCCCAACATGTTCCGCGCGGCGCGCCATGCGGTGAAGGTCTGGGATCGCGAGGCCGCCGGCATCACCGACGAGGATATCGTCAAGATCGGCCTCAAGGGCTCGCCCACGGTGGTGAGCAAGGTCTTCGCCCCGACCCCGCACACCGAGCCGGCGGAGATGATAGCGGTCGAAAGCGGCAATCCCAAGGATATCGCCGACACCGTGCTGGCCAAGATGTTCACCCGCTTCCCGGCGGTGGCCAGGGAAATCGCCAAGCGTGCATAAGGAGAACAGTCATGAGCGAAGCACCAGCCAAAAAAGGCAAAAGGAAATTCGAGCTCGACCCGCGGCTCGCCGGCTACAAGGGCGTGTGGGTGTTCGTCGAACACGAGCGCGGACAGGTCCATCCGGTCTCCTGGGAACTCATGGGCGAAGGACGCAAGCTGGCCGACATGCTGGGCGTGGAACTGGCCGGCGTGGTGATGGGGGCGCCCGGGGAAGAGACGCGCCGCTTCTGCAGCGAGGCATTCCATCACGGCGCCGACCTGTGCTACCTGATGCAGGACGAGATCCTCAGGGATTACCGCAACGAGCCCTTCACCAAGGGCCTGACCGACCTGGTCAACGCCTACGAGCCGGAAATCCTGCTGCTCGGCGCCACCACCCAGGGGCGCGACCTCGCCGGGAGCGTGGCGACCACCCTGAAAACCGGCCTCACGGCGGACTGCACCGGCCTCACCATCGACCCGGACAACCGCAGCCTGGCGGCCACCCGGCCGACCTTCGGCGGCAGCCTCTTGTGCACCATCGTCACCCTCAACTACCGCCCGCAGATGGCCACGGTGCGGCCGCGCGTGATGGCCATGCCGGAACGCGATGCCGGCCGCACGGGGCGCATCGTCGAACAACCCCTCGGCATGGTGGAGAGCAGCATCATCACCAAGGTGCTGGAATTCATCCCCGACGCCAGCCAGGACAAGCCGCAGCTCGCCTTCGCCGACATCATCGTGGCAGGTGGAAAGGGCATGAAGCGCCCGGAGAATTTCCAGTTGATCTGGGATCTGGCCCAGGTGCTTGGCGCCGAGGTGGGCGCCTCGCGACCGGTGGTGCAGGCCGGCTGGGTCGATCTGTACCGCCAGGTGGGACAGTCCGGCAAGACGGTGCGGCCCAAGCTCTACATCGCGGCCGGGATTTCCGGCGCGATCCAGCACCGCGTCGGCATGGCCGATTCGGACTGCATCATCGCCATCAACAACGACCCCAATGCGCCGATTTTCGAGTTCGCCACCTATGGCATCGTCGGCAACGCCATGACCATCCTGCCTGCGCTCACCGAGTCGTTCCGCCAGGCGCTGGCGACGGCGAAGAAGGCGAGGTGAAGAAGCATCATGGGAAAAGCATATAACCACGGAGCTCACGGAGAACACGGAGTAAAAACAAAAAATTGCCCTTCTCCGTGCCCTCCGTGTTCTCCGTGGTTAAAAAAGACTTGGGGTTTAACAGATTCAGGAGAAATCCATGAGTGAAAAATTCGACGCCATCGTGGTGGGCGCCGGGCCTTCCGGCAATGCCGCCGCATACACACTGGCCAAGGCCGGGCTCAACGTGCTGCAGCTGGAACGGGGCGAGAGCGCCGGCTCCAAAAACGTGCAGGGCGCCATCCTCTATGCCGACGCGCTGGAGCGCATGATCCCGGATTTCCGCGACAGCGCGCCGCTGGAGCGCCACATCATCGAGCAGCGCATGTGGGTGCTGGACGACGATTCCTTCGTCGGCAGCCATTACCGTTCCGAGGCTTTCAACCAGGAACCCTACAACCGCTACACCATCATCCGCGCCCAGTTCGACAAGTGGTTCTCGGGCAAGGTGCAGGAAGCCGGCGCGCTGGTGGTGTGCGAAACCACCGTCACCAGCCTGCTGCGCGACGACAAGAACCGCGTGGTGGGCGTGCAGGTCGAGCGCGAGGGCGGCACCATCTACGCCGACGTGGTGATCCTGGCCGACGGCGTGAATTCGCTGCTGGCCCAAAAGGCCGATTTCCATCCCGAACTGGAACCCAAGAACGTCGCTCTGGCGGTGAAGGAAATCCACTTCATGCCGCAGGAGGTTTTGCAGGAGCGCTTCAACATCGGCGAGGAGGAAGGCGTGGTGATCGAGCTGTTCGGCAAGATCACCAATGGCATGATGGGCACCGGCTTCCTCTACACCAACAAGGAATCCATCGCCATCGGGGTGGGCTGCATGCTGTCCGATTTCAAGGACCAGAAAACCACGCCCTACGCGTTGTTGGAACAGATGAAGGCGCATCCCTCGATCAAGCCGCTGCTGGCGGGTGGAGAGATGAAGGAATACACCGCCCACCTGATTCCGGAAGGCGGCTACAAGGCCATTCCCAGGATCTACGGCGACGGCTGGATGATCGTCGGCGACGCCGGCATGTTCGTCAACGCGGTGCACCGCGAGGGCTCCAACCTGGCCATGACCACCGGCCGCCTGGCGGCGGAAACGGTGATCGAGATGAGAAGCGCGGGCAAGGACATGAGCGCCGCCAACCTGGCCGAATACCGCAGGAAACTGGACGGTAGCTTCGTCATCAAGGATCTCAAGAAATACCAGGATATGCCGGATATTTTCCACAGCAACCGGCAGTTCTTCACCACCTATCCCGAGCTGGTCAACCGCTCGGCCCACAGCATGTTGCACGTGGACGGCGTGGACAAAAAGACCAAGGAACGGGAGATTTTCTCCAGCTTCAAGCACAAGCGTTCGCTGTTCGGCTTGATGGGGGATGCCTACAAATTGTGGAGGGCTTTCAGATGATCAAAGTCGAGGAAAAACTGTTCCAGAACCGCTACCGCGTCGATGCGGGGCGGCCGCACGTCAACATCCGGCAGCCGGACATCTGCGCCCACGAGTGCCGGACGCAGCAATGCGCGGTGTGCTGCCCGGCCGGATGCTACACCCTGGAAGGCAACGGCCGCGTGGTGCTGATCGCCGACGGCTGCCTGGAATGCGGCACCTGCCGCATCGTTTGCGACCAGCACCGCAACGTGGACTGGGAATACCCGCGCGGCGGCTACGGCATCCTGTTCAAGTTCGGATAATGAAACGCCATGTGAAAACCTGTTAACCACGGGGCGCACGGGGATCACGGGGCAAAGCCCATCAGCCCCCCCCGGCTCGCCAGGTGGATGGGCTGTGGGCTGGCTCTCCCAGGGCCTGGTTTCCCCGTGATCCCCGTGTTCCCCGTGGTTCAAATGCTATTGAAAGGATCGTCATGCCAAAACCCGAAAAACACCTCTTCGTCTGCACCCAGAATCGCGGCCCCGGCCACCCGCGCGGTTCCTGCAATCAATCCGGCTGCGCCAGCGTGCTGGACGAATTCATGTTCGAATTCCAGAAGCGCGACCTGCATGGCAAATTCCAGCTCACCGCCACCGGCTGCCTCGGCCCCTGCGGATCGGGCCCGAGCGTGCTGGTTTACCCGGAAGGGGTGATGTACGGCCGGGTCGGCAAGGAAGATGTGGCCGAGATCATCGAACAGCACCTGATCGGCGATACGCCGGTGGCACGCCTGCAGCTTCCTGCCGATATGTGGTGATGTTGCATTGACCACATCGCTGGAATGGTATTTGCTTCGGTAAAGCTTATAAGTTATCGGAGCCTGTTCAAATGCCACAAGATCGCTCCACCGTGGAGCTTGTCACCATCTATGAAATCAGCAAGGTTCTGAGTTCCTCGCTCGATCTGCACAAGACCTTGCAGGGCGTGATGAACCTGCTTTCTTCCTACCTGCCCATGCGCCGTGGCATGTTGAGCCTGCTGCAGGAGGACGACGAACTGCACGTGGTGGCGGCCACCGGCCTGTCGCGGGATGAAATCGAACGCGGGCGCTTTCTTATCGGCGAGGGCATTACCGGGCGCATCATGCAGACCGGCGTGCCGGCGGTCATTCCCAGCGTGGCGGCCGAGCCCCTGTTCCTCAACCGCACCGGCGCGCGCCAGTTGCATGAGGAGGATATCGCCTTTGTCGGCGTGCCGGTCAAGATCGGGCACCGCTGCGTCGGCGTGCTCAGCGTGGACCGCGAGCAAAGTCCCGGCCGGGGATTCCAGCAGGACGTGCGCTTCCTTGTCATGGTGTCCAATCTGGTCGGACAGACCGTGCGCCTGCACCAGAATGTGGCGCAGGAACGCACGCAATTGATGCAGGAGAAATCCCGCCTGCAAAAGGAGTTGCAGGGCAAGTACAGCCTCGACAATGTGATCGGCGTGAGCAAACGCATGCAGCAGGTCTTCGCCGAGGTGCACCAGGCGGCGCCGGGCAAGGCCACCATCCTGGTGCGCGGCGAATCGGGCACCGGCAAGGAAGCCATCGCGCGCGCCATCCACGTGCTCAGCCCGCGCCGCGACGGCCCATTCATCAAACTCAACTGCGCCGCGCTGCCGGAAACCCTGCTCGAATCCGAACTGTTCGGCCACGAAAAGGGTTCCTTCACCGGCGCCACCGCCGAGCGCAAGGGGCGCTTCGAGCAGGCGCACGGCGGCACCCTGTTCCTGGACGAGATCGGCGATGTTTCGCCCGGCTTCCAGGCCAAGCTGCTGCGCGTGCTGCAGGAGCGGGAATTCGAGCGCGTCGGCGGCAACCGCACCATCAAGGTGAACGTGCGCCTGGTCACCGCCACCAACCGCAACCTGGAGGAAATGGTGGCCAAGGGCGAATTCCGCGCCGACCTGTATTTCCGCATCAACGTGGTGAGCATCTTCCTGCCCCCGCTGCGCGAACGGCGCGACGATATTCCGCTGCTGCTGGAACATTTCCTCGACAAGTTCAACCAGGAAAACAAGCGCAAGCTCGCCATCAGCGAGGAAGCCCTGGATGCCATCGTGAAATGCGGCTGGCCGGGCAACGTGCGCGAACTGGAAAACTGCGTGGAACGCATGGCCACCATGACCCGGGGCAGCCTCATCCGCCACACCGACTTGCTGTGCCAGAAGGGAATGTGTTTTTCCGCCGTGCTGAAAAACTACGGCGCCACCCACCCCTCCATTCCCATATATCCGGAAGCGGAACGCAAGCCGGAAATGCCCGCGCGCGCATCGGTAGCGGAAGCCTCCGTGCCGCACGGCGAGGCGGAACCGCTTGCGGAGCGCGAGCGCCTGATGTGGGCGATGGAAAAAAGCGGCTGGGTCCAGGCCAAGGCCGCCCGCCTGCTGGATCTGACCCCGCGCCAAATGGGCTATGCGCTCAGGAAATACAATATCGGCATCAAGCGGTTTTGAGCTTGTATTGCTGTGCATTTGCTTTATAACCGGCCCAGGATTGCTTGATGGCAGCACTCCCCCTGTCACTCACTAATTTCCGCTCGAATTCCCGCCTGGCGGCGGACATGGATATATCTTGGCACTGGATGATTTGAGTGCGTCTGTTATTATCGCCACTGGCAGAAGCCAGGCACGCCCTGCACACATGTCCATGTTCAAAAAATCGACTAACCCGGACGCTAATGCCTGCCAGGATTAATCAATACCGAATCGGCGCCAGCCAGCGTAGCCCCTAATTAAACACAGCAAAAAGGCCACTCCGCATGCCTCTGGACCAGCTTGAACTGACTTGGATCTACAAGCTTTACCGACTTGGCCGCACCACGAATGCAAATGCTGATCCATCTGAAATGTGGCGGCATCTGCTCGAGAATATCGTTGGCGCATTCAAGGCCGGCAGCGGTTGCCTGGCGGAAGTGCACGGCAGCAAGGGGGGCTTGAAGATTCGTGCGGGCATGGGTTTGCCTGAAGGCGTGGTGGGCAGTGAACTGGCCGCGGGTTCCGGAATCCTTGGACTGGTCGTAGCGGAAGGAAAGCCCCGTTTGCTGAATGGCAATTTGTCGGATGACCAGAAGCTCGCCGACAGATTGCCCAAAAGGACCAGGCCTGCGCCCTGGTCTGCTATGTGCTGGCCGCTGATGGTCGAAGGCAAGGTCGTGGGCGTGATTAGCGTCAACCGCTCTCAGGAGGTGGAGCCCTTTTCAGAAAAAGATCTTGAAAATGGGGAGCGGCTCATCGAATTCATCGCGGTTGCGGTGGAAAATACCCAATTGAATCTCAAATCGGCAAAATACGTCGCCGAATTGAAAGAGATGAACCGGAAGCAGGAACTCTGGAGAAAAGCCCAGGAATGGATGGGCGAAGCGCAGTCTGAATTGGAAAAAACAGGCGATCTCAAGCGGTTTTGCACCCAGGCGGCTTTCCAGGCTAAAAGCCTGCTGTCCGGCGACTGGGGAACCCTCCTGGTTGAAGGGAAGGCGAACGGCGGCCTTTCAATCTTTTCCTCAAGCGAGAACCCGGATGCGGCAGAAAGGCTGCGCATGCTTTATGCGGCGGGGCTGCCGGGCGGACAGTTTCGAACCCGGGGCAATGAAATGGGCGGGGCTGGGGTGAACGCCATCGGGGCCGCCATCATGATGCCCGGTCCTTTGAAGGGGGCGCTTATGGTGGGCAAGGAAGTGTTCGATGCCAACGACGAGATCTTCCTGTCGACCTTCTCGATGAATGTTCAGCGCATCCTGGAACGCATCCAGTTGCTGAATTCCTTGCGCAGGGAGAATCAGGCCCTTAAGGCGGAGCGTGAGGAGTTGCTTTCGGAAATCAAAAGGCTAAATGCAGCCCCTGGCTAGCTCTCAAAATTGCCCCGCCATGTTCACACATTAGACGTATAAGTTGTGAGTAGAACCTTTCTGCAACTCCCCGCTGGCACTGAGCAGCAATTAAAATCAGTTCGGCAAGCATTACAATAATCGCTTTCATTACATTAGGATTTCACCTCACATGGCCCGGCAGGCTTATGGCAAAACCCCCTGGGGCGCGGCGTGGATTGCCGCGATGGAGCGCGTCGATTACAACACCAACCGCCTGCCGCGTGGACGCACCTATGCCAATCGCGGCAGCGTGCTATCGGTCGAGTTGGAACGGGAGTCCGTGGCGGCGAAAGTTCAAGGCTCGCGCCGCACGCCCTACCGGGTCGATATCCGGCTGACGCCGTTAAACAAGCCGGCGCTGGAAGCCCTGCACCAGAGCATTGCCGCCATGCCTGCGGTTGCCACCCAGCTTTCCCTGGGAAAACTTCCCGGTGCGCTGCTGGCCGGATTGCAGGAAAAAGGCGTCGCCCTTTTTCCTCAGTCATGGACGGACATCCAGGCGAGCTGTTCCTGCCCGGACTGGGCCAATCCCTGCAAGCACCTGGCGGCGGTGTATTACATTCTCGCCAACGAAATCGATAAAAACCCCTTCCTGCTGTTCCAGCTGCGCGGGGTGGACAAGAGCGAACTGGTGCAAGAAAGCGGCTTTGCCCTTGATGGTGCGATGGAGCCCTTGCCACAGGAAAGCTTCCTGCCCGCCAGGGAAGTGGTGACGTGGGATGTCCCCCCGGATGCCGAAGCGCACAGCCTGAATCTGCCGGCGGGCGAGGGCGCCAGGCTGCTTGGGCTGTTGCCGGAGAATGCCTTGTTTTATCCCGCCGGCAATTTCAAGCGGGTGCTGCTGGCAATCCAAAACAGTGTCTGCCGCGCCGCCGAAATGGTGGACGTCGTGGACGAAGGCGAAAACGACTTTTCGGGCGTCGATTTTTACCTGGTTTACCCGGCTGACACGAGCAGCGATCCGCTGGTTTTCGCCTCCCCCGCGCCCTTGCTCGATGTGCTGCCTGGCGGCGAAAACATGACCTTGATGTTGCCGGCCGCCAAGCCCGGCGGACGAGCGGCAAAAATGCAGGGGAGAAGCTGGCAGTTGGCGCAAGCCGTGCGCCTGTTCATGACGCAGCCGCTGGATGCTACGCTGAATGTGCATTCCCCGTCATCCCGCTTTTTCAATGCGGCAGCCTCTGTGGCGCTGGCGTTCGCCCGCGCGGGGGCGTTCGTGCCCGCCCTCGAATCCCTTGATGCGGGCCGTTTCCGTATTCGCTATGCGGCTCTTGTTCGCAACGAGCAATCGCAACAGGCGTTTGACTTTCTTGCGCCATTATTGCCGCCCCCCTTTCCCTGGCTGGCATTTTCGCCACGGCTGACACGGTGTTCGGCCGCCCGGCACGCGAGGCGCAAGCCGAACTGCTGCGCGCCCTGGCGCTGGCGGCGGATTATCTGCCGAAAATCAGCGAGGTGGTCAACAGCCGTGGCAAGCAATCCGCGCGCGTGAAACTGGAGGAGATGGGCCGGTTCCTCCAGGGCCAGGCCGAACTGCTCAAGCTGCTGGGCATCCGGGTGCGCCTGCCGAAGAAATTGGCGAAACTGGCTCAGCCGGCGCTCCGCCTGAAAGCGTCCGCCAAGGGACAGGTGGAGGAGTTTTCCTACCTCAGCCTGGCGGAAATGCTGCAATTTTCCTATGAGCTGGCTTTGGGCGAAGATCCGATTTCCGCCAGGGAATTCCGCCAACTGCTGAAATCCGCCGGCAGCCTGGTGCGCTACCGCGACCAGTTCGTCATGCTCGATGCGGGTGAAGCGCAATCCCTCCTGCGCCGCTTGCAGGATGGTCCCTCCAGTTTGTCCGGCATGGAGCGTCTGCGCGTGATGCTTGCCGGCGAGCAGGGCGGCATCCGCATCGATCTGGACGAAACGCTGCGGCGCATTCTCGACCATCTCGCGCAACCCGGAGACATTGCGCTGCCGGCGGGGGTGCATGCCACCCTGCGGCCCTATCAGGAGCGCGGTTTCCGCTGGCTGCACAGCAATATCGAGCGCGGGCTGGGCTGCTGCCTCGCCGACGACATGGGGCTGGGCAAAACCCTGCAAGTGCTGACGCTGTTGCTTAAGCGCAAGGAAGACGGCGCGCTGGCGCACCCTGCGTTGATCGTCTGCCCCACCACGCTGGTGGGAAACTGGCAGAAGGAATGCGAAAAATTCACCCCCGGCCTGGACGTGGCTGTTTACCACGGCGCTCAGCGGCAACTCGCCGTCAAGGGCAAGGACATGGTGATCACCACCTACGGACTGGTGCGCCGCGACGCCGCCAAGTTCAAGGCCAAGGAATGGTCGCTGGTGATCCTCGACGAGGCGCAGGCCATCAAGAATCCCGATGCCGACCAGAGCAAGGCGGTCAAGGGCCTGAAGGCGGGAGCCGCTATCGCCATGACCGGCACCCCGGTGGAAAACCGCCTGTCGGAACTGTGGAGCATTTTCGATTTTATCGGCAAGGGCTACCTCGGCAGCCTGGCCGGGTTCAAGCGCGATTTCGCCACGCCGATCGAGAAATACCGCGACCCGGCCAAGGCGGAATCGCTGCGCCGCGTCACCGCGCCTTTTATGCTGCGCCGCATGAAAACCGACAAGTCCATCATTCAGGACCTGCCGGAAAAAATCATCACCGACGATTACTGCAACCTGACGCGCGAACAGGCGGCGCTCTATCAAAGCGAGGTGAAGAATGCGCTGGCCGTCATCCAGGAGAGCGAGGGCATGGCACGGCGCGGCCTGATTTTCCAGATGATCACGCGCCTCAAGCAGATCTGCAATCACCCGGTGCAGTACGCCAGGAAAGGCAGCGCAGACAAGGGCGCGTCGGGCAAGGCCGAGCGGGTGGTGGAATTGCTCGCGGCCATTCTCCAGGCGCACGAAAAAGCGCTGGTCTTCACCCAGTACCGGGAAATGGGGGAGTTGCTGGCCGAGATGATCCGCGCCGAACTGCGCCACGCGCCGGCATTCTTCCACGGCGGCGTGAGCCGCGCCCGGCGTGACCAGATGGTGGCTGAATTCCAGGAAAACGCCGCGCACAGGATCATGATCGTGTCCCTCAAGGCGGGCGGAACCGGGCTGAACCTGACTGCCGCCAACCACGTCATCCACTACGACCTGTGGTGGAACCCCGCCGTGGAAAACCAGGCCACCGACCGGGTTTTCCGTATCGGGCAGCAGAAGAATGTGATGGTCAATCGCCTCATCACGCTGGGCACTTTCGAGGAAAAAATCGACGCGATGATCAAGGCCAAGCAGGAGCTCACCGACCTGACCGTCTCGGCCGGGGAGCACTGGATCACCGAATTGTCGGACCGGGAATTGCGGGAGATATTTGCGCTGGGGGCGGGGGGGATGGCCTGATTTTTGTCCTTGTGCCCAATATTTGACCCTGGAAAAAAGTCTCGGGATAATCCGGGTTGAGAATCACCCTTGGCATTCGAAGAAACCAGTCCATGAACAGATCGCATATTAAAACTGTCGCCATCTCCGCTGACCGCGACCAGCCCCAACTGTCCAAGGGCCAAAAGGCATTCAACGCCCTGATCAAACGGATTGAAAAAAAGCGCGCCTTGTTGGCCGCCTGGGAATCCGCCATCCCGGCCTACCAGCAAGAATACGCCGGCAAACTGCTTCCTCTGGTCGAAAGCTCGGTGGATATGCAAATCGAGATGGTGCATCGCCTTGATCGGGCCGGCGAACAGAAGGGGTTGACCAAAACCGAACGCAGCATGATCAAGGACCTGATTGTCGAGCTGGCTGGAAATCTGCTGGATAGCCGAAACGATGAGGATCTGAAAGCCCTCTACAACAAACACAGCCATGCCGACTATGACAGCGAGGAAGCTGATTACATCATGGGCATGAAATCCATAATGGAGGAGGCGCTGGGTTTCGAGCTGGGCGATGACGTGGATTGGAGTTCGCCTGAAGACATATTGATGCGTGCCCAGGCGCAAATGGAAGAACAGATGGCGCAGGAGCCAGAGCGCCCGGCAAAGAAAAAAACAGCCAGACAACTCGCCAAGGAAGCGCAGCAAGAGGCCGAGGAAAAACAAATCAGCCACTCAATCCGCGAGGTCTACCGCAAACTGACCAGCGCCCTGCATCCCGACCGCGAACCCGACCCGCAGGAGCGTGAGCGGAAAACCGCCCTGATGCAGCGCGCCAACCAGGCCTATGAAAAGAACAATCTGCTGCAATTGCTGGAACTGCAACTGGAGCTTGAACACATCGACCAGAGCGCCATCGACAACCTCAGCGATGACCGTCTGAAGCACTACAACAAAATCCTGAAGGAACAACTCGCCGAATTGGAACAGGAAATCCTGCATGTCGAAGGCGGCTTCATGGCGCAGTTTGGCATTTCCCCTTTCGCGAGAGTGGCCCCCGGCACCCTCATGCGCCATCTCGACACGGACATTATGGGCATCCAGCACGCTATCCGCGATCTGAAAAAAGATCTGCTCGTGTTCGAGGACATCAAGAAGCTCAAGGCCTGGCTCAAGAACATACGGAAGCAATCCGAAATGGATTATTTTTACGACGCGCCTTTCTGACCGGAAATAGGCGCTTTCGCCGAGTTCTCCGTGGTTATCGAACTATTGATCCGGCACATTTTATTCCGGATTGTAGGTCGGCCTTTAGGGCGACCTACAGTCACGGATAATTCGTGCCATGTCAATAAGGTTTCAAGGGTCAAATAAGCCACGCCGCAAACATTGCCATGGGGGGGAATAAGCCCCTTCCCGGCATGCCTACCCTCGCCCCGCAAGCGCGCCGGCAAGAAATCCGGATAGCGCCGGGTCCCCGCAGGCCGCCACGTTGAAGCGCATGTGGCGCGATGGCTCCTGGTTGGGACGAAACAGGTTGCCGGGGGCGAGCATGATGCCCTTGCCGGCGGCGCTGCCGGCGATTTCCACCGGGTTGGCGCCTGCGCCCAGGTCGAGCCAGGCGAACATGCCGCCTTCGGGCTCGACGAAGGGGGTCAGCCCGAGTTGTTCCAGCTTGCGCAGGGTTTTGCCACGGGACTCTTGCAGCCTTCCACGCAGCCTGTCCAGGTGTTTGCGGTAGTGGCCGTCGATGAGGAGCTGGTGCATCAGCCTTTCGCCGATTTCCGAGGTGGTGAGGCCGGTGAGCAGCTTGAGGTCGGCCAGTTGTTCGGCGATTTCCCGCTTGCAGGCGAGATAGCCCACTCGCAGCGCGGCGGAAACGGTCTTGGAAAAGCTGCCGACGTAGATGACCCGGTCGAGCTGGTCCAGGGTGGCCAGCCGGGCCGGCCGGCCGGGATGGAAGTCGCCGTAGATATCGTCCTCCACGATCATGAAGCCGTGCTTCTCCGCCAGTTGCAGCACGCGGTAGGCCGTCGCCTGGCTGATCACGGCGCCGGTCGGGTTGTGCAGGATGGTGTTGGTGAAGAACAGCTTGGGCTGGTGTTCCTTGAGCAGCGCCTCCAGCGCGGCCAGGTCCGGGCCGGCGGAATTCCAGGGCACGCCGACGATCTTCGCGCCCAGCGATTTGAGGGCGCCGAACAGCAGGTAATAGCCCGGATCGTCCACCAGCACGGTGTCGCCGGGGCGCAGGAAATAGCGCGCCACTAGGTCCAGCGCGTGGGTCGCGCCCTTGGTCAGGAGGATTTGTCCGGGCTCCGCCGCGACGCCGATTTCCGCCAGGCGGCGCTGCAGCAGTTCGCGCAGCGGCAAATAGCCGCCGGGGAGGCCGTAGCCGGAGAGGAAATCACCGCTCTTGCGGGACAGGGCGCGCAGACTGCGCCGGATGCCGTCCTCGTCCATCCAGTCCGCGGGCAGCCAGCCGGCGCCGGGCATGGGCTGGGTGCTGGGCTGGCGCAGCGCGTTGCGGATCAGCCACAGCACGTCCACGGCCCGCTCCAGCTTGAGCGGAGGCTCGCCGCCGTTGCCGGTGAGGGGGCGGGGCGCGACATAGAAACCGGAGCCGGGGCGGGAATTGAGGTAGCCCATGGCCACCAGGCGGTCGTAGGCCTGCACCACGGTGAAGCGGCTGATGCGGTGCTCCAGCGCGAAATGGCGGATCGAGGGCATGCGCGATCCGGCGCGCAAGGCGCGGTCCTCCACCAGCTTGCTTACTGCCGCGACGATCTGGTCGATGAGCGGGGTGGATGAACCGGGGTCGAGGGTAAGCAGTGTCATGGGTACTGTTCCGGTTGGCGCACCAGTACAGGTGCAATGATTATCCGCATAACTGTACCTGTATTGTCAGGAGATTGTCCCGTACTGTAAAGGCCAATTACCAGGACAAGACCATGAAAAATACTACGCCGCGCCTTCCTTCCACGCTTTCCCGCGAAACGCTTGGCCTGTTGCTGGGTTTTTGCGGCGTTGCGGGCTTCAGCGTCACCCTGCCCGCCACCCGGCTCGCGGTGGCCTCCCTCGATCCGGTGCTGGTGGGGCTGGGGCGCTCCCTGGTCGCGGCCAGTCTCGCCGCGATGGTGCTCTGGCTGACGCGCCAGCCCTTGCCTAACCGCGCCCAGATCAAAAGCCTGGCGGTGGCGGCAGCCGGGGTGATCGTGGGTTTCCCGCTGCTTTCCACCTGGGCCATGCAGAGCCTGCCCGCGGCCCACGGCGCCATCCTGGTGGCGATCCTGCCCCTGTTCACCGCCGTTGCCGGCGCGTTGCGCACCGGGGAGCGTCCGTCTCGCGGATTCTGGCTGGCGAGCCTGGCGGGCAGCATGCTGGTCGCTCTTTTCGCCATCTTCAATGGGGTAGCGGGCTGGCAGGGCGCGGACGCCGTGCTGATCCTGGCCTCCCTGGCGGCTGCGGTGGGCTACGCCGAAGGCGGGCGGCTGGCCCGGAGCATGGGCGGCTGGCAGGTGATCTGCTGGTCGCTGGTGATCGCCGCCCCATTCCTGTTCCTGCCGGTGCTGCTGGCGCTGCTGCGCCATGGCGCCCAGGCGCCGCTCCAGGCCTGGCTGGGATTCGGCTATGTCAGCGTGGTGAGCCAGCTCATGGCCTTCATACTGTGGTACCAGGGCCTGGCCATGGGCGGCGTGGTGCGGGTCAGCCAGGTCCAGTTGCTCCAGCCCTTCATGACCCTGGGGGTGGCGGCATTGCTGCTGGGGGAGGACATCACCTCAACCATGATTGCCTTTGCCGTGGCCGTGGCGGCCGCTGTCGCCGTGGGGCGGCGCATGCCCATCGCGGTGGCGGAAGTGAAATAAGCTCAAGGAGAAAACATGAACATCCCGATGTATCAGGTCGACGCCTTCACCGGCCGGGTGTTTCGCGGCAACCCGGCGGCGGTGTGCGTGCTGGACGGCTGGCCGGAGGATGGCCTGATGCAGGCGGTGGCGGCGGAGAACAACCTGTCGGAAACCGCTTTCCTGTCCGGCGGCGGGGGGCGCTACGGCCTGCGCTGGTTTACCCCGGTGACTGAGGTGGACCTGTGCGGCCATGCAACGCTGGCTTCCTCCTTCGTGATTTTCAGCTTCCTGGAACCGGGCGCGAACGAAATCGCCTTCGACACCCGCAGCGGCGAGTTGCGCGTGAGAAGGGACGGCGCCTGGCTGCACATGGATTTTCCCGCCTTGCCGCCCACGCCTTGCCCCTGCCCGGACGATCTGGCTCTAGGGCTGGGACGGAGGCCCAGGGCGGTGCTGCGCGCCAACATGTATGTGGCCATTTTCGATACGGAAGATGAAATCCGCGCCCTGGAGCCTGATATGGAAATCCTCAAGCGCCTGGACCTGATGGGCGTCATCGCCAGCGCGCCGGGAATCCACACGGATTTCGTTTCGAGGGTTTTCGGTCCCAAGGTGGGGATTCCGGAAGACCCGGTCACCGGCTCCGCGCATTGCGTGCTGACGCCCTACTGGGCGGAACGCCTGGGCAAGAACGTCTTCCTTGCGCGCCAGGTTTCCCGGCGCGGCGGAGAAATCCACTGCACCCTGAATGGCAACCGGGTCGGACTCGCCGGACAGGCGGTGCTGTTCCTGCGCGGTGAAATCATGCTTGCGGATACGTAGGCGTGTGCGTGAGCCGAAAACCGCTTGCTCAGGCGCGCGCTGCCACGGCTTCACCCGTTTTCTGTGCCACGTCCTGCCACAAGCCCAGACAGGCTTCAATGGCATCCGTGGCGGTCTGGAAGAAGGCATCGGGAGCGATATCGATTTCCTCGGCGCGGATGAAACGTTCGTTGAGCACTGTCAGCAAAGCATCGACGCGCTGCGCCGCTGGGCCATTCTCCATCGTCATGGAAGTGCGGATCTCGTGCCGGCATTCGCGGATATGCTGTTCCAGGAAGTTCATGCGAATACGGCCGACCGCGCCGCATTGCCCTTTGGCGGCATAGCCGGAGCCGAGGGCGCGGGCCTGGCCGATGCTTTCCATCAGCAGCGGGAGCCTGAGCAAGAGCGTGTTGGCAAGGAGGGCAAGCGGCGAGCCTTCTCCATCCAGCAGGCCGAGGTGTTCCCCCATGTCGCCCAGCAAGTGGATGATCTTCCGGATCAACGCGGTGTGCCGGGAAAAACTTTGCTCGGGGGTCAGGCTGGCGATGGACTGGCTCAGCAGGCTCCATTCGCGCTGGATGTCCAACAGGCTGCCGGTGTCGGAGCGCAATTCCTGTGTTCCCGCAAGCAGCGGCTCCAGGCTGCGGAATATGCCCAAGATGTCGTTGCGCTTGGCCGCCATGCGCGCGGAAAAAGACGGGTCGCCATTCAGCACGGCGGCGGAGATGCCGCGGTGCTGCTGCACATTCGTCAGCAGTCCAAGACCGCTCCGCAACACGCTCAGGCCGTGCAACTGGCGCGCACGCTTGCACATGCGCTGCTTCTTTTCCGCCATGGCCATGATGGCGTAGAGCAGGAGCAGAGTGACGCAGAAAACGATGGATGTAAGCATGTGCGTTCCTCCTATGCCTTGAATCGTTGAAGCGATGCGCGAAGACCGGAGGCAAGCGCTTCCAGGTGCCGTGCGACCGAGGCTGCCTCGCTGCTGGCGGCATTGTTTTCCAGCGATTTGCCGGAGATTTCCGCCATTCCGTTTACAGCCTGAATGCTGGCGCGCGTCTGCTGCGCGGTGGCACTAGCGATGTGGCGCACGCGATCCATGGTGCCGCGCGCGCCACTGCGTATGGATTCGAGCGCCTGCTCCGCTTCGCGCGCCAGACGCAGGCCGGATTCGGCTTGCTCGCGGCCTTTTTCCATGCCGCTGACCGCCGCTTCGATTTCCCGCAGGATGCCGCTAATCATGGCGCCGATTTCACTCGTGGCGCCGGCGGTGCGTTCGGCCAGCTTGCGCACCTCATCGGCCACCACGGCGAACCCGCGCCCCTGCTCCCCGGCGCGGGCGGCCTCGATGGCGGCATTCAGCGCCAGCAGGTTGGTCTGGTCGGCAATCTTCCGGATGACGCCGACGATGCCGCCGATCTGGCCGGAGCGCCGGCCCATGGAAGAAACCAGTTGGGCGAGATCGCGTATGGAGGCGTCGATGCGCGCCATTTCCTCGCCGGCCGCATGGACGATAGCCGCGCCATTCTCCGCCAGTCTTCCGGATTCCTCGGCAATGGCCTGGGAGTGCCTGGCGGATTCCGCGACATGCTCGGCGCTGGCGCGCATCTCCTCCATGGCGCGTGTCGATGAGGCCGCCAATGCGCTCTGCGCATCCGCGCCCGCCACCACGCGGGCCGCGGCGGCCGTCAGTTCCGTCGCGGCGCCGGCAACCTCTTCAGTGGCGCCGTCGACCTCCTTGATCAGGCGGCCGGTTTCGCGCGCCATGCCGTTCAGGCTGAACGCCAGCCGGCCGAAACCATCCTGGCTGTCGAGGGCGCTGCGGGCTGTCAGGTCGCCCGACGCGGTGGCGCGGGCAGTTTGCAGCAGCGAATGCAGCGATTCGCGTATGGACGCGTAGAGCGCATATTGAAAGTAGATCGCCACCAGCCCGCCCAAGGCCGCAAGCAACAGGAATAAGTGCGCCATCTCCGGCCAGTAGTGGCTTGCCGCGAACAACACGCCGGGAAACAGCAGCAATACGCTGCAAAGGGTAAACTTGCCGGCCAAATCAATGCGGTGCATTAATCCGACGGCGGGCTGGGTCAACGCATTCAATTAATTTATTCCTTGTTTTGTCGTGTCACGGGGAGGCATGGCGTGCATGCTGCGCCTGAGCGGGTATATGCAAATCCCATGCCATGAAAAAAATATAATAAAAACAATTGTGTGCTTGTGTGCCGCTGGGTTTTCTGACGGCTTGCGGTGCGTCTGGCGCGTGAAGGCACTGCTTTGGTGCGGCGCGAGTGATGCCCATGCCGCAGTGCTCCGGCAAGCCGGCACGAATCGTGGCATCATGACGTTTCACTATAAAGCGGAGGGAATCGGCTCATCATGGACACATCACCCATCCTCAACCTGGACCAGGTCGAATTCACCGAATGGGGCAATGGCGGCCGCTTCGAGGCCAGGCTGGGCGCCATCGCCCCGCGCCTCGGGGCGCGCAAGCTGGGTTATCGGCTGGTGGTGTTGCCCCCCGGCAAGGCCGGATGGCCTTATCACTTCCACCACGTCAACGAGGAAATGTTCTTCATCCTGGAAGGCGGCGGCACGCTGCGCCACGGCGGCAGGGAATATCCCCTGCGCGCTGGCGACGTCATCGCCGCGCCGCCGGGGCCGGATACGCCTCACCAGATCATCAACACCTCGACGGCGGCATTGCGCTACCTCGCCGTGAGCACCATGGAACAGCCGGATCTGTTCGAATATCCGGATTCCGGCAAGTTCGGCATTTTCGCCGGCAGCGCCCCCGGTGGCGCTGGCGCCAGCCGGACATTTTCCTTCTTCGGGCGCAAGGAGTCGGCGGCGGATTATTGGGACGGAGAGGCGTAAACCCATGGCGAAACCAGAGGGATGCGTCGGCGCCGATTACGTGTGCCGAGCGGCGGAAGGGCTTGGGAGGAGGCGTTTCCTAAGCAAGCGAGGCCCCGTGTTTTGCCTTGCCCGGGCAACTCTCAGCCGCATCTGCTGATGCCGGGTTGAAGAGCCGTTTAAAGAAGTATATCCTGTATATACATCCCAAAAGGAGGCCTTCATGTTGACCCGGATATTCAAGAGCGGAAATTCGCTGGCGCTGCGCATTCCCAAGGAATTGGCCTTTACCGGGGCTGCGCAGGAAGTAGAGATCGAGCGCGTGGGCAATTCGCTGGTGGTGCGTCCCGTGGAGCCGCAAACCCTGGCCGGTATCGGCGAGATTTTTGCCATGTTCAGCCAGGATTTCATGGCCGAAGGCCGGGAGTTTCACGAACAGCAGGAACGGGACTGGAGCGGCGCGGGAAAAACGCCTGGCGAGGTTTGATCGATGCGCTACATGCTCGACACCAATATTTGTATCTACATAATCAAACGCCATCCGGCGGAGGTGTTGAAACGCCTTGAAGCCTTGCGTCAGGGCGAAGCCGTGATGTCGGTCGTGACCCATGCCGAGCTACGCGCCGGGCTGGAGATGCAAACCGCCAACCGTTCCCACGACGAGTACGTCCTCGGCCTGCTTACCCAGCGCATTCCCGTTCTGCCGTTCGATGAGGCAGCGTCGGTCGCTTACGGCGTGCTGCGCGCGGCCATACCGGATCGCCGCCGGGACGCATTCGACCGCCTCATTGCCGCACATGCCGTGAGCCTTGGCGCCACCCTGGTAAGCAACAACGAAGCCGATTTCAAGGATTACCCCGGCCTCACGGTGCAGAACTGGGCCAGCCCCGCATTCCCTGAGTAAAGCGTTTCCCGCCCGCGGATTGTCGCGAATGTGACAATCCGTTCCGGACTTTCCTTGCATGTCTTGTTTGCGACATCGCCAACGCGCTCAAAAATATAAATAAATAGCCTTATTTTCATCATGTTACAAATCATGGTGCGAGTGGCACGCTTGTTGCAGTAGTCCCTGCAAACCCAAACCAAGGGAGCAAGCGATGGCACCGAAAGTCATACCCATATTCGAACACGCCGCGGCCGCCTCAAACGGCTGCGGGACCAAGGGCGGGTCCGGCAAGTCGAGCTGCGGCTCGGGCGCGGGCCAGGGCGACCTGTCCCCGGAGATCTGGGACAAGGTCAAGAACCATCCCTGCTACAGCGAGCAGGCGCACCACCACTTCGCGCGCATGCACGTCGCGGTGGCACCGGCCTGCAACATCCAGTGCAATTACTGCAACCGCAAGTACGACTGCTCCAACGAGAGCCGTCCCGGCGTCGTGAGCGAGAAGCTCACGCCGGAACTGGCGGCGAAGAAGGTGCTGGCGGTGGCATCCGAGGTGCCGCAGCTTACCGTGGTCGGCATCGCCGGGCCGGGCGACGCGCTGGCCAACCCGGAAAAGACCTTCAAGACCTTCGAGCTGATCCAGAAAAGCGCGCCCGACATCCGCCTGTGCCTTTCGACCAACGGCCTGATGCTGCCGGATTACGTGCAGACCATCCAGGATTTCAACGTCGATCACGTCACCATCACCATCAACATGGTGGACCCTGAAGTGGGCGAGGCTATCTATCCCTGGATCTACTACAACCGCAAGCGCTGGAGGGGCCGCGACGCCGCGAAGATCCTCGCCGAGCGCCAGATGGAAGGGCTGGAGATGCTGACTTCGCGCGGCATCCTGGTCAAGGTCAACTCGGTGATGATCCCCGGCGTCAACGACCGGCACCTGATCGAGGTGAACCGCATGGTCAAGTCCAAGGGCGCCTTCCTGCACAACATCATGCCGCTGATTTCCGAGGCCGAGCACGGCACCTGGTACGGCCTCAACGGCCAGCGCGGCCCCTCGCCGCAGGAACTGAAAACGCTCCAGGACGAGTGCGAGGGCGAGATGAACCTGATGCGCCATTGCCGCCAGTGCCGCGCCGACGCGGTGGGTCTGCTGGGCGAGGACCGCAGCGCCGAATTCAGCACCGAGAAGGTGGCGCAAATGGAGGTGAATTACGACGCGGAAGCGCGCCAGGCCTATCAGGCATTCGTCGAGAAGGAACGCCGGGACCGGCAGGCGGCATTGCAAGACGAGCTGGCCGGGCTGGCCGGCAGCGATGTCCAGGCGCTGGTGGCGGTCGCGACCAAGGGCAGCGGGCGCATCAACCAGCATTTCGGCCATGCCGGCGAATTCCAGATTTACGAATTGTCCGGCGCGGGCGCCAAGTTCGTCGGCCACCGCCGCGTGGACCATTACTGCGAGGGCGGCTATGGCGAGGAGGAGGTGCTGGAGACGGTCATCTCCGCCATCGACGACTGCGCCGCGGTGTTCGTCGCCAAGATCGGGCGCTGCCCCAAGGACGACCTGGAAAAGGCCGGCATCGAGCCGGTGGACGCCTATGCCCACGAGTATATCGAGCAATCCCTGATCGCCTGGTTCAAGGGCTATCTCGCCCGAGGCGCCGGACACGCCGGACGCGGCGAGGGCAGGCTGCGCCAGGGCGCGTACATCGCCGCGTGAACTGTGAAGAAAAGTTTTCAACCGCAAAGGACGCGAAGGAATTCAAGGGCTTGAAGCAATGACGGCCAATCCGGCGAGCAGCGCCACGGAATCGATTAAGCCATGGTTTTACTTTGCGTCCTTTGCGGTGAGTCATGTTTTTAGCTTTATTTTGATCAGGAGAACACCATGCCATACAAAATCGTCGCTTCCACCTGCACCGCCTGCACCGCCTGCGAGCCGGTCTGTCCCAACGTCGCGATCAAGGCCAAGAACGGCACCTACGTCATCGACCCCAAGAAATGCACCGAATGCGAGGGCGAAGACCCGCAATGCGTGGAAGTCTGCCCGGTGGACGGCTGCGTGGTGATCGACAAGAGCGTGCCGCGTTATGTGGCGTAATCAGCATTCAGCGCTCAGCCATCAGCAAAAAATCGGCGCAGCCGCACAAAACCGCTGAGAGCTGAATGCTGACAGCCGATAGCTAATAAACAAGGAGATCGAATATGAATCTGACTATCACCCCCAAGGCCGAAAACTTCATGCGCCGCATGGTGCGTTTCGGGCTGATGGGGAACAAGGCCGGTTTCCGGCTGGTGGTGAGCCCCGGCGGCTGTTCCGGCCTGAGCTCGGAATTCAGCATCGAAACCGGGCCGAAATTCGGCGATTACGTGCTGGAGCTGGTCGATCTGAATGTGTTCCTGCCCGAATCCAGCCGGGCGCTGCTGGAAGGCTGCACCATCGATTTCGCCGACACCATGATGGAAACCGGCCTCAAGTTCCTCAACCCCGATGCGCGCGGGGTCTGCGGCTGTGGCACGAGCGCGCCTGGCGGCGCCGATCCGATGGTGGCAACCGTCAGCGTCGCCAGCATCGCGCGGCGTTCGTCATAGCTTCGGGCGCGCAAGGTGAGCGACATCGACGCAGCGCTTGACTGGCAGGGCCGGTTGGCTGCGAGTCCTGCGCGCATCTCGCCCTGCTTGCCGAGGGACGCTGCCAGTTGCGCCGCGCCTGCGTGCACGACCGCTACGCGCGGCGCATCGAGCGGTTTTTTTACTGGAACAAGGCACTCGCCAACGACTATCTGGCGCACCCCTATTTCGAGGTGCGCGCCATCGCGGCGAAATTCGCCGACGTGTTTCGCCTGCCGCCGTTGCTGGAAGACGCGGACGAGACGGTGCGCTTCTCGGCGCTGATCCGCCTGCCGCGCAAGTATCTGCTGAAAATGCGCCACGACCCGGACCGCGAGGTGCGGCTGACGGTGGCGTGGCGCACCGCCTGAGTGGGGAAGCCCTGCCGGCCTTGCTGGATGACCCCGACTGGCGCGTGCGCTACGAGGTGGCTAGCCGGGGCGAGACTGGTCGGCTAGCGCCGTTGCTCGACGACGAGGACGAATTGGTACGGGAAATGGCACGTTCGAGATTGAAAGGCGAGGAGCTGACATCATGAAAATCAGCCGCGACAGCGATGTGATCGAAATCGACAAGGAGCCGGTATTCGGCTACGGGCAGAAAGTGCGCTCCAGCAAGAACATCCGCAACGACGGCACCTTCCCCGGCAAGGAGATCGGCGAGATTCTGGTGCGGAAGGGCGACATCGGCTACGTCGCCAGCATCGGCACCTTCCTGCAGCAGTTCTACATCTACGGCGTGGATTTCTACGAGCGGGGGCACATCGTCGGCATGAAATCCAAGGAACTGGAAACCATCGAAGACTAGGGAGCAAAAAATGAAAATCATGATCCGCAAGGCCGCAGGCGTGCTGACCGGCTACCTGCCCAAAAAGGACCTGGAAGAGCCCATCGTCGAGATGGAAAAACCGGAAATGTGGGGCGGCGAGATCACCCTGGCCAACGGCTGGAAATTCGCGCTGCCCGAGATGGCCGTGGATACCCGCCTGCCGGTCACCGTCGAAGCCCGCAAGCTTGGGTAGCTGTCAGCGGTCAGCTTTCAGCTATCAGCCAAATCCTGACCGCATCGCTGACCGCTGATAGCTGATAGCTAAACAAAGGAGAACACCATGAACATCGCACCGCACCTGGATGCCATCATTGCCGCCCTGGCCGAAAAACGGGCTATTCCCTACCTCGGGCCGGGCATGCTTTCGCCGGTGGTGGAAAAAACCGTTCCGGCAAGCGCGCTGGAGCTGGCGGACACGCTGGCGGCCAGGACCACCTTGCCGTTCAAGATCCGCAAAAACCTCACCGCCGCCGCCCAGTACATCGAAAACTTCAAGCACCGCAAAACCCTGGTGGCGCTGATGAACGAGGCCTTCGCCCACAAGCCCGAACCCGCGCCGCTGCACCGCCACCTGGCCGGGCTGCAACTGCCGCTGATCGTGGAGATGTGGTACGACGGCACCATGGCCACAGCCATGGCGGGCAAGGAAGGATGGGGCCTGCTGCAGGGCGTGAGCCGCGCCGAGCACCGCGACCAGTGGGTGAAATACTACCTGCCGGACGGCACGCCCAGCGACGCGGCGCGGGCGGAAGAATGGCGCACCGTGCTGTACCAGCCCATTGGGAGCGGAAGCCCGGCCGGCAACTACATCGTCTCCGATTCCGACTACGTCGAAGTGCTCACCGAAATCGACATCCAGAGCCCGATCCCCGCCCTGGTGCGGGAACTGCGCAAGGGACGCGGCTTCCTCTTCCTCGGCTGCCGCTTCGACAACCAGCTCACCCGCAGCTACGCCCGCCAGATCATGAAACGCTCCGGCGACGGCCCCCACTGGGCGGTGCTGCCCGGTGAACTGGCAAAGAACGAAGCGCGCTTCCTGCAGGAACAGAACATCACCCGCCTCGACATGGATTTGAACGCGTTCTTCGACGCGCTGACGGAAACCCTGCCGGTCGCGGCGTAAAGTACAAAAATTCCCGCCATTCATGCGCCGTGCGGCGCAATGCTGCGCCCTACGCGGTCTTTTTTCCGATACAGTTCAAGCAGCGGCATTGCACGGTCACGGCAACGGCAACGGGGTCAGGTCTTGGTTGCGGCTTGGCAATGTCGCACAATCTAGCGGGTGAGAATCCCGCCTTGGTAACTGTTAGCCACAGGCCAAGTATCCAGCCTTGCAGGCGAACCAGCAATGGTTCGCTTGATGCGTAGGCAAGAAAGCAGGCGAGGCGCAATGGTAACGGGTAAAGCCGACCGTGAAGGTTGTAGTCCCGAAATGACCGCATTGGAAGGGGCCGATGGTTTCAAGACACCAGCAGGCAACAGCGGGCACAGCGAGGAGTTGAAAGGGCAAGCCGTGTCCGCCCACCCGGGATCGCAGACCGTATCGAGCCTGACATGAAGATTGGAACGGGTAACGGGGTCAGGTCTTGCAAAATCATAACGGGTAACGGGGTCAGGTCTTGCAATATCACACCCATCCCCTCATACTCGCTTTATGGCGAGACCCTTACGCATTGAACTGTCCGGCGGACTGTACCACGTGACTTCCCGTGGCGATCGGCGCGAGGATATTTATTTTTCCGATAGCGACCGCGAGGCTTGGCTGACGCTATTTGGCGAGGTTTGCAATCGCTTCAACTGGATTTGCCATGCCTATTGCCTGATGACCAACCATTACCATGCGGTCGTCGAGACGCCGGAAGGCAATCTCGCGCAGGGTATGCGCCAACTCAATGGGGTCTACACGCAGCGGGTGAACCGCACCCATCGGCGGATCGGCCCTGTTTTCCAGGGCAGGTACAAGGCCATACTCGTGGAGAAGGACGCCTATCTCCTGGAGCTGGCGCGCTATGTGGTGCTCAATCCGGTACGCGCCGGGATGGTCAGTGATGCGGAGGAATGGTCGTGGAGCAGCTATCCAGCGATGATCGGGGCGACACCCGTACCACCCTGGTTGCAGACTGGTTGGATTCTTGGGCAGTTTTCCCGGCAACGAAATCGGGCTCGTCTCGGCTATCGGGATTTCGTGCGGACCGGCGTGGGCTTACCAAGCATCTGGGATAAGCTGGAAGGGCAGATTTTCCTTGGTGGCGAGGCATTCATCCAACACGCCCGGTCAAGCATTTCCCCCGACCAGTCGCTCGAGGAAATTCCCCGCGCGCAGCGGCGCCCACTGGCGAAGCCATTGGCCCACTACCAGGCGGAATTCGCCGCCGACCCGCATACCGGCATGGCCTTGGCTTATCTGTCGGGAGGCTATCCGATGAAGACTATCGCGGAAGCCTTTGGCGTCCATTACACTACCGTCAGCCGCGCGGTGCGGGCTCATGACTCAAAACACGGCAAGACCTGATGCGATTTCGCAAGACCTGACCCCGTTGTCTCGTTGTCTGTGCCGTTGTCTGTGTGACCAAGACCTGACCCCGTTTGTGCGTATTGGGTCTTCTGTTCATGCAGCATCCTTTTCCTCGATCCGTGCGGGCCGCTGGGGAGGGCTTGCTATCAGCACCAGCGCAATGCCTGCTAGGATCAAGGCCGAACCGGCCAGCAAAGCAGCATCCGGCCGCTCATCCGACAACAAGCTCTCGCCGATCAGGACGGTTAGCGGAACCGCCAGCGTAGCCATACTTGAGTGGAGCATGGACACTCGGGGAACTATGTAAAACCACAGGGAGAATGCCATCACCGAACCGACCACGCTGACATAGAGCAGGGCCGCCACGCTTTCAGCATTCACATCGAAGTTGATTCCACCATCCACTGTCAGGGCGAGAAGCAGCAGTCCGGCGCTTCCAAAAGTCATCTGCCAGGTGCCGACCATCAACTTGTCGGACATCGACAACTGCTTCTTCAGTAAAAGGCTTGCGACGGACCAGGAAATAGCGGAGCCGACAAGGAGCAGTTCTCCCTGGAAGTTCCCGGTTTTCATGCCAGGCATCGCGATGGCGAGAATGCCCGCACATCCCAGCGACAGGCCTATAATTTGGTACACAGACAACGTTTCCCTGAGGAACAGACGCCCCAGGATTGCGCTCCATATGGGCGTCGAATAGATGAGGATGGCCGATCGTGCTAGGCCCGCCTGCAGCAGACCATAGGTAGCAAGTGAAAACATCAGCGTGGTTTGCAACAGTCCGATCAGGCCTATCCATATCCATTCTGAGACCCGCATGGGCCCGGGCCTAGCCAGATGATGCAAGATTAGTTGCATGATCAAGGCGGCCAACAGGAATCGGGCAGCGTTGAAGGAAAAGGGGGTGGCGCTTTCAAGACCGGTGCGGGTCAGGAACCAGCCGGTGCTCCACATGACGGTCAACGCAAACAGAAGAGCCGACGCGTTCGCTCGGCCGATGGTGTGCTCCATTGTTCAACGGTCCCGGTTGATGATTCTGGAAATCATGGTGTCGTAGGAGACGCCAACAATGGCACAGGATTTAACGAAAACACTGTGGGAATTCAGTCCTGGCAGCGTATTGATTTCCAGCAGATAGGGCTCGCCATCCCGGATGATGAAGTCGAATCTGATGTAGTCCTGTGCAGCCAGGAGGCTGCAGACCCGCCGTACCGAGATTTCGATTTTCGCCTTGAGTTCAGGTGTGGCATCTAGTTCTCTGTATTCAGTCGTCTGCGCGGAATGGAACTTGGCGTCATGGCTGAAAAAGGCATGCGCATGCTGAATGCGCAGGATAGGCAAAACCGTTCCGCGCAACATGCCCACGGTGATTTCCTCGCCTTTGAGGAATTGTTCGATGAGAATCCGGTCACCGAAACCGTGGATCTGCTCCAGAGCCTCGAAGAACTGCTTTTCATCGTTGACCAGATGAACACCGATGCTGCAGCCTTGAGCGTCCGCCTTGACGATGAAGGGTAGCCCGAACTGTTTGGCCACCTGTGTGAAGGTCGGGGCAGCTGACACGTCAGGAAACCACATGCCCTGAGCGACATGAATACCGCACGAGGCTGCCATCAGGCGGGTCAGCGTCTTGCTCATTCCGATGGCGCTGGCCTCCCTGCCGACGCCGTTGTAAGGAAGCTTCAGGCTATCCAGTACGCCTTGGAGCGTACCGTTTTCTCCATAGCCACCATGCATGGCATTGAAAACATAGACTACACCGTCGAAAGACAGTGAAAACAAATCGGGTAAATCTCCCAAAGCGAAGGATCGATATTTGACACCTAATCTTTCGAGGGCATTTTCGACATGAGAGGCGGTTTTAAGGGAAATCGCTCTTTCGGAAGAGGTTCCACCTTTGAGAACTAGAATTTCTTGCATACTTGTCATCTTGTTTCCGAAGTGAAACTTGGCGTGAACTCAAGTTGGAACAACCTGAACGGCGTGACGTGCTGGACGCCACAACGCGATTGCCACCTCGTTTCATGCGGTAAGGGTGCTGCGGCGCAGCATGAAAAACTCATACCAATGCCTGTGCCTGCGCGACCTTGCCCGCCAGAACGCGTGCGGCGGTGTCCACATCCTCCATTGTCAGACGGGGATCAAGGGATATGCGGATGGAGCAATTGGCATCTTCGTCCGTCAGCCCAATCCCCTTGAGAACATAAGATGGCTCCATGCTGGTTGCATTGCAGGCGGATCCCGAGGCGATGTAGATGCCATCAAGGGCGCGGATCAAACTTTCAGCCCTGACACCGGGGAACCTGATGTTAAGAATATGGGGAACACACACCGGCAGCGCGGAGTTGATTTGGAATTTCACGCCGATACCGGTCAGTATGGCGAGAACTGCGTCCCTCAAGCGGGTGATATGGGCTTCTTCCTGCTGAAGATCGGTCGTGCCGCGTAGTTCGCCGGCTACCCCCATGCCCACGATTAGGGGGGTCGGCAGTGTTCCGCTGCGCAAACCGTCCTGGTTCCCGCCAAACATGATGGGCCGCAATCTTGGCTTAACGCGTTGACTGACGTACAGCGCGCCAATGCCCTTGGGTCCTCCGATTTTATGCCCGGATATGGACAGACAGTCGATGCGGCTGCTTGCCAGATCAAAACGGAGCTTGCCGAAGGACTGGGCGGCATCCACATGCAGGATGACCTCCGAAGAATGGCAGAGGGCCGCAATGGCCTCGATATCTTGGATGGTGCCGATCTCGGAATTCACATGGCTGACACTGACCAGCCGGGTATTGCCATTTATCAGTTTTTCCATGGACGACAGGCAGACGCGTCCTTCCCCCCCCACTTTTGCATACTGGATGTCGATGCCGCGTCGTCCAAGTTCCCTGGATACCTCGAGGACGGATTTATGATCGATGGGGCAAAACACCGCATTGATGGGAGCGGCATCGGCATGCTGGAATGCACCCAATATCGCGATGTTATTGCTTTCAGTCGCTCCAGAGGTGAATATTATTTCTGACGCCTCTACGCCCAGTGCGCCTGCCAGTTTTGCCCGCGCCTGACCCACGGCCTGGGCAGCGATTCTACCCATTCTGTGAGGCGAAGACGCATTGCCGTAACTTTCAGTCAGGAAGGGTGCCATGGAAGAGACAACCAGTTCATGGCAGCGGGTGGTGGCTGCCGAGTCCAAATAGATAGAGAGGCTCATGGATTTTCTCCGTTGCGCGCAATGACTGCGTGCTGTAATGCTCGCGAGACGCTCGCGCGCGCAAGCAGCCGTCGATTCAGGATTGGAAAACAGAAAAATTGACCATGTTTCTGTAAATGGTCTCTTTCGTCATCTCCCCGCTACCACCCGGATCGGCAATGATGATCTTCATGCCGGTCAGACCATAGAGGTTCAATGCAATTTCGACGCCTGACCGCACAGGCACATGGCATTCGCCTGGTGCGAAGATTAGCATCATCCGGTGGCCAGCCTTGTGGACTTCGGAAATCATCTCCGTGACTTCCCCGGCGCAACCTGTGATGCCGCAACTGATCAGGGTCCTGTACTGGCCCTGATCGTCGAGGAAAGATATTTCGGACTGTGTGGGGCGATCATCTAGGACGCGCTTTTCAAGCTTTCCTTGCTTGACGAAATTCGCGGCACTCTTTTGAAATCTGTATTTCAGCCAAGTTTCCGGAAAGGCAAGAGGGTGTTTGCGACTTGGCAGCATGTCAAGTTCAGTGAAGATGCCATGCCGCTTCATGCATTAGAGATAGGTACTGGGAAGCTTCGTGAATTCATTGTAGAACTCGGCTCGGAACTCGCTGGCCGACCCTTGGTCTGGAACGTATTGCCAGTCGTTGATCAGCAGAAGAAATTTTATTTTCTTGGAGCGTGCGATATGCTGCTTGGCGATGCTCATCGACAAATCCCACGTGTACTCAGGGAATATGCCGACCCGCTGCTCGATGCGTTCCCGCAAGACGCCTTCATGTTCCTGATATATCCCTGGAACCAGCTTCTTTCGTACTTCATCGTAAAAAAGCATGAAATGACCAGACATCAATACCAGTTCATCATAGGCTTGGTCATTCAACTGGCCTTCGATCAACCCCAGCAAATGAGGCTCTGAATTGACCAATTCATGATGCGATGTGACTTTTGACATAGGCTTTACCAAAAATTAATTCACCAACTAACCAACGATAGTGAGGGTCAATGATAGTGGGGACCAAAACAGTATTTCAGCCGCCAGTTATGCCGAATTATTTTACATTAATCCCTGCCGACCCTCTGCCTTGGCCAGAATATCTATCAACAACAATAAAACATATATCACGTATAACACCTTTAAAGCAACATCTCTTCTGCAAATACTTGGCCTGCTGGCTTTGCGGCCCTGCTGGCCAATGGCCTGGACGGCGCCGGTGAAGCCCCGCGCATCCTGGTCAACGAGACTAGCAAGATCGTCATGACCCGCCTGGACTTGACCCCGGATTACGTATCACTTCTTCTGGGCTACCAACCCCATTCACCCCAGATCCACGGAACTCGCATCAGTCATGAACCCATTTACTCAGCACACTGAAGGATGAACTTTTTGGATGTGTTGATGTCTGGCACAGCGGGGTCAACAGCGGGGACAGGTCTTGCAAAATCGCAAAAACAGCGGGGTCACAAAACAGCGGGGTCAAGTACAAGTAACGGGGTCACAAGTAACGGGGTCAGGTCTTTCGTCATCATATGATTGCGAAAGACCTGACCCCGAAGTTTCGCGAAGTTTGCGCGCGGAGTCTACTGCCAGATCGATATCCAGCATCGGCCAGTAAAGGTGATTGGCCGATGGATGCTCTACGGACGTGATTTGTTCAACGGTTGCCTTTTTGAACCAAGGGAACTGGCTGAAAGGGACAAAAAGCTCCTCGTCGTCCAGAAGCAGCCAAAAGCCTTGCTTCGATACCACGGAAACTTCAATTTCCGAAGTTCGAAGAACCCCGGACATCCCGGCTTGAGGCGCCCGTGGGCCTAAAGGATCGCTTGCCGGTATTTCCCCGCCAGTTCCGAATCCATGGTGGCAAGATGGGTGCGGAACCAGTCCGGGATGGCCTCGGTCAGGTAGGCGCGGACAAGGGCGGTGCGGCCTCCTTGCGCGCGGGTACGCATTTGCGCCAGTTCCGCCAGGATGCGGCGGTGCTCGGCCTCGTGTTCTTCCCGTGACGATAGCCCGCATGCACGCATCATCCGGGATTCGTGCTCGAAATGCCGGCGGGTGTGTTCGAGCAGGGCCTCGAGGCGCTGTTGCAATTCCCCGTCCGGCGCTTGTTGCGCGCACACCAGAAGCGCCACGAATTCGCGGTGGGTTTCATCCATTTCGGGAAAGCGCAGGGAGTGGGTCTCGTCGTTCCAGGCGAATTCGGTTTTCATTGCGTTTCATTTCTCCATTCCATCGCCCTGCGCGAGGGGTGCCATTTTCAGCAATGCCGCCACCTGGTGCTCGATTTCTTTCACCACATGGTAATCCAGCCGTTCCAGCCAGCGCTTGGGGATCGCGTCCGCGCCGTACAGCGCGCCGGCCAGCATGCCGGCCAGCGCGCCGGTGGTGTCGGCGTCTTCGCCGCGATTGACGGTTTCCACCACGCAGCTTTCGAAACTGTCGCTGTAGAAAAAATGGTGCAGCACGGTTTGCACCGTGTCCACGATGTAGCCCGAGGCGCGTCCGGGGTAGGGGGCGAATCTGAACTGGCGGTGCATTTCCACCAGCCGGGTGGCGATGGCTCGGCAGTCTTTTACCCCGCCGCCCAGCAGCAGGATTTGCGTCATGTTGCCCAGCGCCAGCGTGCCGGCGTCGGCCAGCGCGTGGTGGTGGGTGATGTGGGACTGTTCCAGGGTATAGCGCTCGAATAGCGCCGCGTCGCCGAGGGTATAGAGCGCCACCGGCAGGTTGCGCATGGCGGCGCCGTTGCCGCCGTCGCTGTCCGATTCCGGGCCGTGGATGCCGCCGCCCAGCATGTAGCGGCGGATGCCGCGGCGGCAGGTCGCGCCCACGTCCACCGGTTTCGATTTGAGCCAGGCCGCGAACGAATCCGCGATGGCGGCGAGGTTCCAGCCCCTGGACTCGACGATGGCCTGGCCGAGGTGGAGCGACATTTCGGTGTCGTCAGTGACCTGGCCGGGTGCCAGCCGCAGCCAGCCGCCGCCGCTGATGTCCCGGTGGGTGCCGTAGCGCGACTGGATTTCCCCGGGCGTCATGAATTCCACCGTCGCGCCCAGTGCGTCGCCGCAGGCCAGGCCGAGGTAGGCGCCGAGCGCCCTGCGATGCAGGGCGCTCGGCGATGAGTGATGAGCGATGGGTGATGGGGTCACGCCTTACCCCACGGAATGGCATTTAATCCAGCGAACACCCATTGCCCATTTGTCTTCACCCATGGCCGCATCACACCGGCCTGTTCTCGTACACCTTGACCGGCCCCATTTCCTTCAGCGCCTGCTCATAGGAGATTTCCGGGAATTTGTTGCCGAACTTGGTCGAGGAGGCCGCCGCCATCGCATCCAGCTTGCCCGCCATGTCCATTTTCTTGAGGTCGCCCTTTTCGATGTAGAACAGGTCGAGCAGTTCGTTATAGACCGTGCCCTCGTCCAGCGGCAGCACGTAATAGGTGATGCCGTTCAGCGCGATGGTGTATTTCTTGAGCAGGTCCACGTTGCCGGCGAAGATGAAGTATTTGCCCTCGGGCGTGAAGTAGGGCGCGACGACTTCCGAAATCAGCTCCAGATGCGCCAGCGAGTCCACGGAGCTGGCGTAGAAGCTGATCTTGTCGCTGCCTGAAAACATGAACACCTGGTCGGTCTTGATGTCCGGCGGGCGCTTTTCGCCGGCGATGCTCTTGGGCAGCTTGAGCGCAATTTCGCCGCGAAAGCCGAAGCCCTTCGCGGTCGGACCCTTGAAGACCGGGGAGACGAGACGCTCGCCGCGGTCTAGTTTGCCAATCGGGGAAGAAATGAAGTCAGTCATGATGATTCCTTTGTCGTGGTTGAAAAATTAAAACAAGTGCAACGTGATGCGTCGTGAAATGTGAAACCGCTGCGCTGTGAAACTTGAAGGGTTTTCACCCTTTCACCCTTCACAACAAAGGCGAAGCCGAGTGGCTTCACACTTCACAGATAACTGAATTGCACCTGGTAATCGCCGCCGATGACCAGGTACTCGCCTTCCCCCTTGAGCGTGGTGCCGGAGACCAGGCCGTTGAAAAACAGCACTTTCACCGCAGGCACCCGGGCTTCCAGGATGCAGTCGCCGAATTCGTCGGCGCGCACGCGCTCGGAGGTGAACGACACCAGGTTGTTCAGGCGCACGATGGCGCTGTTTTTTTCCAGGCGCACGCGGATCGGGTGTTCCTTGAAATCGTTCACGCCCCGGTATAGCGTCAGATGTTTCCTCCCTGGCGCGAAATAGCGCGCCAGCGAGGTCTGGCAATACTCGTACAGCAGATCGAGCTGCAAATTGATGCTGTTGTTGTGGAAACGGCTCGACATCTTTTCCTCCACGTATGCCATCCAGCCCGGCGACGGGTAGCGCCCCAGGGCTTCCTTGTGGAAGGTGGGGAAAAGTCCGAAGCGGCTTTCCACCCAGCCCTTCAGCACAGCGCCCTCCGGGCCGTTGGAGTCGAAGCCCCAGCCTTGCAGCAGGCGCAGGTAGCTGCTGCGGAAGCGCCTGCCATGCGCCTTCTTCAAGCGCTGCTCGCTGTCCAGGCCGAACAGCGCGCCCATGTAGTTCTGGAAGGCTTCCGCCGCTTCGCGCGGCGAGCTGGCGTAAGTCAGCATTTCGAATAGCGTCTTGTTCATTTCGTGCACCCCGTTGATGTGCAGCGGCAGCGGAAAGTCGTTGAATGCCGTGCTCGCCAGCAACCCGCTGGGGATGCCCGTCAGGTTGGTGCTGTGTCCATTGAAACTGTCGGCTGCGCGCTCCATGACCAGGGTGACAGCAAGTTCCATTCCAGTGGCTTGTGAGATGGGCTTGGGCGTGCGAGACCCGGCTGAAACCCCTCCCAGCCTCCCCTTATCAGGGGAGGAGAGTTCTTTCACGCCGCATTCGAATAGGGCATGCCGGTTGCGCCATTCCAGACATTGGCCTCCTCTTTGTCGCGTTTGCGACATACGCAACAAAGCCGGGGGTGGATTGTAAAACCCTTTGATAACAATTAATTGCGATTGTTTTACAGGCTGGCACGGCGCTTGCAGTAGGCTGGGTGCGGCCAATGAAAGGGCCTCTCCGCGGGGCGACCAAGAAGAGCACAAGCTTGGCGGGGTGTCACCAGACTGGACGCCGGTCATAAGCATGGCCGGAAGCCCGACGGAAAAGTTTGTTTATTTTTTTAAGGAGTGACCCATGAGCGCATTGAGACAAATCGCCTTCTACGGCAAGGGCGGTATCGGAAAATCCACCACGTCCCAGAATACCCTGGCGGCGCTGGCCGATCTCGACCAGAAGATTCTGATCGTCGGCTGCGACCCGAAAGCCGATTCCACCCGCCTGATCCTGCATGCCAAGGCCCAGGACACGGTGCTGTCGCTGGCCGCCGAGGCGGGCAGCGTGGAGGACCTGGAAATCGAGGACGTGCTGAAGTTCGGCTACAAGAACATCAAGTGCGTCGAATCTGGCGGGCCCGAGCCCGGCGTGGGGTGCGCGGGGCGCGGCGTGATCACTTCCATCAACTTCCTGGAAGAGAACGGCGCCTACGACGATGTGGACTACGTTTCCTACGACGTGCTCGGCGACGTGGTGTGCGGCGGTTTCGCCATGCCCATCCGCGAGAACAAGGCGCAGGAAATCTACATCGTGATGTCCGGCGAGATGATGGCCATGTACGCGGCCAACAACATCTCCAAGGGCATCCTGAAATACGCCAATGCGGGCGGCGTGCGCCTGGGCGGCCTGATCTGCAACGAGCGCCAGACCGACAAGGAACTGGAGCTGGCCGAGGCGCTGGCCGGCAAGCTGGGCACCCAGTTGATCCACTTCGTGCCGCGCGACAACGTGGTCCAGCACGCCGAGCTGCGCCGCATGACGGTGCTGGAATACGCGCCTGATTCCAAGCAGGCCGACGAATACCGCCAGCTCGCCAAGAAGATCCATCTCAACGCGGGCAAAGGCACCATCCCGACCCCGATCACGATGGACGAGCTGGAAGACCTGTTGCTCGAATTCGGCATCATGCAAGCGGTGGACGAGTCCATCGTCGGCAAGGCGGCAGCTTGATGTAGTGAAGAGTGAAGGCGCTTCGCTGTGAAGCGTGAAAGGCAACACGCACGTATTGGGTACCTTTCACCCTTCACTCTTCACGTTTCACGTATTTCACGTTAAAGGAAATTAAAATGACTACAGACGTCAAAACCCGGAACCAGGAGTTGATCCAGGAGGTGCTCTCGGCATATCCGGAAAAATCCGCCAAGAAACGCGCCAAGCACCTCAATGTGTACGAGGAAGGCAAGCCCGATTGCGGCGTGAAATCCAACATCAAGTCCCTGCCCGGCGTGATGACCGTGCGCGGCTGCGCCTATGCCGGTTCCAAGGGCGTGGTGTGGGGCCCGATCAAGGACATGGTGCACATCAGCCACGGCCCGGTGGGCTGCGGCCAGTATTCCTGGGCCTCTCGGCGCAATTATTTCATCGGCGTCACCGGCGTCAACGCCTTCGGCACCATGCAGTTCACTTCCGATTTCCAGGAAAAGGACATCGTGTTCGGCGGCGACAAGAAGCTGGACAAGGTGATGGACGAAATCGAGGCGCTCTTTCCCCTCAACAACGGCATTTCGGTGCAATCCGAATGCCCTATCGGCCTGATCGGCGACGACATCGAGGCGGTGTCGAAGAAGAAGGCCAAGCAGATAGCCAAGACCATCGTGCCGGTGCGCTGCGAAGGCTTCCGTGGCGTGTCGCAGTCGCTCGGCCACCACATCGCCAACGACGCGGTGCGCGACTTCGTGCTGGACAAGGTGGATGGCAAGGCCGGCGCATTCGAGAGCACGCCTTACGACGTGGCCATCATCGGCGACTACAACATCGGCGGCGACGCCTGGTCCTCGCGGATTTTATTGGAAGAGATGGGCCTGCGCGTGATCGCCCAGTGGTCCGGCGACGGCACGCTGAAGGAAATGGAAGCCACGCCCAAGGCCAAGCTGAATTTGATCCACTGCTACCGCTCGATGAACTACATCTGCCGCCACATGGAGGAGAAGTTCGGCATTCCCTGGCACGAGTACAACTTCTTCGGCCCGACCAAGATCGCCGAGTCGCTGCGCGCCATCGCCGCGCTGTTCGACGACAACATCAAGGAAGGCGCCGAGCGCGTGATCGCCAAGTACCAGCCGCTGGTCGACGAAGTGATCGCCAAGTACAAGCCGCGCCTCAACGGCAAGACCGTGATGCTCTACGTCGGCGGCCTGCGTCCGCGCCACGTGGTGGGGGCCTATGAAGACCTGGGCATGGAAATCGCCGGCACCGGCTACGAGTTCGGCCACGGCGACGACTACCAGCGCACCACCCACTACGTGAAGGACGGCACGTTGATCTACGACGACGTCACCGAGTTCGAGCTGGAGAAGTTCGTCGAGGCGGTCAAGCCCGACCTGGTGGGTTCCGGCATCAAGGAAAAGTACGTGTTCCAGAAAATGGGCCTGCCCTTCCGCCAGATGCACTCCTGGGACTACTCCGGCCCATACCACGGCTACGACGGCTTCGCTATCTTCGCCCGCGACATGGACATGGCCATCAGCAGCCCGGTGTGGGGCATGACCAAGGCGCCCTGGAAAAAATAATCAGCAAATGCAGGGTGGGCGAGGTGCTTGCATCGAACCCACCACCCGACCGGCGGGCAGGCGCAAGAGCCTGAACCGCCCTTACAGGAGATTCAAAATGAGCCAGAACACCGCAAAAGTTCTCGACCACTTCGACCTGTTCCGCCAGCCGGAATACGTGGAAATGCTGGACAACAAGAAAGCCTGTTTCGAAGGCGGCAGGCCCGACGAGGAAGTCTTCAAGATCGCCGACTGGACCCGTACCATGGAATACCGCGAGAAGAATTTCGCCCGCGAAGCCTTGGTGGTCAACCCGGCCAAGGCCTGCCAGCCGCTGGGCGCGATTTTCGCGGCGCTGGGCTTCGAAAAGACCCTGCCATTCGTGCACGGTTCGCAAGGCTGCGTGGCCTATTTCCGCAGCCACTTCAGCCGCCATTTCAAGGAGCCGACCTCGGCCGTGTCCAGTTCCATGACCGAGGACGCGGCGGTGTTCGGCGGCCTCAACAACATGGTGGACGGCCTCGCCAACAGCTACAGCCTGTACCAGCCGAAGATGATCGCGGTGTCCACCACCTGCATGGCGGAAGTGATCGGCGACGACCTGGACAGCTTCATCCGCACCTCCAAGCAGAAAGGCTCGATCCCGGAAGAGTTCGACGTGCCCTTCGCCCACACCCCGTCCTTCGTCGGCAGCCACGTCACCGGTTACGACAACATGATGAAGGGCATCCTGACCCACTTCTGGGAAGGCAAGGAACGCAAGGACAACGGCAAGATCAACTTCGTCGGCGGCTTCGACGGCTACACCGTGGGCAACATGCCTGAAATCCGCCGCATTTTCGACCTGATGGGCGTGGACGCGACCATCCTCGGCGACAACAGCGACGTGTGGAATACCCCGACTGCCGGCGAATTCACCATGTACGACGGCGGCACCAGGCTGGAAGACGCAGCCGCCGCGCTCAACGCCCGTGGCACCGTGTTCATGCAGCATTTCGGCACGGAAAAAACCCAGGACTACGTCAAGAGCAAGGGCCAGGAAGTGGTGTCCTTCAACCACCCGGTGGGCGTGGCGGGAACCGACGAATTCCTGATGGCGCTCTCCAGGCTCAGCGGCAAGGCAATCCCCGCCGAGCTGGAGAAGGAGCGCGGCCGCCTGGTGGACGCCATCGCCGACTCGCAAGCCCACATCCACGGCAAGAAGTTCGCCCTCTACGGCGACCCCAGCATGGTCATGGGCCTGGCCTCCTTCCTGATGGAACTGGGCGCCGAGCCGGTGCACGTGCTCGCCACCAACGGCAGCAAGGACTGGGAAGCCAAGATGCAGGCGCTGCTCGATGCCTCGCCCTTCGGCCAGGGCTGCAAGGCCTGGGGTGGCAAGGACCTGTGGCACATGCGCTCGCTGCTGGCGACCGAGCCGGTGGACTTCCTCATCGGCAACACCTACGGCAAATATCTGGAGCGCGACATCGGCACCCCGCTGATACGCATCGGCTTCCCGGTCATGGACCGCCACCACCACCATCGCTATCCGGTGTGGGGCTACCAGGGCTCGCTCAACGTGCTGGTGAAGATCCTCGACAAGATCTTCGACACCATGGACGCCAAGACGAACATCCCGGGCAAGACCGACTACAGCTACGACATCATCCGTTAATTAGCTGTCAGCTTTCAGCCGTCAGCGGTCAGCTTTTGCTGATGGCTGACAGCCAAGAGGGTTTTCACATGGCCAATATCACTTTCTCATCCCCGGCGCTGAAAAAGGACATTACCGTCTATGCCGTCGCCGGCGACCGCAAGACCCTGCTGTCCGTCGCGCAGGAGCACAAAATCCCCATCCACTACGAGTGCGAGGACGGCGAATGCGGTTCCTGTGCCGTTCAGGTGACCTCCCTCGGCGCATACGCGCCCAAGGCGGTGCATCTGACGGAAAAGGAAAAAACCGTACTGGTGCTCAACGGCAAGCTCGGCAAGTCGGATCTGGAACAGATAAACGTTACTGACCTAGCCCCGAAATGGCGCATGGCTTGCCAGTACATGGTGCTGGACGAGGACATCCTGGTCGAATTCTGAGCAGGCAGCCTGGTTGATCGTTTAACCCACTATGAGAGTAGTGGGATTTTGTTTTTTGGATAAACAATTCTTATGTATTTTCAGGGTAGCCATTAATAGAAGTACTTCCCATGACCGCTCAGGTCAGACAATAAGCGTGACCACATTTATTCTTGATCAACAGTTTCACTTGATCATGCGTCAAACGGAACGCGCTCGAATTTTATCCGAATTTATTGATCGAGCATGGATTAGGGCCTGTTCTTGCGCATGCTGTGGCACGTACTTGCGCCATGGAGTTTTTCCCTTGCTCAAGTGGACTCAGCCCCAGACGGATCGCCTGATGTCCGCCACAGTGTTTGTTCTTGGCGGTATGTCGAATTATGAAACCGTGCTTGGAGAGAAATGCTGCGGCATGCCGGGCGGCAAGCATCTCAGGCGTTACGATAGGTGTGCGGCGGCGAAGGTGAGCGGCGCACCCTTTGAGCGGGCTGAGGATTGTGAGCGGTACCTTCTTATCTGAATATCGAGCTCGACGGCGATAGCCTTGGCCTGGAAGCCTGGCGAGCAATCAACGAGCAAACCGATCCGATCAGTTTGATCAATGGGTATTATAAATTTATTGTAATTGACAATTGTCAATTACATATTTTTGGGATAGGATTCGCACGCGTGTCATATTTCCATGCTGCATAAAATGCATCGATTGCATGCCGGGAACGACGCGCGGAAGCGATTCTTACTCAATAAAAAGGAAGGGAATTATTAATACGGCCCTTAAATACACGTGTATTTGCTATGCGGCATAAACCACCTTTGGATGCCTGAAATAAGCGGCGACATGGC
>CAYLMA010000008.1:0-125175 GCA_964384915.1 uncultured Sulfuricella sp. | reverse complement strand
CGGATGCCGCAACGTTAAACGAAAACCCGTTTACACAAAATTCAGGACACCCCCTACCCTAATGTTTCGCCACATGTGATTTTGCACGACTTGACCGCGCGCACTGTGCCTACGCGCTCATGATGGGACGAAAGTAACCTTTGATGCAATCGGTATTGATAATCGCGATTTGGATGTGGTTGCGAATCCTGAAACCGGCGCCCTCATAGAGGGGATCATCCTCCTGGAACGGCGCACGCACGGAGTCATAGAGTGGCAGCCCATTATCTTGGCGATACTGGTGAAGCGCCTGAATCACTTGGCAATCCAGTTCGCGCTTGAATTTATCCGTGCCGCCCGTGTTGAGAGGCAACGGCAGGCCTGCCTGGGCGTAAGCGTCGCGCAGTGTGGCGTAGGCTTCCGCGACCTCATCAAGCCCCATACGGGTGGTCAGGTCCAAGCACCGGCCCAAGTCGATGATAGCGCCAGCCACATCGGGATTTTTGATTACCTTCTTCGCGTTGCCGCTATTCGCCCATTCCAACCCACGTTGCGGGTCGTTTTCCCAGAAGTAGACGCCGTGACCAAGCCACTCGTACTTGCCGTCAGATTTCTTGAGATGGGTTGTTTTGCCCGCGATGACATCATCGACGAGCGATTTTTCCGTACCGTGAAAACCGAGCACGAAAGAAGGGGAGCGCTGATACAGCGCCCAGGGATTAGCCACGTATCAGTTTCTTGGCCTTGCCGCTGGGGGTCATGACGCCCAGGCGGGTCAGAAAGCTACGCGCCGAATCCGGCGTGGCTGCAACTCTCTTGCGATACGCTTCCATATCGTCCAGAAGAGCCTGGCCTGTGAGAAGTTGCCCGCCCGCGGATGCGATGGAGCAGACATGCGCGGTGAGTTTCGCTGATTTTTTTGGGGGGGTGGCGGCATTTTCGGAGGGCATGGTTATTTCCTCAATCGAGTAATGTTCAATTTTACACAACTTGGCAATTCTCCGCATGTTCGTCCGATCTGGAAGGGGCGCAAATGTGGTGAATTGCAACCCGAGCCAACCAGAACCGGATGCGGCACGCCTCCTTATGCCCCTATGGCGACACTCCCCACCGCCTTAACGCTGCCGGGGTCAGGCCATACATTTGACGGGCTATTGAATGTCAAATGTAAGGCCCCGACGCGCTCCATGGCAGACCCCGCCGCGTTCAATGGAGAAATCAGCCGTTCCGCCAGATGCGGTAATCGCTCGTATATCAGTACGCAGCCTTGATCTTCAGCAGTTCTTCCTTGGAGATCTCCTTGGGGCCCTTCATGGACCAGGCCTCCTCGCCTATCCACTGCTTGAAAAGCTTCAGGTTCGCCTGGCGTTCTTCCTCGTTGCGGCCGAGTCGCCTGTACATGTTGCCCGGCTGGCCGTTCCTGGTGTTTTTTCCATCGTCCAGACGGCGCATCAAGGCGCTCGTGTCCGGCCAGGCGGCGAAAAACAACAGATCCGCGTAGCTGTCCATGCGCGGTCCTTTGTCGTCGGCTTCGTAGCGCTTCTGATCTTCTTGAAAATCGCCAAGGTACGGCGAGTCGTGGCCATGACAGCGTTCGCATTGGTCCATCCACAGCGGACGGATGTGCTTGCGGTAGGTGATTTCCTCGGCGATTGCCGGCATTGCGACAGCAGCGAGGATGCAACCCAGGAATAGTTTTTTCATGATTGGTCCCTTTCGTCAATGCGTGTGCGCGATACTCAGCATGATATGCGAAACGGGTGCTTGCCAACCATGCTTTAACGTCCCCGAGCGGTTTTTTTGAATGTCGGCGCAAGGAGCCGCGAATATTTTATTCGTGCCTCACGTATGTCCACTGAGACAAATACTTCCGTCCATAAGCCATCGGTCGGCTTTCGGCGGAAAGTTCCATCCGTAACCCCCCCCAATCAACCGGAACAAACCGCCACCGCCAACCGATACCCCTCCACCTGCCCGCATTCCAAAAAATCGCAAGCCCTCAAATCCCGCTCCCGCTCCGCCCCCATCTCCTCCAGCGGCAGCCCCAGGCATTTGCAGCCCGCCTCCATCTCCGCCCACCCCCGCGCGAAGCATTCATCCCGCGCTTCAGGCGGCGCAGCGAGCACCGCCCGGCAAGCCGCAGCGGGAAGATAGAGCCGGGCCAGCGCCTCGGCCTCGGGCAAAGGCTCGATCCGCACCATGTCCACGCCCAGCGCCCGCCCCTCCGCCAGGCCGATCAGGGCCCAGCCGCCGGCATAGCTCAGGCTGATGCGGATGTCGCGCGCGGCGCCTTGCAGCAGCGGCCCGCGCGGGCCTTCGAGCAGCGGCACGGCCTCCACCGGCAGGTCCAGCAGGCCGCCAAGAACTTCCCGCAAGGCCTGGCGCGCGAGCAGGCGGGCAGGTGTCCGCAAGGTACCTGGGGGTAGCTCCAGCAGGATGAGCGCAAGCCCGTTGACATCGAAGCCCGCAGGTCTGTCCGGCCAGAGCAGCGGTTTCAGTTGCCCCATGGCTCCGCCGGCGAGCCGGTCCAGCGCGTGCCGGGCGGGATGTCCTCGCCCTTCAGCACCAGGGTGAGCGGCCCGAGCGTGGCGCCGTCGCCGACGCGGGCGCTGTAGAGGATGATGCTGCGCGGCCCGACGGTGACGCCGCGGCCGATGTGCACGTCGCCGATTTTCATGATGCGGTCCTCGAACAGATGGGTCTGCGGGCCGCACCAGCCGTTGAGCGCGGCGTAGTCGCCGATGTTCACGCAATCGAATTCGGTGATGAAGGTGGTATCCATGTAAATCCCCTTCCCGGTCTTGCAGCCGAGCAGGCGCATGCAGGGCGGCAGCATCGGGGTGCCGCGCAGGAAATCGACGAAGTTGGGCACGGCGATGGATTCGTAGAGATTGGTCACCGCCTCGCTCGCCCATACGAAGGGCGTCCACATGGGCGCAGAGCGGGGCCGGTAGCGGCCGACGACGAGCCACTTGACCAGCGCCACGAAGAGGAAGGACCCCGCGCCGTAGAGAAATCCCGCCAGCGCCAGCGCCAGCAGGGTGTCGACGAGGCGCCCGGCCTCGGCCAGCGGCATCACCAGCGCCACGGTGAGATAGCCCACCGCGATCACCACGGCCATCGGCATCACGATGCGCAGGCCTTCGACCAGGCCCCGGCTCAGGCGCCGCGGCAGGCTGGGGTGGAAGGTGAGGGCCGGGTCGAAGCCCGCGAACTGCTCGCGCGCCGGCAGGATGATGGGCGGGTTGCCGACCCAGGTGTCGCCGGGATGCATGCGCGCGTTTTCCGGCACTTTCGATTGCACGCCGATCAGCACGTCGTCGGGCAGCACGCTGCCGTCCGGCACGAAGGCGCCGTTGCCGAGGAAGCTGCGGTCGCCGATGACGGTGGGGCGCAGGTGCATCCAGCCGCCCTCGATGCGCTCGTCGCCGAGCATCACGCCGTCCGCCACGAAGCTGTCGGCGCCGATGGTGAGCATGTCCGGCACCACCCCCAGCGCGGTGGAAATCTCGGTGCCGCGCCCGACGCGGGCGCCCAGCAGGCGGTACCACCAGGGCGCGTACACCGTGGCATACAGGCCGTGCAGCACGAACAGGCTGGATTCCTGGATCTGGTTGCCGAGCCACTTGCTGAAATACACCGGGCTGTGGACCGGCCACGAGCCGGCCTTCTGGCGCGGCAGCACCAGCCAGCGGAAGCCCGCCGAGGCCAGCACGGTGGCCAGCACCAGCACCGCGCTGGCGGGAATCGACAGCAGCAGGTAGGTCAGGAAGGCGCTCAGGGGCGAGAGGTGGGCGTCCACTTCCTTGAGCCAGCGCGCGTCCAGCCAGTCGATCAGGATGAAGCTGGGGAACACAGGGAGGAAAAAGACGATCGCCACCAGGCTGGCGCCGAGGAAGTAGAACAGGGCCTCGCGCGCGGCGCGGCTGGCGGAAACGGGCATGCGCGGCTGGCGTTCGGCGATATCCACCTGGCGGGCAAAGCGCGCGGGCGAGCCCTCCCACGCCTCGCCGGCCGGCACGCGCTGCCCCGCCGCCAGCGCGGAAAGCCCGCCGAGCTGGGCATAGTCGCCAAGCGCGCTATCGCCTTCCATGACGGCGTAGGAATCGACCACGGCTTCGTTGCCGATGCGGATCGTGCCCAGCACCAGCTCGCCGCGCTCGACGCGGGCGTTCTCCAGGTTCACCGAGGCGCCGATCGAGACGCCGTCGCCCATGGTCAGCAGATCGGGCGCGCGGATGGACAGGGCGCCGATGACCGCGTCCTTGCCGATCCTCGCCCCCAGGGCGCGCAAATACATGGCATTGAGCGAGGAGCCGGAGAGCAGGTGGCGCGGCGGCACTTCGGAAATCCGGTCCGCCAGCCACCAGCGGAAGTACGTCACCCCCCACAGCGGATAGCGCCCCGCCCTGGCGCGGCCGATCACCAGCCACTTGGCGGCGATGGCGAAGAGGAAGCTGCCGATGCTGGCGAGCAGGTAGACCAGCAAGGCGGCGAGGATGCCGGCCCACATGCTGTCGCCTTCGTCGCCGGTGAAATAGTGGTAGGTGAAGAAGGGCGACAGCCATTGCGCCATCCGCAGGCACACCAGCGGCGGCAGCGTGGCGGCCTGCGCCAGGCTGCACAGCACGCGGCGCAGCCGGGGCGTGGCGACGATCTCCGGGGCGGAGGTTTCGGCCGGCACGGGCGCTTCCTTCTGCGCCAGCACTTTGGCGATGGCGCCCAGGCTGCGCTCGCAGTAGATGTCGTGCACGGTGACGCCGGCAAAGCGCGCATCCGCGCGCAGCAGCGATATGAGCCTTGCGGCGAGCAGGGAATGCCCGCCCAGATCGGCAAAGAAATCCGCTCCGCGCAGCAGCGGCTGGCCCGGAAAGAGGTGTCCCAGCGCCTCGAACAGGGCCTCCTCCGCCGCCCCCTCGGGGAGGTCGGATTCGCCCTCTGCGGCAGGGCCAATGTCCGTCAGCGGCAGCATCCGCAGCGCCTTGCGGTCGATCTTGCCCGAGGTCAGGCGCGGCAGCGCCTGCACCGCCTCGAAGCGCGCCGGCACCATGTAGGGCGGCAACCGGGCGGCGAGGGATTTGCGCAGTTCCGCCACCTTCAACTCGGCGCCCGCCTCCGCGACGTAGTAGGCAGCCAGTTGCTCCACGCCGCCCACCTCCCTGACCACCACCGCCGCCGTGCCCACGCCGGGCTCCCTGGCAAGCACGGCCTCGATCTCGCCGAGTTCGACGCGGAAACCGCGGATCTTGACCTGGTCGTCCACCCGGCCCAGGCACTGGACATTGCCCGCCGCGTCGATGCGCGCCAGGTCGCCGGTGCGGTACAGGCGGGCTTCGTGCTCGCCCTCGGCATAGGGGTTGGGGACGAATTTCTCGGCCGTGAGATCGGGGCGGCCGAGATAGCCCTGCGCCACGCCGGGGCCGATGATGCACAACTCGCCGGTCTCGCCCGGCGCCAGGTGCTTGAGCTCGGCATCCGCCACCATGAGGCCGTAGTTGGGCAGCGGCTTGCCTATGGTCACCGGCTCGCCGCGGTGCAGTTCGGCGAGGCTGGCCGACACCGTGGCCTCGGTCGGGCCGTAGGTGTTGAAGAGCTGCCGGCCGGGCGTGGCCCAGCGCTCGACCAGCGCCTCTGGGCACATCTCGCCGCCCAGGTTGATCAGCCGCAGCCCGGCCACGTCGCGCGGGAAAAGCGCCAGCAGCGTGGGCACGGCGTGCAGCACGGTAATTCCATTTGCTTCGAGCACCTCCGGCAGCGCATGGGGATCGCCCACCACGTGGCGCGGCGCCAGCCACAGCGTGGCCCCGACCAGGTAGGAAATCCAGATTTCCTCGAAGGACATGTCGAAGGCCACCGAGAAGCCCTGGTACACCCGGTCCTCGGCGCGCACGCCCAGCACTTCGTTCTCGCTGCGCAGGAAGTGGGCGATGCTGCGCTGGCTCACTTCTATGCCCTTGGGCTTGCCGGTGGAGCCGGAGGTGTAGATCACGTAGGCCGGGCAGTCCGGCGTGAAGTCCGCGTCCCGCCGCGCCAGGGGCTCGCCGTCCGGGACGGATTCCAGCAGGTCCTCCAGCACCCACACCGGCCAGGCGCAGTCTTCCAGCAGCGGCAGCAGCGCGCGGCAGCTCAGCAGGCCCGGACTCGCGGCGTCATCGAGGCAAACGGCTATCCTGGCGGTCGGCGTGTCCGCATCGAACGGCAGCCAGGCCGCGCCCGCCTTGGCGATGCCCGCCTGGGCAAGAAGCAGGTCCAGCCCCCGCGGCAGCCACAAGCCGACGCGCTGCCCGCTCCGCACCCCCCGTGCGATCAGGGCGCTGGCCACCCGGTCGCCCTGGGCATTCAGCTCGGCATAGCTGAGGGCATGCCCGTCAAACTCCAGCGCGGCCTTGTCCGGCAGGCGCAGCGCGGTGGCTTCGAGAATATCCGGCAGGGTTTCGTTGCGAAGGAGATCGGGACGGTGCGGGCCGCGCAGGACCATAATCGGGGCACTCTATGAAGGGAGCAAGGCTAAGCAAAAGCAAATGAAGCGGCCATTTTAGCAAAGTGCAGGATTATTTAGCTTGCGGCATGGTAATTACTGCCAGGCTGATACAGGCGCAGCAGCCCCTGGCCAACTCAAGCCCTGATAGCGAACCTCACAACGAGATTGGCCACAAAGCAGTGAATATAGACTAGACTGTCCAGTCTATTTGTTTCCGGACGCAAGGAATGCCATGTCCATTTCCGCCGATATCACAGAAACCCGCAACCGCCTGATCCAGGCGGCCAGGGAAGCCTTCATGGAGGAAGGCTACCGGGCCAGCGTGGATGGCATCGCGGCCCGCGCCGGGGTGGCCAAGCAGACGCTCTACAACCATTTTCCCGGCAAGGATGAGCTGTTCAGCGAGTCGGCCGGCCTGGTTTCTGATGCTATCGTGGTTTCCCTGGATGGCCAGACGGACGACGTGCGCGCCACCCTGATCCGCTTTGGCACGACCTTCCGCCAGAAGGTGCATGGCGCCGAGGGGCTTGCCATGTTCCGCACCCTGATGGCCGAAGCGGTGCGTTTTCCCAGCCTGGCCCAGGCCTACTTCGCCAAGGGGCCAGAGCAGACCACTGCCCGGCTGGCATCCTTCCTCGGCCGCGCCATGGGCGCCGGCCAGCTGCGCCAGGACGACCCGCGCTTTGCCGCCGAAATGCTGCTGGGCATGCTGAATAACATCGATCATTTCCGCCGCATCAGCAATCCTGCTCCCCTGCCTGAGCCCCACGAAAAAGCCCGTATCGAGCAGATTGTCGACTGTTTCCTGCGCGCCTACGCCAAAAACCACTAACAAGGAATTCATCATGAACCGAATTTTCCCGCTGATGCTACTGCTGATCGCCGCGCTTGCGGGTTGCGGTAAGGGAGGCGAGCAAAAATCCGCTGGCGGTCCCGGCGGTCCGGCCATGCCGCCTCCGGAAGTCGATGTCATCACCGTCACGCCAGGTTCGGCCACCCTCACCCAGGAACTGCCGGGCCGCTTGCAGGCATTTCGCACCGCACAGGTGCGGGCGCAGGTGGATGGCATCCTGGAGAAGCGCCTGTTTGCCGAAGGCACCGACGTCAAGGAAGGCGCCACCCTGTTTCGCATCGACCCGCGCAACTACCAGGCCTCCTTCGACGCGGCCAAGGCGGATCTGGCTGTCGCCCGCCTGACTCTGGACCGCTACCGGCCCCTGCTCGAAATCAAGGCGGTGAGCCAGCAGGAAGTCGATCTGGCCGAGGCCAGGGTGAAGCAGGCGGAAGTGGCGCTGACACGCGCCCGTATCGACCAGGAAAACACCGCCGTGCCGGCACCGATTTCCGGCCGCATCGGCCGCGCGCTGGCGACCGAAGGGGCACTGGTGAGCAAGAGCGCGGCGACGCAACTGGCCACCATCGAGCAGATCGATCCCATCTATGCCAACTTTACCCAGCCCGGCGCCGATCTGCTGCGGCTCAGGCAGGCCGTAAAGTCTGGCAAGCTCAAGATGGCGGAACAGGCCAGGGTGGAAATGATTCTGGAAGACGGCAGCATCTATCCGCAACCAGGCAAGCTGATGTTCTCGGACCTTGCCGTCGACCCGGCCACCGGCAGCGTTTCACTGCGCGCCGTGTTTCCCAACCCCAGGCATGAATTGCTGCCCGGCGCCTTCGTGCGCATCCGCTTCCCGGAAGCCCTGCTCGACCAGGCCATCCGGGTACCCCAGCGCGCCGTGCTGCCGAGCCCACAGGGGCAGATGGTCATGATCGTGGATAACGAAGGCAAGGCTGCGCCCAGGCCGGTAAAAACCGGCGGCATGAGCAGTGGCGATTTCGTCATCGCGGAAGGCCTGAAAGGCGGCGAGCAGGTGATCGTCAACGGCCTGCAGAAGGCCCGCCCCGGCACACCGGTAAAACCGGTGCCGTGGAATCCTGCCGCGCAGCCGCCGGCGGGTGAAAAGAAATAGGGGTTCGCCATGTTCGCCAAATTCTTTATCGACCGACCGGTCTTCGCCTGGGTCATTGCCCTGGCGATCATGCTCGCCGGCGGCCTCGCCATCAGGGGTCTGCCGCTGTCCCAGTATCCCGCGGTCGCCCCGCCTTCCATCGCCTTCAACATCGTCTACCCTGGCGCCTCGGCCAAGGTGGTCGAGGATACGGTCACTGCCCTGATCGAGCAGGAAATGAACGGCATCGAACACCTGCTGTACATGGAGTCGGCCTCGGAACTGGGCACGGGCACGGTGACCCTGACCTTCGAGCCCGGCACCAATATCGACATCGCCTCGGTGGAGGCACAGAACCGCTACAAACGCATCGAGGCGCGTCTGCCCGACGACGTGCGGCGGGTCGGGGTATCGGTGACCAAGCCCTCGCGCAACTACGTGATGTTCGTCGCCCTGCATTCTCCGGACAACAGCCTGAAGGCGGTGGATCTCGGCAGTTTCGCCGCTGCCAGCGTGCTCGACCCCCTGCGGCGCGTCAAGGGCGTGGGCGAGGCCATCCTGTTCGGCACCGAGTATTCGATGCGCCTCTGGCTCCAGCCGGAAAAACTCCAGGCCTACAATCTCTCCCCCGCCGACATTACCCGCGCGGTGCGCGCCCAGAACGTCGAACTCGCCACCGGCGAACTGGGGCAGGCGCCGGCCGCAGCCGGCCAGCAATTGAACGCGGTGATCGTCACGCGTAGCCGCTTGTCGACGCCCGAGGAGTTCGGCAATATCCTCATCCGCACCCAGCCTGATGGCTCCGCGGTGCGGGTAAAGGACGTCGCACGGGTGGAACTGGGCTCGCAGGACTACAACATCTTCGCCCGCCTCAACGGGCAGCCGACCGCAGCCATCGCCATCCGCGTGGCGCCCAACGGCAACGCGCTGGATGTGGTCAAGGCGGTGCGCGCCAAAATGGCTGAGATGGCGCCCTACTTTCCCAAAGGCGTGACCTGGGACGTGCCCTACGACACCTCCCGCTTCGTCGACATTTCCATCAAGGAGGTGTTGCTGACCCTGGCAGAGGCGGTGGTGCTGGTGTTCCTGGTGATGTTCCTGTTCCTGGAGAATTTCCGCGCTACCCTGATTCCCACCATCGTCGTGCCGGTTGCCCTGACCGGCGCACTTGCCGGGCTCTATGTCTTCGGCTACTCGATCAACGTGCTCACCCTGTTCGCCATGGTGCTGGCGATCGGCATCGTGGTGGATGACGCCATCGTGGTGGTGGAGGCGGTGGAGCGCATCATGCGTTCGGAAGGGCTGGCGCCCCGGGAAGCTGCGCGCAAGGCGATGGACCAGATCTTCAACGCCATCATCGGCATCACACTGGTGCTGTCGGCCGTGTTCGCGCCGATGATCTTCTTTGGCGGCTCGGTCGGCGTCATCTACCGCCAGTTTGCCGTCACCCTGATCCTCACCATGCTGTTCTCGGCCCTGATGGCGCTGACGCTGACGCCGGCCCTGTGCGCGACGCTGCTCAAGCATGAACCGGGCAAGGAATATCGCCCCAGCAAGGGCTTCTTCGGCTGGTTCAACCGCTTCTTCGAGCGCACCACTCAGGGCTATCAATCCTGGGTCGCGCGCGCAATCGGGAAGACCGGGCGCTACCTGGTACTTTACGCCGCCATCATCGGCGCCACCGGCTGGCTTTTCATGCACCTGCCCGGCAGTTTCCTGCCCGACGAAGACCAGGGCTATTTCATCAACATGGTGCAACTCCCGCCGGGCGCCTCGCAGGAACGCACCATCGAGGTGCTCTCGCAGGTCGAGCAGTATTATCTCAAACAGCCGGAAGTGGCCAAGGTCGTCGGCGTGGTCGGCTTCTCCTTTTTTGGCCGTGGCCAGAACGCAGCCCTCGCCTTTGTTCGGCTCAAGGACTGGGACGAGCGCAAGGGTACGGACCATTCCTCCACCGCGATGGTGCAGCGCGCCAACATGGCGTTTTTCCAGATCAAGCAGGCGATGATTTTTGCCGTCAACCCGCCGCCCATTCCGGAACTCGCCTCCACCGGCGGCTTCGACTTCCGCCTGCAGGACCGCGCCGGACTCGGCCGCGAAAAATTGCTGGAGGCGCGCAACATGGCGCTGGGCATGGCCGGACAGGACCACAGCCTGGCCGGGGTGCGGCCTGAAGGCCAGGAGGCCGGGCCGCAGCTCCTGCTAGACATCGACCGGCGCAAGGCTGAAACCCTCGGCGTTTCCATTGCCGACCTCAACGAAACCCTGCAGTCCACCCTGGGGGTCGCCTATATCAACGACTTCGAGCGCCAGGGCCGGATCCTGCGCGTGCAGATGCAGGCTGAGGCGGATTTGCGCACCACGCCGGAGAAGCTCCTGCGTCTGTCGGTCAGGAACAAGGCCGGGGGAATGGTGCCGCTGGCCGAGCTGGTCACGCCGCGCTGGATCGTCGGTTCGCCCAAACTGGACCGCTTCAACGGCCTGCCCGCCATGAAAATCGCCGGCATGCCTGCACCCGGCCACAGCACCGGCGAGGCGATGCAGACCATGGAGGAACTGGCCAAAAAGCTGCCGCCGGGTTCAGGCTTCGAATGGGCCGGCACCTCTTTCGAGGAAAAGCTCTCCGGCAGTCAGGCACCCTTTTTGTTTGTCCTGTCGCTGCTGGTGGTTTTCCTCGCGCTGGCCGCGCTGTATGAAAGCTGGTCGATTCCCTTTGCCGTGCTCCTGGTGGTGCCGCTGGGCATCTTCGGCGCAACCCTGGCGGTGACCTTGCGCGGCCTGCCCAACGACGTCTATTTCAAGGTCGGCCTCATCGCCATCATCGGACTGTCCAGCAAGAACGCCATCCTGATCATCGAATTCGCCCGCGACCTGCAGGAGAAAGGCATGGGGCTGGTCGAGGCCACCCTGGAAGCCTGCCGCCTGCGTTTCAGGCCGATCCTGATGACCTCTTTCGCCTTCATCCTGGGCGTCCTTCCGCTGGCGATTTCAACCGGGGCCGGGGCCAACAGCCGCCATGCCATCGGCACCGGCGTCATCGGCGGCATGCTCGCAGCTACATTCCTGGCGATATTCCTGGTCCCGGTGTTTTTCGTCGTGGTGCGAAAGATATTCCCCGGCCATCCCCGCCACCATCAGGAGAACGATCATGCGTAAGCCACTCATCATCGCCCTGGGCACCGCTTTGGCAGGCTGCTCGCTGATGCCCGACTACCAACGGCCCGAACCGCCGGTTGCCGCACAATGGCCGCAAGCGGTCCAGCCTGAAGGCGGACGCAAAGCCGCAGAAACAGACTGGCTCAGCTTCTTCCCCGATCAAAGGCTGCAAACCCTGATTTCGGCCGCCCTCGAACACAACCGGGATCTGCGCGTCGCCGCCGCGCGCGTCGAGGAAGCCCGCGCCCTGCATGGCATCACCCGCGCCGACCGGCTGCCCGGCATCGATGCGGCTGCTGGGGGGCAATTGGCGCGCACGCCGGGTGACCTCTCCCCCAGCGGAAATGCAGTTATCAGCCGTCGCTACGATATCGGGCTCTCCTTGCTGTCTTTCGAGCTGGATTTCTGGGGCCGGGTAAAAAGCCTGAATGAAGCAGCGCTGGCCAGTTACCTGGCCACCGAGGAAGCCCGCCGCGCCCTGCGCCTGTCGCTGATTTCCGAAGTCGCCAACGCCTACTTCACCCTGCTGGAAATGGGTGAACGCACGCGGCTTGCACAGGAAACCGTGAAGAGCCGCGAGGAAACCCGCACCATGACCTCCCGCCGACGGGAAGTGGGCCTGGCCGGCGACCTTGACTTCCTGCAGGCGGACGGCGCCCTGGAAGGGGTACGCGCGGAGCTCGCCAACCTGCAACGCCAGCAGGCCGCCGCCGCGAATGCGCTGGCACTGCTCGTCGGCCGGCAAACGGCCAGCCTGCCCGAGGGGCGCACGCTACCGGATCAGGGCATCGTTGCGGACCTGGCGGCGGACCTGCCTGCGGAAGTACTGCTCCAGCGCCCCGACGTACTGGCGGCGGAAAAAAGGCTGATGGCCGCCAATGCCAACATCGGCGCCGCGCGCGCCGCCTTCCTGCCGCGCATCACCTTGACCGCCGGCCTGGGAACGGCGAGCAGCGCGCTTTCAGGGCTGTTCGGCGGCGGCAGCGAAAGCTGGACTTTCCAGCCGGTGTTGCGCCTGCCGCTGTTCGATGGCGGCCGCAGCGCCGCCGGGGTGGATCTCGCCCAAGCCCGCAAGGTCATCGCCGTGGCCGAGTACGAGAAGACCATCCAGCAGGCCTTCCGCGAAGTGGCCGACCTCCTCGCCGCCCGCACCCACCTTGCCGAGCAACTGCGCGCGCAGCAGGCGGCAGAAAAAGCCCAGAATGAACGCCTGAAACTGGCTGAAGCGCGTTATAAGGCGGGCATCTCCAGCCATCTCGAAGTGCTGGATGCCCAGCGCGAATCCTTTGCTGCCCAGCAAGCCACGGTGCAGACCCGGCGCGCCTGGCTCGCCGCTGCCGCCCAACTATACAAGGCTATGGGCGGCGGGAGTTGAAACGCAGGCTTGCGCCACGAAACACAATTCAGTAGCTTGTCTACACGAACAGGCGATTTTCTGTTGATCAGGAGAACATCAAATTGAAATCCGGAATTTACTCATGGGCAGGATGGCTGGCGGCAGCGCTGGCCTTCGCGCTGGCGCCAGCCGCGCAGGCGCAGGAAGCACTCGGCCAGAACGACCAGATCATCCACGATGTCGCCAGGATGGGCAAAGGCGGGGAGATCACCCGCATCATCAAGGCCAACCCCGCGATGCGCGATGCGCGCACCGGCCTCGGCAGCACGCCGCTGCACATGGCGGCGACCAACCCCGATGTCAGCGCCCTGCAAGCGCTGCTGGCGGCGGGGGCGGACGTCAATGCCAAGGATATGGACGGGAACACGCCGCTGCACATGGCTGCCTACTCGAACAAGTTCGAGCATTCGAAACTGCTGCTGGAAGCTGGCGCTGACGTCAGCGCCGTTTCGACGGGCGGGCGCACGCCGGTTGCCATGGCGCGCAAGTCACGCGCCGACGATGTCATCGGGCTCATTTCACTGTGGATGCTGAAGGGCTGCAAGGCGGGCGAAAAATGTATCCAGGCTGAAAATAGCGACATCAAGAAACTGCTGGATTATTGATCCGGCACATTTTATTCCGGACTGTAGGTCGGCCTTTAGGCCGACATGTCGGGCTGAAGGCCGACCTACATTCACGGATAATTCGTTCCATATCAATAGTCTAAAAACCGGTTAACCGCGGGGCACACGGGGGAAAACAAGGACTTGGGGCTTCCACCTATTTACATAGTCAGTACGTGGGCAGAAATATGTAACATGATAATTTTAACCCCGTGCCCCCCGTGTTCCCCGTGGTTCAAATAAGGTTTAACGCATGACTTTCAGCCGCCGCAATTTCCTCGCCGCCTCCGCCGCCCTTTGCGCATCTCTTTCAGCACACGCGGCACCCCTGATCGGCGTTTCGCAGCAACTCCTGCCCCCCGCTAAAAACCGCCGGGTAGTCATCGTCGGCGGCGGCTGGGGGGGCTTGAGCGCCGCGCGTCACCTGCGCGATCTGGCGCCCGAATTGGAAGTGGTGCTGCTGGAGAAGAATCCGTCCTTCTGGTCCCTGCCCTTGAGCAACAAGTGGCTGACCGGCCTGGCGGACGACAAGTACCTCGCGCACGACTACCAGGCCGCCGCCGGCGCCTACGGCTACACCTTCATCCAGGCGGAAGTCAGCGACATCGACCGCGACCGGCAGCGCGTCGTCACCCATCTGGGCACGCTGGATTACGACTGGCTGATTCTCGCCGTCGGCATCCGCTACGACTACGCGGCCTGGTACGGCGATGACCGGCACGCGGCCGAGCACAGCCTGAAGCACTATCCCTGCGCCTACATCCCCGGCGGCGAACAGCGGGCGCTCAAGGCAAAGCTCGACAACTTCAAGGGCGGCGACCTCGTCATGACCCTGCCGCCCATGCCCTACCGCTGCCCGCCCTCGCCCTACGAACGGGCATGCATGATCGGTTCGCTGCTCAAGTCGCGCAAAATCAAGAGCAGGCTGATCGTCCTCGACCCCAATTCGCACGTGATGGGGTTCGGCCGGATTTTCAGCGAGCAGTACCCGGACCAGATCACCTATCTGCCAGAAACACGGGTGAAGTCCATCGACCCCTTCAACCGGACCCTCCAGACCGAAGTAGACGATTTCCGCTTCGACGACGCCATCCTCATGGCGCCGCAGCAAGCGGGCGATCTGGCGTGGAAAGCAGGCTTGATCACCAGAGAAGATGACGGAAAACCCAGCGGCTGGGCCGACCAGCACCCGGTTCACCTGCACGCGCGGGAGGATGAGAAGGTATTCCTGATCGGCGACATGATAGACAAGGTGTCCCCGCTCTTCGGCCATTATCCCAAGACCGGCCAGATGGCCAGCCGCCAGGGGCGCATCGCCGCGCGCGAAATCGCCGCCCGCGCCAGGGGCATCTCGGCCGAGAAACTGCTCCCCGACAGCACCTGCTACGTGTTCACGCGCATCGAACCGCTGGAAATGACCCGCGTCGAATCCCGCTACCGCTTCCGCGGCGACGGCCTCATCGTACAAAGCGTCAAGCAAAACCACGACCCGAACCCGAGGGGAGAGGATGTCCAGTGGGCCCGTGCCATGTTCGGGGAATTCCTGGCGTTCAGGAATTAGCTTTCAGCGGTCAGCAGAACCGGTTTGGCTGAAGGCTGATTGCTGACCGCTGATAGCTAATCGCTTCAATGCCTCGCAAAGACGCTGGTCTTGCCGTCGGGCGCCACCAGCAGGGTGTCGTACAGCTCGCGCTGGGACTCGCGCTCCGAGCTTGCCGCATCGACGATCGTGCAGCCCGCCTCGCAAGTGGGGTCGCCGCCCTCGAAGCCCGGCGCCCCGAGCGGCAAGCCCGGCACGGCCAGGCCGCGCGCCTTTGGGCTTTCCTTGAGCAGTTGCTTGATGTCCCCGGCCGGGACGTGTCCCTCGACAAAATAGCGTCCGATTTTCGCGGTCAGCACGGATTCCACCTTGCGCGGGACGCCAAGGCGGCGCTTGAGAGCCGCCATGTCGCGCGTGGCCTGGAAGCTCACGGTAAAACCGTTCTCCATCAGATGATAAGCCCATTCCATGCAGGCCAGGCAGGGGTCCGGCCCGTAGATCACGACCGGGGGCAAATCCCTGGTTCCTGCCGCCTGCGCGCCATGCAGCGACATCGCCATGATGGCGGCAATAACAATCTGTTTCAGCATCCTGTAGGAACCTCTGGGCTATTTGTTGCGAATATAGCGCGCATCGTCGAAGGTCGCCACCCATTGCGGGCGGTACACCACCAGCAAGGTCAGCATCATGCCGCTGAGCAGGGCTTCCGACCAGCCCATGAGGAGGAAATAGGGCAGGTAATTGCTGATCAGGTAATCCGCCGAATAGGCGCCCGCCAGCGCCAGCAGCCCGGTCGCCGCCAGGCCGGTCAGGGCCATGGCAATCGCCGCGCCGACAAAGGCATTGAGGAAAATATAGACGAAAAAATGGTTGGGCAGCTTGCTGTCCACCAGGCGGTAGATGAAATAGCTCGCCGCCACCGGCAGCACGCCCATCAGCAGGCCATTGACGGAAAAATTCTCCCACCCGCTCAGTCCGGACAAAGTCACCCCCAGCAACACCAGCCCCAAACCCGCGATCGCCAGCCAGGGGCCGAACATGAGGGTAAAGACCGTGGCGCCGAGGAGGTGGAAATTCAGCCCCGGCCTGATGCCGGTCTTGATGCTCCACAGCAGCATCAGGGCCACGCACATGGCCAGGAAAAGGTGCAGCTGTTCGTTGTCGCGCAGGCGCCGCCAGGGCGCGGCACGCACGGACCAGGCCAACACCCCGGCGAACCACAGGTGCGCAAACCATTGCCAGGAAGTTGGAAGCAGGCCGTCGGGGAAATTCATGGCGCGATTTTACGCTATACTTTGAAGCCATATTTCAAGGGGAGTAAAAATCTTGCGTCTGGCACTTTTCGATCTGGACAACACACTGCTCGCCGGGGACAGCGATTTCGAATGGGCCCAGTTCCTGATCGAACAGGGGGTGCTCGACCAGGAAGTCTACGAAGCGCGCAACCAGGCATTCTACGACCAGTACAAGGCCGGCACGCTCGACATCCACGAATTCCTCGATTTCCAGTTGAAGCCGCTGGCGCGCCATCCGCGCAGCCAGCTCGATCTCTGGCACCGGGACTTCATGCAGCGGAAGATCCTGCCCATCGTCACCGCCAAGGGCCGGGAGCTGGTGAGGCAGCACCTGCTTGACGCCGACCTGGTCGCCATCATCACCGCCACCAACAGCTTCGTCACCGCGCCCATCGCCCGGGAGTTCGGCGTGGAGCACCTGATCGCCACCGAACCCGAACAAATCATGGGCGAGTTCAGCGGCAAGGTGAGCGGCATCCCCTCCTTCCGCGAAGGCAAGATCACCCGCCTCGACGGCTGGCTGGCCAACCGCGGACTGCGCTGGGAAGACGTGGGCGAGAGCTGGTTCTACAGCGACTCTCTCAACGACCTGCCGCTGCTGCAGCGCGTCAGCAAGCCGGTCGCGGTCGATCCCGACCCCACCCTCAAGGCCCACGCGGAAACCCATGGCTGGCCGGTCATCAGCCTGCGCTAAAGGGCATTTCAAAACTACTGCGAGAACGTAATGCTGCGTCAAAAACAGGCTCAGAATGCTCATTTACTTTGGGTAAACTCCGCTTTCCCGCCCGTTTTCTCCTTGCCTTTCGCCCTCTCGCAACGTTTTTCAACGCCCTTTTGAAGATGCCCCAGCGCCTGCTGTTTTTCGCGCTCCTGCTGCTGGCGCCCATCAGCATCCTGGGCGCGCTGCTCTCCGGCAGCGCGGATCTTTCCCTGGCACAACTGCTGCACGGCAGCGAATCGCAACAGGAAATCCTCTGGCAGCTGCGCGCGCCGCGCGCCGCCAGCGCCTTTGCCTGCGGCGCCCTGCTGGCGCTGTCCGGCGTGCTGCTCCAGGTGCTGCTGCGCAATCCCCTTGCCGACCCTTACCTGCTGGGCATTTCCGGCGGTGCCGCGGCAGGCGCGCTGGGCGCGATGCTGCTGGGGCTGGCCGCCGCCGTCAAGTTCTCCGCCCTCGGCGGCGCGCTGCTCGCGCTGCTCCTGGTGCCGGCGCTGAGCTTCCGCCGCCACGCCTGGAGCATCCACCACCTGCTGCTCACCGGCATCGCCCTGTCCGCCGGATTCGGCGCGCTCATCAGCCTCTTGCTCAGCATTGCGCCCAGCGCCGGCGTCCACGGCATGCTGTACTGGCTCATGGGCGACCTGTCCTATGCCCAGTCGCCCGGGCTGACCTGGGCCGCCCTGCTGGTCACGGGCATTGCCGGCGGCCTGCTTGCCCGCCATCTGGATGTACTGGCGATCGGAGAACTCAAGGCCAAATCGCTGGGTGTAGCGGTGCGGCCCGTTCAGGGCGCCATTTATCTCATCGCCGCCGTGGCCACCACGGCGGCGGTGCTGGAGGCCGGCAGCATCGGCTTCGTCGGCCTGGTCATCCCCCACCTGCTGCGCTTGGCGGGCATGGACAGCCATCGCTGGCTGGTTCCCGGCGCCATCCTGCTGGGAGGCAGCTTCCTCACCCTGGCCGACACCCTGGCGCGCACCCTGGCCGCGCCGCAGCAGCTTCCGGTCGGCGTGCTGACCGCCCTGACCGGCGTCCCCCTGCTGCTGTTCCTGCTGTCCCGGCGGCGCTGATGCTGCAAGTTCAAAACCTCCATCTGACGGTTCCCGGAAAAGTGCTGTGCCGGGATTTGACGCTGACTTTCGAGGCGGGCCAGTGCTGGGCCATCCTGGGCAAGAACGGCAGCGGCAAGACCACCCTGATGCATGCCCTGAGCGGACTCTCGAAACCCGCTTCGGGCCATATCCAGCTTGATGGCAAGCCGCTCGCCGCCATCCCGCCCAGAAGCCTGGCGCAGCGCATCGGCGTGCTGCTGCAGGAAGAGAGCACGTCCTTTTCCGGGCCGGTGCTGGACTATGTGCTGCTGGGACGTTTCCCGCATGCCGGCAGCTGGCGGCCGGACGACAGCGATCTCCAGGCCGCCCGCCAGGCCCTGGAACAGGCCGGGATCTCCCAGGCACAGGCGCAATCATTCGCCACGCTCTCCGGCGGCGAACGCCAGCGCGCGCGCATTGCGCAACTGCTGGCACAGGAAACCGGCATCCTGTTTCTCGATGAACCGCTGCAACACCTCGACCTGCCGCACCAGCTCGCGACGATGAAACTGTTGCGCGAACTCGCCAGCCGCCGGCATAAAACCGTAGTCATGGTATTGCACGATATTGCCTGGGCCGGCCACTTTTGCAGCCACGCCCTGCTGGTTCATGACGATGGCAAAATCCGGAGCGGCGAAAGCGCCCGGATGATCTCCGGAAAAAACATGGAAAACCTTTACCAGTGCGGGTTTCAGCATATAAAAACAAGTGATGGAAATTATTTCCTGCCAACCTTAGAATAGCTTTAGCATACCTAATCAGACACCAGGCCACCCCCCCGCATTCCACTCGGGCCACACGATGAAACGCTTCCAACCGCGCACCCTGCACAAGCGCATCATGCTCGCCATCGCCCTGCTGCAGTTGAGCGTGGTTGGCCTGTTCGCCCTCTACCTGCTGATACAGCAGGTGGGCAACGAGCTTACCAATCGCCAGGTGCTGGGGCACAAGATGATCGGAATTACCGCCCCGGCCGTATCAAACCTCATCCGGCACGACCCGGCCGGCATCCCGGCTTACCTTGTGTCCATGCTCGGCGATCGCGCCGTGTCGGGCATCACGGTCAAGGATAGCGCAGGCAATGTGCTGTTCCAGCAGGCCAAGGAAAGCAGCGATCTGCACCCCGTGGCCGGCTGGTTACAGGCCGCAGCGGCCCGGCCCAGAATCAGTGCCGGGCTCAAATCGGAACAGGGTCCACTGGGCCTGATCACCATCGAGCTTTCCGACGATCCGCTCAACGAGAAGATCCAGAGCCTGCTCAACGACGTCTCCTACCTCTTCATGCTGCTGCTGGGCGTGGACCTGATCGCGATCCAGTTGCTGGTGCGGTCGGTGATGGCGCCGCTTACCCCGCTGGCCGCCCTGGCCAGGGAGGTTTCGCAAGGCAACTGGGAAAAAACCATGCTGGCAACGGAAGCCAATGCCAGCGAGGAAGTAAAAAACCTCTCGGACGCCTTCATCGAAAGCGCCAAGACCATGCGCCAGCAGATTCGTGACCTGGAGGAAACGCGCGGCCAGTTGGCGGAAAACGAGCTCAAGCTGCGCAACCTGGTGAACAACATGCAGGAAGTGCTGCTGGAAGTCGACCACAACGGCCTCGTTTCCTTCCTCAACCCGGCCTGGGAAGCGCTCACCGGCTATGCAACAGAAACCACGTTGCACCGCCCCTTTGCCGAATTCCTGGCGCAGCCCAAGCAAATGGCCTATTTCGAAGCCGGGCGGCTGGAATACATCCCGCTCTCCGAATTGCAGCTCGAAGTGCGCGCCCAGGATGGCCGATCGGTATGGATGCAGATGCGAACTTCCCTGCAGCACGACGAAAATGGCGTTTTCCTGGGAGTGATCAGCACGCTTGAAGACATCAGCGAAACCCTGCGTTTGCAGGAACTGCAGCGCCAGCATGAGCAGGATCTGTATCGGCTCACCATTACCGACCCGCTTACCGGAGTCTACAACCGCCGCCACTTCGACAGCTTGCTGGAAAACCTGCTGCACATGAATCTGCACAAGGGCCACTCCCTGGCGCTGATGGTCGTGGACATCGACGGGTTCAAGTTCATCAACGACACCTACGGCCATCCGGTCGGCGATGAAGTGCTGCGCACCGTGGCCAACGCGCTGAGCGCCAACGCGCACCAAGGCGGCACAGTGGCGCGCATCGCAGGCGACGAGTTCGCGCTGTTGCTGCAAAACGTGAGCGAAGTGGATGCGGACAGGATCGGCCACATGATCCACGACGATCTCAGCCGCATCATCATCCCTCTCCCCGTCGGCCAGCTCACCGTGCAGACCTCGATCGGCATCGCGGTGGCCCCCGTGCACGGAAAACAGCCGCAGGATCTGGTGCGCGCCGCCGACGTGGCGCTCTACCACGCCAAAAAAAGCGGCCGCAACCGCGTCGACACGCTTTCCAGGGAGCGCGGCGCGGCCATCATGGACATCTTCTCGCAGGGCTTCGAGGTGCGGAACGCCATCGCGGCCGGCATGATCCTGCCTTTCATGCAGCCCATAGTCGATCTCAAGTCGCGCAAAATTTTCGCCTACGAGGTGCTGACCCGCATGCGGCGCGGCGACCTCTTCGTGCCTGCGGACGATTTCATCCCCATTGCCGAGGATCTGGGCCTGATCCGCGATATGGACCTGTTCGTCATCGGCCAGGCCTTGGCCCTGGTTCCCAAGAACGTGCACCTGTTCGTCAACATCAGCCTGAATTCCTTCTACGCGCCCGAATTCACCCAGCAATTGCGCGGCCTGCTGCATTCGCCCATCGCCCAGGGGCGCCCCATCACGATTGAATTCACCGAGCGCCAGACCACCGAGATGTCGCAGGATTTCATCCACATGTTCAGCGAGATCCGTGCCGACGGCTGCAACGTGGCGCTGGACGACTTCGGCGTCGGTTATTCCACCTACAGCTACCTGCGCCAGCTGCGGCCCGAATTCATCAAGATCGACGGCAGCTTCGTCATGCAGTTGAAAGAAAACAAGGAAGACGTGAAGATCGTCGAGCAGATACGAGAACTGGCCCAGGTGGTGGGCGCGCATACCATCGCCGAGCACATCGAGGACGAGGAAACCATCGCCATGCTGGTCGAGATGGGCGTCAATTACGGCCAGGGTTACTATTTCAGCAAGCCGGTCAACGTGGCGGACAAGCACTGGCTCTCCGCCGACCTGGTTTGAAGCGCGTCAACAAGTTCCATCAGGGTGTATAATCCCTGCGCCCGCCTTACCGTAAGCCGATAAATTCCTTAAATCCATGATACGCAAATTCATTAGCAAAGTTTTCAGCAAAGCCCGCCCCACAGCCGCGCAGCACGCCCAGCCCAAAATCATTCCGGAAAAAAAGCACGGCGTTCGCCATGGACAGATCAGTTCCTGCGCCATCAAGGTCACGGCCGAGCTCCAGCGCGCCGGTTTTGCCGCTTTCGTGGTCGGCGGCGCGGTGCGCGACCTGCTGCTGGGCAAAACGCCCAAGGACTACGACGTCGCCACCGACGCCACGCCGGAACAGGTGCACCATCTGTTCCGGCGCTCGCGCATCATCGGCCGCCGCTTCCGCCTGGTGCACGTCATGTGCGGGGCGGAGACCATCGAGGTGTCGACCTTCCGCGGCCCGGCCGCGAGCGCCGCTGACGATGACGAAGTAGAAGACTTCAGGAAAGCCCGCCACGCCACCAACGAAAACGGCCGCATCCTGCGCGACAACGTGTTCGGCAGCCAGGTCGAGGACGCCCTGCGGCGCGACTTCACCATCAACGCCCTGTTCTACGACCCGGCCAGCGGCGAAATCTGGGACTACATCAACGGCTACCAGGACATCAAGGACGGCGTGCTGCGCATCATCGGCGACCCGCGCACCCGCTACCAGGAAGACCCGGTGCGCATGCTGCGCGCCGCGCGCTTCGCCGCCAAGCTGGAATTCCACCTCGACCCCGCCACGCGCGCGCCGATTGCGCAGATGGGCCACTTGCTGGAAGACGTGCCGCCCTCGCGCCTGTTCGACGAAATCCTCAAGCTGCTCTTTTCCGGCCATGCGCAGCGCAGCCTCAAGCAGCTGCGCGCCGAAGGCCTGCACCACGGCGTATTGCCGCTGCTGGACGTAATCCTGGAACAGCCCATGGGGGAGCGCTTCGTGACCCTGGCCCTGCACCAGACCGACTTGCGCATCAAGGAAGACAAGCCGGTTTCCCCCGCCTTCCTGTTCGCCGCCCTGTTGTGGCACGAGGTGCTGGCGACTTCGCAAAAGCTCGAAGCCGCCGGCGAACGGCCAACCCCGGCGCTCTACCAGGCCATGGAACAGGTGATCCAGACCCAGGTCGAAATGCTCGCCATCCCGCGCCGCTACACCACCAACATGAAGGAAATCTGGGGCTTGCAGCCGCGCTTCGCGCAGCGCTCCGGCAAACGGGCGTTTGCGCTGCTCGCCCACCCGCGCTTCCGCGCCGGCTTCGATTTCCTCTTGCTGCGCTGCGAAAGCGGCGAACTTGACATGGAGCTGGGGCGCTGGTGGGAAAGCTTCCAGCACGGCAGCGACGTACAGCGCGCGGAAATGCTGCAGCCCGACACCGGCCCCAAGAAACGCCGCCGCCGGCGCAAGCCGAAGAAAGCCGCTGGCTCCGCTGACGAATCCGACCTCGCGGCAGAGGATTGAATCTTGAAATACGGCTTAACCACGGGGAACACGGGGTGCACGGGGAAAGCAAAGGCTTTCAGGGGATTACCCCCGCTGGCCGGCCAATCCCGAGCACCAGAAAATCCCCGTGATCCCCGTGCGCCCCGTGGTTAAAATAAGGTTTTAGATTGAACACCGTGTCCACCCTTCCCATCCGCGCCTTCATCGCTCTCGGCAGCAACCTCGACGACCCCGCCGCCCAGGTCGGCCATGCCTTCGGCGAACTGGATGTGCTGCCGGAAACGCGCCTGGTTTCCCATTCCTCGCTGTACCGCAGCGCGCCCTGGGGCTATTCCGACCAGCCGGATTTCGTCAATGCCGTGGCGGAAATCGAAACCCGCCTTGCGCCGCGCGCCTTGCTCGAAATGCTGCTGGACATCGAGCACCGGCGCGGACGCGTGCGCGAATTCCTGAATGCGCCGCGGGTGCTCGACCTCGACCTGCTGCTCTACGACGGGCTGATCCACCACGAACATGGCCTGACCCTGCCGCACCCGCGCATGCACGAGCGCGCCTTCGTGCTCATGCCGCTGACCGAAATCGCGCCCGGCTGCGTCATTCCCGGCCAGGGCTCCGCACTGGAATGCCTCGTCCAATGCTCCGGCCAGACGCTGGAGCGCTTGCCGGAAAGCCAGCCCAGGCCAGCCCTCCCCGCCCAGTTGCTGCGAGCAGCCGGTTAGAGCATGCTGACGGAGAATCATCGCTTCATCGTGGTCGAAGGCCCCATCGGCGCAGGCAAGACCACGCTGGCGCGCCTGCTCTCGGAACACATGCGCACCCGCCTGCTGCTCGAGGATGCAGCCTCCAACCCTTTCCTCGCCAAGTTCTACCAGGACCCTGAACGCCATGCCCTGCCCACCCAGCTGTTCTTCCTGTTCCAGCGCGCCGAGCAAATGCGCGGACTGCTGCAAGACGACCTGTTCCAGCACGGCACGGTCAGCGATTTCCTGCTCGACAAGGACCCGTTGTTCGCCCAGCTCAACCTCTCCGATGACGAATTCAGGCTGTACCGCGAAATCTACCACCACCTCCAGCCACAGGCCCCCCGGCCCGATCTGGTGATCTATCTCCAGGCGCCGGTGGAAGCCATGATGGATCGCATCGTGCAGCGCAAGATAGATTACGAGCAGACCATTACGCTAAACTACCTGGCCCGGCTGGCAGAAAGCTACAGCCAGTTCTTTCACCATTATGAAGCCGCGCCGCTGCTGATCGTGAACAGCGAAAACTTCAACTTTTCAGGCCAGCCCAAGGATTTCGAGCTGCTGCTGGAAAAAATCGCGAGCATGCGCGGCGGGCGGGAATTCTTCAACCGGGCGGACTAGAACGAGTCCGGAACAGCAGTTAACCACGGAGTTCACGGAGAACACGGAGAAAAAGCCATGGATTGTGCATCGTGTCATATTCACCCTTGGGGTGAGATACTGTTAGCCGTTCTCCGTGCCCTCCGTGTTCTCCGTGGTTAAAAGGGTTTTACCAATTGAAAACGACTCTGCACACCCTGCAACAGATGGCCGACAAGGGCGAGAAAATCGCCGTCCTGACCTGCTACGACGCGAGCTTCGCGGCCCTGCTCGAAACCGCGGGCGTGGATGTCCTCTTGGTGGGCGATTCGCTCGGCATGACGCTGCAGGGTGGCGAAACCACGCTCGCCGTGACGTTGGAGCACATGGTTTACCACACCCGCTGCGTCGCCAGCGGGACCCGGCAGGCCTTCATCGTCGCCGACCTGCCCTTCGGCAGCTACCAGGAAAGCCCGCAGCAGGCGTGGCGCAGCGCCGCCCAGTTGATGGCGGCGGGCGCCCACATGGTCAAGCTGGAAGGGGGGCAGGCCATGGCGGAAAGCGTCGCTTTCCTCACCGCGCGCGGCATCCCGGTGTGCGGCCACGTCGGGCTCACGCCCCAGTCAGTGCACCAGCTCGGCGGCTACCGCGTGCAGGGCCGTGGCGGCGCGGCGGCGGAGCGCCTGCTGCAGGACGCGCGGGCGCTGCAGGATGCCGGCGCCGGCCTGCTGGTGCTGGAAGCCATGCCCTCGGCCGTGGGCAAGGAAGTCAGCACCAAGCTGTCCATTCCCGCCATCGGCATCGGCGCGGGGCCGGATTGCGCGGGCCAGGTGCTGGTGCTGCACGACATCCTCGGCATCTACCCCGGCAAGACCCCCAAATTCGCCAAGAACTTCATGCCCGGCTCCGGCAGCATCCAGGCCGCGGTAGAGATGTTCGTGCGCGAGGTCAAGAGCGGCGCATTCCCGGCGCCCGAGCATTGCTTTTAAGAACCTTTGATTAAGTGGTCATTGCGAGGAACAAAGTGACGAAGCAATCTTACAAGGCTTTGAAAAACAAGATTGCTTCGCTGTGCTCGCAATGACATTGCGACACTTGTTCAGGCTTTTTTTAGGAACCTAATGGAAATCATCTCCACCATTGCCGTGCTGCGCGAAACCCTGCAGGGCCGCCAGCCGGTAGCCTTCGTGCCGACCATGGGCAACCTGCACGCGGGGCACATCGCCCTGGTCGAACTGGCGCGCCGGCACGGCCGCTGTGTGGTGGTGAGCATCTTCGTCAACCCCTTGCAGTTCGGCCCCAACGAGGACCTGGACAAGTACCCGCGCACCCTGGAAGAAGACTGCCGCAAGCTCCAGGCCGCCGGCGCCGACATCGTGTTCACCCCCGGCGCAGAGGAGCTGTTCCCCGCGCCGCAGCAGTTCCAGGTCGAGCCGCCGCCCATCGCCAATGAACTGTGCGGCGCCTTCCGCCCCGGCCACTTCCGCGGCGTCGCCACCATCGTGCTCAAGCTGTTCAACATCGTGCAGCCCGCCTGCGCCGTTTTCGGCAAGAAGGATTACCAGCAGCTCAACATCATCCGCGGCATGGTGCGCGAATTCGACCTGCCCATCCAGATCATCGCCGGCGAAACCCTGCGCGCCGATGACGGCCTGGCGCTGTCCTCGCGCAACGGCTACCTGGGCCTGGAAGAACGCGCCGAAGCCCCCCGCCTCTTCCGCGATCTGCTAATGATCAGGGAAGCCGTGGCAGCGGGCCGGCGCGACTTCGCCGCGCTGGAAAATACCGCGGCAAACGACCTCGCCAGCCATGGCTGGAAAGTGGACTACATCGCACTGCGCAACGCCGACACCCTGCAACCCGCACAAGCCGGAGACGCCGCCCTGGTAGTGCTGGGCGCCGCCCGGCTGGGTACGACGCGTCTGATCGACAACCTCGAATTCCTTTCTGCCTGAAGCGCGCTGAGTGTTCGTGGCCGGCACCTGATTCGAGAGTATTGCTTTTTCGTAATACCCGCGTGATTGCCACGGTTTACACCACAGCCTTAATTTGCCATGATGGCGTCGCCATCCACGCCCGGCTTAACTGCCCTGGCGCCAAGGAGGCCCCCTATCAACCGAATGGAGTCTTTGCAGATGAAAACATCCCCTTGCTTACGTACCCTGAGCGCATCTCTGGTCCTGGCTTTCGCCCTCCCCGCCGCAGCGCTGGCGAGTTCGGAGCCTGCCGCAGGCAACGAAGCCGCCCAGGCGCGCGCCATCGTCAAGAACATCCTCAGTGACAATGCCCGCTTCGTGCGCGACACCAAGGATGCGCACTTCGCCGGCCTCAAGAAAGGCCAGCAGCCGCGCGCCACCATCGTGACCTGCTCCGATTCCCGCGTCCACACCCACGCGCTGGACAAGACACCGGATGGCGATTTGTTCATGGTGCGCAACATCGGCAACCAGCACGCTACCGGCGAAGGCTCGGTGGAATACGGGGTGCGCCACCTGCACACGCCGGTGCTGATGTTCATCGGCCACTCCGCCTGCGGCGCCGTCAAGGCCGCGATGGGCGGATACGACGGCATCGAGCCGGCGATCAAGAAGGAACTGGACACGCTCAAGGTGCCCGGCAAGAACGCCAAGGACGACAAGGAAGTCATGGATAGCGTCCAGGCCAACGTGAACAGCCAGGTGGCCAGCGCCACGCAGAAATACGCCGCCGAAATGAAAGCCGGCAAGCTCACCGTCGTGGGCGCGGTCTACGACTTCCGCAACGACTACAAGCAAGGCAACGGCCGTTTGGTGGTGGTGAACATCAATGGCGAAACCGACGCGGCCAAGATCAAGCAGGCGCCGGTGATGGCAAGCAAATAAGGCGTTTCTCGATCGCCCCCGGGGCGCCGGGCTGGACCACAATTCCGCCCGGCGCCCGCCCTCCAGGCAGCTCCACTTTCTTCCAAGCATGCAAGGCGGCATCGCCACCGGTCATTGCACCGGATGGATGCGCCAGATCGACACTCAGTAACACATCACCACATAAAAATCTTGACACGCACAGCGCTCTCCATAAAACCCCGATGCCAGCATCAGCGAAAGCACTTGAAGTCAGTGAAGGTGGGTGTATCATTGACGGCGCAAAACCGAATCCAGCAAAACAGGCCATGAACAAGAAAACCTTATTGATTGTCGACGACAGCCGCGTCTCGCGCATGATGATCCGCGCCCTGGTGCTGGAACGGCATCCGGAGTGGCAGATATTCGAAGCCGGCAACGGCGAGGAAGCGATCAGCCAGGTGAGGGAAACCATGCCCGACTATGTCACCATGGACATGAACATGCCGGGCATGGATGGCGTGGCTGCCTCGGAACACATCCGGCAGGCCTACCCCGCCACCCGGATCGTCCTGCTCACCGCCAACATCCAGGAAAGTTCACGCCAGAAGGCGCAGCAACTCGGCATCGCCTTTGTGGCGAAGCCGATCACTGCCGCCAGCATCGACCAGGCCCTGGCGTTCTACGCGCAAGCCTGACATGCTTGAACTCGACGACATCGAGCGCGATGCGCTGACCGAGGTGTTCAATATCGGGGTCGGCCAGGCCGCTTCAGCCATGAGCCAGATGGTGAACGACCGGGTGGTGCTGTCGGTGCCCTCGATCAGCTTCACCTCGCGCGTCACCGCCGCCCGCGAACTGACCAAGGACGCGGGACAGCGCATCTGTAGCGTGAGCCAGCGCTTCCGCGGCACATTCGAGGCTGATGCCATCCTGATGTTTCCGGAAAACAAGAGCCTCGAAATCGTGCGCCTGATGATAGGCGACGAGATGCCGATAGAGGAACTGACCGCCATGGAGCAAGAGGCGCTGTCGGAAATCGGCAACATCATCCTCAACGCCCTGATCGGTACGCTCGCCGATGTTTTTGGCTCCGAATTCTCCAGCTCGCTGCCCGTTTTTCTTTTCGGCACCAGCAGTGAAATCCTGCAGGCGGAGCGCAAGGATGCGAGTGACCTGGTGATGCTGCTGCATATCGATTTCAGGCTGGAAACCAACCAGATCAACGGCTACGTGGCATTTCTGCTCGACGTGTCCTCGGTGCGGGGATTGAAGGACAGCATCCACCGATTTCTGGGCAACATCGCGCACTAATCCCAATCGTCATGCCGGAACCTCAAATCAATCAATTGATGCTATGCGCAGCGGCATTCGATGCCGCCAACAATGGGCTGATTGTCCTCGATCCCGGGGAGCGCGTCGTGCTGTGGAACAAGTGGATGAGCCAACACTCGGGACTGGGGCCGCAGGATGCAACAGGACGAACGCTGACCGAGCTGTTTCCCGAGTTGCAGAACAGCCGCCTGCTCATGGCGGTACGCGGCGCGTTGCAGAGCGGGCATCCCTCGCTGCTATCGCAGTCGCTGAACAAGGCGCCGCTGCCCCTGTTTACCGTCTTACCTCCCGCGGCGCAGCACCAGCGCATCCGCCAGGCGATCCAGGTGCAGCCGCTAACGGCCGGCGGCATGCCGCGCCACTGCCTGATCCAGGTTACGGACGTCAGCCTCTCGGTCGCGCGGGAAAGGCTGCTGCGCGACCAGGCGGTGGAATTGCGCGCCTTTTCAAACATCGACAGCCTGACCAGCATCCCCAACCGGCGGCGGCTGGACGAATACCTGTCCAGGGAAGTGCGGCGCGCGGTACGCACCGCCTCCCCGCTCGCGCTGATCATGCTCGATATCGACTACTTCAAGCATTACAACGATACCTACGGCCACCAAAGAGGGGACCAATGCCTGGCCCAAGTCGCCGCCGCGCTGGAATCCACCCTCAAGCGGCCCGGCGACATGGTAACGCGCTATGGCGGCGAAGAATTCGTGGTGGTGCTGGTCGATACCGACAAGGCCGGCGCAGCCGTTCTGGCGGAAAAAATGCGCGCCAGGATCGAAAGCCTGGCCATCGAGCATGTCCAGTCCCCCATTGCACCTCATGTCACCATCAGCCTGGGCGTGGCCGGCGAAATACCGGGCCTGGCCTGCGAGGGCGGCATGCTGATCTCGGCAGCGGATCAAGCGCTGTACCAGGCCAAGCACGACGGGCGCAACCGCGTGCGGGTGTACGATCCGGATCTGCTGTGCAGCATTAAGAACCAGAAACTTTCCCTCGCCTCGCAATCCTGAAAAAATTTCTTGCACACGCCTGCAGGCCCGGATGAAACGCCAGATCCAAGAAACGCTCGCCCATTAACCCCTGCAAGCATGGCAACGTGACCATTGCCCCATTAGGGGCTATAATTTCGCCCCACCCTCACTCCCCGAATTTGTCCCATGACCGACAGCAAAACCCCGTTGGAGCAGGAAGTCGCCGCCCTCATCGTGCAGGCGCTCAACCTGGAAACCACGCCACTGGAAATCGACCCGCAAGCGCCGCTTTACCACGAAGGCCTCGGCCTGGATTCGATCGACATGCTGGAGCTTTCGCTCGCCATTTCCAAAGCCTACGGATTCCAGCTCAAATCCGACGCCCCCGACAATGCCGACATTTTCTCGTCGCTGCAGAGCCTGGCCCGGCATATCGAGAAGTGCCGCGTCAAATAGGTTTTTCCACTTGAATATCCGCCTCGTTTTACGCCTGTTGCTCATCGTTGCGCTGGGCTGGGGCTTCGCCCGGCTCGTGCAACAGGCGCCCGCCGCCTGGCACATGCTGCTGGCGGCATTGCCCCCGGTGCTCATCAGCCTGTTCCTGTCCATCCTGTTCGGACGCAGCCTTTACCGCGGCGAAGCGCTGATCACGCGCATCGCGCGCTGCGAGCAGCCGGGCGGCCTGTCTGACGAACTGCTTCATTACACGCGCCGGCTGACCGCCATCTGGTCGCTCTACATGCTGGGCTCGGCACTGCTCTGCGCCGCGCTGGCGCCGCTTGCCAGCGCCTGGCTGCCGGCCGCCCTGCCTCCGGTTCTGGCCGCCACGCTCATTAGCGGCGAATACCTGTACCGCAAATGGCGCTTCCGCCAGTACGCCCACCGCAACCCGCTGGCCCTGATGCTGTTCCTGATCCAGCACGGCTTTCCGGCCAGATAAAATGGCCGCCATCGCGCTTCTTTCCCCGCGCAACGGCAGCCAGGCCGTGGCCTGGCGCGATGGCGGCCCGGTCAGCATGGACGCCTTCCTGCATGAAACCGGACAGCTCGCCGAGCGCCTGCCCGAGCGGCCGTTCGTCTTCAACCTGTGCAGCGACCGCTACCATTTCCTGGTCACCTTCTGCGCCGCCATGCTGCGCGGGCAGACCAGCCTGCTGCCGCCCAACCATGCCGAAGGCACGCTGGAGCAATTGCATACGGCCCATCCCGGCGCCTATGCCGTGACCGACAAGGTGATGGGCGTGGCAGGGCTGGAAATCCTGCCCTACCCGGCACTGCCGCCTGGCGCGAGCGGCCATGGCGAAATTCCGCTCATCGCCGCGGAGCATATCGCCGCCATCACCTTCACCTCCGGCAGCACCGGGCAGTCCATGCCACACCCCAAAACCTGGGGTTCGCTGGTGACCGAGGCCATTCTGACCGCCGAACGCCTGGGGCTGGAAACGGGCAGCCACTTCCTCGGCACCGTCCCGCCGCAGCACATGTATGGCCTGGGCTCCACCCTGATGCTGCCGCTGCACAACGGGGGCGTGATCCACGCCGGGCAGCCGCTCTTTCCCGCCGACATCCGCCTTGCGCTGGCGGAACTCCCCGCCCCGCGCGTGCTGGTCACCACGCCGCTGCATTTGCGCATCTGCCTGGAACAGCAGGCCGAACTGCCGCCGCTCGCACTCATCCTGTCAGCCGCCGCGCCCCTCTCGGCAGAACTGGCGCGCGGGGCGGAAACCGCCTTCGGCGCCCCGCTGATGGAAATCTATGGCAGCACGGAAACCGGCTCCATCGCCACCCGGCGCACCGCCAGCGGAGAAGACTGGAAGCCCCTGGCGGGCGTCGCCTTGTCCCGTGGCGGAAATGGCCGGACCTGCGTGGAAGGCGGCCACATTCAAACCCGGATCGAACTGCAGGACGTGATCGAAACCACCACCGACCAGCACTTCCGCCTGGCGGGACGGGCCGCCGACATGCTCAGCATCGCCGGCAAGCGCGCTTCCCTGGGCGAGCTCAACCGCCGGCTCAATCTCATACCGGGCGTGCGCGACGGGGCCTTTTTCGCCCCCGACGAAGCGCCGGGCAAGGCCGTGCGCCTCTGTGCGCTGGTGGTCGCGCCGGAGCTGAGCGCGCAGCAGATCATCGCAGCCCTGCGCCAGACCATCGACCCGGCTTTCCTGCCCCGCCCCCTCTACAAGGTGGACGCACTGCCGCGCAACGCCACCGGCAAGCTGCCGCGCGCGGCGCTGCGCGAGCTCATCGCCAGGCTCAAGCCAAAGCGCCCATCATGAGCGAATGGCAAGTCATCCCTGAAAACCATCCCGCCCTGCCCGGCCATTTCCCCGGCAAGCCCATCGTGCCTGGGGTGGTGCTGCTGAGCCACGTGTGCGCAGCCGCGCGGCGCCAGGCGGGCGGGGAGGCGCGCTGCGGCGGCTTTCCCAGCGTCAAGTTCCTGGCGCCGCTCTTGCCCGGCGAAGCCTTCGCCATCGCGCTGGAGTTCGGCGCCGGGGGCCGGGTGCGCTTCGTCTGCAAGACACAAGACCGCACCATCGCCCAGGGCACGCTGCAACTCGAAACCAGCGCAGGAGCCGGGCAGTGAGCCAGAGCTGGCTGAGCCAGGAGGAGCGCGGCAGCCCCTTCCTGATGCGCCTGATCACCTGGATCACGCTCAAGCTCGGCCGTCCGGCGGGGCGCATGCTGCTGGCGCCGATCAGCCTGTATTTCCTGCTCTTCTCGCGCCGCGCGCGTGCCGCGTCCAGCCTCTACCTGGGGCGCGCCCTGGCGCGCAAGCCGAACTGGCTCGACCTGTACCGCCATTATTTCTGCTTTTCGGCCACCATCCTCGACCGCCTCTACTTCCTCTCCGGCCGCCACGGCCATTTCGACATCGACGTGCATGGCCTGGAAGACATTCAGGCAGCGCTCCGCCAGGGGCGCGGCTGCGTGCTGCTGGGGGCGCATCTGGGCAGTTTCGAGGTATTGCGCTCGCTGGCGGTGCAGTTCGGCGAGGTGCCCTTTGCCATCCTGATGCACACCGACAACGCCCACAAAATGAACGCCATCATGAATGCGCTCAACCCCGCGCTGGCGGACTCGATCATTGCCATGGGCGCCCCGGATGGCCTGCTGCGCGCCAAGGAAGTCATCGAGGCCGGCGGCATCGTCGGCATCCTCGGCGACCGCGTGCGGCCCGGCGACAAGACCCTGATCTGCGAGTTCTTCGGCTCGGACGCCGCGCTGCCCGAAGGCCCGCTCAGCTTCGCCAGCATCATGCACGCGCCGGTGGCGCTCGGCATCGGCCTGTACCGGGGCGGACGGCGCTATGAGGTGCATTTCGAGATGCTGGCGCAAAGCCTGGAAGCGCCGCGCGCAGAGCGCCGCGAAATCATCCAAGGATATTTGCAGCACTATGCTTCCCGCCTCGAACATTACTGCCGCAGCGCGCCCTACAACTGGTTCAATTTCTATGATTACTGGCAGCGTGTTTAAACCCCGTCATTGCGAGCGTAGCGAAGCAATCTCGCTCTTCGGCGCTCGAACGGCAGCGAGATTGCCACGTCGCCTGCGGCTCCTCGCAATGACGGTTACGCTGCTTGCCTGGACGGGGGCCGCCCAGGCCGAGTGGAACAGCGCCGCCCTGATGAAAGCGCTGGCCGAGCGCCCGGCCGGACAGGTGCGCTACAGCGAGACCAAGCACTCCGCCCTGCTCAGGGAACCGCTCAAGCTGGGCGGCACGCTGCGCTACAGGAAGCCTTCCTTCCTGGAAAAGCACGTGCAGACGCCGTTCGAGGAAATCCTCACGGTGGACGGCGAACGCCTGACCTGGGAAAAGCCCGCAGCGCGGAAAAAGCATGTGCTGGCGCTGCGCGATTACCCCGCGATCCGGGGATTCATCGAAAGCATGCGTTCCACCCTCAATGGCGACGCCAAGACCCTGGAACGCTTCTACAAGGTCCGCCTCGACGGCAGCGAACAGCAGTGGACCCTGGTCCTGCTGCCCTCCGACGTCGACATGGCGCAATTCATCCGCGTCATCCGCATCAGCGGCAGCAAGGCCAGGATCGGCATGATCGAGATCGAGGAGGCCGGCGGCGACCGCAGCCTCATGACCCTGAGCGGGGAGACACCTTGAGCTTGCGGTCCGGCATACGCTGGCCCGTGATGCTCTGGCTCGCCGCGCTGGCGTTCTGCATCTGGATCGTGGCCGCGCATACCCGCTTCAACACCGACATGGCCGCCTTCCTGCCGGACAGCGCAGCGCCCGCCCAGCAGCTGATGGTCGACCAGTTGCGCGACGGCGTGGCCTCGCGCCTGGTGCTGCTCGCCGTGGAAAACGGCAGCGCCGGGCAACTGGCCGAAAGCAGCAGGAAGCTGGCGCGCGCGCTCGAGGCGAGCGGCCATTTCAGCTACGTGCGCAACGGCGAACAGGGCATAACGCCTGCGGAGCGCGAGCGCCTGATGCAATACCGCTACCTGCTCAGCACCGCCACCGGCGCGGAGCGCTTCAGCGCCACAGGGCTGGAACAGGGCTTGCGGGAAAGCCTCCAGCTGCTGGCCTCCCCGGCCGGTGCGATGCTCAGGCAGCTGCTCCCCGCCGACCCGACCGGCGCCATGCTGAGCCTGCTGGAAGACTGGGGCGGCGCGCGCAGCGGCCCCGGCCTGCAGCACGGCGTGTGGTTTTCCGCTGACGGCCGGCGCGCCCTGCTGCTGGCTGAAACCCGCGCCCCCGCCTTCGACATCGACGTCCAGCAGCAGGTAGGCGACGCCATCCGCCAGGCTTTTGGCGAAAGCCGCGCCGGCCCGGAACTGCAACTCATCATGAGCGGTCCCAGCGTCTTTGCCGTGCAATCGCGCAACCTCATCCACCATGATTCCTGGCGCCTCAGCCTGCTGGCCACTTTCCTGGTGGCAATCATCCTGCTCCTGGCCTACGGTTCGCCGCGCCTCCTCGGGCTCGGCATCCTGCCAGTGGCCAGCGGCGCTCTGGCCGGGCTGGCCGCCGTGAGCCTCTACCATGGCAGCGTGCACGGCATCACGCTGGGCTTCGGCGCCACCCTGATCGGCGAGGCGGTGGACTATCCTACCTATCTCTTCACCCAGCGCGCGGCGGGCGAAAGCCTGCGCGACACCCTCAGGCGCATCTGGCCGACCCTCAGGCTGGCCGTGCTGACCACGGTATTCGGCAGCCTCACCATGCTGCTTTCCGGCTTCAGCGGCCTGTCGCAACTGGGCATGTTCTCGCTCGCCGGGGTGCTGGCCGCCGGGCTGGTGACGCGCTTCGTGCTGCCCGAAATCGCCCCCGGCCAGTTCGAAATCGCCCACCGGGCACGCACCCAGGCATTGCTGGCGCGCGGCGCGTCCATGCTTTCCGGCCTGAAATGGCTGCCGCTGCTGGCCCTCGCCGCGGCCGCCGCCTATCTCGCAACGCAGCGCCAGGAGCTGTGGGAGAACGAGCTTTCGCGCCTCAGCCCGATCCCGCAAGCAGCGCTGGAACTGGACCGCAGCCTGCGCGAAGCCATGGGCGCGCCCGACGTGCGCTACCTGATCGCCGTCCCCGGCGCCACCCGGCAGGCAGCGCTGGAGCTGAGCGAGGCGCTGGTGCCGCAACTGCAGGCGCTGGTGCGGCAGGGCATCACGGCCGGCTACGACCTGGCGGCGCGCATCACGCCCAGCGAACGCGCCCAGGCGGCGCGCCAGGCCGCCTTGCCTGAGCCCGAGACCTTGCGCCGCAATCTCGACCGTGCCGTGGCGGCAACGCCCTTCAGGGCCGACATATTCGAGCCTTTCCTGCACCAGGTGGAACAGTCGCGCCACCTGCCGCCGCTGCGGGCCGAGGACTGGCAGGGCACGCCGCTGGGCGGGCTGGCCGGCGGCCTCCTGGTGAGGCAGGGCGAGGGCTGGGTGGCGCTGATTTCGCTGCGCAACGTGAGCGACGAAGCCGCGCTCAAGTCATACGCGTCAAAGCTCGGCGGCGCAGCCTTCCTGCTCGACATCAAGGGCGAATCCAGCCGCATGATCATGCAATACCGCGACCAGTCGCTACGCTACTCCCTGCTCGGGGTGGCGGCCATCGCCCTGGTGCTGGGTTTCGGGCTGCGCGATCTCCGCGCCGCTCTCGCCGTGCTGCTGCCGGTTGGCGCCGCCATGCTCGCCACCGCCGCCCTGCTGGCCGGGATGGACGTCAAGCTGTCGCTGTTCCACGTCGTTTCCCTGCTGCTGGTGCTGGGCATCGGGCTCAACTACGGCCTGTTTTTCAACCGCCCCGCGCTGGACGAAGCCGAACGCCGCCGCACCCTTTTTTCCGTCCTGGTATGCGCCGCCAGCACCGTGAGCGCTTTCGGGGTGCTGGCCTTTTCCGCCACCCCGGTGCTGCGGGCGATCGGCATCACGGTGGCGCTGGGCGCGGTTTTATCGTTATTATTCGCAGCAATGTGGACGAAACCTGAGCGTTGAACCGGGAAAACAATTTCGGCAGCAAGTAGAATGCAGGCTATTTCCCCGCGCATGGAGTTATTTATGCATCGCACCAGAGCATTGCAATTACTCGCCCAACACAAGGCGCAGTTGGCCGAACAATTCGGCGTAACCCGTCTGGCCTTGTTTGGCTCCACGGTGCGCGATGCCGCCCGCGAGGATAGCGATGTGGATGTACTCGTGGCATTTGACGGGGCGGCCACCTCCAAACGCTACTTCGGTGTCCAGCTCTATCTGGAAGATTTGTTGGAGTGCCCGGTGGACCTGGTGACTGAAAAAGCGCTGCGCCCCGAACTGCGTCCCTTCATCGAACGGGAAATGGTCAATGTCTGAGCGCGAAGTAAGGATGGACAAGCAATTGCCAAAGCATGGCACACAATTCTTTGAAGAGCCGAAGCTAAGCAATGAGCACGGAGCCGAATACTGGAGCGCCCGTGATTTGCAGCCCATGCTTGGATACAGCCAGCGGCGGCGTTTTGAGGATGCCGTCAAGCGCGCAATGACCTCATGTGAAACATCCGGCAACAATCCTGGGTATCATTTTTCCGGCGCTGACAAAATGATACCCAGGGGGACAAAGCCGTCGGATATAAAGGAAATCAAGAGCATCACTGTAATAAGCCAGCGGCAGATTAAATGGCAAAGAGGTAAAATAATCGTATCAAGATACACTTCATTGATCGCTTAACGGTCGATGTCATGCCTAAAATTTACGAATACTTCGGGCTAATTATCATGTTCTACGCCAATGAACATGAGCCAGTCCATGTACATGGCAAAATTGAGGGTCGTGAATCCCGAGCCGAAATCATCGTAATAAACGGCGTAGTCTCGGATATTCGTTACACTGCGGTTGCAGGCCGCGCTCCGCTCCACCTCAGTGAAATGCGCCACTTTGAGGAAATCACCCGAGCCCGAGCGGACGACATCATCACCAAGTGGATTGATTTTTTTGTCCTGCATAAACACATCACACCGGAGCGCATTACGAGGAGACTCAAATGACAACAACAACCATCAATATTGTCACTGCCGAACAGGTTGGAGACTTCCTTATCCGTCTGAGATTCGATGACAGCACCGAGCAGACTGTGGACTTCAAACCTTTCCTCACGCACGCCCTTCACCCAGATATTCGTGCTTGGCTCGATCCGGCCCGTTTTGCGACGTTTCGCATCGAATATGGCGAATTAGTTTGGGGCGAATATGATCTGTGCTTTCCAGTGATCGACTTGTACCGCAACCAGATCGAGCACTCCGCATCGCTTGAAGCAGTGGCTTGAGCATTACACCAACCAAGAACAAGGGCATGCACTGCTTCATTCGTACCATCAATCTAGCGTAGTGTTGCACGCTAAACGGTACTTTCAGCGAGCAACACTACACTAGCTAATCCATTCGATCAGCTCCGAAGTTCCACTATTAACAAGCCATGCCCCCAATCTCCATCACTCACTACACCCTCACCAGCGCACTTGGCCATGGCAAATCGGCAACGCTTGCAGCCCTGCAGGCAGACCGGAGCGGCCTCTGCCCCAACGATTTCGCCGACGCGCCGCTGGACACTTATATTGGCCGCGTTGATGGTGTCGAGGACGTTGTCCTGCCACGCGCGCTGGCCGAGTTCGACTGCCGCAACAACCGCCTGGCGCAACTGTGCCTGGAACTGGACGGCTTTGCCGCCGCCGTGGCTGGCGCGCGCGCAAAGCATGGGCCAAAGCGCATCGCCGTGATCCTCGGCACCAGCACTTCCGGCATCCTCGAAACCGAGCGCGCCTACCGCCGGCGCGACCCGGCCAGCGGCGCGCTGCCGGGGGATTTCCATTACGCCGCGACGCAAAGCATGCACGCCGTGGCCGAGTTCGTGCGCCGCTACCTGGCGCTCGGCGGCCCGGCTTTCGTCATTTCCACCGCCTGCTCCTCCAGCGCCAAGGTCTTCGCCAGCGCCAGCCGCCTGCTCCAGTCCGGGCTGTGCGATGCCGCGGTGGTGGGCGGGGTGGATACGCTGTGCGCCATGACGCTGTACGGCTTCAACGCGCTGCAACTGGTCTCGCCACTGCCCTGCCGCCCCTGCGACGCTGAGCGCAACGGCATTTCCATCGGCGAGGGGGCCGGATTCTTCCTGCTGGAAAAAACACCCACCCCGCTCGCCCTGCTGGGTTATGGCGAAAGCAGCGACGCCTACCACATGTCCACGCCGCACCCCGAAGGCCTGGGCGCGGCGCTGGCCATGGAGCAGGCCCTGGGCCGCGCCGGCATGAGCCCGCAGGACGTGGATTACGTCAACATGCACGGCACCTCCACCCGCAGCAACGACAGCGCCGAGGACCGGGGCATGCAGCGCGTGTTCGGCACCGGGACGCCATGCAGCTCGACCAAGGGCGCGACCGGCCATACCCTGGGGGCCGCCGGCGCGGTGGAAGCCGCCATCGCCTGCCTCAGCCTGGAGCACGGGATCATCCCCGGCACCTGCAACACGCAGACCCTCGACCCCGAACTGGGCAGCGCCATCCAGTTGCAACACAGCCCGCGCACACTGCGCCGGGTGATGAGCAATTCCTTCGGCTTCGGCGGCAACAATTGCAGCCTCATTTTCGGGACGCGGCCATGATCGATGTCTACCTCGCAGGCATCGGCCTGTGCGCCCCCGGCATGCTCGGCTGGGGCTCTGGCTCAGCCGTGCTGCGCGGCGAGAAAGAGCCCGGCGGCACAGCGCCCAGACCGGAAGCCACCCTGCTGCCTGCGGCCGAGCGGCGGCGCAGCAGCCAGGCCACCCGCTATGCCCTGCAGGCCGCGCAGGAAGCCATCACCCAGGCCGGCCTGCCGGCCACCCAGGCGGCGGTGGTGTTCGCCTCTTCGGATGGCGACGGCGAGAACCTGCACCACATCCTGGAATCCCTGGCCCGGCCCGAGCGCGAAGTCTCGCCGACGCGCTTCCACAACTCGGTGCACAACGCCGCCGCGGGCTACTGGAACATCGCCACCGGCGCGCGCACCCCGGCCAACAGCATCGCCGCCTACGACGATTCCTTTGCCGCCGGCCTGCTGGAGGCCGCCGTCCAGGCCGCGACGGAAAACATGCCGGTGCTGCTGGCCGCTTTCGACCTGCCCCTGCCCGCGCCGCTGCACGAGGCCCGGCCCACCGCCGCGCCCTTCGCCGTGGCGCTGCTGCTGACGACAGAGCCTGCCCATGCACTGGCCCGCCTCAAGATCAGCCTGGAAGCCGGGACAGAAGAAAGCCCGGTCATGGCCCAGCCCGGACTCGAAATCCTGCGCCGCGGCAACCCCGCCGCCCGCGCCCTGCCGCTGCTGCAGGCCGTGGCCATGGGCCAGGCGCGGCGCATCGTTCTGGGCTGGAGTGAAAACCATCTGGTCATCGAGTTAAGCCATGAATAAAGCAGGTAACCACGGAGCTCACGGAGAACACGGAGTAAAAACGATAGATTGCACGTCGTTTGACATTCACCTGTTGGGTGAATCCATAAATACTCCTCTCCGTGCCCTCCGTGTTCTCCGTGGTTCCAAACCAAAGTATTCTGAATCATGAACATCACTAAAGACGAAATATGCCAGATGGTGCCGCATAGCGGCGCCATGTGCCTGCTGCATGAAGTGGCGGAATGGGATGAAGATCAGATCCTGTGCCTCGCGACCAGCCACCACGACCCGGCCAACCCCTTGCGCCATGAAGGCCGCCTGCCTGCGCTGTGCGCCATCGAGTACGCGGCCCAGGCGATGGCTGTGCATGGCGGGCTGACGGCGCGGAAGCACCAGGGCAAGCCCAGGGTCGGCTTCCTCGGCAGCGTGCGCGACGTGAAACTGTTCGCCGATTACCTGGACGACATCGCCGCGCCGCTGGAAGTGCGCGCCATCAGGCAGATGGCCGACGCCAGCCACTCGCTCTACGAATTGCGCGTTTCCGCCGCTGGACGCGAGCTGATGACGGGCCGCGCGGCGGTGTTCCTGCAAAGCGAGGATGAGCAATGAAACAGAAAAAATCGTTTAACCACGGGGCACAAGGGGAGCACGGGGAAAACCTTGTGCCTCTGCCCTTTATCCAGGCTTTTGGCTTTTTCCCCTTGGCCCCCGTGTGCCCCGTGGTTCAAGCGCTTTTAATATCATGAAGCGGGCATTGGTCACGGGCGGCAGCGGCGCCATCGGCGCGGCGATCTGCCGGGCGCTGGCGGCGGACGGCCTGCATGTCGCCGTTCACGCCAATTCTCGCCTGGATGCCGCACAGGCACTGGCCGAGGAGATTCGCGCCGCGGGCGGCAGCGCCGAGGCGCTGTGCTTCGACGTGGCCGACGCCGCAGCGGCCGGCACGGCGTTGGAAAATCTGCTGCGGGACGGCGCCATCCAGGTGCTGGTCAACAACGCCGGCATCCACCGCGACGGCATCCTGGCCGGCATGAGCCAGGAGCAGTGGCGCAGCGTGATCGACGTCTCGCTCAACGGCTTCTTCAACGTCACCCAGCCCCTGCTGCTGCCCATGCTGCGCACCCGCTGGGGGCGCATCGTCAACATGTCCTCGATCGCCGGGGTGATGGGCAACCGCGGCCAGGCCAACTACGCCGCCGCCAAGGCCGGGCTGATCGGCGCCACCAAATCGCTGGCGCAGGAAGTCGCCTCGCGCGGCGTCACCGTCAATGCCGTGGCGCCCGGCATCATCGAAAGCCCGATGATCCAGGAGGCTTTCCCGGCGGAAGCCATCAACAGCCTGGTGCCGATGAAGCGCGCCGGCAAGCCGGAAGAAGTCGCCGCGCTGGTGCGTTTCCTCGCTTCGGACCAGGCCGCCTACATTTCCGGCCAAACCATTTCCATCAACGGGGCCATGGCATGAAGATTGCCGTCGTGATCCCCGCCTACAACGAGGCGCGCACCATCCGCGAAGTCGTGCAACAGGCCTTGCTGCAATGCCCGCAGGTGATCGTGGTGGACGACGGCTCCAGTGACGGCACGGCACAGCAGCTCGAAGGCCTGCCAGTGACTCTGATATCCAACCCCGCCAACCTCGGCAAGGCCGCCAGCCTGTGGCGCGGCATGCAGGCGGCGCTGCAGCCCGGCGTGGCGGGGGTGATCACCCTGGACGGCGACGGCCAGCACGACCCGCGCGACATCCCGCGCCTGCTGGCGGTGGCGGAAAAATTCCCGGCCCACATCGTGATCGGCTCGCGCCTGCACGAGAAAGCCAACATCCCAAGGCGCCGCTATCTCGCCAACCGCTTCGCCAATTTCTGGATCGCCTGGGCGGCGGGCTACCCCATCGCCGATTCGCAATCCGGCTTCCGCTACTACCCGGCCGAGTTGCTGCGCCAGGTCAGCTTGCGGCACGAGCCGCGCCATTCCTTCGTATTCGAGAGCGAGATCCTGATCGAGGGCGGCAGGCGCGGCATCAGGAGCGTCGCCACGCCCATCGCCGCCATCTACCGCGACAACGCCCGCCCCAGCCACTTCCGCCCGGTGCTGGACATCGTGCGCATCACGCGCATGGTGGCGTGGAAGCTGTTTTCGCGCGGCATGTCCCCCTTGGGCCTCTACCGCAGCCTGCGCGGCAAGGCGCTGATCGTCGAGTAAAAAGAGAACATTCATGCGTTATCAAGGAAAAATCAGCGGCTGGAAAGACGCGCGCGGCTTCGGCTTCATCACCCCGGAAGGCGGCGGGGAGCGCGTCTTTGTCCACGTCAGCGCCTTAGCCCAAGGGCAGCCGCGCCCGTGCGACGGCGCCCTGGTGAGCTACGAGCTGGCCAGGGACGAGAAGAAGGGCTACCGCGCCCAGAACGTGATGTTCGCCGGGAGTCCTGCATCCAGGACGGCCGGCGGCGGCAGCGGAAAAATGCGGGCCTTCGCCGTCCTGCTGCTGCTCGCCGTATTCGGCATCGCCGCATGGCAGCATTTCTCAGCACCACCGCCACCTTCCCAGAATGGCGGTTCCGCGCCCGCCGAGGCGCCGGGAAGCGCTGGCAGCCAAAGCAGCGACCAGGCACTGGAGAACGCCTTCCAGAAGCGCACCAGCAATCTCCAGATCGAGGGCCAAGGCACGGTCAGCCGGATTCTGCCGGATGATACCGCCGGCAGCCGGCACCAGCGCTTCATCATCAGACTGGGTACAGGGCAAAGCCTGCTGGTGGCGCACAACATCGACCTTGCACCCCGGATCGAGGCGCTCAGGGTGGGCGACCGGGTCGCCTTCTACGGCGAATACGAATGGAGCGCCAAGGGCGGCGTGATTCACTGGACGCACCACGACCCGGCGCGACGCCATGCCGACGGCTGGATCAAGCATGGCGGCAAAACCTACCGCTAACCCCCTCACGAACCGGGCTGGCGCGCATCCCCGCTTGAACGCACTTCCAGCCGCGCCGGGTCGAATTGAAGCAGGCGGAAACCCCGTGCCTGCAGGGCGCTGACGATTTCCGCCAGGCCCAGCCGGGTGGACGGGCGGATGTCATGGAACACCAGCACGCAGGGGGCGGCCTGGTCCCATTTTTCCAGAATCCCGGACACCCGCTCCACGATGGCATGGGGCGTGGCCAGCGGCGCGGCGTCGCCCGAGGAAACCCCCATCACCACCTGGTAGCCCGCTTCTGCCGCCGCCTGCCGCATGGCGGGCGTATCCACCAGGTAAGGCGGGCGGAACAGGCGCGGCGCGGCAGGATCAAGCAGGGGTGCGGCGAACTTTTCCCAGGCGGCAATCTCCTCCCGTACCGCTTCAGCATTATTCAGCCATGGCCAGCGGAACCAGGCGTGGCGCGCACTGTGGTTGCCGATCAGGTGCCCGGCTGCGAGAATCTGGCGCACCAGATCCGGATGTGCCGGCAAGTCGCCCTTCTCGCTCCACACTTCATAGGGCGCGTAACGCTTGCGGCGCTCCCATGTTGTCTCCGGAATCGAGCCCACCAGGAAGAACCCGGCCCTCACCGGCTTGCCGTCTTCCGCGCGGATGCCTTCCAGCGCCTGCAAGACCTTGTCCGTCGCGCCTGGCAGAGGGCCATCGTCGAAGCTCAGCATGAACTCGCCGGCATTTGAACTGCTTGCCAGCAGCAAGGTCACACCCAGTGCCGCACTGCACAAATTGCGGTAGTTAAAAAACATCAGGATTCCAGGAAACAGGTTTAATTGCGGCAGAGGGCGGTTGATTTTGAGTTAAAGGGAATTGCGGATTATAATACCAATCCTTTTGTCCCTGTTTTGAGGGGGAAGCTTCATGCAACGAACCATGCTCAAATCGAAATTGCATCGCGTCACGGTGACCCACGCCGAGCTGCACTACGAGGGTTCCTGCGCGATCGACGAAACCTTGCTGGAAGCCGCCGACATCCGCGAATACCAGCAGATCGAGATCTACAACATCACCAATGGCGAGCGCTTCACCACCTACGCCATCCGCGCCCAGCGCGACTCCGGCGTGATCTCGATCAACGGCGCCGCCGCGCACAAGGCCAACCCCGGCGACATGATCATCATCGCCACCTACGCCGTGTACAACGAGCTGGAATTGCAGAAATTCCAGCCCGAGCTGGTGTACGTGGACGCGCACAACCGCATCGTGGACAAGCGCAAGGAAATCCCGGTGCAAGCCGCCTGAGAAACCGGCGGTAAAAATAGAAAAGGGCAGCTTGTTTTCAAGCTGCCCTTTTTATTTGGTGCCGGGAGCCGGAATCGAACCGGCACGCTATTGCTAGCGCGGGATTTTGAGTCCCGTGCGTCTACCAGTTCCGCCATCCCGGCTGATAGAGAGCGGCGATTATCAACCAAAACGCCGATTTCGGCAAGTAGCGGCGCTGTCCGAGATCCCCCTGAAGCGAGGCAGTCGCAGCATCAAAATCCGGCAAACCCGGATAGAAGCCGGGTGAAGCTAAAATTTACTTGCCGCGTATCAACAATACCGGGGTGGTCGCGGTGCGTATTACGCCCTCGGCCACGCTGCCGATCAACAGGCGGTGAATGCCTTGGCGCCCATGGGTTCCGATCACGATCAGGTCTGCCAGCCAGGTCCTGGCTTCCTCGGCGATCACTTCCGGAATTCGGTGCCCGCTGACGTCTATTTCAAGCAGTTTTCCTTCACAGGCAACGCCTGCCCGCTTTACGTAAGCAACGGCTGCATTCACGACAGTTTCAGCGCCATGCCGCATCGCGTCCAACAACTCCGGGTATGAGTAAAACTCCCCGTCAGTATTGAACGCCACCGGGTTGAATACATGCACAAGGCACAACACCCCCTGCGATTCCCTGGCAATCCTGATGGCCTCGTCCAGGGCAAAGTTTGAAGTAGCACTTCCGTCTACCGCAACCAGGATTCGCTTGTACATGATTTACCCCACGCCATATGCAGGTTCAAATAATGATGGATGCTTCCCTGTCCACTGTCACTGGAACAGGGAGTCGCATCTTCTGGAGGAAGGTCAGCCTTCTTCGATCTTTACAGTATGACGCTGGGTCTTCTTGAGTTTTGGCAGCGTCAATTCAAGCACGCCATCCTTGAATTTCGCGCTCGCCTTGCTAGCGTCGACATCGGACGGCAGATGCAAGGTACGCGAGAATTCGCCACGGCTGATTTCCATGCGCCGGTAGGAACCTTTTTCCTCCTTTTCTTCATGCCGCGTCTTGCCTCGCAGCGTCACGGAACTCTCGGTCAGGGAGATATCAAGATCGTCCTTGGCAACGCCCGGCACCTCAGCCCGCACCACCACCTCGGCATCGCGCTCGATCACATCGACCTTGGGCCCGCCCAGCTTGAAAACCTCGCCTAATTCAGGAAATACCGGCTCTTCCCAGCGCAATGGCGACATCCAGTCGCGGCGGAAAAAACTGTCGAACATTCTTCTTTCAAGATCCCTGACTCGGTCAAACACTCTTTCAAATTCTCCCGCAGGGCTGATGGCTGTGGATGTCTGGGGTTTTTCGACCTCTTTGCTTTCCTGTTTCGCCACAGCTGCTTGGGGTTTGTCATTCTTGGCCATGATTACTCTCCTTTGCCGTTCAAGTTAAAAAAACCAACGTCTAGTGCAGTGTTGCACTAGATTTTCATAACAGCATCTGCCTGCAGCACTCTCGGCCACAGCACAACAAAAAAATCGACCTCAAATTCACAGTCACTATGATTTACCTGGAAAAGTTCATTCTATACCCATCTAAATATAGATGACATATGCAAAAAAAAAACGAATCCTGAAAAAATAACACATCTCGATCGAATCCTTACTTCCTGCCCAGGCGGCTGTTAGAATGCGCCATGAACGATAAAATCCGATGCATTCTCAACCAGATCACCGCCCTCGAAGACGAGTTGCGCGCATCGCTGCAGGAACAGGAAGGGCGCTTGCGCTACCAGATCGAGGGAAAGCGCGTTGAGTTCGAGCATGCCATCCAGGATGCGCATCTCAAGCTGAAACGCGGCATATTTCGCTGGTTTCTTTCCATTCCGCCGCAGAACTTCCTCACCGCCCCCATCATCTACGGCATGGCCGTTCCACTGATCCTGGCCGATCTGTTTGTCTCGTTCTACCAGTTCAGTTGCTTCCCGGTTTATGGCATTCCCAAGGTTAGGCGCTCCGATTACATCGTGTTCGACCATCAGCACCTGGCCTACCTCAACATTGTCGAAAAATTCCACTGCCTCTATTGCTCCTACGCCAGCGGCGTGCTGGCTTATGCGCGCGAAATCACTGCCCGCACTGAGCAGTATTTCTGCCCGATCAAGCATGCGCGCAAAATGCTCAGCACCCATCGGCGCTATGCAAATTTTCTGGATTACGGCGAGGCGCAAGGTTTTCATGCCAAGCTGGGTGAATTCCGTGCGCAACTGGCGCAGGAACTTGAAAACGATGCAGCACAAAAAGACGGCAAAAACCCGGAATAAATGCAATATGCGGATTCAGGCGCTTCGGGCTTGAATCCGCCCTGAAAATCAAACAGCACCACACCGTGCAAGAGGCTGACCAAGGAGCGTGAATGACTTCCCCCGCGATCACACCACAACCGCCTTACTACGCAGTCATTTTCACTTCCATCCGCACTGACGGAGACAACGGCTATGCCGAGGCAGCAAAGCAGATGTTGGCGCTTGCCTCAACGCAACCCGGCTTCCTTGGCTTCGAGAGCGCAAGGCAGGAGACCGGGATTTCCGTTTCGTATTGGTCCAGCCTGGAGGCAATAAAAGCCTGGAAGGAAAACGCCACGCACCGCCAAGCCCAAAGCCGGGCGAAAGACTGGTATCAGGCGTTTCGAGTCCGGGTCTGCCGCGTGGAACGCGAATATGGCTTTTAGCTGGCCGCCCGCGCTGTCAATTTACTGCACGTTAAAATTGATCCATGGTTCATTGATGAATGATTACAAATGATTGAAATCCGCAAGGAAAGCGCTGGCGACCAGGCCGCTGTTCGCCAAATCAACGAAATCGCGTTTGGGCAGGCCGCAGAGGCGGATGTCGTGGACAGGCTCCGCGCTTCTTGCGAGGACTACACCTCCTTTGTCGCTGTCGACCAAGGCAAGATCGTGGGGCACATCCTGTTCACTCCAGCCACTCTGGACGGCAGCACCCTGGTCGGAATGGGGCTGGCCCCGATGGCGGTTTTTCCTGACTGCCAGCGGCAAGGCATCGGGTCTCTGCTCGTCCGGCATGGGCTGGCGCACTTGCGGAAGTCTGGCTGCCCGTTTGTCATAGTCCTGGGACACCCTGAGTTCTATCCCCGCTTCGGCTTTGAGCAGGCCTCCCGCTTCAAACTCAAGAGCCAGTGGGAAGGGGTTCCCGATGAAGCATTCATGCTTGCCGTATTCGACCGGGACGCCATGCCCAGGGAAGGCGGCATCGCCCGATACCGTGACGAGTTTGATGAAGCCATGTGACCAGGCATTGGGCCAACAGGAAATGACCCTGAACATCAAGCCAGCCAGCCGGGTGCGCCCAATTTAAACCGCCTTGCTGACCACGCAAACATGCTCCAGCCTGAAACGGGCTTTCAGCCAGTTGCGGATGCAGGTCTGGGTCGAGAGGGATACTGTGGCGGGACGAAACATCATGCGGGGCGCAACCTCCCAAGGCCTACGCCCCACAACCTATACCTTGAAGCGGCTCACCGAGCGGCGCATGCTTTCGGACAGGCGCTTGAGCTCGACCGAAGAATCGGAGATGCTTTTCACCACCCCGTAGTTTCTTTCCACCATCTGGGCGACCTGCTCCTCGCCTACTGCGATCTGCTGGGTCGCTTTGCTCTGTTCGCGGGTGGCACTGGCGATTTCCACGATGCGCTCCCCGGTCTGCCGCACATTCGAGCCGATCTGCGACAGCGCGCCAGCCACCTCGCGGGCCAAAGTAAGCCCCTTGCCAGCCTGCTGCTTCGACAGTTCCATGCTGGATACCGCGGTGCCGGTTTCTTTCTGTATCTGCTCGATCAGCCCGCCGATTTCCGAAGTGGCCTTGCTTGTCCGTTCCGCCAGCTTGCGCACCTCGTCCGCCACCCACCGCGAAACCGCGCCCCTGCTCACCGGCGTGCGCCGCCTCAATGGCGGCGTTCAACGCCAGCAGGTTGGTCTGGGCCAAGCGAGTCTGTATCACCTGCCTGGGCGGTTGTGGCAAGAAGTGAAGAACAGGGAAGGCAGGAATCGCATGGTTTTGTCCCGTACAAATGATGTGCGGGCATTATTGCCTGTGACAGGCAAACTTTCAAAACGGATCAGCCCCTTTGCGGTGCGCTCACCCAGCAGCGATTCAGGGTAAGATCGAGATATTGCCAGATGGGGAATGCTTCATGAAACTTGCATTGATCGCCTTGCTGCTGCTGGCCGGCATACTGCTCTGGGCGCGTGCCAGCCAGGCAGATGACGTGCCGCAGCCAGGACAGCCTGCGCCCGGCTTCGACCTGCCCGACCAGAATGGGAAACTGCATTCTCTGGAGGCCTACCAGGGGCGCTGGGTGGTGCTGTACTTCTACCCCAAGGACGACACGCCCGGCTGCACCCAGGAGGCCTGCCAGTTCCGCGACGATCTGCACAAGCTCACCGCCCTGGGCGCCCAGGTGATCGGAGTGAGCGTGGACGACACGGCCTCGCACGCGGATTTCGCCAAAAAGTATCACCTGCCTTTCCCCCTGCTGGCCGACAAGGACGGCAAGGTCGCCGCGCGTTACGGTGCGCTGCGGAACCTGGGGCTGGTCAGATTCGCCAAACGCTACACCTTCCTCATCGACCCCCGGGGCAAGCTCGCCAAGGCTTATCTCAAGGTGGACACCTCGCGCCATTCGCAGGAGATCATTGACGATCTGGCGCGGCTGAAAGGGAAGTGATGAGCCAAAACTTGCCCTCTAAACAAGGGAAGAAAAAAATACCCTCGTCTCCTATGGAAGACGAGGGTATTGAGCCTGCCGCACCCTCGGGAAACCGAGGGTCTTCTGAGGCCAATCCGGCTGCCTATTGGCCCAACATCATGAAAAATGCACCATTTCGGCAGTTACATCATTAATATTCACCCCAACCAAGGTAATAGAGGGCGGATTCATTGTAATATTTTCAAAGCCCAATCATGCCCCCCGGTTAAGCTCGCGTGCGGGCTGGAAATCAGCGTCCGCGCTCGCAAGGCACGGCTTCATCGACGACATGCGTATAGAAGAACAGGCGGATCAGCCTGTCGGTCTCGAAATAGCGGAAGCGGGAAGGCAGCGGTGCTTCGGCGTCCTTGACGCCGGGGTTCCATTCGATGCCGTGGTAGTTGTTTTCCCCTAGCGTTAACTTGTAAACTCCGGCTGTTTCGCCTGCAGGGCTGGAAGCCGTGTAATCCTGCTGGCCGCTGAAGGTGATCGTGATGCCGTTGCGGCACTGCCACTCACCTTCCAGCTTGGGCGCCTTGTGCTGATTGGCATCGCAGGCTGCAAGCAACAGCAACAGAATCAAGCCAGTCAGTTTATTCATCATCACCTCAATCCCGAACCATTTAGTAGAAATTAATTGAATTCTAGCCCAATGCCTGCCTTGATCAAACAAAGCGATTCGCCTGTCTTCACTTTGGCGGATTTCGACTTCACCCTGCCCGAAGAACTGATTGCCCAGTTTCCGGCCGAACAGCGGCGCCAGAGCCGCCTGCTGTATGTGGACGCGCCCAACGACGCGCTGCGCGACGATTTTTTCCGGTATCTGCCGAAGTATCTCAAAGCGGGCGACTTGCTGGTGTTCAACGACACCCGGGTGATCAAGGCGCGCCTCCATGGCGCCAAGGAAAGCGGCGGCAAGATCGAGGTGCTGGTGGAGCGCGTCCTCGACGAGCGCCATGTGCTGGCCCATATCCGCGCCAGCCATAGCCCGCAGCCGGGCTCGGCATTGCTGCTGGAGGGCTGCCTGGCAGTCAGTGTCATCGAGCGGGAAGGCGCGCTGTACCGGCTCCGGTTCGCCGGCGAAGAACCCGTTCTGGACTTGCTGGAGCGCCACGGCAGCCTGCCCCTGCCGCCCTACATCACCCACGCGCCGGATGCAGTTGACGAAACGCGCTACCAGACGGTCTATGCCAAAGAGCCTGGCGCGGTCGCCGCGCCCACGGCCGGGCTGCATTTCGACGAGGCGATGCTGGCTGAGCTCGAAGCCATGGGCGTACACATCGCCTATGTCACGCTGCACATCGGCGCGGGCACCTTCCAGCCGGTGCGGGTGGACAACATTGCCGACCACAAGATGCACAGCGAGTGCTATCAGGTGCCGCAGGAGACGGTGGACGCAATTCTTCGCGCCAGAAGCGCGGGCGGCCGCGTCATGGCGGTAGGCACCACGTCGATGCGCGCACTGGAATCTGCCGCAGCGGATGGGGAACTGAAAGCCGGCTACGGCGAAACCAGTATTTTCATCACGCCGGGCTTTCAATTCCGCGTGGTGGACCGCCTGCTCACCAATTTTCACTTGCCAAAATCCACGCTGATGATGCTGGTGTCCGCCTTCGCCGGCATGGATAATATCCGCCGCGCCTACCGGCACGCGATCGAACAGCGCTACCGCTTTTTCAGCTATGGCGACGCCATGCTCCTCGAAAGAAAAGACTGATGGAATTCAAACTTCACGCCAGCGACGGCGCAGCGCGCCGCGGCACCCTGACGCTGGCCCACGGCACGGTGGAAACCCCGGCCTTCATGCCGGTCGGCACCTACGGCACGGTCAAGGCGATGTCGCCAATTGAGCTGAAAGACATCGGCGCCCACATCGTGCTCGGCAACACTTTCCACCTCTGGCTGCGGCCGGGGCTGGAGGTGATCGCGGCGCACGGCGGGCTGCACCGCTTCATGAACTGGGACGGGCCGATACTCACCGACAGCGGCGGGTTCCAGGTGTTCAGCCTGGGGGAGCTGCGCAAGATCACCGAGGAGGGCGTAAAATTCCAGTCGCCGGTGAACGGCGACCGCTGCTTCCTCACCCCTGAAGAATCGATGCGCATCCAGAAAGTGCTGAATTCCGACATTGTGATGATTTTCGACGAATGCACGCCCTACCCCGCCGATTTCCATACCGCGGCTGAATCCATGCGCCTCTCGCTGCGCTGGGCGGAGCGCTCGAAGAAGGCCCACGAGGGCAACTCCAACGCGCTGTTTGGCATCGTCCAGGGCGGCATGCACGAGCCGCTGCGCGACGAGTCGCTGCGCGAACTGGTCAACATCGGCTTCGACGGCTATGCCATCGGCGGGCTGTCGGTGGGCGAGCCCAAGGAAGACATGCTGCGCATCCTCGCCCACACCGCGCCAAAGATGCCGGCCAACAAGCCGCGCTACCTGATGGGCGTGGGCACGCCGGAGGATATTGTCGACGCGGTGAGCCAGGGCGTGGATATGTTCGACTGCGTGATGCCCACGCGCAACGCGCGCAACGGCTGGCTGTTCACGCGCTTCGGCACGGTCAAGATCAAGAACGCGCAATACCGCCTTGATACCGCGCCGCTGGATGAGAAATGCACCTGCTATACCTGCCGCAACTTCACCCGCGCCTACCTGCACCATTTACACCGCCTGGGCGAGATTCTCGGCGCGCGCCTCAATACCATTCACAACCTGCACTACTACCAGGAGTTGATGCAGGGCATCCGCGCCGCCGTCGAACAGGGCCGTTTTACCGAGTTTGTGCAGGAGTTCAGGCAAGCCCGCGCCACACCGTGATAGAATTGCGCCTATTTTTATTTTCAATAATCAATGGAGATGACCGTGTTCATTAGCAACGCTTTCGCCAATGCTGCGCCCGCACAGGACCCGACCGGCGGCATGATGCAATTCATACCCCTTATCGTGATTTTCGTGCTGTTCTACTTCATGCTGATCCGTCCGCAGATGAAGCGCGCAAAAGAACAGAAGAACATGCTTAACGCGCTGCAAAAGGGCGATGAAATCATCACCGCAGGCGGACAACTGGGCAAGGTCGTCAAGGTCAACGAAAACTACATCAGCGTGGAAATCGCCGACAACGTGGTGGTCAACGTACAGAAGGCGGCCATCACCACCCTGTTGCCCAAGGGCACCATCAAGAGCATCTAGCAAGCGGCAATGGGTAATGGGTGAAGGGTACCCCCCACCGCCCATCACCCATTCCCCATCACCCATCACGGAACCTGATCCATGAACCGCTACCCACTGTGGAAAAACATCCTGGTCGCAGTCACGCTGCTGCTGGGTCTGCTCTACACCCTGCCCAACTTTTTCGGTGAAATGCCGGCCGTCCAAGTCTCCTCAGCCCGTTCCACGGTGAAGGTGGATACGTCCACGCTGCAACAGGTAGAAAACTCCCTGAGCCAGAACAAGATCGCGTCCCAAGGAACCACGCTGGATGCATCGAGCATCAAGGTCCGCTTTGCAGACACCGATACCCAGTTGAAAGCCAAGGATATGCTGCAAAACAGCCTGGGCAGCAACTACGTGGTCGCGCTCAACCTCATTTCCAGTTCGCCACGCTGGCTAACCAGCCTGGGCGCGCTGCCCATGTACCTGGGCCTGGATCTGCGCGGCGGCGTGCACTTTCTGCTGGAAGTGGACATGAAGGCAGCCCTGGTCAAGACCATGGAACGCTACACCGGCGACATCCGCAGCGCCCTGCGCGAGAAAAAGATTGCCTACGCCGGCATCAGCCGCCAGCCCGACCAGACCATCCAGGTCAAGTTCCGCGATGCCGAAACACGCGGCAAGGGAGCCAACGAACTGCTCAAAAACATGCCCGACCTGATACTGAAGGAAACGGAAGAAGGCGGCGAATTCAGGATCATTGCCAGTTTGAACCCGCAGGCGCAAAAACGCAGCCAGGAATTCGCCCTGCAACAGAACATCACCACCCTCAGGAACCGCGTCAACGAACTCGGCGTGGCCGAACCCATCATCCAGCAGCAAGGCGCGGACCGTATCGTGGTGCAGTTGCCCGGCGTGCAGGATACCGCCAAGGCCAAGGAAATCCTCGGGCGCACCGCCACCCTGGAAATACGCATGGTGGACGAGGAACATGACGTCAACGCCGCGCTCCAGGGACAGATCCCCTTCGGCACCGAGCTTTATACCGAACGCAAGGGCTCGCCCATGCTGGTCAAGAAACAGGTGGTGCTGACCGGCGAATACATCAGCGATGCCGCCCCCGGCTTCGACAACCAGACCAGCGAGCCGGTGGTGCATATCTCCCTCGACGGCCGCGGCGCGCGCATCTTCCGCGACACCACGCGCGAGAACGTGGGCAAGCGCATGGCCATCCTGCTGATCGAAAAAGGCCAGGCCGAAGTCATTACCGCTCCGGTGATCCGCGAGGAAATCGGTGGCGGCAGGGTGCAGATCAGCGGCGCCATGACCACCCAGGAAGCCAACGATGTTTCCCTGCTGCTGCGTGCCGGCGCGCTCGCCGCCCCGATGGACATCATCGAGGAACGCACCGTCGGACCCAGCATGGGTGCGGAGAACATCTCCAAAGGCTTCAACTCGAATATCTATGGCTTCCTCGCCATCGCCGTGTTCATGATCGTTTACTACCGCTTCTTCGGCACAATCTCCACCCTCGCGCTGGGCGCCAACCTGCTGTTCCTCGTGGCCCTGCTGTCGCTGCTGCAAGCCACACTGACCCTGCCCGGCATGGCGGCAATCGCGCTCACCATCGGCATGGCGATCGACGCCAACGTGCTGATCAACGAGCGCATCCGCGAAGAACTGCGCAACGGCTCCTCGCCGCAGGCTGCCATCCATGCCGGTTACGAGCGCGCCTTCGACACCATTCTGGACTCCAACATCACCACCTTCATTGCCGGCGTCGCGCTGTTCTGGCTCGGTTCCGGTCCGGTGCGGGGTTTTGCGGTGGTGTTGTGCCTCGGCATCCTGACCTCGATTTTCAGCGCGGTGGTGGTATCGCGCAGCCTGGTCAACCTGAGCTACGGCCGCAAGGCTCGGCTGGAAAAAGTTTCGATTTGATCTAATTAACCGCAAAGGCGCAGAGTTCGCAAAGAAAACAACAGTCGAAATCTTCGCGCCTTTGCGCCTTGGCGGTTAAAAAAAGGGTTTTACTATGCTGGAATTTTTCAATATCAAGCGCGACATCCCGTTCATGAGCTATGCCCGGGTCACCACGTTGGTCTCCCTGGTGACTTTCATCCTGGCGGTGGCAGCCCTCGGCTTCAAGGGCCTCAACCTGGGCGTGGATTTCACTGGCGGCACGGTGATGGAAATCACCTATCCGCATCCAGCGGAAGTGCCAAAAATCCGCGACACGCTGGAGAAAATGGGCCTGAAAGACGCCGCTGTACAAACCTTCGGCACCTCGCACGATGTCCTGATCCGCCTGCCGGCCAAGCCTGAACTCAGCAGCGCCAAGCTGTCCGAGCAGGTTTTCCAGGCACTTGTCGCGGCGGACTCCAGCGTCAAGCTGCAGCGCGTCGAATTCGTCGGCCCGCAGGTGGGCAAGGAACTGTATGAAAATGGCGCCCTGGCCCTGCTTGTCGTGTGTTTCGGCATCATGGCCTACCTCGCCATGCGCTTCGAATGGCGCTTCGCCGTGGCCGCCATCATCGCCAACATGCACGATATCGTGATCATCCTCGGCTTCTTCGCCTTTTTCCAGTGGGACTTCTCCTTGACCGTGCTGGCTGCGGTGCTGGCAATTCTGGGCTACTCGGTGAACGAATCGGTGGTGGTGTTCGACCGTATCCGCGAAAACTTCCGCAAGATGCGCAAGGCCAGCGTACCCGAAGTGATTGACAACGCCATCACCCGCACCATGTCACGCACCATCATCACCCACTTCAGCACCCAGTTGATGGTGCTGGCCATGCTGTTCTTCGGTGGCGAGGCGCTGCACTATTTTGCCCTGGCACTGACCATCGGCATCCTGTTCGGCATTTACTCCTCGGTCCTTGTCGCCAGCCCGATCGTGCTGTGGCTGGGCGTATCGCGCGAACAGTTCATCAAGCCGGAGAAAAAGGAAGGCGAAGAAACAGAAGCGCTGCCTTGAGCCGCTAGCGCATGGAACTACTGCTTTCCTTCATCGATCTTGTCCTGCATCTGGACAAGCATCTGCCCTTGTTGATCGAACAATACGGCACCTGGATCTACCTGGCGCTGTTTCTCGTCATTTTCTGCGAAACCGGGCTGGTGGTAACCCCTTTCCTGCCCGGGGATTCGCTGCTCTTCATCGCCGGCGCCATCGCCGCCACCGGCGCCATGGAGCCGGACGTGCTGGTGCTGTTGCTGGTATCCGCCTCGTTCCTGGGCGACAACACCAACTACTGGGTCGGACGCCTGGCCGGGCCGCGGATATTCCGCAGCAAGACCTCGCGCCTGCTCAACCGCGACTACCTCGACAAGACCCACCATTTCTACCAGAAGCACGGCGGCAAGGCCATCGTCCTGGCGCGCTTCTTCCCCATCATCCGCACCTTCGCCCCCTTCGTCGCCGGCATGGGCCACATGGATTACCGCCGCTTCCTGTTCTTCAGCTTCAGCGGCAGCATCGCCTGGGTCGGCTCCTTCGTGCTCGGCGGCTATTTCTTCGGCAACATCCCCTTCATCAAGCAGAACCTGACCCTGGTGATGCTCGCCATCATCTTCGTCTCCATCCTGCCGGGCATCATCGGCTACCTGCGCCACCGTTTTCAGTAGCAAATATGTTAGGGAAAACGAGAAAAATAGGCTCGATACCGCTAATCGACACAGTTAATGTCGCGGCGAGACTGTAATGCGGGGAAAATAGGTACGTCGGAAAGTTGGATAGGACAGGGATGAACCCCCTGTCCCTGAAATCAGGCGGTAGTGTTGATGTTCTGCCCCAGATTGGCGGGCAGATTGTTCGTGGTCTTTTCTGGTTGCGGCACGGCATTAATCAACTGCTGCGCGGTTTGCGCCTCGTTTTGCATCGCCTTCCTGAGCACCGATACGCCCACCGAATCGCCCGTGCTCTGCCCCGCCATGGACGCCAGAACCGTGCTCGTATTCGCGTTTACATTCATGATAACCCCCACTTTCAAACAAGCAGTTTGAGTATACGCCCACTTTTTAGCACGGCGCAATCCATGATTTGATTAAATCAGCGCTTCCTTTAGGATAAAATTCCTTCATGACTCTCACTGAACTGCGCTATATCGTTTCCCTCGCCCGCACTCGTCATTTTGGCCGCGCCGCAGAAGCCTGCTTTGTCAGCCAGCCTACGCTGAGCGTAGCCATCCGCAAACTGGAAGAAGAACTGGGCGTTGCGCTATTCGAGCGCGGAACCAGCGAAATCGCCATGACGCCCATAGGCGAACAGGTGGTGGCGCAGGCACAACGGGTGCTGGAAGAAGCCAGCACCGTCAAGATTATCGCCCAGCAGGGGCAGGATCAGCTGGCGGGGCCCTTGCGCCTTGGCGCGATCTACACCATCGCCCCCTACCTGCTGCCAAAACTGATCCCGGCGCTGCATCAACTTGCTCCAGACATGCCGCTGCACATCGATGAAAACTTTACCGCCCGCCTCAACGAGCGGCTGAAGCAGGGTGATCTGGACGTGATTATCATTGCGCTGCCATTTGACGAGACCGGCTTCGTCACCCAGGCATTGTATGACGAACCCTTCCAGGTGGCCTTGCCGGCCAGCCACTCATGGTGTGAAAGGAAGACCATCAGCAGCGCCGAACTGGAGCAGGAAAGCCTGCTCCTGCTGGGGCAGGGGCACTGCTTCCGCGACCAGGTGCTGCAGGCCTGCCCCGCGCTCAACCGCTCCAGCGCCGCACCCGGCAGCTTGCAGAAAACGCTCGAAGGCAGCTCGCTCGAAACCATCCGGCACATGGTAGCAAGCGGCGCCGGCATCACGGTGCTGCCCTGCAGCGCCATCGGCGCGGGCGCCAACGAAAACAGCCTGCTGGCCTTCCGCCCATTCTGCGAGCCCATCCCCAGCCGCCGGGTAGCCTTGGCGTGGCGCAGGCGCTTCCCCCGCCCCGATGCCATCGCTGCAGTGCGCCAGGCTGTGCTGAACGCAGACCTTTCATGCGTAAGCAAACTGGATCTGCCTCCAGAGGAAAACTGACTTTTATCAAGAAACAACTTGTAAACTGGTTTGCCTGCCTTAACTTTAACGGTTCTGAATTAATCAAATGAACACGGGCAAGGGACAAACATGAAAAGATATCAATGCATAGTATGCGGCTGGATTTACGACGAGGCTGTTGGTGCGCCGCAAGAAGGAATCGCTGCCGGCACGCGCTGGGAAGATGTGCCGGACACCTGGGCATGTCCGGATTGCGGCGTGGGCAAAGCCGATTTCGAGATGGTTCAGATCGCGTAAACCCTGAAAAAGCGGTTGAACCGCAAAGGACGCAAAGGAAGCCAGAAACGTGTGGGTTTGGGCTCCTTACCCGAGGGGCGAACCATTATCGTCCATCAACCCATTGTATTGCGAGTTGGGCAATAAACCGCGCATCCCTGCCTACCCCGCTTCCCTTGCGAACCTTAGCGTCCTTTGCGGTGAAATACTACTCTTGAAGGTCAAATGACACTTGGGGAGAACACTTCTCTCCCCTGCAGGAGAACGCCATGTCACCCCTTATCATTATCGGCAGCGGTCTGGCCGGCTTCACGCTGGCGCGGGAATTGCGCAAGCTCGACCCCGCCACGCCGCTGCGAATTTTCACCGGCGACGATGGCGGATTCTATTCCAAGCCCATGCTTTCCAACGCCATTGCCGGCGGCAAAACGGCCGCACAACTAGCCACCAAAACCGCAGTGCAGATGGCCCAGGAACTGAATGCCGAGATCACGGCGCACAGCGAAATCAGCGCCATCCATCCTGAGCGTCACAGCATCAGCGTGAACGGGGAGGAAATTGCCTATTCCCGTCTGGTGCTGGCACAGGGCGCAGATCCGATCCGTCTGCCGCTGCAGGGCGATGGCGCGGATGCCGTAATGTCGGTCAACAACCTCGATGATTACACCCGCTTCCGCGCTGTGCTGGAAGGTAAGCGACGGGTCGCCATCCTTGGCGGCGGGCTGATCGGCTGTGAATTTGCCAATGATCTGCTGGCGGGCAACTTCAACGTTGTTGTCATCGACCCCGGCACGCGCCCACTGGCCACCCTCCTGCCAGCCGAAGCCAGCCTGAAACTGCAGGATGCCTTGGCCAAACTGGGTGTGAACTGGCGCTTCGGCGTCAAAGCAGAAGCTGTGGAGCGCGCGGACAGCGCCTTGCGCCTCAAGCTGTCCGATGGATCAAGCCTGGAAACGGATGTCGCGCTTTCCGCCATCGGCCTCTGGCCGCGTACCGCCTTGGCCGCGGCGGCAGGCATCGCCGTCAACCGCGGCATCGTGGTCGACAACCAGCTCAAAACCAGCGCTCAGGACATCTACGCCATCGGCGATTGTGCGGAAGCGCAGGGCAAGGTGCTGCTGTACGTCATGCCGCTGATGCAGCAGGCGCGGGCACTGGCAAAAGTGCTCGCGGGTGCCGAGGCGGAATTGAGCTATCCGGTGATGCCGGTGGCGATCAAGACACCGGCTTGTCCGGTCACGGTCTGCCCGCCGCCCTTCGGGATGGAAGGCGAGTGGAAAGTGGAATCCACGCCACAGGGCGTGCGCGCCCTGTTTCTTGACAGCGCGGACAGGCTTCATGGTTTCGCGCTCACCGAACAGGCCACGGCGGAAAAAAACAGCCTGGCCCAGCAACTGGGGAATGTCTAGATGTCAATCAGCGTTCAAATTTGACCACCCTTCAGCGTCCAATTTTGACCAGGGTATTAAGCTGATTTCTTGCGCTGTTTGAAGCGGAAGGAATCGTTACCGGTTTCGAGGATGTCGCAGTGATGGGTAATGCGGTCGAGCAGCGCCGTAGTCATCTTGGCATCGCCGAAGACCCGCACCCACTCCCCGAAGCTGAGATTGGTCGTAATGATCAGGCCGGTACGCTCGTAGAGCTGGCTGATCAGGTGGAACAGCAAAGCCCCGCCCGATTCCGGGAACGGCAAATAGCCCAGCTCATCCAGGATCACCCCGTCCATCTGGGTCAGCTGCCGCGCCAGAGCGCCGGCACGGCCTTGAGCTTTCTCTTTCTCCAGTTGGTTCACCAGATCCACCGCGTTGTAGAAGCGCACCCGCTTCCCCGCATGGATGGCTGACACGCCCAGCGCGGTCGCCAGATGCGTCTTGCCGGTGCCGGTGCCACCCACCTGAATCAGGTTGCGGGCCTCCTCCATGAAGGTGCCTGTCGCCAACTGCCGGGCCTGCTGCTCGGGCAAGGGGGATTCCGCCCACTGGAAACTGTCCAGATCGCGGTGAACCGGGAACTTCGCCACATGCAGCTGGTAGCGCAACGAGCGCGCCTGGCGATCCACGCTTTCCGCCTCGACCAAGCGCTTGAGCCAGATTTCCGGCGCTTCTGGTTTCCTGGAACGCTCCGCACCCATCTCCGCCAGTTCCGCCGCCATGCCGTAAAGGTGCAGCGCCTTGAGGCGCTGGGTCAGTTCAGCCAGCATGGCACACCTCCGCGCAGGCTGTCGTAATGATTGCAATTGGCAACCGGCTCGATGGACAACGCCAGCGAGGTAGAAACCGTGATCGGTTCGGGTTTGACGGGAGACAGGAATCGATGCACGTGATAGAGAATCACCGCTGCGGATACGGTGCCCAGTTCCAGTGCCAGTTCACATGCCACGGTCACCAGGTCGGCGCCGTATTGGCGCATCGCCAACAGCACCTCCACGAAGGCCCGGTCGCCTTGAGGAGAGCGGAGCAGCTTGTCCTTCACCACTCCAATGGCGGCAGGCAAGGCCCAGTCCTGGAATGGCGCACCGTTCCTGAGCGCGCCTGGCTTCTTCTCCAGCACCGACAGATAGTGCCAGGGGGCAAGAATCAGTCGCTCCCGCCCGAAGTGGCGTGCATGCTCGGCGACGAGCTTGCCCTCCGCCACCACCCGGATACGGTTGGCATCCGCCCGCACCGAGACCTGCTGCCCGGCATGCTCAGCCGGTACGCTGTAGCGGTTGCGGTCATAGCTCACCAGGCAGGTGGAGGACACCCGGCTGGTCTGCTCGAAATAGCCGTCGAAGGGGGCGGCGATGGGACGAAGGCAAGGCTGCTCCTCGACGAACACCTCTGCGATGGGGCGCTCCTTCCAGGGCCGGCGGCGTACACCAGGGGGACGAAGGCGTCCTGGCTCGCGCCAGGGTGCTGCATCTTCCACGCCTTCACGAGACGCTGCACGCCGTCGTAGGCGCCGGCGTAGCCTTCCCGTTGCAGGTCATCGAACAGGCGCCGGGCGGTGCGGCGTTGCCCCTTGGGGCGCTGGCTGTCTTGGTCCAGCCAGGTCTCAAGCGTCGCTTGGAACGGGCCCAGTTTGGGTGCTGGCTGCTTCTCCCGCTGGTAGACTGGATCGGCCTCGACATTGAGGTATTTCTTGACGGTGTTGCGAGACAGATTGAGGTCGCGGGCAATCGCGCTGATGCTCTCGCCCTTGGCCTTGTGACGACGGCGGATCTTGCCGATGGTTTCCATGCATATCACTCCAGGTTGCTCCAGCCCAAAAAGGCCGGATGATGGCACAACCGGAGTGGTCAAATTTGGACGCTGTTTACCCCGGTTTCCTGGTCAGTTTTGCACGCTGATTAACACGAAGCCTGGACTGCCAAGCGCAAAGGTACGATCGCCGCGCTCAAGCAGTCTCCCTGGATATCGCCGACATCAAACTAGGCGTGCGTGATGCCGGGCATGCCACCACCTCGTTCCGGCAGACTTACAACTCAAGCGGCTACCGCGACGTGGTGCTGAAGACGCTGCAATGGGAAAAACAGGACAAGCGCGGCTGATCGTAAGCGAAACATCCGAAGCGCTCAGCAAGTAGCCGAGCCGCCGTTCCGCCACTGCCGCAAGCGCCCCAGCATGCGGCGGTAGTGGCTGCCGCGCCAATAAACGCGATGGCAGGACGGGCACTGCATGACCGCATCGCCGGACTGCCGGACATCCAGCGGCAAGCTCGGAAGGGCTTCATCGCCCACAGGAGTCAGCACTGCATTGTCCAGCAAACAACGGCTGAAAGCCCGGCCAGTCCAGTCCAAGGCGAAATGCTTGCCCAGCACTTCCGCCTGGGCATCCAGCGACCCATGCGGAAGCAACACCACCCGTCCCCTCGCAGCCTTGTGTTCGATGATTTTCCTGTCTGCCGTGATTAGCCAGCGGCCCTCTTCAACCGCCTGGCGCAGCACTTCCCGGTCGGCGACTGCATCGTCGGCAAGCGCCGTGTCATAGCCGGCCGCCCGGAGGTAACGAGCCAAACGCGCCAGCATGGCATCACATAAAAATTTCGTCTCCATTCTTGCCTGAATATTCGAACTAGTCACCACGAAGGCATGTCTTATAAATAGGAGATTTGGCGTATTCAAACCCGCTCCCCGACGGATGCATTCAATAATAAACCCAATTCAGTTGGAGGTTTACCATGTTCAAACGCACCTTGATTTCCGCCACCATTGTGGCCCTTTATTCTGCCGCAAGCGCAACCTGGGCAGCAGAAGGCGAACAGATCCAGCAGCAGGTTCAACAGAAGGAACAGGTTCAGCAACAAACCACCAGCCGTGAACAAGTCTATGGCAGCCAGTTGATGACACGGCAGGAGCGTATCGAGCACCGCAACAAATTGCGCGCAGCCAAAACAGTTGAGGAGCGCGAACGAGTCCGCGCCGAACACCATGCCCGCATGCAGGAACGCGCCAGGGAAAGAGGCCTGACACTGCCTGATATGCCTCCGCCTGCTGGCGCCGGAAAAGGCATGGGGCCTGGCGGTGGCGGCATGGGCCCTGGTGGCGGCATGGGCCCTGGTGGCGGCATGGGCGGTGGCGGTGGGAGGTAGACACACACCACTATTATTGCCCCTCACCGATTTCTTCTTTTCCCCGCCCCGCGCGGGGGATTTTTTGCCTGCACCATGACAAAGCATATGCGCATTGAATTGCACCATACGCTAGCGGCAAAACCACAATAAAAATCATATCTGATTGATTAATATACAACATACAGCTGGCACAAGGCTTGCTATTGCTTACTTCATGAATCAATTTTTCTCACAATGGAAAACCGCATGAGTACTGCGGCACTCATCAGGGCGCTCGGACGGGGTCAAACCAGCCTGTCCGCAACAGAAGCTTACACCCTCTTTTCCGCCATGCTCGATGAAGGCCTGGCAGACCTGGAGCTAGGCGCCCTGCTCTATGCCTTGCGAACCAAGGGTGAAGGACTGGAAGAGCTGCTGGGATTCAAACGTGCGGTTGCTGAGCGGCTTTATCGCCTGCAGGCGCCCGCCGGCGAGATTCAGCCAGTGATCATTCCAGCCTATGGCGGCAGGCTGGACAGCCCCAATCTGCTGCCCCTGCTGGCGCTCCTGCTGCAACGCTTTGGCGTCCCGGTGCTGATGCACGGTTCGCTGGAAAGCAATGATGGTGTGGCAGCAGTCTATGTTCTTCGGGAGTTGGGAACATTCCCCAGCACCAGCATACTTCAGGCACAGCAGGCAATCGATCAGCAAGGCCTGGCATTTCTCCCTACCGCAGCACTGTGCCCGGGGCTGGCCAAGCTGCTCAGCCTGCGCAGCCGCCTGGGGCTGCGCAACAGCGCCCACCTCATGGCAAAGGTGCTGGAACCCTTTGCCGGAACGGGCCTGCACCTGGTCAGCGCAAGCCAGCCAGGATGCATGAAGCGGCTGCGCGAATTCCTGCATGCCGCTGGAACAAGCGCCCTGCTGCTGCAAAGCAGCGGTGGCGATCCATGCGCAAACCCTGCCCAACGGCCACAACTGGAGCACATCAGCAATGGCGGCAGCGAGGTCCTGTTCGAAGCCGAACGCGGCCCGGCACGGATGGTTCCCAACCTGCCCAATCCTTCCAGCGCAGCAGCCACGGCACTGTGGACCCGGCAGGTACTTGAGGGTGAAATCCCGCTTCCACTCCCGCTGGTCAACCAGCTTGCATGCTGCCTTTATGCCAGCGGCTACACGCAGGATATGAACCAGGCAAAGGCGATCGCAGCCGTAGAAGCCGGCGGGCTTGCAGCCGCATAAGAATCCCAAATGCAGGCTACCGCATAAAGGCGATAGATTTACTCAACTATTGCCGCCGTCAGGGTTTTTAGGTAAACTTGCGGCGAATCACATTACCTCAAGCAGGCAAGGGGTTAAACCCTTGCCTGCTTTATTTCAAACCTCTTCCAAGGAGTAAAAATGGAACACCAACTGCCTGCACTGCCCTATGCCATGGACGCCCTGCAACCGCACATGTCCAAGGAAACCTTCGAATACCACTACGCCAAACACCACCAGGCCTATGTCACCAACCTCAACAACCTGATCAAGGGCACCGAGTACGAAAACCTGGATCTCGAGGCCATCATCAAGAAGGCCCCGGCCGGCGGCATCTACAACAACGCCGCCCAGGTGTCGAACCACACCTTCTTCTGGAACTGCATGAAGCCCAATGGCGGCGGCGAACCCTCCGGCGAGCTGGCTGACGCCATCAAGGCCAAGTGGGGCTCTGTCGACGAATTCAAGAAAGCCTTCCAGACCTCCGCCGTAGGCAACTTCGGTTCCGGCTGGACCTGGCTGGTGAAGAAGGCCGACGGTTCCGTCGACATCGTCAACATGGGCGCCGCCGGCACCCCGCTGACCACTGCCGACAAGGCCCTGTTGTGCGTGGATGTGTGGGAACACGCCTACTACATCGACTACCGCAATATGCGCCCGAAATTCGTTGAGACCTTCATGAACAATCTGGTGAACTGGGACTTCGTGGCGAAGAACTTCGCGGCGTAAGCCAAGCACTTTGAGCGGCGAAAAGGCCCTTGCAGATGCGAGGGCTTTTTTAATGGAGGGCCGTTATTGATGCCAGCGGAACACCCGGGCCACCTCGCGCAATCTTTGAAATTTCAGTTCTTCCGCCAGCCTTCGCCTCTCTGGACGGCCGCCGTCGCTCTGCGCTATGCAGTTTTCGTGCACGAGCAGCAGGTGCCGGAAGAACTGGAAATCGACGAACAGGATGCCGGCGCCCAGCATCTGCTGGTTCAGGACGGCACCGGGCTTGCACTAGGCACCCTGCGCATCCTGGTCAAGGGCAAAATAGCCAAGATCGGCCGCGTAGCGGTTGCCGCTGAAGCACGCAATCAAGGCATCGGAACGGAAATGATGCGCCGGACGCTGGCATATTGCCGATCTTTGCATCTGGAATCCGTGGCACTGGATTCACAGACCTACATCACGCCATTTTACGAAAAGCTGGGATTCCTCGTGAATGGCGAAGTGTTCATGGATGCAGGGATTCCGCATATCCACATGACGCGCTCACTTCGATCCAAATTCAAAGGGACGGAAAGCCCTCTTTTTTGATTCGCCGCAAAAATCCTTCAGGCAAGCGGCGTGCATTTCTTCTAGAATAAGTCCCCCTCAACCGTCAGGAAACACCATGCGCCTGATTCTCGCCCCGATGGAGGGCCTTGCCGACCAGGACATGCGCGACGTATTGACGCGCATCGGCGGCATCGACCTGTGCGTCGCCGAATTCGTGCGCATCACCCACCACCTGCTCACCGAGCGCGTGCTGCTGCGTACCGTGCCGGAGTTGGCCAACGGCGGCTGCACGCGTGCCGGGGTGCCGGTGCGGGTGCAGCTGCTTGGCAGCGACCCGGTTTGCCTGGCGGAAAACGCCGCGTCCATCGCCGCCATGGGCGCGCCCGGCATCGACCTCAATTTCGGCTGCCCCGCCCCCATGGTCAATCGCCACGGCGGCGGGGCAGTCCTGCTGCAATACCCGGAAATCATCCACACCATCGTCGCGGCCACGCGCCGCGCCGTGCCCAGGCATATCCCCGTCACCGCCAAGATGCGGCTCGGCCTGAAGGACACCTCGCTAACCCTGGACTGCGCCCGCGCCATCGAGGCTGCGGGCGCCGACGAACTCACCGTCCATGCCCGCACCAAGGTCGATGGCTATCGTCCGCCCGCGCACTGGGAGTGGCTGGCCCGCATCCGCGAGGTGGTGAACTTGCCGCTGGTGGCCAATGGCGAGGTATGGACGCCGGAGGACTGGGAGGACATCCGCCGGGTCAGCGGATGCAGCGACGTGATGATCGGGCGCGGCGCCATCGTGCGCCCGGATTTGGCGCTGCGCATCAGGACCGGAGATGCAGCCATGTCCTGGCCGGCCTTGCTACCCTGGGTGGCGGACTACTACCAGCGCCTGCGCACCCGGGTGGAGCCGAAGCACGCGCCGGGACGGCTCAAACAGTGGCTGGGCATGTTGCGCGGCGCCTACCCGGAAGCCGCTGCGCTGCACCAGACCCTGCGCGCCGAGCGCGACCCGGACGCGGTGGAAAGGCTGCTGCTGGGGAGTTAACGTGTAATAGTTTTGTGAAATGTGAAGTCACTCGCTACGCTTTGTTTGTGAAGCGTGAAACGTAAAAAATGACCGCACTTCTAAAAGCTAGGCGCATCGCAGAGCCAGCCCCTGCATTTCACGCTTCACAGCAAGGGCAAAGCCCAAGCGGTTTCACATTTCACTTGTCGCCTAGAGGCGCCTACTTTTGGTTCATGATTTGGGACGGCGATTCGCCATAACAGTTAGGGCAAGACCTTGTCGATGACGATTGCGACGCCTTGCTGGCCGAGTTTGACGGAGTCGACCCTGCCAATCAGGTCGCCGCTTTGCGATATCGCTTGTCCCGATTTCGACACGCGTGCGCTGACCATGACCTCAGCATGATTTGACAGCTTGTCGTTGGGCGTCATTGCAAGGGAATCGTCCAGCGTAAAGTGATAGGGAAGCTGTTTCGCATCAACTTTCAAACTGGCAATCGGCATTTTCGGTCCTTGCGGCATTTGCGCGTAAATGAAGACCATGTCGCCGGGAGCAATCTTGCCGATAAGCTCCTGTTTCACCGTCACCGTGCCGGAAATGGCTGCAGCCGGGCCCGTCTGGACTTTAGCGTCTTTTTTCTCGGCACCGGTTTTAGCGCCGGCCCCGGACAGGTTATCCAGGCCGGACAAGCCGGCCGACCTATCGGCATCCGCTATCGCCGCCCTGACTTGACTGGCATATTGATCATCCGGGGGTATGAGTTTGAGCAAGCTGCGCCAATACTCGCCAGCCTTGGTAAAATTCTTGGCCTGGTAAGCGGCGCTTCCAGCAAGATTCAACGCCTTCCCGTCCTGCGGGTTCAACTTCAAGGCCCGGTCGATCAATTCCTGCGGCTTGCCCTGCAAGTTCCCGCCCAGCGCCATGGCAAGCGCGTCTGCATAATCCGCCAAGACAGACGAATTATCGGGAACCAGCTCGCTGAGTTTCGCATAGGCCCGCGCCGCCTCGCCGAACTGCCCAATCGTGCCATAGCTGCGTGCCAGCATATTCCAGCCGGCAGCATCATTCGGCTGATTCTTGAGCTTGGCCTCCAGTGCGGCAATCATGGGAGCGGCATCGTGCTGGCCCGGCTCAGCCATTGGGGGCGGCGCGCTGCGTGGCATCATCGCCGCATCGGGGCTGCCCAGGGCCACATATATTCCAATCGCCATGAGCGGAATTGCACCGGCAAGCACGTATCCCAGGGTACGTCCTGTCTGGTTGGCCGCCACGGGGGAGGGTTCATCAGGCACGTCCTCGCTCAGGCGTTTCTCGATTTCAAACCGGGCATCCTGGTACTGCTGCGGGTCCAGTTCGCCACTATCGAGATCGTTCTTCAGTTCGGCCAACTGGTCATGGTAGATGGCGATATTTGCAGCCTTGCGATCCACGTGTCTGGATCTGACGTTACGGCGCAGCAATGGCGGCAAGACAAATGCCAGCGCGATCCCGATCAACAGGAAAAAGAGTGCCCAGAACAGCGAGATTGTCCAAAAATTGCTCATGATTCATTTCCGTTGTTGCCAAGAAGAGCTTCCACGCGTTTTTTTTCTTCCGCGGACAAGGTCTCGCCGGCAATGCGCTCACCGCGCCGTTTAAGATAAAAATAGAAACCGCCCGCAGCGCCGGCCAACAGCAGGAAAGGCCCGAACCACAGCAGCCAGGTCAAGGGCTTGAGCGGCGGTTTGTAAAGCACGAAATCGCCATAGCGCTGGGTTAGGTACTCGATCACCTGGTCATTGCTCTTGCCGGAGCTCAGTTGCTCGCGGATTTCCTGGCGCAGATCCTGCGCCAGTTCCGAGCGGGAGCCCGCCAGCGACTCGTTCTGGCACACCAGACAGCGCAAATCCTCGGAAAGAGCGATCATGCGCTGCTCCAGCACAGGGTCTTCGGCAATCGGCACGGCCTCGCCGGCAACGGCAGACAAGGGAAGCCAAAGTGCGAGGGCTATTATCCCGGCTCGCTGTGCGAGTTTCATGTTAAGCCTCATTGCTGCAACTCCTTCGCCAAGGGGAGAATCTTTTTGTCCAGTATTTCCTGGGTCAGGGGGCCGGTATGCTTGTAGCGGATGACGCCGGTTTTATCGACAAGATAGGTCTCTGGAACGCCATACACGCCATAATTGATGCCTGTCCGCCCGTCCGGATCCATAACCGTATCGACATAGGGATTTCCAAAACGCGCCAGCACGGCACGAGCATCACCGGGCTGGTCCTTGTAATCCATGCCATAGATCGGCACGCTGCCCTGCCTTGCCAGGCCAAGCAGGAGATCGTGTTCCTGGCGGCAGGAGCCGCACCAGGAAGCCCACACATTGAACAGCCAGACCTTGCCGCGCAGATCCGCCGGACTCAGTTGCCTGGACGGGTCGGACAACAGTGCGAGCTTGAAATCGGGTGCCGGCTTGCCGATCAGCGGCGATGGCACTTCACGCGGATTGAGCTTGAGGCCGATGCCGAGAAAAATCACCAGTACGATGAAAATACCCAGGGGAATCAGGAAACGCTTCATGCTGCAGCCCCCCCCTTCTTGCGCGAAGTGCGGTAACGCCGGTCGCTGATCGCCAAAAAGCCGCCCAGAGCCATCAGCACCGAGCCGATCCAGATCCACACCACAAACGGCTTATGGAACAGACGCACGCTCCAGGCGCCATCGTCCAGACGTTCGCCAAGGGCGGCATACAGATCGCGCGTAAAGCCGTAATCGATCGCCGATTCTGTGAACGGCATGCCGGAAGCCACGTAAATGCGTTTCTCAGGATGCAGCGTGGCGAACGGCTTGCCGTTCCGGCTCACCTCAAGCGTGCCGCGCGCTCCCGTATAATTCGGGCCGGTCACATCGACTACGCCATCGAAGCGGAAAGTGTAATCCTGCACCGTGACCGTCTCGCCCACAGCCATGCGCATGTTGCGCTCTGTCTGGTAGAAAGACACCATGGTCACGCCTATGACCGTCACCGCCACCCCCAGGTGGGCCAGATGCATGCCGTAAAAGTTCGCCGACCAGCCTGCGGTCGTGCGCATCCGTGCACGCACGCTGATGGCCACGGTCACGACGATCCACAGGGCCAGCAGAATACCCAGGGATACCATCGGTTGCCACTCCCCTTGAGCAAATGGCAACAGCAATGCCGCCACGACGCTGGCGCCGAAGCCCCACTTCAAGCGATGCGCCAGTTCAGGCACATTCACCTGTTTCCAGCGCGTCAGCGGCCCGACGCCGGCGAGGAAGATCAGCGGCGTTACCAGAGGAATGAATACGGAATTGAAATAAGGCGGGCCAACCGAAATTTTGCCCAGCCCCAGCGCATCGAGAAACAGCGGATAGAGCGTGCCCAGCAGCACAGATCCGGTCGCCGTCAGCAAGAGGATGTTGTTCACCATCAGGAACGATTCGCGTGAAACCAGCGCAAAGCGTCCGCCCAGGCCGACATGAGAGGCGCGCATGGCAAACAGCAGCAGAGAGCCGCCGATCACCACGGCGAGAAATATTAGAATGAACAGGCCGCGTGTCGGATCTGTTGCAAAGGAGTGCACCGAGGACAGCACGCCGGAACGCACCAGGAAGGTCCCGAGCAGGCTGAGGGAAAACGCGCCGATGGCGAGGAACACCGTCCACGCCTTGAAGCTGCCGCGCTTCTCGGTCACCGCCAGCGAATGGATCAGCGCCGTCCCCACCAGCCAGGGCATGAGCGAGGCGTTCTCGACCGGGTCCCAGAACCACCATCCGCCCCAGCCCAACTCGTAATAGGCCCACCAGCTGCCCATCATGATGCCTATGGTCAGGAACGACCAGGCCGCCGTGGTCCAGGGGCGCGACCAGCGCGCCCAGCTGGCATCCAGCTTGCCGGAAAGCAGCGCCGCTAACGCGAAGGCAAACGCCACGGAAAATCCGACATAGCCCATGTACAGGATCGGAGGATGAACCACCATGCCCGGATCCTGCAGCAGCGGGTTAAGATCGGAACCGTCCATGGCCATTTCCATGCGCAGGAAAGGATTGGAGGTAGCCAGCATGAACAGCAGGAAACCAAAACTGACCAGCCCCATCACGCCGACCACGCGCGCCACCATGTCATCCGGAAGATGGCGGCTGAACAGGGTGACCGCCACGGTCCACATGCCGAGGATGAAAGTCCACAGCAACATCGAGCCTTCATGCGAACCCCAGGTGGCGGTGAAGCGGTAAATTTCAGGAAGGCGGGAATGGGAGTTGCGTGTCACGTTCATGACCGAAAAATCGAGGGTCAGAAATGAATAGGCCAATGCGCCAAAGGCAATGGCGACAAACAGGAACTGTGCGTGGGCGGCTGGCCTGGCGACCGCCATCCACGCCTGATTATTGCGTGTGGCGCCCACCAGCGGCAAGACGCCTTGAACCAGCGCGAGCAGCAGCGCCAGGATTAATGAAAAATGGCCGAGTTCTGGAATCATTGTTTACCTTCCTGCGGTGAAGCTGATTCTTGTGGAGTGATTAAGGTTTGCTGCGCTTTTTGCGCCTGTTCCAGCGCGCTGGCCGCTTCGGGCGGCATGTAGTTCTCGTCGTGCTTGGCCAGCACCTGCTCGGCCATGAACACGCCGCTGCTGTTCATGCGTCCTTCCGCCACCACGCCTTTGCCTTCCTTGAACAAGTCGGGCAGCAGGCCTTTGTAGGTAACAGGAATGGTTTTCGCCGTATCAGTGATGCGGAAATGCGCCGTCACGCCATCTGGCTCGCGGCGCAAGCTGCCATCCTCGACCAGCCCGCCGATGCGGAATGCCCGCTCTTTCGGCGCTTCGCCGTTGGCAATCTGGGTCGGGGAGAAGAAAAACACCAGATTGCTCTGGAAAGCATTCAGCACCAGCGCCGCTACCGCACCCAGCGCCAGCACCACCACGCCAATCAGAATCAGTTTTTTATGTCGTGATTTCATCAGTTATCTGTATCCTTTTCAGCCTTGCCATATTTCACTGTGCGCAATGCCAGCTTCAATGCCTGTTGCCGCCGCGCTCTCAAGAGCAGTATCTCGCCGGCGACCAAGAAGGCGGTCACCGCATAGGATCCCCACACGTAGAGGCCATACCCGCCCATGCGGAAAAACTCAGACCAGCTATTCCAGTTCATACCTTGGACTCCAGCAATTGGGCCACCCACTGGCTATTTCGTTCACGCTCCAGAATAATACTTCGCGCCCGCGACAACGCCGCCGCAATGGCATACATCCATACCGCGAATGCCATCACCAGCATGCCTATCAGCATGATGGTGGCCATGCTCGGCGCCTTGGTCACGCTTACCGAAGCGCCCTGATGCAGGGTGTTCCACCATCTGACGGAAAAATAGATGATCGGCACGTTGACCACGCCCACCAATGCGATCAGGGCGCCGGCGCGGTCGGCGCGGCGCGGATCGTCGATCGCCGCCTGCAGCGCCATGAAGCCGATATAAAGGAAGAACAGGATCAATTCCGAGGTCAGGCGCGCATCCCATACCCACCATGCGCCCCAGGTCGGCTTGCCCCACAAGGCGCCCGTCCACAACGCGACAAAAGTCAGCATGGCCCCGGTGGGCGCCAGCGCGCTCATCATCATGAAAGACAGGCGCGTATTGAACGCCAGTCCGATCGCCGCCCAGACCGCCATCACCACATAAATGAACATCGACATCCAGGAGGCCGGCACGTGGATGAAGATGATGCGGTAGGATTCGCCCTGCTGAAAATCCGTGGGCGCAAGAATGAACCCGATGTACAGCCCAACTACCGAGAGCAAAGCTGCTGCAGCATAAAACCATGGGACCAACCGGCCTGCAAGGTGGTAAAAAGTCGCCGGAGAAGAATATTTGTACCAGTTAATGCTGTTCATTATTCAATCGAAATCCGCAATGCCGCCGCCACCGCCCAAGGCGTCAGCAAGAAGGCCAAAATCAAGATACCACCCAGCAATGACAGGTGCGCTTCCGCGCCCAGTCCTGACATTGCACCATCCACCGCGCCGGCGCCAAAAATCAGCACCGGAATATAGAGCGGCAGCACCAGCAACGACACCAGCACCCCGCCGCCACGCAAGCCCAGGGTCAAAGCCGCGCCGACCGCACCGATCAGGGACAGCACCGGCGTACCGAGCAGCAGCGAAAAAATCAGCACGCCCAGCGCCTCGTTCGACAGGCCGAACTGGATTCCCAGCACCGGCGCCACGAGAATCAGCGGCACCCCGCTCACCAGCCAGTGCGCCAGTATTTTGCCGGTGATCCACACCACGGGCGGCATCGGCGTCAAAACCAGCTGTTCCAGCGTGCCGTCGGCGTAGTCGTTGGCGAACATGCGTCCCAGCGAAAGCATGGCTGCAAGCAGCGCCGACACCCACACCACGCCGCCGCCCATCAGGCGCAGCAGCTGGGTGTCAGGCCCGACACCCAGCGGGAACAGGCTGGCGACGATGACGAAAAAAAACAGCACGGTCAGCACATCCCCGCGCCGTCTCATGGCCAGCATCAATTCGCGCCGCAATAAATCAAAAACGGTTTGCAGCATGCTCACGGCGTCAAACTCAGGATTCTGGGTTCAACGCCCGGAATCGTGACCGGCTGATGCGTGGTCAGCAAAGCCATGCCGCCGCGCTGCAAATGCTCGCCGATCAGGGACTGCACCAGCTGCAGAGCCGCCTGGTCCAGCGCCGTGAGCGGCTCGTCCAGTATCCACAGGCGGGCCTTGCCCAGCAGCATGCGGGCCAGAGCCACGCGACGACGCTGCCCTTGTGACAGTGATTTTGCCGGCAGGTTCAGGCAATGGCCCAAACCAAGGTGGCCGAGCGCGCCTTCGACCTCATCCCGGCCCAGCGCCATGCCCGCCAGCCGGCAGGAAAAATCAAGGTTCTCGAAAGCCGTGAGATCCTCCTTGACCGCCGGGGCATGGCCGAAATAGGCCATCTCGGCGTGGTAGCTTTCGCGTACCGAGCCGATGTTCTCGCCGCGCCATAGAATATCGCCGAACTCCGGCGCCAGCAAGCCGCACAGCATGCGCAACAGGCTGGTCTTGCCGCTGCCGTTGGCGCCTTGCACCAGCAGCAGCTCGCCCTCGGCCAGCCTGAAATTCAGGTGGCTGAACAATGTACGCTCGCCCCGGACACAGGCGAGGTCTTTCCCTTCCAGCATCAATAAGCGCCCTAATTTTTGGAACGACAGCTTGCCTTCAAGCCATCAAAAATAATTATGGGCATTGTACTGGATAAAATCCAAAAACTGCGCCCCTCTATGTAAGCACATTAAAAATATTAAAAACCCCGAGCGCCCGCAGGCAACAAACCCGCCCGAGTTATTTCAAATCAATGTTTGAATATCACCTTATCATTTATCATATTCCTTATTCTCGAATTTCAGCCCTGAGGCTTTCCCTCTGAAACTTTTGACGCTCACCGCCGCAGCAACGGTATTAACCTTCAGCTTCGCAGCCCAGGCCGGCGAACTGGCCGAGGTGCTGCGCGACACCCTGCAGCATCCCCAGTTGCGCGCGGCCGGCCTGCAGACCGGCGCGGCCGAGGCCCAGAAGGACGCCGCCGGCGGCCGCTATTTCGGCAATGCCGCCCTGCTGGCAGGCTGGCACCATTACGAAGGGCCGCGCGTGGTGGGCGTCTACACCCCCGGCCAGCCCGGCCTGCCGCTGACTTCCAGCCGCATCGCCCAGGCCGGCGTGAATTACACCCTGCCAGTGGACGTATTCGGCGTCATCGCCGCCAACCGCGAGAAGGCGCAGCAGGATCTGGCCGCCAGCCAGTTGCTGGAGCGCCAGCAGACCCTGCTCAAGCTGCACCAGGCCGCCAGCGCCTATTTCAACCTGCAGGCGCTGGCGCGGCAGAAGGAAGCCCTCGTGCGCTATCGCCAGCGGGTGGAAGCCGCGCATACGCGCATCCGCAAGGAAGTCGAGCTGGGCCGTGCCGCCAGCGTGGATGCGCGCTACGCGGAAAGCGAGATGCTGCGCCTCGCCGCGGACGAAACCGCGCTGCACAGCGCCATCAGCCAGGCCCAGGCCGAGCTGGAGGAAGCCAGCGGGCGGGAAAACTTCCTGCCCCAGGCCGCCGTTCTGGCCCCGCCCGGCTGGGACGAGGCGGCGCCTGACGCCACCCTGCCGGCGCAAATCGCCACCGCCCGCGAGGCCGCGGCGCGTGCCCAGGCGAGTGAGAACCGGCGCGCCCTGTACCCTTCGGTCAACCTCGACACGAGTTATTTCCGCAACTACGGCGGCGGCGGCGAGCGCGACACCTGGACCGTCGGCGGCGTCGTGAGCCTGCCGCTGGGGGTCACCGCCCACAAGCAGGCACAGGCGCAGGCCCTCGGCGCGCAGGCCGCAGCCGAGCAGAAACAGGCCGCGCTGCGCGACTCGGCACGCCAATTGGCCAGCCTGAAGAGCGCCTACCAGGCGGCGCGCGCCGACATGGCGGCGATGGAGAAGGAAATCGAGTACCGCGACCAGGTGGTGGCGGTGCAGCGTGAAATGCAGCGCCTCGGCAGCCAGACGCTGGAAAACCTGTTCCGCCACGAACGCGACCTGCTCGATGCCCGCTACCGGCTTGCGCTTTCCGGCGCGCGCGCCGCGGCGGCCTGGTCCGCCGCCCAGGTCCTGGCCGGCACCGCGCCGGAAACTTACATCGCCCGATGGGAACGTCCATGAAAAAGAAAATCATCCCGCTGCTGCTGATCGCCGTCCTGATCGGCGCCGGCGTGTTCCTGGTCAAGAAGAAACGCCACCAGCTCGCGCAGGAAACTCCGCCCCAGACCCTGGCCGTGGTGGTGGAAGCGCGCCAGATGCAGGCCGGCCCGGTCGAACTGACGCGGCGCACCACGGCGGACGTGGCCGCGCTGCATGAAAACGTGGTCGCCAGCCGCCTCACCGCCTATGTCACCGCCCTGCCCCTGTTTGAGGGCGCGCGTTTCAAGCGCGGCGACCTGCTGGTGAAGCTCGACATGAGCCTGTCCGGCTCCCAGCCCCAGGGCGGCTCCCTCGCCGCCGAGCTGGCCGCGGCGGAAAGCGCCCTCAAGGCCGAGCAGGCGCGCCTGCAGCGCACCCGCCAATTGCACCAGATCGGCGGCGTGGCGCTGGAGCAACTGCAGGCGGCGGAGGCCGCAAGCGCGGCAGCCCAGGCGCGCCAGGCCGTGGCGCGGGAGAACCTGCGCAACGCCACCGTGAGCGCGCCCTTCGACGGCGTCGTCAGCCAGCGCCTGGTCCAGCCCGGCGATCTCGCCACGCCCGGCAAACCCCTGCTCAAGATCACCGACACCGCGGCAGGCAACCGCCTCCTGATCGCCTTGCCGAGCGGATTGCAGCCCACGGCGCTCAAGGCCGGCGGCCAGACGCTGCCGCTGCAGGCCTGGCCGGAAGCCACGCCGCAGGGCCTGCGCCGCTTCGAAGCCCGCGCCGCGAGCGGATTCGTGCCGGGCACGAGGGTGGACGCCCTGGCCGTCATCTACCAGGCGCCCCAGGCCGTCCTGCTGCCGCGCGCCTGCCTGTTCAACAGCGACGGCCATGGCGCGACGGTATTGCGCCTGGCCGGCCCGGACAAGCTCGAATCCCTCGGCGTGCAACTCGCCGCCGAAGGCGAGGAAGGCGCCGCCACGCTCGACCCGCGCCTGCCGGGCCGGCGCCTGGCGTGCGCGAGCCCGGACATCCTTACCCGCCTCGCGGCGGGAACCCCCTTCAAGCTGCAAGGAAAAGGGCCTTGAATTCACTAAAAGATCGAACCGCAAAGGCGCAAAGCCGCAGAGGAAAGACGGCCCGGCAAGATCCATCCCCTCGGCCATTGGCTGACCGCCTGATTGCTTTGCGCCTTCGCGCCTTTGCGGTTCCAATGGAAGCAGGCCGCCATGCTGTTTAAATTCTTCCACGGCCGCCCGCTGCTGCTGGCAATGGTGCTTGCCATCACCTCCCTGCTGGGGGTGATCGGCTACGCCAAGATGCCGCGCAACATGTACCCCGACGTGGAGCGGCCGCAGGTCACGGTCATCACGCAACTGCCCGGCGCCGCGGCCCTCTCCGTGGCGCAGAAGGTGTCGCGCCCGATCGAGCAGGAGCTCTACGCGCTCTCCCATATCCGCGACGTGCAGAGCACCAACAAGAATGAAGTCTCGATCGTGCGCGCCGAGTTCAATTACGAGAAAGGGCTGGACGCGGCGCTGCTGGACGTCAACAACGCGCTCTCCCGGGCACGCGGCAAGCTCCCCCCCGAGGTGGCCCCTGCCAGCGTCTATGCCGTGGGCGGCTTCACCCAGCCGGTGATGGTGCTGGCGGTGTCGCCCAAGGCGGGCAGCAATCTGTCGCTGGCCCAGGTGCGGCTATTGGCGGAGAACGACATCCGCGCCGCGCTGGTCACCCAGCCCAACATCGCCAATGTCGAAGTCTTCGGCGGCTACGAGCCGGCGCTCAGGATCGAGTTCGACCCGCTCAAGCTGGCCCGCTACCGCATCACCCAGGCGCAGTTGCAGGAGCTGGTCGGCAAGCTCAATCGCGACTGGCCGGTGGGCACGGCGCAGGGCGCCGACAGCAGCATGACCGTGACCATTTACGGCGAGCGCGCCAGCCCCGAGGCGCTGCGCCTCTTGCCGCTTGCCGGCGGGCTGACCCTGGGCGACGTCGCCGAGCTGAAATTGAGCCACGCCGAGCGCAATTCGGCCTATCACGGCAACGGCAAGGCGGCGATCGGCGTCGCCATGCTGCGCGCGCCGGGCGGCCCGGTGCAGAAGGTGGTGGACGACATCGAAGCGGTGCTGCCAAAGCTCAAGGCGCGCTACCCCAACCTGGAGTTCGCCATTGCCGACACCCAGGGCGAACTGATCAAGACTTCCAACGACAACATGATGGAAGCCCTGCGCGACGCCATCATCTTCACCAGCCTGGTGATCCTGTTTTTCCTCGGCAACTGGCGCGCCGTGGCCACCGCCCTGATCTCGATCCCGCTGGTCTTCCTCTCCACCATCGCCATCCTGTGGCTGACCGGCAAGGAGATGAACATCCTGGTCATGACCGGGATTATTCTGGCGCTCGGCATGCTGGTGGACGATGCGGTGGTGGTGCTGGAGAACATCGAGCGCCACCTGGGCGAACTGCACGAGGACGTGCACACCGCCATCCGGCGCGGCACCGAGGAAGTGCTGTTCCCGGTCTTCGTCGGCACGCTGGCGACTGCGGCGGTGATCACGCCGCTGATGTTCGTGGGCGATTTTTCGCAGCAGATTTTCAAGCACCTGATCCTGGCGGTGGTGATCGCGGTGTTCACTTCCTATTTCGTGGCGGTGACCTTCATTCCGCGCCTCTCGGCCTTCTGGTACCGCAACGGCCTGCCGCCCAAGAACCGCCTCGAGCGCTGGATGGAGCGCGGCTACCAGAAGCTGCTGGCGCCCGGAGCCAAACTCTACGCGGGCGGCCTGCAATTCGCCTTCCGCGGCGGCTTCTGGCGGCGCCTGCTGCTGGTGCTCCCGGCTTTCGCGCTGCTGGTGTTCAGCTTTAAGACCATCATGCCCATGATCGGCAGGGACGCCCTGCCGCCCATGGATACCGGCATCGTGCGCGTCCACGTCAAATTCAGCGCCAACGAGCCGGTCGCCGTCGCGGAAGGAAGGCTCAAGGAATTCGAGGCGCGCCTGATGCAGGACCCGCGCGTCAAGCGCGTGAGCGCCACCTTCGGCTCGGAAGCCGGGGTGATCTCGCTCGGTTCCGGGCAGTTGCCTGCCGAGGCCACGTTCAACATCACCTACCTCAACCGCCTGGAGCGCAAGGAAAGCAGTTGGCAGATCGAGGCCGACCTGCGCCGCCAACTGGCGGAGTTGCCCGGCGTGAGCATTGCGGACGCCTTCGACTCCGGCGCCACGGCGCTGTCCACCATCAAGGCGCCGGTGAATATCCGCCTCTACGCCGAGGACTGGCGCCTGCTTCCCGGCGCCGCGAAGAAGGTCAAGGCCGCGCTGTTGAATATTCCGGGCCTGACCTCGGTTTCGCTCAACTGGGATGCCAACACCACGGAAACCCACCTGGTGCTGGATGAAAACAAACTGCGCGCCTTCGGCCTGAACCCGGATGCCGTGATCGCCCAGTTGCCGCTGAAAGGCCTGCCGCTGGCCTCCCTGAGCAAGCTGCCCACGGTCAGCGCGCTGCCGGTGCGCAGCTACTTCTCGGAACCCTACCGTTCCGATCCCGCCAGCCTGGCCCTGCTGCCGGTACTGCTGCCGGACGGATCGAGCGTGACGCTGGGAGAGATCGGCAGCTTCCGGCAGCAGCCCGGCCTGTCGCTGCTCACCGGCAACGGCATGCGCTACAGCCTGGATCTGCTGGCCTACCGCAATACCGCGCCGATCAGCATCCTGAGCGAAACCTCGCTGGCCGCCGCGCAGAAAGTCCTGCCGCCCGGCGTGGAAGCCGCAGACATGGGAGACAACGCATCCGGCTCGGATTCGAGCAAGCGCATGCTGATGGGGCTGGGGATGGGGGTGCTGCTGCTGTTCGGCGTCCTGGTTCCGGCCTACGGCAGCGTCAAGCTGGCCCTGCTGTCCATCATCATCCTGCCGCTCTCCGCGATCGGCGCGGTATGGGGGCTGCTGGCCTTCGACAAGGCGCTGGCCCTGCCCGCCATCCTGGGCATCGTGCTGCTGTTCTCCATCATCATCAAGAACTCGATCCTGATGGTGGATTTCATCCAGGAGCGGCGCCGCGAGGGGCTCGGGCCGTTCGACGCCGCGCTGGGCTCGATCCGGCTGCGCTACCGCCCCATCCTGATGACGGCCTTAGGCACGATCGCCGGCATGATCCCCATCGCCATGCAGCGCGCGGTGGGCCTGGAGCGCCTCTCCCCGCTGGCCGACGCCGCGATCGGCGGGCTCCTGGTCGGCACCGTGCTGAGCCTGTTCTACCTGCCGATGTTCTACGTCTGGGTGAGCGGCAAAGCCAAGGCCTAGTTCAAAACTGGCTTTTCCAGTTCCTTGAGAATGGCCAGCACCAGCCCCCTGCCCTGGGCTTCCATGCCCTGGGTCAGCAGATCCGCGTCGCGTTCGCCGTTCACCAGGCGGCGCATGATCGCCGCCAGGCGCGCCATGTCGCCGCCGGCGCCGCTCATCTGCTCGGCCATGCCGGCCAGGAGCTGCAAGGCCTGGGCATCGCCGCTGGCCGAGGCCTGGACCAGCGCCGCCAGCCCCGGCGCCGCCGCGCCGGAATCCGCCTTGGCCTGCGGATCGGGCAGGCCGGCCGGGTTCCTGATGCCTTCCAGAATGGCCGCGACGATGATGCGGTCCTCTTCATCCAGGCCGTTGAGCAGGCTCGGTTCACGCTTGCCCTTGAGGATCTGGCGCACCGCGCCCATGAGCGCGACCCAGCCGTTTTCCTCAGACACCTTGATGAGCGGCATCAGCGACGGCACCAGGTCGCGCTGGTGGCAGGCCATCACCACGCGGCGGATCAGCGCGGCGTGGATCTGCAGGATCTGCTGGGATTTTTCGGGCAAAGCAGGTGGCATTTAACCTCCCTCTGTAAAACGGATGATATGGCGACGGTCCCGCTTGGTGGGACGGCCTTTTTGTTCGAAAGTGGGCTCGGCCCTTAACTGTTCCTTGAGCACGGCGCGCGCCGCCACGCTTTCCGGGGTTTCCTCGTACAGCAGTGCGGCCTCGCTGGCCGGCCCGCGGCGCTCCGACAGGGCACGCACCAGGACCGTGATTTCATAGGGCCCCTGGCGCACGCGCAGCTCGTCGCCGACGTGCACGGCACGGGCCGGTTTGACGCGCTCGCCATTGCAATGCACCTTGCCGCCCTCCACCGCCTGCGACGCCAACGAGCGGGTCTTGAAGAAACGCGCCGCCCACAGCCACTTGTCGATGCGGAGCTTGTTTTCCGGCGCGGAATGCATCAGTGCAGATGCTTCGGTGCCTCTGTCGGCACCTCCGAGGCAAATGCCTGCTCGACATCCACCTTGTCAAAAACATAGTGCTTGTTGCAGAACTCGCAATCCACCTCGATCGCATCCTGTTCCTGCAACACCGCCTGCACTTCTTCGTGGCCCAGCAAGCGCAGCATTCCGGCCACGCGCTCGCGCGAGCAGGGGCAATGGAAATTGACTGTCTGGGGGTCGAACAGGCGCATGTCTTCCTCGTGGTACAGGCGGTGGATGATCTGCCGCGCCGGCAGGCCCAGCAATTCCTTCTGCGTCAGGGTGGAAGCCAAATGCACCACGCGCTGCCAGGCATCCGGGTCACCCTCGTGCTGTTCCGGCATCTTCTGCAACAGCATGCCGGCCGCCTGGTGCTCGTCCGCCGCCAGCCAGAGCCGGGTGTCCAGCTGCTCGGAGCGGCTCATGTAATCCTCCAGCGCGTCCGCCACCGACTGCCCCGCCAGGTCGACGATGCCCTGATAGGTCTTCTTCCCGTTGCGCGGGTCGATGGTGATGGCAAAGCGCCCGTTGCCGAGCAGTTCCGCCAGCGATTCGCCCACGACCTCGCCTTCCCAGTGCGCCATCGCGCGCATGGTCAGATCGCTCTGGCATTCGACCACCAGCAGCTTGACCCCCCCCTCCCCCTGCATCTGCAGGATGATGGAGCCGGAAAACTTGAGCGATGCCGCCAGGAGCGCCGCGGCGGCCATCAACTCGCCCAGCATCCCGCGCAGCACGGGCGGATACTCGCGGCGCTCCAGCACCGCCTGCCAGGTCGTATCCAGATGGACGATTTCCCCACGCACGGCGGCGTGTTCGAACATGAATCGTTGCAAGCTATCGCGGTTTTCCAAGTCAATATCCAGGGCAAAAATATGCTGCATATTCTACATCGTGATTGACAAAGGCGATAAATAAAGTAAAATGCCGACTCTCGTTTGGGACGTTAGCTCAGTCGGTAGAGCAGCGGACTTTTAATCCGTTGGTCGGCGGTTCGAATCTGCCACGTCCTACCAGACAAAACAAAGGCCTGCAGCAATGCAGGCCTTTGCTGTTTCCCCCCGCCCCCACCAGACTAAATATTCATTTAGCATCGATAAGTGCGCATTGATGACATTCATTCATTATTCCGCAAGAAATACCTCACATCTTCCCTGTCTGCGGGCATTCCATACGCTCCGAATACAATTTTTCCCTAAATCCATTGGCAAAGTGAATTCAAACATCCTATACTCAGGAAACAGACGAAATGTCTCCTGGACAATAGAAGCTTGACCGGCCTAAGCAACGTTGATCTTTCTTGATTGGCACGCCAGGAATTCCTAGGAATTTTCAGCAGAATTGCCATTTTCGACTAAGCCGCACTTTTAGGATCAAAAATCATGAATCTTTCCCTTCGCGCCCGGCTGTCCATTCTGACTGCAGCAATGGCAGGCATCCTGATTCTGCTCGGTGCTGTAGGGGTCTGGCAGATACGCTCCATGGCCGTGAACATGGATGCCCACCTGCAAAAGGTTGGTCTTGAAAACAGCGCGCTCATCGCGATCGAAAATGCCCATATCCATTTCAAGGCGCAAAACCAGGAGTGGAAAAACATCCTGATCCGTGGCAATGACCCGCAGAACTTCGAAAAACACCTGAAAGGCTTCGAAGAAAACGCGAACAAGATGGATGACAGCCTCAAGGAATCCATTGCGCTCCTGGGCCAGCTGAACAAGCCCTCAGCCGAAATCGAAGCGCTGCTTAAAACCCACGCGGAATTGCTGTCCAATTACCGACAAGCCTTGAAGACATTCGACGGCAAAGACCCGAACAGCGGCAAGGCCGTGGATGTTCTGATGAAGGGAAAGGACAAGACGTCCAGCGAAGCGATCAGCCTGATGGCAGAGCGGATCGAAAAGGAATTTGCCGCAGAACTGGCCGAAGCCCGGATCCAGGCCGGGCGGACCTATGCCACCGCCCGCAACAGCTTTATCATCATTGCCGCGCTGGGCGTGGCAATCGGCCTGGCGCTCTCCGTTTCAGCCCTCAGGAAGGTATTAAACCAACTGGGAGGTGAACCGGCCTATGCGATGGAGGTGGCGAGCCAGATCGCCGGCGGAAACCTGAACACCCCCATTGAAATTGCACAGGGAGGCAATGCCAGCGTGCTTGCCGCCATGAAAAACATGCAGAGCGGCCTACGCCAGATCGTCAGCCACGTCCAGGGCACTTCGGAACAGCTTGCGCACTCGGCCGAGCAGCTTTCCGGCTCTGCCCGGCAGGTGGCAGCCGGGTCATTGCAGCAGAGCGATTCGGCTTCCTCCCTCGCCGCCGCCATCGAAGAACTCGCCGCCAGTTCCGAATCGGTCACAGGCAACGCGAACACCGTTCGCTCCCTGGCGCGCGACAGCCTGAACAAGAGCCAGGAAAGCAATCAGAGCCTGTCAGAGTTGATCGGCTCCATTGGCCAGGCCGAGATGTCCGTTTCAGAAATCGCCTCTACCGTCGAAAGCTTCGTCAACAACACCAATGCCATTTCCACCCTGACGCAGAAAGTCAAAGCCATCGCGGAGCAGACCAACCTTCTGGCCCTGAATGCCGCCATCGAGGCAGCCCGGGCCGGCGAGCAGGGCAGGGGTTTCGCCGTGGTGGCGGACGAAGTGCGTAAACTGGCAGAGAAATCGGCCCAATCCGCCCAGGAGATCGACGAAGTCACCCGCCTGCTGGAAGGCCAATCGCATCAGGTGGAAGAATCCATAAAGCGCGGCAAGGATTCGCTCGAGGAAAGCCAGGAATTCCTCGAGAAAGTTGCAATGGTTCTCGGCGAATCGACTGCTTTGGTCAGCAGCACCGAGCATAGCATCCAGAGCATCAGCATCTCGGTACAGGAGCAGAATTCAGCCTTGAATAGCGCCTCGCGGGATGTCGAAGGGGTGTCAGAGGCGGCGGAAAGGAATGGCCAGGCCATCAATGACGTATCCGAAGCGGCTGGCAATCTGAATGCACTGGCAAACGATCTACGCCAACACATCAATCATTTCCGTTTGTAAGCGGATAGCTTGTAAGTCTGACATACGGCACACCGGCACTGCAGCAAAAACACTCAGCCCTGCCCCCCTCATGGTGAGCCATGAGAAATTTTTTCATCCCGCCCGCAATGATCTGCAAGAATATCGGTTAACTTAATCACCCATCCAAACTCGGATACACTGGAGCGCGCCTTGTTTGACCGATTGCGTAAGCTATTCAGCGGAAAAGAAACAATCCAGTCACATAAAAAACCAGGCCAGACCGGCCAGCAGGATGACGCATTCCAGCAACTCAACCAACTCGCCCCCCTTGCCGAATACGCCTCCAGTTCGGCGCCAGCCGGAAATGGCGGCTCTCTGCCAGCCGGCGGGGAAACTGCAAAATCCTTTATTTGCCGCGAGGCCGTACTTAACCACGAGCAACGCGTGGCTGGTTACGAATTCCGGCTAAATAAGGCCAAGCGCAACCGGATGCGCCATTCGGCCGATACCATTCACCGCCTTTATGATGAAGTGCTGATCCGCAATGTGATGATGATGAACATTGAGCGGCTGCTGGGACATCGCATTGCCTTCATTCCACTGTCGCTTTACTCTCTGGGCAACATCCTGATCGAACAGTTGCCCGCATCCAATACCGTGCTGGTATTCGAATGCTCTGCCGACATGCTCAAGGACACGCAGTCAATTCTGACCAGATTGCAAGAACTCAGGAATCTCGGGTTCCGGATCGGTCTCTCGCACTATGTTGAAAAGCCGGGGATGCAGCCATTCCTGGATTTTGCGGAATTTATGCTGATTGACGTGTCCGAACGGCCGCTGCCCGACATTACGACCGAGCTCAACGCCATCAGCCGCAACGCATTCTCCAAGAAACTGGTGGCGCAGGATATCGAATCGCTGGAAATGTTTCATGTCTGCAAGAAACTGCCGTTTTCGTTTTTCCAGGGTGGATTTGTCACGCGCAGGGAAAAGTGGGAAAAACCGCGCGCGGACACCGGCAGGCTGAAAGTGCTGGAGATCATGAACCAGGTCCGGCGCAATGCCGAAATCACCGAAATCGCGGCCTTGTTCAGGCAGGACCCGGTTTTATCCTACAAGATATTGCGCTATATCAACTCGCCCGCGGGCGGGCTGTCCAAACCGGCCACCACACTCGAACAGGCGCTGCTGATTCTTGGCCAGCAGCAACTTTACCGCTGGCTAACCTTGCTGCTGTTTGTCAGCGGCAATGTGGAAGAACTTGATTCCGCGCTGATGGAAAACGCCCTGGTTCGCGCCCGCCTGACGGAACTGCTCGGCGCCGATACCGTAGGCGCGGCCCAGAAAGATGATCTCTTCGTAACCGGCATGTTCTCGCTGCTGGACGTATTGCTGCGAGTGCCGATGAATCAGGCGCTGGAAAACCTGAAATTGCCGGAAGCCGTGACGCAGGCACTGATTGCCCGCGAGGGGCCGTTTGCCCCTTACCTGGAACTGGCGATTGCCTGCGAGGAATTTGACACCGAAAAAATCGCCCATTTATCCCGGTCGCTGAATCTGGATGTCGATCGGGCAAACATCAACCATATCGATGCCCTGGTCTGGACACAAAGCCTGGGCGCGGGTTCGGCATAGGGCGGGGACCGCCCTTTGCAAATATCAGGCGTCCCCTCACAAGCTCGATATTACACCCCGTTCTTCTTCAGCCACGCCTGCAGGCGCTGCCATCCATCATCCGCGGCCTCCTTGCGATAGCTGGGCCGGTAATCGGCATGAAAGGCGTGGGGCGCGTCGGGATAGACATGAATCTCGGATTTGCCGCCCGCCCTCTGGATAGCGGCACGCATGGCTTCCACATCGTCCAGCGGAATACCCTGATCCTGCCCCCCATACAGGCCCAGAACCGGCGCCTTAAGCTCAGCAGCCAGGTCCAGCGGGTATTTCGGCGTGCGCGCGCTCACTTCGCCGTCAATCCGGCCATACCAGGCCACCCCGGCCTTGAGGCGTGGATTATGGGCTGCGTATAGCCAGGTGATGCGGCCGCCCCAGCAGAAACCGGTGACCGCCATGCGCGACACATCGCCGCCATGGGCCTGGGCCCAGGATTCGCAGGCATCGAGGTCGGACATGACCTGCGCGTCCGGCGTTTTGGATATGATGGTGTCGATGATTTCCTGGATGCCGCTGATCTTGCGCGGATCACCCTGGCGCGCGAACAGCTCCGGGGCGATGGCAAGATAACCGAGCTTGGCCAGTCGCCGGCAGATATCGGCGATGTGTTCATGCACCCCGAAAATCTCGGACACCACCAGGATCACCGGGAAATTGGCACCCTTGGCCGGTTGCGCGCGGTAGGCGACCATTTCACCGTCGCTGACGGGCACCTTGATTTCTCCCGCGAGCAGGCCATCCGCACCGGTCTTGATCACGGTCTGGGCCGTCACCGGCTGGGTGGCCAGGGCGAAGCCCGCTCCCAGCATGGTGATGACAAAAGCGCGGCGGTTGAAAGGGATGCTGGGGACCAGGCTGTCGAATTCAGGATTGCTGGAACGGATTGCAGTTTTTTTCATTTCCTTGGCTCCAAATCTAACACACAAATTAGCTGCGCAGCCTGATATCGTGCTCCAGGCTGACCCGTCCGTCTTCCTCCAGCACGCCGATGGTCGTGCCTTCGGCATTGGATACCACGGGGATGGGATTCGGCAGGCCAGCCCGCCGCACAAAGCGCAGTTCCCAGCCGAAGCTTTCGATCCGTCGCAGCGCCAGCATCTGCAACTCATTCAATGTTTCATTCAGCTTGTCCGGAACCGGTTTCGAAGCGCCACGATTTTCTCCATCCATCTTGTTCTCCTTTATTTTGGTGATGACGCCTGAAACCCTTTGTTGCTGCTCAGTCACCCATATTGGTGCCCACGCGGCGCGCGCTTTCCACCCACGCATGATCGGGCGGCACGGTCTTGACTTTTCCCGCCACATCCTCGAGTTTGACCGCCCTTGTCCCATCTCCCTTGGCCGCCACCATGACGCCATAATGCCCCTGATTGATCAGGTCGGCGCAGGCGGTGCCAAGGCGCGTCGCCAGCAGGCGGTCCGCCGCGGAAGGTATGCCGCCGCGCTGCAAATGGCCAAGGATGGTGACGCGCGCCTCCAGCCCGGTGAGCTGCTCCAGTTTCTTCGCCAGGCGCAGGGTGTGGTCGGCATACTGGATTTCCGTCGCATGCGCGGGAGGAATGGCCGCCCCTTTTTTGCTGCCCTTGGTTTTTACTTTTTTCTCCTGCGCCGCCAGCGTGGCAAGATGCTCCTGCATCGAAACCGCCCCTTCCGCCACCGCCACGATGCTGAATGGCTTGCCGTTGCGGCTGCGCTCGCGGATCGCCTCGGCGACACTTTCCACCTCGTAAGGAATTTCGGGAATCAGGATCACGTCGGCGCCGCCCGCGATCCCCGCACCCAGCGCCAGCCAGCCGGCGCGGTGTCCCATGATTTCCACCACGATGATGCGATGGTGGCTATGGGCCGTGCTGTGCAACCGGTCCATGGCCTCGGTGGCAATGCCCAGCGCGGTGTCGAAGCCGAAGGTGGTATCGGTCATGGCCACATCGTTATCGATGGTCTTGGGCAGGGTGATGACGTTGAGGCCCTTTTCCTTGAGGCGCAGGGCGTTTTTCTGCGTGCCGCCACCGCCCAGGCAGACCAGCGCGTCGAGATGGTTGTCGTGGTAATTGCCGACGATGACATCGGTCATATCCAGCACCTTGCCCCCCACCGGCATGCGGTGCGGCTTGTCCCGGCTGGTGCCCAGGATGGTGCCGCCGCTGGTGAGGATGCCCGACAACTGGCCGCCATCAAGGCGCGCGGTGCGGTTCTCCATCAAGCCCCGGAAGCCGTCGCGGAAACCGATGATGTGCATGCCGTAGTGGCCGATGCAGGCCTTGCCTACGCCGCGAATGGCTGCATTCAGCCCGGGGCTGTCACCCCCGGAGGTGAGGATGCCGATATATTTGGTCATGTTTTTCTCCCTTGAAATACTCGTGCCATTGTCCGCAATGTGGGAGAACGCTGCAAGCACGATCCGTCCAGGGCACTGGCGCAAGCATCGTCGGCCTGAGTTTGATCGGCCCGCGCCATCCCGGGTTATTTCATCAAATCGACAACGATCCCCCTGGCCCTCAAGCCATCGGCACGCACATCGACATAGCGCTGAAATTCCGGATATTTCCGGTACGCCCCGCTGCCTACATAATCCAGCGCCGACTGGACATGAAAGGCCTTGAGCATGGCCTCGGCGCGAAATATTTCCTTGCCCGAGGCATCGAAAAACACCATGCTCGGGGCGTAGCCGATGTCGAGTTGCCGCGCCCATTCGCGCGCGGTGGTTTGCCGGCCGTCAGGCGTGGTCAGCGGCGCATCGCTCCACATGTCGAGCTGGGCGATTAGCAGGCCATCCAGCAGGGAACGGCTTGCCCGGCGTTTGAAAATATCCAGGTGAAGTTCGTCGCAGGCCAGGCATGTTTTTTGTTCGAATAAAACCAGCAGCGGCTTTTTCGAGCGCTTCAGGGCTGCATCAAGGGCGAGCGGGGGCTGGATGAAACGTTTGCCGGCATGCAGCTTTCCGCTGGCGGCGGGCTCTGAACTCGCGGCCAAATAGTCCCGGAACGAAGCTTGTTTTTCCTTGCCCTGCCCGGCATAGTCCAGTGCCGCCGAGAACTGGTGCGGAGCATAGTAGCCATTGATGCGCAATATCACTTCACCCTTTTCGTTCAGGGCAAGCAAGGTCGGCGTGAACATCACCTTCACTTGTCTGGCGAACGCCTTTTCCGTGACGGTCTTGCCATCCATGCCCGTCACTTCCCGGTCGCCCCACAGGTTGAGCGCAATGACGTCAAAATACTGGCGCATCTTGTCCGAGATGGCGCGCTGGCCAAAATTGTCGCGCAACAATTTAGCGCAGTAGGGACAGCCATCCTGGTAAAAATACAGCATGACCCGGCGCTGCCTTCCCTGCGCTTCCTTCACATCGTCGCGCAAATCCAGAAATGACTCCCTGAACCATGCAGGGTGTTCCTCGTAGCCGGGGTTGACCATGCCGGGGGCTAGCGGAGCTTCCCTCGCAGCATGCGCCTGAAAGGCGAACGCCCAGAATGTACAAGCCAGAAGAAAAAAACGCAGTGCGCCAGCCATGGCCGATCTCCCGTTACATCACCACAAACGGCGCCAGTATGGCGCTACGCCTAGCTTTGCAGGCCGCGCGCCAGATCGGCCTTGATGTCTTCAATCGACTCCAGTCCCACCGCCACGCGCAGCAGGCCATCGCCGATACCTGCGGCGGCACGCGCTTCTGCCGTGACCCTGCTGTGGGTGGTGGAGGCGGGATGGGTGATAGTGGTTTTGGTGTCGCCCAGGTTGGCGGTAATCGACAACATGCGGGTTGCATCCACCACGCGCCAGGCAGCGTCCTTGCCACCCTTGACGTCGAAAGCCACGATGCCGCCACCCGATTTCTGCTGCCGCATGGCCAGCGCATGCTGGGGATGCGAAACCAGGCCCGGATAATAGACACGCTCAACCTGGGGCAAGGTTTCGAGCCACTGCGCCAGTTCAAGCGCATTGCGGGAATGGGCATCCATGCGGATTTTCAGGGTTTCCAGGCCCTTGAGAATCACCCAGGCATTGAAGGCGGAAAGCGTCGGCCCGGCGGTGCGCAGGAAGCCGTAAACCCCTTCCATGAGCTGCTTGCTGCCCAGCACCGCGCCGCCCAGCACGCGGCCCTGGCCATCGAGATACTTGGTGGCGGAGTGGATCACGATGTCCGCGCCCAGATCGAGCGGGCGCTGCAACATCGGCGTGCAGAAGCAGTTGTCCACCGCCAGCCAGGCACCCGCCTTGTGAGCGATATCCGCCAGTTCGGCAATGTCGCACACTTCGGTCAAGGGATTGGATGGCGTCTCGACAAAAAACAGCTTGGTGTTGGGCTGCACCGCCTGCCGCCAGGCATCGGGCTCGGCCAGCGGCACGAAGGTGGTTTCCACCCCGAAGCGCTTGAGGATATTGCCGAACAACTGCACCGTGGTACCGAAGATGCTGCGCGAGGCGACGATGTGGTCGCCGGCGGAAAGCAGCCCCATCACAGAGGCCAGAATGGCGGACATGCCGCTGGAGGTGGCGACGCAAAATTCGGCGCCCTCCAGCGCCGCCAGGCGGTCCTGCAGCATAGTGACGGAGGGGTTGGTGAAGCGCGAGTAGATGTTGCCCGGCTCCTGCCCGCCAAAGCGGGCCGCCGCCTGGGCCGCGCTCTCGAACACGAAGCTGGAGGTGAGGAACATGGCCTCGGAATGTTCGTTGAACTGGCTGCGCTGGGTCCCGGCGCGGATAGCCAGAGTTTCGAGATCGAAATCGTCCTTCATGATCCGTCATCCTCTTCATTCAGGTTGAGGTCGAGCTGGCGGCTCGACAGTCCCGCCGCATTGGCTTTCGGCCTGCCGCGCGACGATTCGATTTCGGCGAGGTATTCCGGGCTGATGTCCCCGGTAATGTATTCGCCATTGAAGCAGGAAGTGTCAAAGAGGGTGATGTCGGCACGAGCAGCGCGGACATCCTCGACCAGCGCCTCGATATCCTGATAGATCACCGCATCGGCACCTATTTCCAGTGCAATTTCCTCGTCTGTACGGCCAGTGGCCAGCAATTCTGCACGGGTTGGCATGTCGATGCCATAGACATTGGGAAAGCGCACCGGCGGCGCGGCAGAAGCAAAATAGACCTTGTTCGCACCGGCTTCGCGGGCCATCTGCACGATCTGCTTGCTGGTCGTGCCGCGCACGATGGAATCGTCCACCAGCAGCACATTCTTGCCCTGGAATTCGATGCCGATGGCGTTGAGCTTCTGGCGCACCGACTTCTTGCGCTGGGACTGGCCCGGCATGATAAAGGTGCGGCCGATGTAGCGGTTCTTGATAAACCCTTCGCGGTAAGGCACGTCAAGCTGGTTCGCCAGTTGCAGGGCGCTGGGGCGGCTGGTGTCTGGAATCGGGATGACCACATCGATGTCCAGATGGCCGAACTGGCGCCTGATTTTATCAGCCAGGCTGACGCCCATGCGCAACCGGGTTTCATACACCGAAATGCCGTCAATGACCGAGTCCGGGCGGGCCAGGTAGACGTATTCGAAAATGCAGGGATTAAGTGCGCTGGTTTCGGCGCACTGCTGGCTAAAAAAGCTGCCGCCCTCATCGATCAGAACGGCTTCACCGGGCTCGATATCGCGAATCAACTTGTAGCCCAGCACATCCAGCGCAACGCTTTCAGAGGCCACCAGATATTCCGGGCCATTTTCAGTCTCGGCACGGCCTACCACTAGCGGGCGAATCCCATGGGGGTCGCGGAAGGCCACCAGGCCATAGCCGGAAATCATTGCCACCACGGCATAAGCGCCGCGGCAACGGCGATGAACACCGGCAACGGCCTTGAAAATGGCTTCGGGGTCGAGCCGGCCGTTGTAGGTGCAGGCATGCAGTTCATGCGCCAGCACATTGAGCAGCACTTCCGAATCCGACGTGGTATTGATATGTCGCAGATCGAGGCGGTACAAATCCTGCCTCAATTGATCCGCATTGGTCAGGTTGCCGTTATGAGCCAGCACGATGCCAAAAGGGGAATTGACGTAGAAGGGCTGGGCTTCGGCAGACGAAAAAGCGTCGCCGGCGGTGGGATAACGTACGTGGGCAATCCCCATGTTTCCCAGCAGGGAGCGCATGTTGCGGGTTCGGAAGACATCCGCGACCAGGCCGTTGGCCTTGTGCATGTGAAATGTGCTGCCGTCGCTGGTCACAATGCCCGCCGCATCCTGGCCGCGATGCTGCAACACCAGCAGGCCATCATAGAGCAGCTGGTTGACCGCGGTTTTAGCGACTATGCCGAGAATTCCACACATGGTTTAGAGCCTATTTCAGATAGTTATTCGTAACTGAGCCGTTTGGCAAAATCATCCGGCAGCCAGACCCTGGCTTTCAGGGTCAGGGCTTCCAGCGGCGCGCTGAACATTGCATCGCGCCACAACGGGTGGTGCGGCAAGGAAGTCAATCCGGACAGCAACACCAGCACCATCACGATCAGCAGACCTCGTGTAAATCCAAAAATCGCGCCGAGCCCGCGATCGAATGCGCCCAGGCCCACTGTTTTGACCAGCTCGGACAATGCAATAGCCAACAAGCTCATCAATAGCAGCATGATCAAGAACAGGATCACAAATGCCGCCAGCAGCTTAAGCGGTTCACCCGGAATAGCCGCCGGCAACTGCCCAGCCAGCCACACGCTATAAGCATTGGCCACCAGAAAGGCCGCCACCCAGGAAGCCAGCGCGAGGATTTCCCGCACCGCACCGCGCATCACGCTGAGCAGGATGGAAAGCCCGACAATCAGCAACACCGTGTAATCAAAAACCGTCATTCGTCTTGGATGTCAGACCGCAAACATTACTTCTTCTCAGCCACCATGCCGTCCAGGATTCCCGCCGACTTGAGCTTGGCCAGCACATGCTCCGCATCTTGACGGCTGGAGTAGGGGCCGGCGCGAACCGCGATTTTGTCACCCGCAGGCGATTTGATTTTTTCCACGTAATATTTGACGCCAAGCTCTTTCAGTTTGGCCTGCCGTTGACGGGCGTTGGCATCCCCCAGGAACGCGCCGAGCAAAACCACATAGCTGCCACCGGCGTGTTGCGGTTCAACAAGCTTGGTGACAGGTTTGGGCTCCTTGGGTTTTTCCGCAGGCTTCTCTTCCTTCACGGTAGGAGCCGGTTTCGGCTTGGCTTCAGCCGCTTTTTCCACTGCTGCAACATGCTTTTCGGGTTCAATGGGTGCAACTCGCTGCACGGGCGGCAAGGCTGCTGAAGGTGCCGGGTTGGACGGCTCGGGTGTAGGTGCCGCCCTGAAGGGGGCATCACCGCCTTGGGGAGAGGGAATGCTGATGGCGATGTCCTGCCCCACCGGTTTGGGTTCGTCATCCAGCACCATGGGCAGTACCGTGACCATCAGGACAACCAGCGTGATTGCGCCGACCAGGCGGCGGCGTGCGCGCTTTCTGAGCTGGATTTCTTCAACAGTAGGGGAAGGACCGTTTGCCATTCAATCAGGATTCCTGTTGCGCGCTGCTTGCATAAGCTCGGCGACAGTATGAAAGGAGCCGAAGGCCGCAATTCTATCATCTTCGCCCGCGATTTGGCAGGCATGGCGGTAAGCAGCAGTAGTATCGGCGAAAGTCAGGATGGCGCTGACTCCTGCATTCATCAAGTGTGCTTGAAGTTCGGGCGCACTCGCGCCACGCACGTGATCTATTCCCGCCACCAGCCAGAGATCGATTTCGCCGCGTAACGCAGCGATAACGCCAGCGATGTCTTTGTCCGACAGCATGGCGAACACGGCAAGCGTCTTGCCGCGACACGCCATCTGCTTCAGATTTTCTGCCAGCGCCCGTGCCGCGTGTGGGTTGTGAGCCACGTCGAGGATCACGAGCGGGCGTCCGGCCAGCACCTGGAAACGCCCTGGAACGGCCACTTCCAACAGGCCGCGGCGGATATCGCCGGGCGCCACTGGCAGCCGCTCCCTGAGCGCTTCCAGGGCGGCAAGGCAGGCACTGGCATTATCCAGCTGGTAAGCCCCGCGCAAAGCGGGGAAAGGCAGGCTCAGACGCCAACCGGCATTGCTCGTAAACTGCCATTGCGAGGACTCGGACTGGGCAACAAAATCCTTGCCGATGAGCTTAAGCTGGGCGCCGATTTGCGCGGCATGATCAAGCAGGCGGCGCGGCGGGCGGGCATCAGCGCACACGGACGGTGTGCCGGATCTGAAAATACCGGCCTTCTCCCAGCCGATGGATTCGCGGTCATCGCCTAGGTAGTCCATGTGATCGAGATCCACGCTGGTTACAATGGCGCAGTCGGCATCGAACGCATTCACCGCATCGAGCCGCCCGCCCAGACCCACTTCCAGAATGGCCACCTCGACCTGTTGCTGCTGAAACAGCCACATGGCGGCCAGCGTGCCAAACTCGAAATAGCTCAGCGATATTTCGCCGCGTACGGCTTCCACTGCGGCAAAGGCATCGCACAGCGCCTGGTCGGAGGCTTCCTGCGTGGCAATACGCACGCGTTCGTTGTAACGCAAGAGATGGGGTGAAGTATAGAGGCCGGTTTTGTAGCCCGCCGCCGACAGAATAGCTTCCAGCATGGCACAGGTAGAGCCTTTGCCGTTGGTGCCCCCCACGGTAATGATGGGAAAAAATGGCTTGAGCTGTAGCCGCGCCTTGACCTGATTGATACGATCCAGCCCCAGCTCGATGGTTTTCGGGTGCAGCTGTTCAAGATGAGCCAGCCAGGCCGACAGCGGACGCTGAGAACCCGGGCTTGCGGGCTGAGGCATGCCCTCGTGGAGAGTTGTCATGACATCAGGGAATGCCGGCCTCAGGCCGCGGCGGGCATACGCGACATTATGGTAAGCAGGTTTGTAAGCCGGTCACGCATCTGGCGGCGATCGACAATCAGATCCACAGCGCCGTGATCAACCAGGAATTCGGCGCGCTGGAAACCATCTGGCAAGGTTTCGCGCACCGTTTGCTCGATCACGCGCGGCCCGGCAAAACCGATCAGGGCATTGGGCTCCGCCACGACGATATCCCCAAGCATGGCAAAACTGGCGGAAACGCCGCCCATGGTAGGGTCAGTAAGCACCGAGATGAACGGCAGGCCGGAATTGCCCAGCCGGGCCAGCGCAGCACTGGTCTTGGCCATTTGCATCAGGGACAGCAAGCCTTCCTGCATGCGCGCCCCGCCGCTGGCGGAAAAACACACGAAAGGCAGGCGCTTTTCCAGGCACACGTCCACGCCGCGCACGAAACGCTCGCCCACCACCGAGCCCATGGACCCGCCCATGAATTTGAACTCAAAAGCGGCCGCCACCAGGTTGACGCCCTTGACACTGCCCTGCATCACCACCAGCGCATCCGTCTCGCCGGTATCCCGCTTCGCATCTACAAGACGCTCGACATAGCGTTTGCTATCCTTGAATTTCAGGCTATCGACCGGGGTCACGGAAGCACCGATTTCCTGGCGCCCCTCGGCATCCAGCAGAAGATGCAGGCGGGTGCGGGCAGAAATACGGTAGTGATGGCTGCATTTCGGGCACACCTCGAGGTTTTTTTCCAGGTCTGTCCGGTACAGCACCGATTCGCAGGTAGGGCACTTGCTCCACAGCCCTTCGGGCACGGATTTTTTGGTCTCGCTGTCGATCTTGCGCTTGATTTTCGGGGGAAGTAGTTTCTGGAACCAGCTCATGATTTGTCCTTGATTTAGCCAACAGCCAACAGCCATCAGCCCTCAGCTGACAACTGAAGGCTGGCGGCCGGTTACCTAAGTATCCATGGCAGTACGAATACCCTTGACCAGGGTATATACATTTTGCGCCACGGCATCTGCCTCTGAATTTTCGATTTCCTGCACGATGCGGCTGCCGATCACCACCGCATCGGAAAACCGGGCCACCGCACGGGCCGTTTCTCCATCGCGGATGCCAAAACCGACGCCCACCGGCAGGCTGGCGGCCGCCTGGATGACGGGAATCTTGCGGCTGACTTCCTGCAGGTCCAGGTTCGCCGATCCCGTCACGCCCTTGAGGGAAACGTAATAAATAAAACCCCGCGCCAGCTTCGCCACCAACTCGAAACGCTTGTCCGGCGTGGTTGGGGAAAGCAGGAAAATCATGTCGATATCTTGTTGCTGCAAGGCAGCAGCAAGGCCGGCGCATTCTTCCGGCGGATAATCCACCGTCAGCACGCCGTCCACGCCCACGCTCCCTGCGGCCTTGGCAAACTGCTCGTAGCCCATGGCCTCGATCGGATTGGCATAGCCCATCAGCACCACCGGGGTGGCCGGGTTGGTCTTGCGGAATTCCGCCACCAGCGCCAGTACATCCCGCAAGCCCACGCCATGCTTCAGGGCGCGTTCGCTGGCGCGCTGAATGGTGGGCCCGTCCGCCATGGGATCGGAAAATGGCACGCCCAGCTCGAGGATATCCGCGCCGGCCTCGACCAGCTTGTGCATCAGCGGCACGGTATGTGCCGGCGAAGGATCGCCGGCAGTGATGAAGGGGATCAGGGCTTTTCTGTTTTGCGCTTTGAGCGCGGTAAAGGTTTGATTGATGCGGCTCATATTTCAGTCTTCTTCAAAATAATCACTGTCCAGCCGCTTCACCGTATAAACATCTTTGGTGGAAACGCCCAGATCGTAATCCATCATTAGCTCTGCCAGCATTGGGCCGTCGATCAGGATAACTCTATGATTTACCTGTGACGCATAACCTTTGGCTTCTTTTGTAAAACTGGAACTGGTAATAAAAACCCCTTTGTTAGCCTTGTTCCCTGCAAGTGCGCCAACAAATTTCTGGATTTCAGGGCGACCCACATCAGCTTCCCAACGCTTGGCCTGAATGTAAATCACATCCAACCCAAGCCTGTCTTCATTAATGATGCCATCAATGCCGCCGTCCCCGCTTTTCCCAACCACTTGTCCGGAGTCTCCGAGTTCGCCGATATTGATTCAACAAGTTTGTTCTCATCCTTCGGCTTACCTGAATTAAAGACTACAAATTCCGGAAACCGCTTCAAATATTTAACATTCAGCGGCTGAGGATTCTCACTTAAAACCTGCATCCCACGCGCCGTGATTCTGAAAACGCCTCGCTTCAGATTCTCGAGTAAACCCGCCTGCTTGAGATAACTTTTTGCCCAGCCAACACGGTTGTCAAACATGCCTTGCTTGCCACTGGCGAGTTTGATTTCAAGCTCGGCGCCAGTCAGTTCGAACTGCTTTGTCAGCAGAGGAATCAATTCCTGCTTGGTGTGTTCCTTGCCATCAGCACAAGCTTTCAACAACGGCAGAAAAATGCTTTGGAAGTCCGGAATGGCCATATCTTTATGCGTACATCAGCCGCCCACGCGGCTCGGGAATCGGGTCGCCAAACTCGCGTGCCGTATCCAGCCACAAATGCATGGCATCCTTCACATTGGCCAATGCAGACTCCTGAGTTTCGCCATGTGCCAGGCAACCTGGAAGCTCAGGGATCTCAGCAATGAACACGGCGTCTTCGGCGCTCCAGTACATAATGATTTCGTAGTGTTCCATTATTCCTCCTTGGCCAGCCGATGCTTCAGGATAATGTTGCGGACTTGTTTGACTTGATAAGCTTTGGCGTCTGACCCATCGCGTTGCAAGTTGATCGTCTCCATTACTCCCGGTTTTCTAAAAACATGATGGCTTCCCCGTATCCGCTTCTCGAATCCCAGATTTTCCAGCAACTGGCATAAATCATCAAACGCGATATTCCGGTCACTGCACCCGCGTAAAATTTGCCACAGCAGTTTTTCGTATTTCCCCATCCTTAAAACTTGATACCTGACAGCTCCGCCACCGTGTTCATATCCTTGTCGCCACGGCCGGACAGGTTGACCAGCAGCACCTTGTCCCTGGGCAGGGTGGGTGCCAGTTTGGCGGCATAGGCCAGGGCATGGCTCGACTCCAGTGCCGGGATGATGCCCTCGAAACGGCACAGGTCATGGAAGGCGCGCAAGGCTTCATCGTCCTTCACCGCGACATATTCGGCGCGGCCGCTGTCCTTGAGCCAGCAGTGCTCCGGCCCCACGCCGGGATAATCCAGGCCGGCGGAAATGGAATGGGTTTCGATGATCTGGCCGTTGGCATCCTGCATCAGGTACTGGCGGGCGCCGTGCAGCACGCCAACGCCGCCGGCATTGAGCGGCGCGGCGTGCTTGCCGCTGTCCAGCCCCAGGCCGGCGGCCTCGACGCCGATCAGCTGAACGCCGTCCACCGGGATGTAGGGGTAGAAGATCCCGATCGCGTTGGAACCGCCGCCAACGCAGGCGATCACCGCATCCGGCTGGCGGCCGGTCATTTCCGGCATCTGTACTTTTGCTTCTTCGCCAATCACGCACTGGAAATCACGCACCAGCATGGGGTAGGGATGCGGGCCCGCCGCCGTGCCAAGAATGTAAAAGGTGCTTTCGACATTGGTGACCCAGTCGCGCATGGCCTCATTCAGGGCATCCTTGAGCGTTTTCGAACCGGACTCCACAGGCACCACCGTGGCGCCCAAGAGCTTCATGCGATAGACGTTGGGCGCTTGCCGCTTGATATCTTCGCTGCCCATGTAAACCACGCATTCCAGGCCGTAGCGCGCCGCCACCGTTGCGGACGCCACCCCATGCTGGCCTGCGCCGGTTTCGGCGATGACGCGCTTCTTGCCCATGCGCCGGGCCAGCAGCGCCTGCCCGATGGTGTTGTTGATCTTGTGCGCGCCGGTATGATTGAGATCTTCACGCTTGAGATAGATCTGTGCCCCGCCGAGATGCTCCGACCAGCGGCTGGCGTGATAGATAGGGCTGGGGCGGCCGACATAGTGCTTGAGTTCGCGCACGAACTCGGCTTGGAAGCCAGGGTCCTTGCGGCACTCTTCATAGGCAATGCGCAACTCATCCAACGCCTCGATCAGGGTTTCGGCGACAAAAATACCGCCATAGGGGCCGAAATGGCCATGCTCGTCCGGCAGATCATACATTTGCACTTATACACACTCCTTGCGCACTTCCCGCATGAACGCGGCAATCCTGGCCGCATCTTTTATGCCCTTGCCCGCCTCGACGCCGCTCGACACGTCTACCGCCCAGGGTTTGACGCGCTCGATGGCGGCCCTGACATTGGCCGGGTCCAGGCCGCCGGACAGGATTACCGGCAGCGGCAAACCTTCTGGGATCAGGTTCCAGTCGAACGATTGCCCGGTGCCGCCGGCCTGGCCTGCGACAAAGGCATCCAGCAACAGCCCCTTGGCGCCATGGAAACGAATTGCGTATTGTACCAAATCCACCCCGGGTTTGACGCGCACTGCCTTGAGATAAGGCACGCCGAAGCCGGCACAGAATTCGGGCGTCTCGTCGCCATGGAATTGCAGCATATCCAGGCGCAACTCACGCAGCACAGCCTCAACTTCAGCTGCATCCGGATTGACGAACAGGCCGACAGTGCTGACAAAGGGTGGCAATGCAGCCGCAATGGCGGCAGCCTGCGGGATGGAAACGTGGCGCGGGCTGGGCGGGTAAAAAACCAGGCCGATCGCATCGGCACCGTGCTGCGCCGCAGCAAGGCCATCTTCGATGAGGGTAATGCCGCAGATTTTGGAGCGGGTCATGGACTTATTTCTGAATATCAGGCGCGGGGAAGCATTCTAGCATCCGGCCTGATTTGGGCAAATTCCATTTAGGGTCATAGTCGACGCCGGAAAAATACAGTCCGTCAGGGGAGAAGGTCGGTGCAGCGCGGGTTCTGTCAGCATGCTGCAGCAGTTCGGCTATCCATGCCGGAGGATATTTACCCTTGCCGACATAAACCAGGCAGCCCACGATATTGCGCACCATGTGATGCAAAAAAGCATTGGCGGAAAGGTCGAACATCAGCGTATCGCCCTGCCGCTCTATCGACAAGCGGCGCAAATGCTTCACTGGAGATTTCGCCTGGCAACCCGCCGCGCGAAAGGCGGAGAAATCATGCTCTCCCAGCAGGTAATTCGCGCCTTCGCGCATCAGTTCGAGATCAAGCGGCACATGGAACCACCCCATCTTTCCGGCGAACAGGCCCGGCCTGACCGGGTGATTAAGCAGCAGGTAGCGGTAGTGACGTCCGTGGGCGGAAAAACGGGCATGAAAATCGCCCTCCACCCGGCGTGCCCACAGTATGCTGACGCTGTCCGGCAGGAGAGCATTGCATCCGCGTATCCACGCAGATTCCGGACGCACGGCTGAGGTTTCGAAATGCACCACCTGGGCCAGCGCATGCACGCCGGAATCGGTGCGGCCGGCGGCATGAACCCGGACCGGCTCACCGGCAATCCCGGCCAAGGCGCGCTCCAGCACATCCTGTATGCCGCAGCCGGCAGGCTGGCTCTGCCAACCACAGAAGCCGCTGCCATCATATTCCAGACCCAGTGCAATTCTTACCACAATAGCAGCCCAAGAAAGAGCGTTGCGAACACCAGAATAACGGCATCGCGCCAGGTAAACAGCGGCAACTCCAGGGTGATCTCGGTGGCGGCATCCGGAGCGGGGTCAAGCGTCAGGCGCAATTCATGCCACCACCCATGAGCGTTGCGCCGTGGCTGCTGCTCAGCATACTGAAGCGTGAGCCAGAGACGCACGGCTACGCGGTCCGCATCGAGCCCCACGCTACTGAACGGTCGCAGCAAGATGTAAAGACCGCTTAACAGGCTGTTCCGCGGACAGGACCGCAACAACCAACCCAGCGAAAGCAACAGCAGAACAAGGCGCCATGCCTGCATTGCGCCTCCATGCGCGCCCTGGATCGTTGGGCTGAGAGATCCAAGCTCAGGAAACAAGGCCTCACCCGGCGTGGCAAACGCATAGATCAAAAACAGCGACAGCAACAACCAGCGGGCGCGGCGCACCATGAGCAGCGCTCCAGGGCTGCGGCCCGCCAGCAACACCACGGCGCCCGCCACGGACAGGAGCGTGAGCGGCTTCACGCCCATTCCCTGAATGGCTATCGCAAAACCAAGCCAGAGCAGGATTTTAGTGGCGGGATGGAATTGAATAATCGTCACAATCAAGAAATGAAAAGCCCCCCACGGGGTCACCGTGGAGGGCGTTTTGCAAAAATACACTTCAGAGCGACGCGAGCAACTGATTCGCATCCGCTTGTTGCTGAGAACTGCCTTCTTTCAATACCTCTTCCAGGATTTCCTTCGCACCTTCCTTGTCGCCCATTTCCACATAGGCGCGAGCGAGGTCAAGCTTGGTGGCGACCTCTCCTCCAGCGCCTTCGTCCATCGCAGTCTCGGCCATAACCGCCGATTCAGCCGGCTCTTCAAGGTCCAGGCTGATGCCGGAAAAGTCCAGCTCCGGCAGCGCAGACGGAGCCTGTTCTTCAGCCACGCCGACGGGGGTTTCAGTTTCCAGGTCGAAATTGAAATCCAGATGCGCTTCTTCTTCGGGAACCGGTGTCGAGCCGATGTCTATAGACTCCCCCTCCGCTTCAGGCATAACGGGGGCTTGTGCTTCAGATATTGGCGGCTCAGCCTCTTCAGGCTCTGCCATGGGCTCGGCCTCTGGCAATTCGAAAGAAAAATCAGGAGCTTCTTCATCAGCCGCATCCACAGGAGTTTCCTCCTCATCGGATGGCGCCGCCAACACATCCAGATCGATCTCCAGCCCACCAGCCCCTGTATCCATTGCCTGGGCCGCTGGTTCGACAGCTTCAGCCAAGGGCTGGGGGGGAATCAAATCCCCCAGATCGAATTCCAGCGCCTGATCTACTTCGTTCACGGGTGCCGGCTCTACCGAAGCCGCGGTTGCGGCAGGCTCCTCGGCAAAGGCATCCAGGTTGAACTCAAGAGCGCCAATATCTTCTTCAACGGGCTCTTGTGCAGCCGGGGTCTCGACAGGCCCCTGCACTTCAGATGGCATCTCTGTTTCAGCCTCGGCTGCAACATCATCCATGCCAAAATCCAGGTCTGGAGACAGATCATCTGCCGGCACTTCTTCTTCCATCAGGCCCTGCGTAGGCTCATTCAGGTCGACGCCATCGAATAGTGCAGCCGCTACGACAGGTGCTGCGACCGCCGCACCTTCCGGCACAGATCTTCCAGCACCACCCTCATGTGTGCCATAAAGTGGATTATTGGGGTCAAGCGCACGCCCCATCTCGGCGGCTTTATCCCACAAGGGGCTGGCCTGGCCGCCAATCGCGGCATACAACTCGCCGGCAAGGGTCTCGAATGCAATGAGATTTTTCCTGGCAGCGTAGATTTCCAGCAGCTTGAGTTGAATCTCATGACGGCCTGGATCCTTGGCCATCGCCTCCTTGAGGATTTCCTCGGCCTGGGCATCGCGGCCATAGGCCATGTACACCTCGGCCTCGGCAATGGGGTCGACGTCATTGGTATCGATCATGCCCAGACCGGCCTGGCTGAAATCCGTGAGGAAAGAAGTGTCGCCAGTATCCACCACGCCGCCGGCAGTTTCACCAAAAACGGTGTTGGCCTTGAGTTCTCCGCCGGTGAGAATGCTGTCCTCGAAGCTGGACAGGCTCTTCCTGCGCCGCCGGTTAATGGCAATCAGCGCCCCGCCGCCGAGTAGCGCCAATGCACCTGCGGCACCCGCCAGATACAAGGGATTGTCGGTCAAACCATCCAGCAGACCGGGTTCAGCCATCGGCTCAGCCACTGCTACGGGCTTGGGAGGTTCCACTTTGGGTTTGACAACCGGCTTTTCGGGGGCAGGCTTGGGCGCTTCCGCCGGCGCGGCTACTGGCTCGACCGGCTTGGCTGGAACCTCCAGCTTTGTTTCAGCCGGTTTTGGAGCGGGCACGGGCGCAGGCTTCACTTCTGCCTGTTTCTGCAGATCGGCCAGGTTTTTGTTCTTCAGCTCGATGAGCTGCTGCATTTCCTTGATATTTTTTTCCAGCGATGCGATACGCTCATTCGCTTCCTTGAGTGATTTTTCGCGTGCGGTCGTTTCTTCCTGCAGCGACTGGATCTTGCTTTGCAGCGACTGCACTTCCTTGCCGCTTGCCGCCTCGCCCTTGGTGACTTTAAGCACATCCTTGCTCGGCGCAGGAGGCGGGGCCGCCTTATCCTCAACAGCCGTGGTGATCTTGCCCTTGGCTGTCTGCTTGGGCGCTTCATCCTTCGGCGCAGGCGCCTCGTCCACGGCAGCCGCAAGTTTCTGGCGGTAGGCATTCCAGTCCGCCGTATGCGCCTTCAATTCATGGCTGGCCTCGGCACGTCCCAAGGATGCGATTTCCTGCTCTTCAGGAACACGCAAAATCTGGCCGGTTTTAAGCCGGTGCATATTTTTCCCGGCAAATGCCTGCGCATTGGACTGGTACAGGGCCACCAGCATCTGCTCCAGACTGTATCCTTCCGGCTTTAACTGGGTGGCGATCGCGCTCAGCGTCTCGCCTTTCTTTACCGGCCCGTAACTGCCGGCCTCGACTACTCCCTGCCGGGGCTCAATTGGCTTGATCGCGGATTTACCAGCCTTGGCAGGTTTGCCCGCAGCGCCTTTGACGCTTTCCGAAGGAACAGGGGCTGACACTCCAGGTTGTGGCAGCGGCGCCATGGCGGATTTAACCATAGGCGGGGCAACAGGCTGAACAGCCTGGGGCGCGGCAAACCCCGGGGGGTCAAGCAGTACGGTATATTCCCGCAATAAACGGCCAGCCGACCAGTTCAGCTCGACCAGCATATCCAGAAAAGGCTCGTTGACCGGCTGAGTGGTGGCAAGCCTGATTACCGGCGAACCATCTGTTTTTTGCTCTACACTGAACTTGATATCCAGCAAGGAGGCGCTGCGCTCAATGCGGGCTTCCTTGAACGCATCCGCCGAGGCAAGGCGGGCTGCTATCGAGCTCAGCTCATCCTTCTGCGCCGATACCAACTCGATTTCTGCCCGCAAGGGCTGACCCAAGGCAGAAGTGACCGTCAACCGCCCCAATCCGGCTGCATCTACAGTCATCGGCGACAGGGCCAACAATCCTGCATATACCCACGGTTTTAATTTGAATGTGCGCACCATGCCATCCTCATTCTATAATTTTTAGCTATGTTATTTAACTTAACATCATATAGTTAGGGATGCAAGCTAAACTTCCGTGTCAGGAGGAACCGATCTCTTGTTCAAAAACAATAGATTAGGCAGGCAATGTAAAAAGATTATTGGCAAAAAACCGCCGTTTTTCTCCATCGGTTTTTTGCCAATCAGTCCGGAAACGTCCGGAAATCCGCGTCAGGCTTCAATTAAGATGCGCAGCATGCGGCGTAGCGGTTCCGCGGCGCCCCACAACAACTGATCGCCGACGGTGAATGCGGACAGGTACTGCGGCCCCATGTTGAGTTTGCGCATGCGCCCCACCGGCACCGTCAGGGTGCCGGTTACTGACGCGGGCGTGAGTTCCTTCATGGTGATTTCGCGGTCGTTCGGTACTACTTTCACCCAGGCGTTGTGTGCAGCGATGATGGCGTGGATCTCGTCGAGCGGCACATCCTTGGTCATCTTGATGGTCAGCGCCTGGCTGTGGCAGCGCATCGCACCGATGCGCACGCACAGGCCATCGATTGGAATCTGGTTGCCGGACCGGCCCAGGATCTTGTTGCACTCGACCTGCGCCTTCCACTCTTCCTTGCTCTGGCCGGATTCAAGCGCCACGTCGATCCATGGAATCAGCGAGCCGGCCAGCGGCACCGGCCAGGCATCCACCGGGTAGCGCTCGGAGCGGATGAAGTCGGCCACTTTCCGGTCAATCTCAAGAATGGCGGATGCCGGATCGTCCAGCAAAGGCTTAACCTCGCCGTTGATCGCCCCCATCTGCTGGATCAGTTCGCGCATATTGCGCGCGCCCGCGCCGGAGGCTGCCTGGTAGGTCATGGGGCTGATCCATTCGATCAAACCTTTGTCAAACAGGCCGCCAATCGCCATCAGCATCAGGCTGACGGTGCAATTGCCGCCGACATAGGTTTTGACGCCCTTGGACAGGCCATCCTTGATGACGTTGTTGTTGACCGGGTCGAGAATGATGATCGCATCGTCCTTCATGCGCAGCGTGGAGGCTGCGTCAATCCAGTAGCCCTGCCAGCCGGCAGCACGCAGACCGGCATAGACTTCCTTGGTATAGTCGCCACCCTGGCAGGAGATGATGGCGTCCATGGCCTTGAGTTCATTGATGTCTTTCGCATCCTTGAGCGGCGGCACCTCCTTGCCGATGTCAGGCCCCTTGCCACCGGGATTGGAGGTGGTGAAGAAAACCGGATCTATCACATCGAAATCCTTTTCTTCGCGCATGCGCTGCATCAGCACCGAACCCACCATGCCACGCCAGCCAACCAGACCTACTCGCATCATTTTCTTAACCTCAAATAATTATGAAATGTGAAAGGTGAAGCCGCTTCGCTGTAAAGAGTGAAGGATTTTCCCTTTCACACTTCACACTTCACGCTTCACATGTTTTTTACCACCGCGTCACCCATCGCGCTGCACGATGTCTTGTTTGTACCTTCGGTATAAATATCCGCCGTGCGATAGCCCTGCGCCAGCACTTTTTTCACTGCGTTCTCAATACGGGTCGCGCCATCCTCGTTGTTGAAGGTATAGCGCAGCATCATCGCCGCAGAAAGAATGGTTGCCAGCGGATTGGCGATATCCTGTCCGGCGATATCGGGGGCAGAGCCATGGCTTGGCTCGTACAATCCCTTGTTGTTGGCGTCGAGTGAGGCGGAAGGCAGCATGCCGATTGAGCCGGTGAGCATGGAGGCTTCATCGGAAAGAATATCGCCAAAGATATTGCCGGTAATCATCACATCGAACTGTTTGGGCGCACGCACCAGTTGCATCGCGGCATTGTCCACGTACATGTGAGACAGCTCGACTTCAGGGTAATCCTTGTTCATTTCGGTCACAATCTCGCGCCACAGTTCAGTGGTTTCCAGCACATTGGCTTTATCCACCGAGCACAGTTTGCGGCTGCGCTTCATGGCGATCTCGTAGCCCACCTTGGCGATGCGGCGGATTTCCGATTCCGAGTAGCGCATGGTGTTGATGCCTTCGCGCTCGCCATTTTCATTAAGCTGTATGCCGCGCGGCTGGCCGAAGTAAATATCGCCAGTCAGTTCGCGCACGATCATGATATCCAAACCGGACACCACTTCCGGCTTGAGGGTGGAGGCACTGGCCAGTTCGGGATAAAGCAGTGCCGGGCGCAAATTGGCGAACACGCCCATTCCCTTGCGGATACGCAGCAGCCCTTGCTCCGGACGCATGGGGCGCGGAAGCGTATCGTACTGCCAGCCGCCCACCGCACCCAGCAATACGGCATCGGAATCCTGCGCCAGCTTCATTGTGGCTTCAGGCAGGGGATCGCCTGCCGCATCGTAACCGGCGCCGCCGATGTGCGCCTGCTCCAGCTCGATTTTCATTCCATCGCTGGCCAGTGCTTTCAAAACCTTGACAGCCTGGGCAACGATTTCCGGCCCGATTCCGTCACCGGGCAACACTGCGATTTTCATTTTTTATAGCTTTCAGCAATCAGCTTTCAGCAATCAGCTTTAAAACGGCCTTTTAAGCTGACCGCTGAAAGCTGAAAGCCAGAAGCTAGTTAAACACCCACGGTTCCGACTGGCGGCGCCGCTCTTCGTAAGCACTGATTTTGTCGGCATGCTGCAGGCTAAGACCGATATCATCCAGGCCATTCAGCAGGCAGTATTTGCGGAAACTATCCACATCGAAACTGAACACGTGTCCGCCTGGAGTGGTGACGGTTTGCGCTTCCAGGTCGACACGGAGGCGGCATCCTGGCTGTGCAGCCACTTCCTTGAAAAGCTGATCCACGCACTCGGCATCCAGCACGATTGGCAGAATGCCATTCTTGAAACAGTTGTTGAAAAAAATGTCCGCAAAGCTGGGCGCGATCACGGCGCGGAAACCGTAATCCAGCAGCGCCCAGGGCGCATGCTCGCGACTCGATCCACAGCCGAAGTTTTCACGCGCGACGAGTATCTGCGCACCCTGATAGCGCGGCTGGTTGAGCACGAAATCCGGATTGATCGGGCGGCTGGAATTATCCATGCCCGGCTCACCATGATCGAGATAGCGCCACTCATCGAACAAGTTAGGCCCGAACCCACTGCGCTTGATGGATTTCAGAAACTGCTTGGGGATAATGGCGTCGGTATCGACATTGGCACGATCCAAAGGCGCCGCCAATCCGTCCAGAATGGTAAATTTATCCATTTAGTATTTCTTTTTCTCGTCTGCTTTCTGTTCGATCTTGTCGCCCAGCTTGGAAACATCCTTTCCCAAACCCTGCATGGTATTGCAGCCGCTCATGCTTAGCACGACGCCCACAGTCACCGCCACCAGAAGAAAAGCCTTGAGCGCAATCAGCGCAACGATTTTATTCATGAATCCTGACTCCTAAAATTCCCGCACATCCACGAAATGCCCAGCAATTGCTGCAGCTGCCGCCATTTCTGGGCTGACAAGATGGGTGCGCCCACCCGGCCCCTGGCGCCCTTCAAAATTACGGTTGGAGGTGGAAGCGCAGCGCTCGCCCGGCTCCAGGCGATCGGCGTTCATCGCCAGGCACATGGAGCAGCCAGGCTCACGCCATTCGAAACCCGCTGCGCGAAAGATCTGGTCCAGCCCTTCCTGCTCTGCCTGATTCTTGACCAGGCCGGAGCCCGGAACCACCATCGCCAGCTTGATACTGGAAGCGATGCGACGCCCCTTGGCAACAGATGCGGCAGCCCGCAAATCCTCGATCCGCGAATTGGTGCAGGAGCCGATGAACACCTTGTCCACGGCGATCTGGCTGATCGGCGTGTTGGCCTGCAACCCCATATAGGCCAGCGCCCGCTCCATTCCGCCCCGCTTGACCGGATCTGCCTCATCTACGGGATCAGGCACGCATCCATCGATCGCCACCACCATTTCAGGCGAAGTGCCCCAGGTAACCTGGGGCTTGATGGCGCCCCCATCCAGTTCTACGACACAATCAAATTGCGCGCCTTCGTCGCTGCGCAGGGTGCGCCAGTAGGCCACGGCCTGATCCCACTGATCGGCCTTGGGCGAGAACGGGCGGCCCTTGACATAATCGATGGTGGTTTCATCCACCGCCACCATGCCGGCGCGGGCACCTGCCTCGATCGCCATGTTGCACAAGGTCATGCGGCCTTCCATGGAAAGAGCGCGAATCGCCTCACCGGCAAATTCGATGGCGTAGCCGGTCCCCCCGGCAGTGCCGATTTTACCGATCACCGCCAGGGCGATGTCCTTGGCCGTAACCCCCTTGCCCAGGCTGCCATCCACCAAGACCTGCATGGTTCTTGATTTTTTCTGCAGCAGGCATTGCGTGGCCAGCACGTGTTCCACTTCGGAAGTGCCTATGCCGTGCGCCAACGCGGCAAAAGCACCGTGCGTGCTGGTATGGGAGTCGCCGCACACCACGGTCATGCCGGGAAGCGTGGCGCCCTGTTCAGGTCCGATGACATGGACAATGCCCTGACGCACGTCGGACATCTTGAACTCGGCAATCCCGAATTCATCGCAGTTCTGATCCAGCGTATCCACTTGAAGGCGGGAAATGGGATCGGCGATACCATTCTTGCGATCGGTCGTGGGGACATTATGATCCGCCACCGCAAGGTTGGCAGACAGGCGCCACGGCTTGCGATCAGCCAGGCGCAAGCCCTCGAAGGCCTGGGGACTGGTCACTTCATGCAGCAGATGGCGATCGATGTAAAGCAGCGTGGTGCCATCCGGCTCGGTATGCACCACATGGGACTGCCACAATTTTTCGTACAGCGTTTGTGCGCTCATTACAGAATTTCTGGGAAAAACGCAAATTATTGCACAGTCTCCGGCAAGCGAACAATTACAAACACGCAAACAACCGGAATAAACAAGTAATTACTGCGCCAACCCCGATATCCAGCAGCCATAGATGGCAGCCGCTACGGAATTGAGCTTTTTGATACGCTCCGGCAAAGCCCACTGCATCAACTGGACCGTTTCCACGGCGGGGCCGCCCAAAGACGACTCGACCTCTGCCGCACCGACAACACACCATTCCTTGACCATTTCCTCGGTCATTTCCACATGACATTGCAAAGCCAGATGTTTACCTTGGGCAAACCCCTGATTGGCGCAATGGGCGTTCCTCAGAACAATGCTGGCATCGGGCGGAATGGAAAAAGTCTCGCCGTGCCAGTGAAAGGCCTCGAATGCCTTGATTCCCCCGAACCACGCCTCGGCGACCGGGTTGCTGGCGACCTTCACCTCGCCCCAGCCGATTTCCTTGACCGGATTGCGTGTCACCACTCCACCCAGCGCTTTGGCCATCAATTGCCCGCCAAGGCAATGGCCCAAGACCGGAACATCCCTAGCGACAGCCTGGCGGATCAAATCCAGAGCCGGGGAAATCCAGGGCAGATCATCGTTCACGCTCATCGGTCCGCCCATGAAAACCAGGCCGGAGAATGCATGCACGTCTTCCGGCAGGGGGGCGCCTTCATCTATTCTGATCAAACGCCAGGGAATGCTTTTTTCATTCAGGAATGTGGCAAAATACCCTGGGCCTTCGCTCTGGGCATGACGAAATATTGCAACCGGTTTCATTCTGAGGAGCCTCTGGCGTCATGAAAAATAAATATTCTAGCCTAGCCTTGATTTCCGCGCTGCTATTCTCCACTTCGGCTCACTCAACCAATGTCAGCGTGGTCGGCCTATTCAGCGGCAAGGCGATCGTCACCATCAACGGCGGCAAACAAAAACTGCTCAAAGTGGGCGAGAAGACCCCAGAAGGCGTGAAACTGCTGAGCGCCGACTCGAACCAGGCCGTGCTGGAAATCAACGGCAAGCAGCTAACTCTGGAACTTGGCCAGGGCGTCTCAACGGGAGGAGTGCAGGATGCAGGCGGCAAAGCCAGCGTAACGCTTACTGCCGATGCGCAAGGCCACTTCTTGACCACTGGCAGCATCAATGGCAAGCCGACACGCTTTCTCGTTGACACTGGCGCCAGCGCAATCAGCATGAGCAGCGCCGAAGCCAAGCGGCTTGGGATTTCCTATCTCAACGGGCAACGGGTATTATCTTCAACCGCCAATGGCGTCGCGCAGGTTTATATCGTCAGCCTGAATAGTGTAAAAGTGGGCGACATCAGCCTCAACGGCGTTGAAGGGGTTGTGCATGAAAGCGCTATGCCGGTGGTGCTGCTGGGCATGACTTTCCTTAACCGGGTAAACATGAAGCGCGAGGGAGACAGCATGGTACTGACCAAGCGATTCTGAGCCCCGGCGAAGTCAAATTAAAAATCCCGCATCAGCGGGATTTTTAATTTGCGACTAAACCAATTACCCATCAAGCCTTGGTCTTGTCTTTTTCGATCAATGCGTAGGCTGAATGGTTATGGATGGATTCGAAGTTTTCAGATTCGACGATGTAGGCATCGATCCGCTTGTCCTCATTCAGCACGGCAGCTACGTCGCGCACCATGTCTTCTACGAATTTCGGATTGTCGTAGGCACGTTCGGTTACATATTTCTCATCCGGGCGCTTCAGCAAACCATACACTTCACACGAGGCCTGATCTTCCACCATGCGTATGATGTCCTCGAGCCACACCATTTCATTGGTGCGTGCAGTCACGGTGACGTGCGAACGCTGGTTGTGGGCACCATAGTCAGAAATTTTCTTCGAACAAGGGCACAAACTGGTCACCGGAATCACCACCTTGGTGGTTTGCCGATAATCTCCATTGTGAATCTCGCCAGTGAAAGTAACTTCGTAATCCATCAGGCTCTGCACGCCGGAAATCGGGGCCTTCTTGTTGATGAAATAGGGAAAAGTCATCTCCACATGGCCGGATTCCGCTTCCAGCCGCACCACCATCTCGCGCAGCATGGTTTCGAAATTCTCTACTGACACCTCGCGCTCGTAGCCGTTGAGGATCTCGATGAAACGAGACATGTGGGTGCCCTTGAAATTGTGGGGCAGGTGCACGTACATATTGAACATGGCGATAGTGTGCTGCACCCCCTCGCTCTTGTCCCCGACTCTCACCGGATGGCGGATGGATTTGATGCCGACCTTGTCGATCGCAATCTGGCGGCTGTCGTGGGAAGACTGGACATCCTCTATTTCGCAGGCGGCCGTGGTTCCATCACAGGGAATGTTGCAGTTGCTCATGAGCGCTTTTCCTTACATTGATGCGGTTAATTTAGACTAAGTATAACCCATCCGAATAACCGAGTAAACTACTCGGGTAATATTTTTCTGATGGCGCGCACCAGGCCGTCCTTGTCCAGCCCGCACTTCGCCAGCAATTCCGGAGCCGTGCCCTGCTCGATAAAGCTGTCGGGCAAGCCCAGATGGAGCAAGCTCACCGTCACGCCCTGGTTCTGCAGGCTTTCCGCCACTGCGCTGCCCGCTCCGCCCATGACGGCATTTTCCTCCACCGTCACCAGCAGCATGTGGCTTGCGGCCAGCTTTTTCACCAGTTCATCGTCGAGCGGCTTGACGAAACGCATGCTGGCGACAGTGGCATTCAATTCTTCGGCGGCCGCCAGCGCTGGCGCAAGCATGCTGCCGAAAGCCAGGATGGCCACCTTTTCGCCCTGGCGGCGGATCTCGCCGCGCCCCACCGGCAGCGCCGTCATCTCGGCCACGATGGGCACACCGCTGCCGCCACCGCGCGGATAACGCACCGCTGACGGCTGATCCAGCTGGAAAGCGGTATAAAGCATCTGGCGGCACTCGTTCTCGTCGCTGGGGGCCATCACCACCATATTGGGTATGCAGCGCAGGAAGGACAGGTCGAAGCTGCCGGCATGGGTCGGGCCATCGGCGCCAACCAGTCCGGCACGGTCGATCGCGAACACCACGGGCAGGTTCTGCAGGGCGACATCATGAACCAGCTGGTCATAGGCGCGCTGCAGGAAGGTGGAATAGATGGCCACCACCGGCTTCAATCCTTCGCAAGCCAAGCCGGCGGCAAAAGTCACTGCATGCTGCTCGGCGATGCCGACATCGAAATAGCGCGCAGGAAAGCGTTTCGAAAAACACGCCATGCCGGAACCTTCGCACATCGCCGGCGTAATTCCCACCAGGCGCGGGTCAGCCTCAGCCATGTCGCACAGCCAGTCGCCGAATATCTGGGTATAAGTCTTGCTGCTGGCCGGTTTGCACTCCTCGATCCCATCTTCAGGGTTGAATCTGGCCACCCCGTGATAGAGGCAGGGATCCTCTTCGGCGCGCTTGAAACCCTTGCCCTTCTGGGTGACCACATGCAGAAACTGCGGCCCTTCCAACTGCCTGATGTTTTTGAGTGTGGGAATCAGCGCATCCAGATCGTGCCCGTCGATGGGCCCGATGTAGTTGAAGCCGAATTCCTCGAACAGGGTGCCCGGAATCACCATGCCCTTCATGTGCTCTTCCGCGCGCTTGGCCAGCTCGAGTATGGGCGGGGCGACCGACAGAACTTTTTCACCAGCGCGCCGCGCTGCGGCATAAAAACGCCCGGACATCAGCTTGGCGAGGTAATTGTTGAGCGCGCCGACATTGGGCGAGATGGACATATCGTTGTCGTTGAGGATCACCAGCAGGTTGGCATCCATGGTTCCGGCATTGTTCAGCGCTTCGAACGCCATCCCCGCCGTCATGGCGCCGTCCCCGATAATCGCCACCGAACGCCGCTCCTCGCCCTGCAGCTTGGCCGCCACTGCCATGCCCAGCGCCGCGCTGATGGAGGTGCTGGAATGACCGACGCCAAAGGCGTCAAATTCACTTTCATCGCGACGCGGGAATCCGGCAATACCGCCCAGCATGCGCAGGCGGCTCATGGCTTCACGACGGCCGGTCAGAACCTTGTGGGGATAGGTCTGATGCCCCACGTCCCACACCAGCCGGTCGGACGGGGTATTGAAAACATAATGCAGCGCGATCGTCAGTTCCACCGTGCCCAGATTGGAAGACAAGTGCCCGCCGGTGCGCGACACGCTGTCGATCATGAATTGACGCAGTTCCTGCGCCAGTTGCTGCAACTGCCGGCGATCCAGCTGCCTTAACCGCTGTGGATTATCTATGGTTTCAAGCAGGGAAGTCATTCAGGACTGGCGTTGCACAATGAAATCGGCAATCTGGGCCAGCCTTTTGGCGTCATCGCCAAATTCGAGCAAGGCGGAAAGGGCATTGTGATGCAGTTCCTCGGCCAGTTCGCGGGCTGCTTCAAGCCCGAGAATACTGACATAGGTCGGTTTATGCTGATCGGCATCCTTGCCCGCGGTCTTCCCCAGCGTGGCCGTATTGGCCTCCACGTCGAGAATATCGTCCATCACCTGGAATGCGAGGCCGATACATGTGGAATAGTGATTGATTGCATCCAGCTGGGAAGAATCCAACCCGCTCCCGGCGTGCGCGCCGAGCAGCACTGCAGCCCGGATCAGCGCGCCGGTCTTGTGGATATGCATGAATTCCAGTTCCGGCTGGGTCAGGGTCTTGCCCACCGATTCCAGGTCGATCGCCTGTCCCCCCGCCATGCCACGCGAACCGGAAGCCAGAGCCAGCAAGCGAATCAGCTCAAGCTGAACGGACGGGCTATGAGCCACAGTCCGCTCCGCAACCAGTTGAAACGCCAGGCTCTGCAGGCTATCCCCTACCAGCAGCGCCGTGGCTTCATCGAACGCCACGTGGCAGGTCGGCTTGCCACGGCGCAGCGCATCATTATCCATGCACGGCAAATCGTCGTGAACCAGGGAATAGACATGAATCAACTCCACCGCCGCTGCAACGGTTTCCACGCGCTCGACGGCGGCATGGGTTAGCTCGCCTGCGGCATAAGCCAGCAAGGGGCGCACCCGCTTGCCCCCATCCAGCACCGCGTAACGCATCGCCTGATGGAGGCGCTGCGGCGCCAGATCCGCTGCCGGAAGCACCCGATCCAGCACCGTTTCCATATGCATCTGGCGCTGCCGCGCCCAGTCGTTGAAATCCTTATTCGCTAGCACCTACATTCCCACCGTCAATACTAAAATCCCTGAGCGAGCCTGTTTCCAGGATTTTCACCTGCTGCTGCGCATCCCGCAGCGCCTCCTGGCAGAAGCGAAGCAGTTCCGTGCCCCGCTGGTATGCGGCAAGCGATTGCTCCAGCGGCAACTGGCCGGCTTCCATGTCGGCGACGACCTGCTCCAGCTCGGCGAGCGCGCTTTCGAAGCTTTTGGGGGGGGCATTCTTGGCAGGGCGGCTCATTTGGGAAGAATTCAGTAAAAATAAAAAAGCCAATCCAAATCAGGAAAGGCCCGTCTACATAATTTATGTCTTGAGATTTTACCGGAATATTGCGCCGGGGGCCAAATTGGGACAAAATAATCTGCTTTTTCCGGTTCCGGCCTCATTCTTCAACAGGGGTGTTTATGTCTGATTTGGCCAACACTTCCGCGCTGCTGAAAACCTCTCCGCAGCTCCCGGTAGATTGGTACATTGACCCGCAGGTGTATGAAATCGAGCAGCAGCTCTTTTTCAGCCAGGGTCCGAATTATATCGGCCACGAATTGATGGTGCCCGAAGTGGGAAACTATCATTCGCTGGCCTGGATGAATCACGCCAAGACCCTGGTGCGCACCGAACAGGGCGTCGAACTGCTGTCCAACATCTGCCGCCATCGCCAGGCCATCATGCTGAAAGGCCGCGGCCAGGCCAAGAATATCGTCTGCCCGCTGCATCGCTGGACTTACGACATGAATGGCAAGCTCATCGGCGCGCCGCATTTTCCCGGCAACCCCTGCCTCGATCTGGGCAAAACACCGCTGCAGAACTGGAACGGCCTGCTGTTCTCGGGCCAGCGCAATGTGGCAAACGACCTCAAAAACCTGGGCGTGATGAAGGACCTGGATTTCTCCGGCTACATGCTGGACCGCGTGATGGTGGACCACTACAACTTCAACTGGAAAACCTTCATCGAGGTTTACCTGGAAGATTACCACGTCGTGCCCTTCCACCCCGGCCTCGGCAATTTCGTCAACTGCGACGAGCTGAAATGGGAATTCGGCGAGTGGCACAGCGTGCAGACGGTCGGCATCAAGGACGGCCTGAGCCACTCCGGCAGCCCGGTCTACCAGAAATGGCACGAACAGCTGCTCCAGTACGATGGCGGCAAGGTTCCCACCCACGGCGCCATCTGGCTGGTTTACTACCCCAACATCATGATCGAGTGGTATCCCCATGTGCTGGTGATCAGCCACATCCAGCCCACAGGCCCGCTCACCTGCAGCAACGTGGTCGAGTTCTACTACCCGGAGGACATCGCCCTGTTCGAGCGCGAATTCGTCGAGGCCGAACAGGCTGCGTACACGGAAACCGCTGTCGAAGATGAAGAAATCTGCCAGCGCATGGATGACGGGCGGCGCGAACTGCACCGCCAGGGCATCAACGAAACCGGGCCCTACCAGTCGCCGATGGAAGACGGCATGGTGCATTTCCACGAATTCATCCGCCGCCATCTCGAACCGCGTCTGGGCATGAAATAGCCGCCGCCAAAACTTTCGTTATATAATGCGCAGCGTCGCCGATGTAGCTCAGTTGGTAGAGCAGCGCATTCGTAATGCGAAGGTCGGGAGTTCGACTCTCTTCATCGGCACCAGAACAGGGCCGGCAGCCACAAGCTGCCGGCCTTTTTCTTTGTCCGCCGTTCTCCTCTGGGGCGCGATTTCACCCGCCCATGGCCAGCAAATCAGCCTGAGCATAGCGGATATCGCCTCGCCCGCGTTCCAGGTTCAGGGAATCGATGCCCGTCTGGACAACGACAGCTTTAGCGCACACATCCGAAAAATTTCCCTGCAAGGCAAGACCTGGCGCAACGTGCGTCTGAACTGCCCGAAAATCCGCATCGAGCGCGACACCCTCGCCTGCGACCAGGGCACCCTGCAAGAAAGCTGGCCGGTGCGCTTCAGTTATGCCTCCGGTACGAAGCAACTGAACCTCTATCTCATCCCCTCTGCAGGCGAACGCTGGCGATTAGATGCGCGCCTGGAAAAAAACTGGGAAGTCACGGCAGTTATCGAGAACGGCAACATTACTTATACAAAACCCTGGTTACCGATGAATATTCCAGCCCCAAGTTCGGGGAAAATCAGCGGCAAGCTGCATCTCGGCGGCAGTGGCGCAAAACTGCTCGCCGCCGACGCCGACCTGCGCCTCTCCGGGCTTGCCTTCAGCGATGCCAGCGGCCTCCATGCCGGGGAAAAAATCAGCGGAAGAATCAAGTTCAAGGCGCATCAGGCGCGCGGCGAACTGGCCTGGCAGGCCAACGCGACATGGGACCAGGGCGAAATCTATTGGCATCCGCTCTATGCCAGCGGCGGAGGCATGCGGCTCGCGGCCAGCGGGCGCGCCAATGCGCAGCGCATCGAACTGGAACGGGGCATGCTGCACTGGCCCGACATCGGCGAGGTCAGGGCATCCGCCGAATGGGATGTAAACACCCGTCAATTTGCGATGGCCGGGTTTGAGGGCAAGGAACTCAAGCTCGGCGCTCTCCACGCCAACTTCCTGCTGCCCTTCCTGGAAAAGACCGCCCTCGCCAAATCGGCCGCCACGGGCAAAGTCAGCTTTTCCGCCCGCATTGCCGGCGGTGAAATCCAGTCGCTGGATTTAAGCCTGGCCCATGCTTCGCTCCAGGACAAGGAAGGGCGCTTCGCGCTGCGCGAAGTGAATTTCACCCTGCCGTGGCGCACCAAGGCCTCATGCGTGGCCAAGCTCGCCATCGGCGGCGGCAAGCTCCTGGCGCTGCCGATCGACGGCTTCAAGACCGACATCCACCTCCTGGACAGGAACATCAGCATTCCCCGCCTCGCCATACCGATCCTGGGCGGCAGGCTCAACATCGAGAATTTTCAGGCCGCGCCGGCGAAAGAAGGCTGGCGCTGGGAATTCGAGGGCGGGCTCACGCCCGTTTCCATGGAGCAGCTTTCCAGCGCCCTGCACTGGCCGAAAATGCACGGCACCCTGGCCGGGGTGGTGCCGCGCGTGCATTACGCATCCGGCAGGCTGGCGATGGATGGCGCGCTGCTGGTCAGTGCCTTTGACGGCACATTGGTGATCCAGGATCTGGTGCTGCTCGACGCGCTGGGCCGCGCGCCGCGCCTGGAGGCCAGCCTCGACATGCGCAACCTGGATCTCGACCTGCTGACGCGCGCCTTTTCCTTCGGCAGCATGCAGGGGCGTATCGACGTGGCGGTCAAGGGCATGGAACTCTCCAACTGGAAGCCGGTGGCCTTCGATGCCGCGGTGCGCAGCAGCCCCGGCGACTATCCGCGCAAGATTTCCCAGCGCGCGGTGCAGAACATTTCCGCCCTCGGCGGGGCAGGCGCCGCGGCGGCGATACAGCGCAGTTTTCTGGGCGTCTTCGAGGAATTCGGCTACCGCCGGCTCGGCCTGTCCTGCGTCCTGAAAAACGGCGTCTGTCTCATGGATGGCATTGCCGCCGCGCCCAACGGCTATGTCATCGTCCAGGGCGGCGGCATACCGGCGATTACGGTAATCGGTTACAATCGCGGCGTCGGCTGGGACGAGCTGATCACCCGCCTGCAGCGTGTGACCCAAGGCAATGCCCCGCCCGTAGTTCAATAGCGAGGACCACATGAAAACAAGCTTATTGGCCGCAGCCTTGCTGCTGGGCGGCGTGATGGCGGGATGCGTCACCATCAACATCTATTTCCCGGCGGCCGCCGCGGAAAAAGCCGCCGACAAGATCATCGACGACATCTGGCAGCTCAAGCAGGGCGCCCAGAGCGACTCGCAAGGAGAAAAGAAATGAATTCCATGCTGCGCCACTTTTCATGGCTGTTACTTGCCGCCTTTTGCTGGGCACCGGCCGCACAGGCCGCCGCCGACCTGGAGATCAACACCCCCGCCATCACCAGCCTGAAAAACAGCATGCAGCAGCGCCATAATGAACTGGCGGGTTTCTACGCCAGCGGCGCGGTGGGCCTGACGCGCGACGGGCTGGTCGCGGTGCGTGACCCTGGCGCCGCGCCGCTGGCCCAGCGCCAGGCGATGAATTCGCTGGTGGCGGCGGAAAACCAGGACCGCCAGGCACTGTATCGCGAAATCGCCCGCGCCAACGGCCACCCGGAATGGGAGGAGGAAGTGCGCTCGACTTTCGCCCAGCGCTGGATCAGCAAGGCCGCTTCCGGCTGGTGGTACCAGAACCCGAGCGGCGCCTGGACCCGAAAGTGACGCCGGTCCTTGTTTTCGACATCGAAACTGTCCCGGACACCGAAGGGCTGCGCACGCTTAACGGCCTGAGCGCGGACACTCCTGACGCCCAGGTAGCGGAAATCGCTTTCCAGCAAAGGCGTCAGGCCACCGGCGGCGATTTCCTGCAGCACCACCTGCACCGCGTGGTCGCCATCTCCTGCACCCTGCGCGAGCGCGACAGCTTTCGCGTGTGGAGCCTGGGACTAGCGGAGGACAGCGAAGCCGAGATCATCCGGCGTTTCTTCGAGGGCATCGAGAAATACACCCCGCAACTGGTTTCCTGGAACGGCGGCGGCTTCGACCTGCCGGTGCTGCACTACCGCGCCCTGATGCACGGCATCCAGGCGCCGCGCTACTGGGACATGGGCGAGGACGACCGCGAGTTCAAGTGGAACAACTACATCAGCCGCTACCATACCCGCCACCTCGATCTGATGGACCTGATGGCGCTCTACCAGCCGCGCGCCAACGCGCCGCTCGACCAGATCGCCCAATTGTGCGGCTTTCCCGGCAAACTGGGGATGGACGGCTCCAAGGTGTGGGACGCTTTCCAGAACGGCGAGATCTCCGCCATCCGCAATTACTGCGAAACCGACGTGGTCAACACCTACCTGGTATTCCTGCGCTTCCAACTGATGCGCGGCGTGCTCACGCCCGTGCAATACCGGGAGGAGTGCGAGCTGGTGCGCAGCCAGCTGGGCAAGATCGACGCCGCCCACTGGCGTGAATTCCTGGCCGCCTGGAGCGCCTGATTCATCATGGTTTACCGCAAGATATGGCTCGCCGCCGGCTGGCTGCTCATATTCCTGATCAGCTATATCTCGCTTATCCCCTCTCCGCCCGCGCCCATGCGCTTCCCCCATGCCGACAAGCTGGAACACCTGCTCTCCTACGCCGTGCTGATGGGCTGGTTCTGTCAGATTTACGCCGCTCGCGAGCAACGTATCTGGCTTGCCCTCGCCTGCATTGCCTTCGGCGGGGTCATCGAGCTGTTGCAAGGCTGGAGCGGCTACCGTACCGCCGACTGGCTGGATTTGCTGTCCGACGGCCTGGGTGTTGCGCTCGGCTGGGCGCTTAACACCACCCCCTTGCAATTTCTATTGACCCATATTGACGCAAGATTGGCATCACATCATGACCGTTAGAATTGAATCCCTGGACCACGAAGGCCGTGGCATCACCCACGTGGATGGCAAGGTGATCTTCATCGAAGGCGCACTGCCCGGCGAGGAGGTCACCTATACCGTATTCAAGAAAAAACCCAGCTATGAAATGGCCGGCATGAAGGAAATCATGCGTTCCAGCTTCATGCGCGTGACCCCGAAATGCCCGCACTTCGGCGTGTGCGGCGGCTGCAGCATGCAGCATCTGGAGGAATCCGGCCAGGTCGCGGTGAAACAGCGCGTGCTGGAAGACGACCTGTGGCACATCGGCAAGGTCAAGGCGCAATCCATCTTGCAAGCCATCCACGGCGAAGCCTGGGGCTACCGCCAACGCGCCCGGATCTCGGTCAAGGATATGTCACTGAAGAAGGGCAAGGTGCTGGTGGGTTTCCACGAAAAACGCAGCAGCTTCGTCATCGACATGCGCCGCTGCGAAGTCCTGCCGCCGCACATCTCCGCCCTGATCGAGCCGCTGGGCCAGATGATCGGGCAGCTCACCATCCGGGCACGGCTGCCGCAAATCGAAATCGCGCTGGGGCAGGACGTGAACGTGCTGGTGCTGCGCATCATGGACCCGCTCACACCCGCCGATGAAGACCTGCTCAAGGCCTTTGCGGACCGGCACAAGGTCCAGTTCTGGACCCAGACCAAGGGGCCGGACACGGTGCGGCCCTTTTACCCGCTGGACGCGCCGCCGCTGAACTACACCCTGCCCGAGTTCGGCATCACCATGCCGTTCCAGCCCACCGAATTCACCCAGGTCAACCCGGTCATCAACCGCCTGCTGGTGCGCCGCGCCCTGGCCCTGCTCGACCCGCAGCCGGGCGAGCGCATCGCCGACCTGTTCTGCGGCCTGGGCAACTTCACCCTGCCCATCGCCCGTCGCGGCGCGACGGCCGTCGGCGTGGAGGGCAGCGCCGCCCTGGTGGCCCGCGCCGTGTCGAATGCCGAATACAACGGCTTGGCGCAGATGACTGAATTCCGGCAGGCCGACCTGTTTCAGGCCACGCCGGAAAGCCTGGCCGCACTGGGCCATTTCGACAAAATATTGATCGACCCGCCGCGCGATGGCGCTGTGGAAGTCATCAAGGCGCTGGAAGGCAAAGGCCCAGGACGCATCGTATATATCTCCTGCAATCCATCTACCCTGGCGCGAGATGCCGCCCTCTTGGTGCATGGCCAGGGCTATACGCTAAAAGCCGCAGGTGTGGCCAACATGTTCCCGCATACCGCCCATGTCGAATCCATCGCGTTGTTCGAAAAACAATGAGCGAAAGCCATTAGCCGCCAGGCAATAAAAAAAGGTGGCCGAAGCCACCTTTTTTATTGCCTGGGCAAGCCCACAGCTATTCTGGTTTGCGCGTTTCCACCTGCATGAGCGGCTCTGAAACTTCTACTTTGGCCGGTTTTGGACGAGCAGGACGCGGCTTTGGCGTAGCGGGAACAGCCGCTTCAGCGGCCTCGGCTTCCAGGCGCTGCAGGCGCTCAGCCTTGGTTTCCACCTGCACCAGGCCACTCTCCGCTGCCACGGCTGCGGCCGGACGGCGCCGACGACGCGGTGCGCGCGACTTTGCCGGCGGCTCTTCAGCTTCAATCTCAACAGGAGCCGCCACGGTTTCGACCTGCTGCAAGGTCGAGACCGGTTCTGCCGGAATTTCCGCAGGGGCAGCCTGGGCCGGAGCTTCTGGAGCGGCAGCCACGACAGGTGCCGGAGCTTCCACTGCGGCTTCTGCTTCAGGTTCCGTGACCGGGGGTGCCGTTACTTCTGGTTCCGCAAGCACGGCTTCCACGACTTCGGGCTCCGCCGCCACAGCCGGTGCTTCTGGCTGCGGCTGGGGAATTTCGACAGGTGCCGCCTCAGGAGCGGCGGTTTCCACTACGGCGGCGGAGGCAACCACCTGCTCCACAGCAGCAGGGGCAAGGTTTTGCTCGACCACGGCAGGGGAGGCAAACTGCTCCACCACGGCTGTCGCGGCGATTACTTCAGCTGCCTGGGCTTCACCATGCAACACTTCGGCCTCTCCAGGTGCAGCGCCATCCGCGCGCACTTCCTCACGCCGTTCACGCTCACGCCGTCCGCCGCGGCGGTTGCGCTTGCCGCGACCCTCGCTGCCAGCTTCGCCGGCCGCCTGCTGAGGTCCTTTTTCCGCGACAGCAGCTGCCTGCGGTGCAGTGCGTTCGGCTTTGGCCGCAAGCTCCTTCCTGAGATCGCCACGACCCTCACCACGTTCTCCACGGTCCCGGCCTTCGGCTTTCTCCGCACGCTCGGGACGCTCAGCACGCTCAGGACGTTCTCCACGCTCCGGGCGTTCTCCGCGGCCTTCACCACCACCGCGGCGCTGGCCGCGCCCACCTTGTTCCTGCCCCTGGCGCGGCCCACGCTCCGGACGACGTTCGCGCTGAGTCTTCGGCTTGGGTTTTTCGACAGGCTCTTCTTCCTTGGGCGCGCTGAATTTTTGCAGCCACCCCTTGATTTTGCCGAAAATGGATGGCGTTTCGAGCACTGGTTCAGGCCGTGTCGGCGCCGGCTGGGCCGGGGTAATGCCGCGCACCGCAGCCTGCGGACGAGGCGGCTTGACTTCCTGTGACGGAGTAGCAGTCTCTGCCGTTTCTGCCGGCAGTTCGACCATTTTGTAGCTGGGTGGCGCACCTTCGGCGACATCTTCATGACGCAAACGCACGATGGAATAATGCGGCGTTTCAAGATGAATATTTGGAATCAGCACCACGCTGACCTTGTGGCGCGATTCGATGCCGTAGATATCGGCACGCTTCTCGTTGAGCAGGAAAGTTGCAACATCCACCGGAACCTGGGCGTGGATGGCGGAGCTGTTCTCCTTCATCGCCTCTTCCTGCAGGATGCGCAGGATGTGCAGGGCGGACGACTCGGCCCCACGGATATGGCCGGTGCCGTGGCAGCGCGGGCAGGGAATGTGGCTGGTCTCGCCCAGGGAAGGCTGCAGGCGCTGGCGCGACAGTTCGAGCAGGCCGAAGCGGGAAATCTTGCCCATCTGCACCCGCGCCCGGTCATGGTGCAGCGCATCGCGCAGGCGATTTTCTACTTCACGCTGGTTTTTCTGGCTTTCCATGTCGATAAAATCGATCACCACCAGGCCGCCCAGGTCGCGCAGGCGCAGCTGGCGGCCGATTTCGTCCGATGCTTCGAGGTTGGTATTGAACGCGGTCTGCTCGATGTCCGACCCGCGCGTTGCGCGGGCGGAGTTGACGTCCACCGAGACCAGCGCCTCGGTGTGGTCGATCACGATGGCGCCGCCGGAAGGCAGGGAAACTTCGCGCGAGAAGGCGGTTTCGATCTGGTGTTCGATCTGGAAGCGCGAGAACAGCGGCACGTCGTCGGAATAGAGTTTGACCTTGCCCACGTTGTTGGGCATGACGTGGCTCATGAACTGCATGGCCTGTTCGTGCACATCGGCGGTGTCGATCAGTATCTCGCCGATGTCCGGCTGGAAATAGTCGCGAATGGCGCGGATCACCAGGCTGCCTTCCTGATAGATCAGGAAGGCGCCGCTCTGGAGCGTGGACGCTCCTTCAATGGCGCGCCACAGCTGGAGCAGGTAGTTCATGTCCCATTGCAGTTCTTCGAGGGTGCGGCCGATGCCCGCGGTACGGGCAATGATGCTCATGCCGGCAGGCACGTCCAGCTGCGACATGGTTTCACGTAATTCTTCGCGGTCTTCGCCCTCGATGCGGCGCGATACGCCACCGCCACGGGGGTTGTTGGGCATCAGGACGAGATAGCGCCCGGCCAGGCTGATGAAGGTGGTCAACGCGGCGCCTTTGTTGCCGCGCTCGTCCTTCTCGACCTGGACGATGATTTCCTGGCCCTCTTTCAGCGCATCCTGAATGCGAGCCTTTGAGACTTCCACGCCTTCAGGTAGCTTGAAAAAACTGCGCGCGACTTCCTTGAACGGCAGGAAACCGTGACGGTCCGTGCCATAGTCGATGAAAGCGGCTTCCAGGGAAGGTTCGATGCGGGTGATGACACCCTTGTAGATATTGCTCTTGCGTTGCTCTTTTCCGGCTGATTCGATGTCGAGGTCTATCAGTTTCTGACCATCGACAATCGCGACGCGCAACTCCTCAGCCTGGGTTGCGTTGAACAGCATACGTTTCATTACATATTTCCCCCGCGCTCTCCACGGGGCAAAACAACCCGCCTCGCGGACCAGGGATCCACGAAACCGGAAAGTTATTTCGGTTGAATCATTAGGTTATGATTTTCAGCCAACTTCAAGACCGGGTTGTTTCCAGAAATTTTTTCGTTCGGCACCAGAACCTGCGCATGAACACGATGCATCATTCTCAACGCAATCAAATGCCATGCCATAACCAAAAATACATTTACAAAGCCCGGTACCAAACCGGGGCTCATCCCCACCGCGCTCAGGCTCAAAAACCGGCCAGGAGGAGCGTCTTATGCGGGGCGTATCGTTCGGGCAAAACTTGAAAATATCGCCTATTTAGAGCGCGCAAATACTAAACCATCGCTACTTTAATAATTGGTGAGCGTTGTAACCAGGCCAGCCAGAATTCATAAGTATTTGAAAAAATGGCTGTTTTGTTACTGAAACCGTGCTGTAGCCGGATTATATGAGTTCCCATCCCGGCACAACCCGGCTAGTATAAGCAAAATGAATGAATTGGGCAAAAATTCCGTCGCCATGGTCACCATAGGCGAAGACGGCGAAGGTCAGCGCATCGACAACTACCTGCTGAAGCGGCTTAAGGGCGTCCCCAAAAGCCATGTTTACCGGATATTGCGCAAGGGCGAAGTGCGCGCCAACAAGAAGCGCGTCGATGCCACCTACCGCCTGGTCCTGGGCGACGTGCTGCGCATTCCGCCGGTGCAGATGGCACGGCGCGAGCCCGTGAATCCCCAGCCCGTCAGCGCCAAACTGGCATCCTGCACCATCTTCGAGGATAGCGCGTTGCTGGTGATCAACAAACCCTCCGGCATGGCCGTGCATGGCGGCAGCGGCATCAGCCGCGGCGTCATCGAACAACTCCGCCTGGAGCGTCCCGAACTCAAGTTTCTCGAACTGGCTCACCGCCTCGACCGGGAAACCTCCGGTGTACTGCTGCTGGCCAAAAAACGCAGCGCCCTGGTCAAACTGCACGAAGCCATGCGCGAAGGCGGCCGCGCGAGCGAAGGCGGAATGGACAAGTTTTATTACGCACTGGTCAAGGGCGCCTGGCCGGACGAGCGCCGCCACGTAAAATTTCCGCTGTTCAAGTATCTGACCGCAGAAGGGGAGCGCCGCGTCTGCGTGCGCGAAGACGGCCAAGTCTCGCACACCATCTTTACCCTGCAAAAACGCTGGCCGGAGTTCAGCCTGCTCGAAGCCGAACTCAAGACCGGACGCACCCACCAGATCCGTGTTCATCTCGCCCACCTCGGCTTCCCCATCGCCGGCGACGATAAGTACGGCGACTTCCCGCTAAACAAGGAATTGCAGCGCAAAGGCTTGAAACGCATGTTCCTGCACGCACATAGGGCGGTAATCCGGCACCCGGTCAGCGGCGAGCAACTTACCCTCGAAGCGCCGCTGCCGCCGGAACTGGAAAAATTTTTGAGTTCTCTGGATAAGCAAGGCAATGCCGAAACAATTTGATCTGCTGGTTTTCGACTGGGATGGCACCCTGATGGACTCGGCCGCCACCATCGTGGCCGCCATTCAGGCCGCGAGCCGCGACATCGGCGCGGACGAACCGAGCGAAGCGGCTGCGCGCCATATCATCGGCCTGGGCCTGAACGAGGCGATTGCCGCCCTCTTTCCCGACATGGCTGCGGCGGATTACAGTCGCCTGGCCGATCGCTATCGTGTCCACTTCATGGCCCAGGACGCTGAAATACCGCTATTTGCCGGTGCCGAAGAAGCGATCCGGGAATTCCACGCAGCAGGCTTCATGCTCGCAGTCGCCACCGGCAAAGGCCGCCGCGGCCTCGACCGCGTGCTCGACCATACCGGCCTGAGGCCCTATTTCCATGCCACCCGTTGCGCCGACGAGAGCTTTTCCAAGCCTCATCCTCAGATGCTGCTGGAGCTGATGGAACGTTTGGGCGCCACGCCTGACAAAACCCTCATGATCGGCGACACCAGCCATGACCTGCAAATGGCCGTCAACGCCGGGGTACCCAGCCTGGGCGCGGCTTACGGCGCACATCCCAGGGAGGGGCTGGTGGGATTCGCTCCGCTGGCATGCGCCGGAACTTTTGGTGAATTGCATCAATGGCTGCGTGATAACGCCTGAAAAACGACTGGCTGACATATTAGGGCTGCATCATGGGCCAATTCGGGTAAAATATCTCCCCTTCAAAATCCTTTCCAAGAGAAGCCGACAACCATGTCCGATCCCGACAACTGGGAACGCAAAACCCTAGAGAAACTTGCCTTCTCCGCGCTGCAGGAACAACGCCGCGCGCGCCACTGGGGCATTTTTTTCAAGCTCCTGACGTTCATCTATCTGCTCGCATTGCTGGCGCTAGCCATGGGCTGGATGGATCACGGCGAAATACCCCGCTCCGGCAAACATACTGCTGTCGTGGATCTGCACGGCGTGATCGGCATCGGCGCGGACACCAACGCCGAACGGGTGATCAACGGCTTGCAGGCCGCTTTCAAGGACAAGAACACCCAGGGCGTCATTCTGCGCATCAACAGCCCGGGGGGCAGTCCGGTGCAGGCCGGCTATATCAACGATGAAATCCGCCGCCTGCGCGCCAAAAACCCCAACACGCCGCTGTATGCCGTGGTGGAGGACATCTGCGCTTCCGGCGGGTATTACGTTGCCGCAGCCACGGACAAGATTTACGTCGACAAGGCCAGCATCGTCGGTTCGATCGGCGTGATCATGGACAGCTTCGGCTTTACCGGCGCCATGGACAAACTGGGGGTCGAGCGCCGCCTGCTGGCAGCGGGAGAAAACAAGGGCTTCCTTGACCCCTTCTCCCCAGCCAACCCAAAACAGGAAGAGTACGCCAAGGAGATGCTGGGCGAAATCCACAACCAGTTCATCCAGGTCGTGCGCCAGGGCCGCGGCAAGCGCCTCAAGGAAACCCCGGAAATGTTCAGCGGCCTGGTCTGGAGCGGCGAGAAGAGCATCCAGCTCGGCCTGGCGGATGGCCTGGGCAGCGCCGAGTATGTTGCGCGCGAAGTCATCAAGGCCGAGGAGATGATGGATTTCACCCCGCAGGAAGGCTTTGCCGAGCGCGTCGCCAAAAAATTCGGTGCGGCAATGGCTAAAAGCTGGCTTGCCCCCCTGTCATCCAGTTCGGTCAGTTTGCGTTAATCCACCACTGGAGGAGCACCTGCTCTTCCGTGGCGCGAAGGAGAAGTCATGCGTTTCCGTTTTCCCGTAGTTATCATCGACGAAGATTTCCGCTCGGAAAATGCGAGCGGCATCGGCGTGCGCGTACTGGTCAAGGCCATCGAGGAAGAGGGCCTGGAGGTGCTGGGCGCCACCAGCTACGGCGACTTGACCTCATTCGCCCAGCAGCAGAGCCGCGCTTCGACCTTCATCCTGTCGATCGACGACGAGGAGTTCACCACGCCCGAACTGGCGGAGCATGCCGTGGCCCAGATTCGCGCCTTTGTCGAGGAAATCCGCCGCCGCAACGCCGAAATCCCGATTTTCCTGTACGGCGAAACGCGCACCTCGCGCCACATTCCCAACGATGTGCTGAAGGAATTGCACGGTTTCATCCACATGTTCGAGGACACCCCCGAGTTCATCGCCCGCTACGTGGTGCGCGAAGCCAAGGCCTACCTCGATTCCCTGGCGCCGCCCTTCTTCCGCGCCCTGACCCACTACGCGGCTGACGGCTCCTATTCCTGGCATTGCCCTGGGCACTCCGGCGGCGTGGCTTTCCTCAAGAGCCCGGTGGGGCAGATGTTCCACCAGTTTTTCGGCGAGAACATGCTGCGCGCCGACGTGTGCAACGCGGTGGACGAACTCGGCCAGCTGCTCGACCATACCGGCCCGGTGGCGGCTTCCGAGCGCAATGCCGCGCGCATTTTCAACGCCGACCACCTGTTTTTCGTGACCAACGGGACCTCCACCTCCAACAAGATGGTGTGGCACTCCACCGTGGCGCCGGGCGACGTGGTGGTGGTCGACCGCAACTGCCACAAATCGATTCTGCACGCCATCATCATGACCGGCGCGATCCCCGTGTTCCTGACCCCGACGCGCAATCACTACGGCATCATCGGGCCGATCCCGCTGGAAGAATTCAAGTGGGAAAACATCCAGAAGAAAATCGCCGCCAACCCGTTTGCGCGCGAAGCCACGGGCGCGCCACGCGTACTCACCATCACCCAGAGCACCTATGATGGCGTGGTTTACAACGTGGAAACCATCAAGGGCATGCTGGACGGCAAGATCGACACGCTGCACTTCGACGAAGCCTGGCTGCCGCACGCCACTTTCCACGATTTCTACAAGAACATGCACGCCATCGGCAAGGACCGGCCGCGCCCGAAGGAATCCACCATTTTCGCCACCCAGTCCACCCACAAGCTGCTGGCCGGCCTGTCGCAGGCCTCGCAGATCCTGGTGCAGGATTCGGACACCGGGAAATTCGACCGCGACGTGTTCAACGAAGCCTACCTGATGCACACTTCCACCAGCCCGCAATACGCCATCATCGCCTCGTGCGACGTGGCGGCGGCGATGATGGAGCCGCCCGGCG